>NZ_BAZE01000001.1:0-614354 GCF_000710955.1 Nocardiopsis alba
CTTCGCCGTCGTTGACGTTGGCCGCGGAGATCGCGCAGGTCAGCGGCAGCCCTTGGTTGTCGCACAGCAGATGGAGCTTGGAACCGGGTTTACCCCGGTCGGTGGGGTTTGGCCCTGTCTTCTCCCCCTCTCTTGGCGCGGATCGACTGGGAGTCGACGGTGGCGCGGGACCAGTCCAGCAGGGCCCTTCTGCCCAGCTCGTCCAGAACCGCGCGGTGGATCGTGGGCCACAGGCCTGTCGCGGTCCAGGTCTGGAACCAGCGGTGGGCGGTGGCGCGGGTGATGCCGAACAGGCCGTCGGCCTTTTCCCAGGAACAGCCCGAGGCCTGGACGAACAGCACGGTGGTCAGCACTGCTCTCTGGTCAGCGCGGGGGCGGCCGGTCTTCGGCGGCGAGGGCAGTAGCGGCTGGACGATCTCCCAGAGCCCATCGGGCAACACATCACTCACAGTCCGTGATCATGGCAGGTTCAGAGTCGTCTCGCAGGGCTTTTGAGATGAGCTCTTAGCCGCGGCTCTTTTACCACGTCTCATAACTCGATTTTTTGAGAAGACGCCCAGGTAAGCTACTCCCCCCGCAAGGAGGGTGGTGGCCGAGAGCATCGTTAGTTGCCACAGGGTCGGCGTGGCGGTGAATCCGGCCATCGCTGCGGTCGCCTGCATCAGGCAGGATGCGGCGACTATCGCTACTGCTTTTCCATGAGACATCCGACCCACACAGACACCCTAGCCTCCTCCTGAAGGCGATGTCGGTGGAATGAAAAAGAACTTGTGACGTCATTCATCCCATGATCCGACCGCCAGAGGCTTTCTGTGTCAGCCTCCCGCCTTCCCGAATGCGGCGTCCCATCCCCGCGTACGCGGGGTTCAGTGGGAGTCCGACTGGGCCGGGGTCACCAAGGTCGGTCCATCCCCACGTGCGTGGGACTCAGAAAGCGTGGGGCATATTTAAATATGGCGCCGCCGGTCCATCCCCACGTGCGTGGGGCTCAGGAGGAGACCGCGACCGGCGGCCAGGTGTTGTCCGGTCCATCCCCACGTGCGTGGGGCTCAGTTGATCCCCGCGTCCGCCTACAGCTCCGAGGACGGTCCATCCCCACGTGCGTGGGGCTCAGGGAAAATGACCTGCGGAAACAGAGGCCGTTATCTTCCCGCAACCTTCACCACGAAGCGACATCCGCTCCTCACTCATCCCTACCACACCCCCACAGAGCCGACCGGCACTCACGAACACCCCACCGACTTCAGCCATCCCCACACATGCGGGGAGCAGCGTCGGCGAAGCATGGCATCCGCTGGGACCGTCAGCCATCCCCACACATGCGGGGAGCAGGATACAGAAGGACTAGCCGATTTCCTGAGAGGACAGCCATCCCCACACATGCGGGGAGCAGGAGGAAGCGGAGGACCACCGCGGCCAGGGGCCGCAGCCATCCCCACACATGCGGGGAGCAGCCAGGGGTCGCCCGCGTCCGGGTGCATGGACAGCAGCCATCCCCACACATGCGGGGAGCAGTCTTCCTGACCTGCAACGCTATCCCGAGCAACCCCTCATTTCTGCAAGTTGTCGAGAAACAGACAAACCCGACACCCCTCAACCACCCACCCGAACACCACTCCCCCACCAGTCTGGACATCCTCGTGAGGAACAGAGGCGAAGGTGGCCCCGACGGACCCACGACTTCAGGGTTCCCCGCGGGATACCGTGATCCCGCTCGATCTCGCCCCAACGGAGCAGACGTCCGTGCGCCCTACCCATCGGGCCGTCTCCGGTACTCCGGAGGCAAGACCGCGATGCGATCTTCGACGTCCATCACGAGCACCCTTCCACGTAGGCGCGCAGCACAGATGGAAGGAAGCTTCCCTCACGGGCAGCTCGGACGAGGCCGGCGTCCCAGAGGTATTGGTCTACTCGGAAGTGCTGGATCGGTGTCTCAGAAACTCGCTATTCCTCCTCGCTTACCGCGACATTGTGTCCACGGTACCGAGGAAGCGCATCACCACAGACCCTCACCAGATCGAATCTGAAGATCTGCGGTGATGCGCTTCAAGGAAACGGCGGCTAACCGGCCCATTCGTCTGACAGGATCGAATGAACGATGGAGTCTCGCCACGCGGTACCGGTCCATAGATGTCGCCGGATACGGCCTTCCTCGACCATCCCCATCTTGTTCATCACGGCTTCGGACGCGGGGTTCTCCGGAGACCGGGCGCCCCAGATCCGGGCCAGACCGAATTCGGCGAACCCCAAGCGGAGCAAGAGCTGGACGAGCTCCGCCCCCAGTCCGCGCCCCCACATGTCATGACGAAGTGCGAAGCCGATCTGGGCGGAATGGGGACGCTCGTCCTTCGCTAGCCTGGCGGCACCGACCAGTTCCCCACCATGGAGCACTGCGAGCATGTAGACCGTGCGGGGATCGCCCTTCGCATCCTTCACGGCGGAGTCGATGATGGCCCTGCACTGATCCAGTGTGCGAGGCGTGAAGCTGAGGTGTTCGACGGTCTTGGAGTCGCCGTAAACGGTGTGCAACGCCTCGGCGTCGGAGGGTTTCAGCTCTCGTAGAGACAGGGCCGAGCCATCGAGGGAAATAGGAACCATGGTGAGAGGCTAACGACCGGCCGTGATAGCCGCTGCGGGCGTCTGAGCGTACGTCTCGATCTCCTCCCTGAGCTGACGTACAACTGCACTCCCGGTGTACTCGGGCCTGCGGAGAGGTTCGTGAACCCGCATCACGCTTCGCAGAATGCCAGAGATCCGTTGCTGCGCAGGCAAGTCCAGTACCGGTGCGAGTGCTTCCCGGGCTCCCTCTACCTCGCCGAGACACACGTGAGCGAACGCCAGATCTGCGCGAGCCCCAGCCTCGTCGCCGAACGCCCAGTCGTCGCTGTTCTGCTCATGCGCGGATTCGTAGGCGGAAACAGCGCGCTGCGCCGACTGCTTGGCCTGGTCCTCCTCGCCGGGGACCCAGATGCGCGTCTCCGCTTCGTAGTATGCCTGTCGGCAGGGGGCGAATCTCATCAGGCCGCCCATGCCGTCGAGATCATCGGGCTCTACCGCGGCTCGCAGATCCTCGGCCCGATTGAGAGTGTGCAGGGCCTTCTCCCCGTCTCCGAGCGCTGCCCAGGTCCTCGCGGTCTGAGAGGCAAGCCACACGGCTCCGCTCCCGGTGCTGTGCTCTGCGAGGCCTTCAGCCGCTGTGGCGTAGCGTGCGGCCTCGCTGGTCCAACCGGCCCAGTAGGCCATCAAGCTCTGCTGAGCCCGCACACGGACCATGAGGCCGGGGTGTTCGGCCTGATCTGCGCAGATCGCGGCCGTCCGAGCCTGCTTCATCGCCGACTGGGGATCTCCGGTGTCATGGCTCGCTTTGGCCAGCATGAGGCTGAGAACGCCGGCGAGGACATACAGGTCCTTGCTCTGGGCAGGTTTCTGCCTCCCCTCCAGCTGCACGAAGGTGATGTCCTGGGCCTCGATGAGATCACTCAGAACCTCGTTCAGCGGGACCCTGGGGTAGACGCTCGCGATACGGGCGGTCTCTTCGTAGAGCGCCTGGATCGTCTCCGCTCCAGTGTTGGATCCCTCCACCAGGGATCCGAATCGCACTGCTCGCCTGGCTGCCATCTCGACCTGCCTTTCAGAAGGTGTGGCTTGATGTTGTTCCTCGAAGGGGGGACGGGGGGCCGCTCGCTGGGGCGGAAGCGGATGTTCCAGCGGCGAGGGCGACTGGCTGACTCGCAGCAGGACGGCCTGCTCAGCCTGGTCCAAGCGGTCAAGGGCTTCCGCGCTGAGCAGGCTCAGAGGAGAGGTCCCGTATAGCCGCGCGAACGCAACTACCTGGACTGTTTGAGGGGCACGGCCTCCTTGCTTCGGCCACAGCTCCAAACGGCTGATGGAAGTTTGGTCCAGCCCGAATCCGGGTGTCGCCTTCGTGAAGCGCGCTGCTGCTTCGTTCTGGCTCCAACCGTGGAGAAGCCGATATGCGGCCAGAGGAGTCACACCGGATTCGGTCCGGATCTCTTGAGCGATCTCGTCATCTGATCGCCCTTGCCTCCGCATTCGGCCAACGAGGGAGCGAATCTGCGCTTTCGTCCACTTCGTCATCGCGCTCCTTCTGGGGGTTCGGTTACAGAGTGCCCGAGGATTCCGCAACCGCAACGGCGAAGATCATCAGCGCAACCCCCAAGGCCGCATAGAAATGGCTCCCAGTCCTCATTTCCCCAGGTCAGTAGCTGGATTCAGTTCATAGAAACTATGCCGCCGACCCTGGTGCTTTTCGGATGTAGTCCGTGTTCGATTGGGAGCTACAGGAAGCCAGCCAGGTACCGGCACGCATAGTCAATCCAGCAGAGGTGAGAAACATGGGAACGGGGCTGAACGTAGCGCCCCCGCTTCCTCATCGCGCCCCGGGCTACTCGAACGGCGAACTGAAGAAGCAAGCCGGCCGACATCACGCTTCGATCTTCAGCTCATCCTCGAAGGTCGCGGTCGCAGGGGCACAGCGGTGCGCGCGCATGGTGACCGGGCTTCCATCCAACGAGGCGTCGGACCCGGAAGTAGCGGTCAGCGAACTGGCGACCTGACGTAGGAGCGACAGACCTCGCCCCCTATTGATCGGCGCGACGGTGCGGTGAGCACGCCCGGACACAGCGGAGAGAGCAACCGTCCCCTGGCCCGCTCGTCCCGCGCTGTCGCGCCGCCCAACCACGAAACCGCAGCAGGCAAGACCCCGAAAAACTCCACGTGAGCAGCCGCTCACGTGGCCGTGTGGAGTCCAAGCTCGCCCCGCACACCCCGGGAAGGACCCCCGACCCGGTCTTAACGAACAGCGATTCCAAGGAGGAACCGTGAACGAGAACACCCCCCAGAGCTACGAGGCGCCCGTCCTGATCGACCTGGGCGACGCCCGCGACCTCACGCTCGGCTCCGCTCAAGAGGACACGGCGGACCTGAACCAGGCCCGCTACAACTAACCCCGGTCCCGGGCGCGGACCTGTATGGTCCGCGCCCGGCCCCGTTGGAAGGAGGACCTGGTGCCGGACGCACCCGCACAACCCACGATCCGGTTGAGTCGGTGGGACCCCCGCCCGATCCGTCAGATCGGTGCGGGGTTGTCGGTGACCCTGTTCGGTGACTGCCTGTCCAGCGACCAGGACGTAGCCGACCTGATCTCCACGAGCACCACCCCGGCTCGGGCGATGGTCCGCGTGCTAACGCTTCCCGGACGCTTCGGTGCCTTGGTCAGTGACGGAGACAGGGTTGCCGTCGCTGGTGATCTCGCCGGCACGGTCCGATGGTGGTGGGCCCGCCGCCGCGATGGCGTTCATGTGGCATTGAGCCCGCTGCCGCTCGCGCGGTCGCCCCAACCACGGGTTAACCCCTTGGCGCTGGCAGCGCACCTGATCCTCCCCGACACTGTTCCCGGCCTCTCGGACGATTCTCTCTACCTCGGGGTACAGGCACTCTCTCCCTCCCGCATCCTCGTGATCTCCGGCGATCACGTGAGCACCGAGCGGCGCCCGAACCCGCCTTCCGTCTCTGTCCGTGACGCCCCCGACGCTTTCGCTGAGGCGCTGACGGAGTCCGTCAGAGCCCACACCGCTGGAGCCGTAACCGTCTCGGCGGATCTGTCCGGGGGGTTGGACTCCTCGACGGTGGCACTGCTCGCCGCCCGGAACTCTCGGCCGGTTACGGCGTTGACCTACACCGACCCCTACGCGGTGAACGACGATGATGCCGGGTATGCGTTCGCGCTCGCCCAGGGCGAGCCCGGCCTAGAGCATCAGGTCCTCACCGGAGGCCGCGATGAGCTTCCGTTCACCGGTCTGGCCTCGGCTCCGTTCACGGACCTGCCGACCCTGGATACGCCGCTGTACACCCGTACTCGGTTCCGGCTGGCCCCGGTAGCGGGAACGGGTGTTCACCTGGTCGGAGACGGTGGTGATGTTGCGCTCGGGGCGCCGATCACCTACGTCGCCGACGGAGTCCGTCTCGCCACCGCAGGTCGGTTCCTCACGGAGTGCACGGGGTGGGCACGGCTGCGACACCGGCCGGTGCATCGTCTGGTGCGTGCGGCGGTCGCCGTGTCTCGGATGTCGTATCGGACTGCGCTCACGAACGCGGCTACCGAGCTGGAAACGCTGCGACCACGCCGTGCCGAGCATGTGCGGGTCTTCGAGTCCTCTATCTCCTGGCTTCAGGTGAGCAAGGTCGCCCGCTGGGCGACGCCTTCGGCGCGAGCCCAGGTGGCCGAAGCGCTCCGGGTCTGTCGCCCCGGGGGCGAGGAGGACGGAGCCGACGCCCATGCGAGGCGGATCATCCATGCGCATGGGAGCGCGACCCGATCGTTCCTGCATGTGGCCGCTGGCCTGGACGTGCCTGTGGTGGTGCCGTTCTTCGACTCCCGGGTTCTGGCCGCGTGCTTATCCGTGCCTGCCTGGCAGCGCACCACGGTGCGTCAGGCCAAGCCGCTCCTGCGCCAGGCATTCGCTGATCGGCTCCCGGCCGACCTGTTCGCCAGGCGCACCAAAGGGGACTACTCCGCGTGCGAGTACCACGGCCTCCGCGTCAATGCTGGCGAGGTGCGTGCGTTGTTGACCGACTCGCGCCTGGCCGACCTGGGCATCATCGACCCCGCGGCCGTGCGCACCGACCTCGAAGCGGCGATCAGCGGGGCACGCGCGCCGATGGGCGCGCTCAGTCAAGTCGTGGCCACCGAGGTGTGGCTACGACAGCTCGAAACGTACGCGGGAGACGTATGAACATGGTCGCCTATATCCCTTCTGAGTCCGTGAAGTTCGTCCTCCAACAAGACGGCGGAATGCTGCTCGACCTGAGCAACGGGCACTTCTACGGGCTGAACCCCACAAGCGCGCTGCTCTGGAATGCGCTTATCGGCGGCACCGACCCTGAAGAGCTGACCGAAAACCTGTCCGCTGAAACAGGAGCGGACCCCCAGATCGTGAAGGCCGACGTCACCCGGCTCGTGCAGGACCTGTGCGAGCGCGGCCTACTGAGCCCGGAGGGAGAATGACGACTCCGATGGCTCTCCCCGCCGGCCCGTCCCGACGCCCGCGGCTGCCCCATCGTCTCCTGGGCGCGCTCGGTTTCTGGTCGGCAGTGCTGCTGCTGCGCTTCCCGCTCAAGTACAGCGTGAAGACCCTGACGGCACTCAAGCACCGCACCCGACCTGCCTCCGTTTCCGAGGCTGCCGACGCGGTCGCCGCAGCACGAACTGCTGCCCGGCGGTTCCCCGGACGGGCCGCTTGCCTGGAACTCAGCCTGGCCGCAGCCCTGACCGGGATACTGATGCGCAAGGCTGTGGACTGGTGCATCGGGGTACGCCTGATGCCCTACGCCGCTCATGCGTGGGTCGAAGCAGAGGGAACCCCGATCGGGGAGCAGGAAGAGCCGGACCGCCCGTTCATCGTGATCACTCGAACCTGAAAGGCATCATGGAGTACAACCCTCGCGTGTCCGCTGCCCTGGCGGCGGTACCCGAAGACGTCTACACGCTCAACGCGGACGGATCTCTCGTCACGCAGACCACGGCCCGAGAGCGCATCGCCGTCACCCTGGACGGGCTCGATCTCCAGCCCGGCATGAAGGTGCTGGAGATCGGAACGGGTTCGGGCTACAGCAGCGCTCTGCTGAGCGAACTCGTCGGCCCCTCGGGGACGGTGGTGACGGTAGACGTCGTCCCGGAGCTGATCGAGCGGGCGCGAAGGCTCCACTCCCAAGGAGGCCGGAACAACGTCGTGCTGTTGGCGGCGGACGGTCACGAGGGTGCCCCCGAGGGTGCTCCCTTCGACCGCGTGGTCGCCTGGACGACCCCGGAAGCGATTCCGCACGCCTGGGTCGAACAGACCCGTCCTGGTGGGTTGATCGTTGCCCCGGTCGAGTTGGCAGGGTTGGTCAAGACACACGCCGTGGTGACCGCAAAGGTCGGCGAGGGCCACGGGCTGAAGGGCCTGGCGTTGGCTCAGGGCGGGTACGTCGAGATGCACGGGGCCAACCTCGACCAATGGACGGTTCCGCCCCGAGGCGTTGACGCTCGCGCGCAGGACGACCAGGGCGCGACGTGGTGGATCGCAGGGGCGTGGGCGAAGGAGCACCCGGCCGACGCCGAGAACCTGCTGGCTCGGCTCGCTGACGGAGTACGGACGGTCCGGGTGTTCGAGGACGGCGACGACCCCGCAGAGTTCCGGGCCTGGCTGTACGCCACACATCCGAGCGAGCTGGTCGTCCTCGGAGGGCCGCAGGGGTTCGGCATCGGCGTGGCCGACGCAGCCGGTGCCTTCCTGTTTCGACCGGTCGGGCTAGATGCTCTCACCATCGGCGCCCCCGCTGAGTCCACGGCTCGCGGGTGGGTCCAGGAGTGGCGAACCGCCGGCTGCCCGGGATGGGCGCAGGTGCGCCCTGTGCTCCGCCGGGAGGGCAGTGGGTGGCAGGTGCGTGCAGAGCGAAGCGAACCCGCCCATTCTTGACCTCACTCACTGGTTGGCCTCCTGCACGCTCAGGCCACAGTGGCCACACATGACAGGGCCTCGCTCGGTGATCCGGGTGAGGTCCTTCGTCTGACACTGCGAACACCGCTCGGTAAGCCGCCGCACCCCCAGCAGCGGTACCAGAGCCAGGCGAGCGGCACGGGTGCCCCTCAGCGTGGCTCGGGCGGACGCGACGGCCCCGGGCGGCGCTGGGTAGCGGTAAGGGGCGGCGGCCAAGACACCGGTGAGCGCGTTCAGACAGGAGTCGCAGAGTAGGACGTCGGGAACGTCGGAGGCGCAGACGACCCATCCCCACGTGCGTGGGGCTCAGGTGATGTCCTCGCGGATGATCTCCCGAAGTTTCGGTCCATCCCCACGTGCGTGGGGCTCAGCGTGTTGCAGTCTCCGAGCAAGTCGGGACAGCCGGTCCATCCCCACGTGCGTGGGGCTCAGCCGCTCTTGCTGGGGCTGACGTTCTACGGGAGCGGTCCATCCCCACGTGCGTGGGGCTCAGGCGAGCGGCTGGAGAAGCTGGTTCTCGTCCTCCGGTCCATCCCCACGTGCGTGGGGCTCAGCTGGACGTCCCCGTCTCAGCCGACCGACGCATCGGTCCATCCCCACGTGCGTGGGGCTCAGCCACCACCACAACCACCGAGGAAGGAGAACACCGGTCCATCCCCACGTGCGTGGGGCTCAGCAGCAGTCGACGCTTCTCCAACCGGCCGAAGGCGGTCCATCCCCACGTGCGTGGGGCTCAGCTGGAGCACGTCACCCCGGAAGTCCTGGCCGCCGGTCCATCCCCACGTGCGTGGGGCTCAGGGAAAATGACCTGCGGAAACAGAGGCCGTTATCTTCCCGCAACATTCACAAGGAGGCGACCTCCGCCCCTCACTCATCCCTACCACACACCTACAGAGCCCACCGGAACTCACGAACACCCCACCGACTTCAGCCATCCCCGCACACGCGGGGAGCAGGCCTCGATGTCTTCGAACGGCCCCTCAATGACAGGATCATCCCCGCGTGAGTGGGACCCAAGCCTCGTCTCGTTCATACTCGGCGAGCTACACCAGCCCATCCCCGCATACGGGGGTGCGGCCCCGACCTGTCCGAGCGCAGCGGGGATGTCAGTGGCAACTCAGACAACGTGTCGGTGGTCGGCGCAGTAAAGATGTCAGCAGCCCACCTCCTTCGCCCCCTGCTCCGGGCGGACGATTCCGACAAAAAACCCTGGCCAAACGAGGGCACCCGACAACACACTGTCGCCATGTACTCCGACGCCGATGCGGCCGCCCTCTACGACATCCTCAACCCCTGGGGCCCGAGCGATGACTTCTACCTCTCCCACGTCATGGCCTCTACGTCCGTCCTCGACGTCGGCTGCGGTACCGGCATGCTGCTGCACCGCGCCCGCGAGCGCGGGCACACCGGACGACTCTGCGGAATCGACCCCGACGACGCCTCACTCGACCGGGCACGCACTCGCGACGACATCACATGGGTGGAGGGCCGAGCCGAGGACATGGAGTGGGAGCGAAAGTTCGAACTCACGATCATGGCCAGCAATGCCTTCCAGGTGTTCGTGACCAACGACCAACTCCACTCCGCGCTGAGTGCGATCCGGAGGGCGCTCACCCCAAGGGGAAAGTTCGTGTTCGGTACCCGCAATCCCCTCGTCCGCGCCTGGGAGGGCTGGACCCCGGAACATGCCACCGATGTGGTCGATCACCGGGGACGTGCCCTGAGGGTGTCGCACTACGTCGAGTCCGTGAACGGCGACGTGGTCACGTTCACCGAGACCACCGCCACCCGCGAAGGCGAAACCCTCCGGGTCGACGCAGGCAGCCTGCGCTTCCTGGACACGGAGAACCTCGACGAATTCCTGCACGAAGCCGGGCTGGAGGTGGAGGTCCGCTACGGCGACTGGTCACGGGCTCCTTTCACGGCCACGAGCGACAACATCGTCACCGTCGCCCGCACACGCCCCGGGACGGTGGTCTGAAGCCGGAACGGCTGCCCCGAGGACTTCCTGAACACTGACATCTTCCCTGTGTCGAGCGCCATCACCTTCACTGCGGCTCGACACGACCCCCGGGAACACGGGACCTGGCGTCCCCATGTGCGTGGGGCTCAGGGGCGGCGTGAATGAGTACAGCCCCATAGTGGAGGTCCATCCCCACGTGCGTGGGCTCAGGCGCGAGTTTGGGGGAACTCCGCACGGGCCTTCGGTCCATCCCCACGTGCGTGGGGCTCAGATGGCCAAGCCCGTGTCCGGAGCGCCGCGGCCACGGACAGAACGGCCACGTCATTCCAAGGACAGCTCATTCGGCGACTACTCGACCGGTTATGAGTACACAAGTACAGACAAGCGCCCCTGGCATTTTCCTGTGTTATAGCTTGTTCGGCATGAATTCAAGTATCGCGCTCGACGCGCTCGTGCATGAGGCGAATCGTCTGTCGCAGGAAGCCGATGGGCTATCGGAGACCGAGTGGGATCGGCCGACACGATGCGAGCCGTGGTCGGTGCGCGAACTGCTCGGACACATCCGTGTCGTACTCGCGTGGGTTCCCGAAATGCTGGCCGCCCCTGCTCCGGAGGCCGCCGACATCGATGCGGTCGAATACTATCGCCCGGATGCACGGTTCAGTGAACAGACCAACACCGCGCGTATTGAACTCGCGCGAGATTATGCGAACCAGCACGTCACCGGTGCTTCTTTGGTCAAGGATTTCACGGCCACGTGGCAGCGCGTCGAGGAAATGAGCCGACAGGAGTCTGCTGGGCGCGTGGTGAGAACGCGGCACGGCGATGCCATGTTGCTGTCCGATTTCCTGCTGACGCGGGTGGTCGAGGTGGCCGTGCACGGCCTGGATCTGGCGGACGCGTTGGAACGCGACCCCTGGCTGACCCCGGAAGCCGGCTCGGTCCTGCTGGATCTTCTCGCGGGCCCTGATCACATTCCAGCCATCGAAGCGCTGGAATGGGACCCGGAAGTGTTCCTGCGCAAGGCGACAGGACGCGCGGACCTCACCGACGAAGAGCGAGCCGAGGTGACGAGGCTCGGCGTTCAGTGGCTCACGCTCGGCTAGTGCTCTGGCCGGAAACATTCACCCGAGTGCCCTCACCCCGCGGTCGCCAAGGGGTGTTCTCCCCGCCCGGTCCGGCCCAGCCCCACATGCGTGGGGCTCAGGGTCGACGCCCAGGTCGAGAAGTGGACCCAGGAGGCCCAGCCCCACATGCGTGGGGCTCAGCCACCACCACAACCACCGAGGAAGGAGAACACCGGCCCAGCCCCACATGCGTGGGGCTCAGCGCGACAGCCTGGTCTGGGCCCGAGCCATCGGCGGCCCAGCCCCACATGCGTGGGGCTCAGGGAAAATGACCTGCGAAAACAGAGGCCGTTATCTTCCCGCAACCTTCAACCGGAAACAACCTCCAGCCGCCCACCGGCTCAGCTCAGAGTCAACTGATAGACGGCTCGGCTACGGCCCGGCCCCTTGAAGTCGGTGATGACGGAGACGCCGTTGATCTCGTGGTCGCCGGGGACGTTCGTGAAACCGAGGGCGATCCAGCCGGCGTGCGCCGCCTGGTTGTCGGGTTCTGAGGTGAGGTAGAGACGCCGACAACCCCACTTCTCGGCCTGGGAACGCACGTTCTGCAAGAGCGCTCTGGTGATACCGCGGCATCGGTGATCGGGATGGGTCATGACGTCTTGCACGTAGATGTCCGCCGGGTCGTCCTGGCTGCGGAAGGCGATCACCGCTCCGGCGACGGTGTCATCGGTGTTGATGGCGACGGGGCAAGTGGAGGAGAACAGGGTGGCGTAAAGCCAGTAATCGGACAGGGTACGTGCGGAGATGTACGGCTCGCCGAGTTCCATGAGTTGTAGGACTTCGCCGATCCGTTCAGGGCGAAGGGGAGTGACGATCACGAACGCTCCTCGATATGGATCTTGTAAACGATGATGGTCGACCGGCGTGCCATCGCGGCGGGAGCAACAGCGCTGCGGCACTGCGACCGACATCGCTCACACCACGCACGCAGGTGGAGCGACCTCCCTGATCACTAACGTTGTTCGCCCCTTGACGCCCCCTTCTCGCCATCATCGACGGTCAGGTCCGGTTCATCGACCTCATCACCCGTTAGGACCCCATGAGCTCTGATCGGATCACCGACGCCAAGGCCCAACTGCGCCACAAGGTGTGGCAGCGCCTGGACTCTGTCCAAGCGGGCCGTTCCGGCCCCGTGAACGGCAAGATCCCGAACTTCCACGGCGCGGACAGAGCCGCCGGACACCTCACCGCCCACCCGCGTTGGCAGAAGGCCCGGGTCGTCAAAGCCAACCCCGACAAGGCCCAGACCGAAGTCCGTCTGGCCACGGTGAGAGAGGGCAGATTGCTGTACATGGCGGTGCCGAGAATCGCCGGCGCCGACCCCTTCTACCTCCTCGACCCGAGCACCCTCACGGCTCCTGCGGATATCGCCGTCACCGGCGCAGGAGCCGCCGAACACGCCTCGCGTACCCGACCCGCTCGCATGCGAGCGGTGGACGTGATCGTCTGCGGCAGCGTCGCCGTCAACCTCGACGGAGTCCGCCTGGGCAAAGGGGCGGGGTACTCCGACATCGAGATGGGACTGCTCGCCCAGGCCGGACTCGTCTCCGACGACACCCTCATCGTCACCACCGTCCACGAACTCCAAGTCCTGGACGAGCCCATCCCTGAAGCCGAACACGACGTGAGCGTCGACCTGATCGTCACCCCCGACGGGGCGATCTCCTGTCCGCCTCGCCGCCGCCCCTCGGGAATCTCCTGGGAGGATCTATCGGAACAGAAGATCGCTGCGATCCCGATCCTCCAAGAACTGCGTGAACTCGCGGCCTCGGATCCGGAGGGTCCGCCCCACAACCGGTAAGGAGGCCGGGGCTCTTTGTGTGGCTGCTCCGATGTGGGAGCTCGGGTTCGGTCGAGGAGAACCGTACCTGTACGCCGAGCGGCGAACCACCCAGGTCGACGGCCTCAGGAAGCGAGAATGTGAAGTAGAGCGATGAGGGTGCCCGAGCTCTGGATACGTCCCTTGGAGATCAGGCCGCGGACTTCGGCCAGAGGCACCCATTCGTAAACGCCCTCGTCGAACTCGGTCGGATCCGCCACCGGTTCGGCGTCACGGCCGACGAACACATGGTGAGGGCTGCGGACCGTGCCGATCATCGGCTCGAAGGTGGCCACGTGCTCCACCGAGCCGACCTGGTGGCCGGTCTCCTCCAAGGCCTCACGTACGGCGGTCTGTTCCGGAGTCTCCTCGGGGTCCAAGAGCCCGCCGGGCAGCTCCCACCCCAGACATCGGGCACGAACCGGTGCCGGTAGCTCATCAGGACATGCTCACCGGCCCGGTCCACGATGGCGATCACCGCAGCCGAGAGCAAGGTGACCGTGTGGTGCTCGAACCTGCTCCCCGAAGGTGTGGTGATATCCGCTTTCCCCAACCGCACCCACCGACTGTCATAGATGGCGCGTTCACCGTGAACGACCCAACGACCTCTACCGTCCTCAGAGCTCTCCCTGTGTCCCATGCGCCGAACCTACGTGACCGGACGCGGCATGGGACGGGGACCGCCTCCACGAAGCGGCTCTGCCTGATGGAGCCAGGACGGAAGGCATGGACAAACGTGGGCGCGGCCCCTTGAGGACCGTGGATATGCGCTCGGGGCGCGGCCATCGCATCATCGGGATCTTGTCGGACCGTTCGGTCCATCCCCGCGTGCGTGGGGCTCAGGGGAAAATGACCTGCGGAAACAGAGGCCGTTACCTTCCCGCAACCTTCGCCGCGAAGCAGCCTCCGCTCCTCACCCATCCCTACCACGACCGTCCTCGACCGAACCGTGCCGGAGGAGACCACCCTCCACATCCCGGCATCGGCCAGGCCCGCCCCTCCCCCCACGACCCCGGTCGCCGATCGGGCTCATCACCCGATCGGCGACCGACCACCCCACCTACGTGGGGCTTCCTCCGTCCCCTACCGACTACTCAGTCCGCACGATGGACGGCCTGTTCGGGGGCGGGACGACGCCCCCACTCCATCCGGCACCAGGGCGGAGCCAGCCCCGCCAGGTCGTCGATCGCCGTCGGGGCGAGATCGTCGATGGGAAGGGCGCTCTCGTGGTGGGCGAAGACCGAGTCCACGTAGCGATGCCCGGTGTCGGCCGCCACGAACACCACCCGCCGGCCCGTACGCGCCGCCTCCCAGCGGGCCACCAGGTAGGCGGCCCCGGCGGAGAGTCCCGCGAAGACCGCGTGGCGACGGAGCAGGTCCACGCTTCCCGCGAGCGCGGAGTCGAAGGAGGTCCAGTGGAGGGTGTCGTAGAGGGTGTGGTCGACGTTGCCGAAGGGGATGGAGCTGCCGATACCGGCGATGATGATCTGGGGATCGTCGACGCCGTCGCTGCCGAAGGTGACGCTGCCGAAGGGCTGGACCCCCACCAGCGGGGTGTCGGGGAGGCTTTCGCGAACGTAACGCGCCAGCGCCCCCGTGGAGGCGCCCGACCCGACCCCGCCCACCAGGGTCAGCGGCCCGGTCCCCACCTCCTTGAGGATCCGGTCGGCGACCGCCCGATAGCCGAGTCCGTGGACGGCGTCGTGGTATTGGCGCATCCAGTGGAAGTGCGGGTTCTCCCGGAGCACCTCCTTGATCCGGTGGACCCGACGATTCTGGTCCAGGGACAGATCTTCGGAGGGCGGCATCCGCTCCAGGGTCGCTCCGAGGACGGCCAGTTGGATCCGCAGGGGATGGTCGATGGTGGTGGAGCCGACGATGTGGCAGCGTAAACCGTATCTGTGGGCGGCCAGGGCCAGCCCGTAGGCGTAGATACCGCTGGAGCTGTCCAGCAGGGTGTCACCGGGGCGGACCACCCCGGTGTCGAGCAGGTGGCGTACCGCCGCCAGGGCGGACGCCACCTTCATGGACTCGAAGCGAAGGCACAGCAGGCCCTCGCCCAGGTCGATCAGATCAGGTCTGGCGATGGCTTCGGATACGTGGTCGTCCAAGATCGCTCCCCTGGGTTCAGGGTGTTCCTCGAAGAGGTGGAGAAGACCCGGGTCGGGGTGAGTCCCTCCCGCCCGAGTCGGTCGACCGCCGCGTCGACGCGGGGTCGTAGATCGGGGTCGGTCGCGTCGAAGAGCACACCGGCGACGTTGCCGCTGTGCGCCACCTGAATACCCACCGCGCCGCAGGCCCGGGCGATCCCGCGCAGGGAGCCGAGCTCGGTCTTGGGCAGGATCCGTTGGTTGAGGATGGCGCTCTCCGTACACACGTGACCCACCCCGGCGGCGTCGCGATCGGTGATCGCGACCCGCAGGGCGAAGCGCAACCGCTCGTAGACGGCGACGTCGTTCGGTCGTACCTCTCCCGGAAGGGCGAGGGTGTCGACGGGACGACCGTCACCGGTCAGGCAGCCCACCACGACCAGTTCGGGCAGGGCGGCCCCGAGGTCCTCCAGGACCCGCCCCTCCCGCTGGGCGAACAGCAGGGGCCGTTCACCGAACATGACCGGGTCGCTGGCGCCCTCGGCCGCCACCGCCACCCTCGCCACGACCTCCACGGGAAGTCGGACGCCCAGACCCGCGGCCACCGCGCGCACGGCGGCGGTCACGTCACCGGTCGAGGAGCCCATTCCCAGACCGGGCGTCGCGCCCCCTCGTACGCTCAGGTGACCGCCGACCGGCCGGACCCCGGCACGTCGCGCGCATTCGGCGACGGCCAGTTCGGCGGCGCGGGCCGCCTTGGTCCGATCCGGTGGATCCACGGTCACGCCCGTGGGCGCGCCGACGGAGAAGGGGGTGAACACCGCGCGGGTGGCGGGTTCGGCCATGGGCAGGGTGACCAGGCCGCGGGTGGGTCGTCCCCGCCCGTCCAGGAAGACTCCCTGGAGTACCTCACCGTGGTGGCAGGTGGCCTGTCCGGTTCCGAGGGTCACGCCTCGGCCTCCTAGCGATATCGATAGAGCAGGGTCGGTTCCGCGCTGAACTGGGAGAACGGGAAGGGTTCCGCCGACAGCGCCGTGACACCGGACCCCAGGAACCGTCGGGCGACGGCGGCACCGCTCTGGGCGTAGATCACCAGGGGTGTCCCACGCTCCCGGCAGCTTTCCAGGATCCGGTCGAAGGTGCCGTTGCCCAGGGTCATCCCGGTGGCGACGACGGCGTCGGCCTCGGACAGGACCTTCTCCATGTCCGGTTCGACGGGGTCGCCCCACTGGGTGCGACGCAGGTTGAGATCGCAGGGCAGACACTCGCCGCCGCGTTCACGGATGGCGGCGACGAGCGGGTTCACGACACCGATGAGGGCGATCCTTCGGCCCTCGGGGTCGGGAAGGAGTCCGGTGACCGCCCGGTCCCGGGCCACGGCCCGTTCCTCGGGGGTCCCGAACGGGAGGGGGACGGCCTCGGCCCGGGGGTCCTGGGAGTGGGGCTCCTTCTGCGCGAGGTAGGCGTCCAGGGCGGCCAGGCGCAGGGGCGCGGGGCCTTCGAACAGTTCGGCGAGGGGGCGGCCGGAGTAGGCGGCGCACACGTCGGGATCCAGGGCGCCCTCTTCGAAGGCGCAGGCGCCGAAGGCCCTGCCGATGCGGACGAGGACGTAGCGGTTGAGGTAGGTGACGTCGCCGCCGGCCAGACGCGTGCCGTGCTGGACCCAGAAGACGCTGGTGGCGATGGGAAGGTCCGGGGTGTCGAGCACGGTCCGGAACAGGGTGTCGAGGTCTCTCATCGGGCGTCCTCCCTCGTGAGGCGGAAGAGGTAGGTCAGGACGCCGTCGTTCCAGTCGTGCCGGTGGTGGACGTGCGCGGTGAAGCCCTCGTCGACGGCGTGCCCGATGATGTGCCGCAGGTCGGCGGTGTTGGAGACGATGAGGTGGACCTCGCCTCCGGGGGCGAGCAGGTCGCGTTCGGCGATCTCGCTGAAGAAGGCGTCGGTGACGGCGGCGCCCGCGCAGACGTTGCGGACCACGTCGGGGTCCTCGCTCACCGGTCGGCTGACGGCCGGAGGGTTGAAGGTGATCACGTCCAGGCGTGTGCCGTCGGGCAGGGGGTCGAAGAGGTTTCCGACGCCGAGGTGGAGGGTCCCGGGGCCGTCGTCGCCGACGATCCGTCGGTAGCCGGCCTCGGTCGCCTCGACGCTCGCGGGGTGGACGTCGAGGGCGTACACGTGGGACGCGCCGCGCAGGCCGGCCACGATCGCCTCCACGCCGAGGCCGACGCCCATCGCGGCGTAGGAGCGTCCGCGCACGTCGATCTCGTCGTCGAGGAGGCGTCGGTGGATCATCCGGCTGGTCTCCCCGGGGACGAAGACGCCCGGCGGGACCTCGAAGTCCCATCCGTTCCAGGAGTAGTGACGCAGGGTGTGGAGGTCGGTCTTGGGGCGGTTGAGTTCGATGATCCGTTCCGCGGGCAGGGGCGGGGGGAGTTGATCGATCAGAAGGGGTGTCACAGGGGGGTCCTTTCCGATGACGGGGGCTTCGGGGGTGTGGGTGGTGTGGGGAGGGAGAACGTGGCGACGCGTGTTCGAGCGGTGACTATAGTAAAAATGAAAACCGTTGTCACCCCCGATTCATCTCACGAATCCCCACGATTCCGGCACACCCCCACGTGTCGTCCCCCCTCCACGGACACGCCAACCCCTGCACGCCAGGGCCTCCCATCCGCCCCAGGTCGGGTTCGGCGATCCCGGTAGCGAGTGATAATCATTTTCACTAGAGTGGCCCCGACCCACCTCGAACGATCGGAGATGAGAGCTCCCGTGCCCTCGACGACACCGCCCACGACCGACGCCCGGCGCTCCACCCCGCTCCGGCGCCCGGACTTCGTCCGTCTGTGGTGCGCGACCACCGCGTCGGGGCTGGCCACCTGGGCCATGCCGTTCATCCTCGGCCTGGCCGTCCTGCACGGCTCCCTGAGCGCCGTCGCCCTCGGGCTGGTCCTGGCCGGACGCACCGCCGGGTTCCTGGTCGCCGTCCCCTTGGGCGGGGTGCTCGCCGACCGGCACCCCCGTCGCGCCGTGGTCCTGGTCGCCGGACTCACCGCCGCCGCGGCCACCCCCGTCCTGGCCCTGGGCCTGGACACCTCCACCACCCTGATGACCCTGGCCGCCACCGTCGTCGGCGTGGGCCAGGGAGCCTGTCGCCCCGCCTTCCAGGCGCTGACCGCCGAGGTGGTCCCCGTCGAGGAACGTCAGCAGGCCAACGCCGCCCTGACCTTCTCGGTGCGCGGGGTGACCCTGCTCGCCCCGGGCCTGACCGCGTTGGCCGCCACCGTCACCGGTCCCGGCACCCTCCTCATGGCCACCATGGTCCTCTGGCTCGCCGCCGCCCTCCTGCCCCGAGGCGGAACCCTCGCCACCGAGGAACGACCGGAGCGCCGCCCCTTCCACATGGAGTTCCTCGAAGGGCTCACCGAGGCACGACGCCACCCCTGGTTCCTGTCCGGGCTGGCCGCCCTGACCACGGTGATCGCCCTCGGCTACTCGGCCACCAACGTGCTGCTCCCCCTGGCCGGCCGCGACCACTACGGCACCGAGGCGGTCCTCGCCGGAGCGCTGACCGCCTACACCGCCGGCGCCCTGGTGGGCGCCCTCCTCATGTCCCGCTGGCGTCCCCGGGCCCAGGGCCTCTGGGCGCTGTTCGGCCTGGGCCTGTACGCCCTGGCCCCGCTGAGCCTGGCCTTCCCGGTCGGCGCCGTGGTCGTGTTCGCCGCCTACGCCGTGGTGGGGCTGGGCGTGGAGCTGTTCAACGTCCCCTGGTTCACCGCCGCCCAGCGCGAGGTCGCCCCCGACAAGCTGGCGCGGGTATCGGCCCTGGACTTCCTGTTCGCCTACGGGTTCGCCCCGGTGGGCCTGGCCCTCATCGCCCCGGCGGCCCAGGCCTTCGGCTTCGAGGCGGTCCTTCTGGCGTGCGCCCTCCTGTGCGTGCTCGCCCCGGCGTTGGCCGCCCTCGCCCCGGGCGCCCGCGACTTCCGCACCCCGCGCTCCCCCTGACCCGGCGTGCCCCGGGCGAACGTCGCCGCCCGGGGCGCCGGAGGGTCAGGGTCCCCAGGCGAAGGTATGCGGGCCCTCGACCCCCGGGAAGAGGAGACCGTCCCCCTCCAGGCGGGGTTCGCTCCCCCGCTCAGCCGACGTGTGCACCGGACGGTCGCCGTCCCAACGGAGCACCCCGTCCACCGCGACACGTCGTCGTTCCCCGTCCAGGGGCACCAGCACCTCGCCCGCTCCGCCCGAGGGCTCCACGGTGAGGACGAAGGTCCCGGCCTCCCGGTCTCGCACCCAGCGGACCGCCAGTCCCCCGTCCGGCGTCGGCACCCGTCCCTGAGCCCACCCCAGGTCGGCGAGGCCCGGGGCCACCCTCCATCGCCGGTAGCCCGGAGCGGTGGGGCGCACCCCCAGCACGCCCTCGCTCAGCGCGGGCACGGGGGTCGTCCACGGGGTGCTCGCGAAGGCCCCGGGCTCACGCGTGCCGTCGTTCTCCCAGGAGAACCAGCCGGTCCCCGGGCCGGTCTCGACCATGTGGCCCCACCAGCGCCGGATCAGGTCCAGGGCGCCCTGGACGTCCCCGTTCCGGACACGTCCCAACGCGTCCAAGGCCTGGATGTAGCCCTGGATGTCCGACGCCCGATAGGGGTTGTCCTCGAACTCGCTGGAGCGGGTTCCGTACGGCGTGGCCAGCGTGGTCCCCAGGTGGCGCATCACGCGCCGGGCCCGTTCGGGGTCCAGGATCCCGAAGACGAGGGCTCCGGCGTTGGCGTCACCGGTGCGGTCCCGTGACGGATCGTCGGAGTTGAGGATCACGGCCCCGGCCTCCTCGTCCCAGAGCCGGTCCACCAGGGCCCGCCGCAGACGTTCGGCCCGCTCCTCCAGGCGGTGGGCGGCGTCGACGTCGTCGGCGACGTCGCGTTCCAAGGCGGCCAGTCCTCGGAGCGCGTCGTACAGGACCGCGTTGGTGAGCGCGTCGACCCCGGACGCCAGGTCCAGGGGCGACCAGTTCGCGACCATCGCCAAGGGCGCCTCCGGGTCGGTACGCCGGTCCTCCTCCTCGCGGAACAGGCCGTCGGCGTCGGTCCGACTCTCCAGGAAGGCGATCGCCCGCCGGGCCACGGGGAGCATCGCTCGCGCGAATCCGGTGTCGCCGGTGTGGAGGTGGTGGTCGGCGAGGGAGGCGATCCAGAAAACGGTGAAGCCGTGAATGCTCACGTCGTGGAACAGGGAGACGTCCGGTCCCACACGTCCCAGGGCCAGGTCGGGGTCGGGTCCGTTCTCCGGGACCCGCCACCCGTCGGCCGGGCCCGGATCATCGGGGTGTTCGGGGTCGCCGTGGACCAGGTGGGAGGCGGCCGGGGGAAGGGAACCGTCGGGGTTCTGGATCCAGCCGAAACGGCGTAGCGACTCGCGCACCAGCCACCCGTAGTCGCCGCTCTGCCGGTAGCCGGCCAACGCCTGCATGTGCAGATCGCCCATGAAGATGACCCGGTCGAAGGGGGTGGTGAGCATCCAGGGGCTCGGCCCCTCGGGCGCTCCGGGCAGATCGCTGTCCTCGCTGACCGAGGCCAGGTCGCCTGTGTGGGCGCCACCGTGCCAGGCCAGGTTCACCAGCGCGTCGTCGGAGAGGAAGTGCCCGTCGCGGGCGACCGGGTAGACCGTGGAGCGTATCCGGACGTGGTCGATCACGGCCTCGCCCGGACCGTCCAGGGTCAGGAGCAGATAGCGCGACTCGCGCTTGCCGTCGGCGACGAGGGTGGCGCGCCCTTCCCTGGGAGCGAAGAGGTCCACCCGCGACCAGGGGGCCGCGTCGGTTCCGAAGAAGGCGGCGATCCCGTCGCCTTCGGGGGAGAGTCGATCGCGGAACTGGGCGTGGGCCACCCTCAGCGGGGCTCCGGCGATCCGTTCGACCACCACTTCCAGGCGTCCCATGGCGAGCAGCCCCAGGTCGACGATCACCGAGGTGCCGTGGCGCTCCGCGGTACGCAGGACCAGGGGCTCTCCCCCTTCGACGAGAATCCGCTCGGGGTCGGAGACTCCCGCGGGGTCCCCTTCGACGGTGACGTGGGCGGGGCCGATGAGCGGGGTGTCCGGTAGGACCACGAGGTCTCGCCAGGAGGGATCCTCGGGCAGAGGCGTCCGTGAGAGTTCCTCGGCGTCGATCTTCCCGTCCTCTTCTTCTCTGTTCATGGGTTCGACACTAGGTAGCTCTTCTGAGACGATCCATGATCCTGAGTCCGCTCTTCCTTCGTGAGACGCTCACCGATCTAGACTTTCGCCATGGATCTGTTGAGCGACGTGGCCACCTCCATGCGCGCGGGGACCCCGGGCTCGGCCCGGATCGAGGCGCACGGCCCCTGGGGGTGGTATCTCCCCGGAGATCCCGGTGTGGCGGGCTTCATGGCCGTCCTGAGCGGCACCTGTCGTCTGTTCCCGGACGAAGGGGATCCCCTCTCCTTGGGGCCCGGCGACATCGTCTTCTCCCCGCACGGCGATGGCTACGGGTTGAGCGGCGGCCCGCTCGAGCCGGAGTCGGCCCTGGAGGAGGCCAGGCCGGGCGAGGGCGGCTTCCGCCGGTACGTCTACGGCGAACCCGGCCCCCACCCGCCCACGGTGTTCGTCGCCGGCGGGTACCGGCTTGACCGTGAACGCTCGCATCCGCTGCTCACCGCCCTCCCCGCACAGATCCACGTCCGGGACGGCGACCCGGCGATCGCGCGCGTCCTGAAGGATCTGGACGAGGAGACCGTCGCCGACCGACCGGGGTCGGACGCCCTCCTCCCCCTCCTCCTGGACACGTTGCTGCTGTACGTCCTGCGCGCCTGCCTGGATCCGCGCCCGGGCCACGGCGCCGGAGGGTGGGCTCGGGCCCTGGCCGACCCGGGCGTGGCCTCCGCCCTGGCCGCGCTGCACCGGGACCCGGCCGCCCCGTGGACGGTGGTCTCCCTCGCGAAGGAGGCACGGATGTCGCGCGCGACCTTCGCCCGCCGTTTCTCCATCCTGACCGGCCTGTCCCCGATGCGCTACGTGACCTGGTGGCGGATGAACACCGCCCGGGGGTTGCTGCGCGACACCGATCTGTCGGTGGAGGAGATCGCCTCCCGGGTGGGGTACGGATCCCCCTTCGCCTTCTCCCACGCGTTCCGACGCGCCCATGGCGAGGCGCCGCTGCGCTACCGGAGACTTCGACGCCCCGGCGCGGGCGAGGGCTCGACACCCCACCACACCCTCGATCATTCCCTATAGGGATTTACGAGTAGACATAATGACCAAGATAGATAACGATAGGGATTTATACGACCCTTCATGGTCGCCGACCATGACGTGAGAACCGGAGGCCCCGGATGAACGACCGACCTCGCACCCCTCCCACCGCCGACGCCGACACCCCGCGCGCCAGGATGCGCTCCGACCTGGTCACGGCGATGCGGGAACGGCGCCGCGAGACCGTCTCCGCGCTGCGCACCGCCCTGGCCGCCCTGGACAACGCCGAGGCCGCGCCCGCGCCGGAGACCCCGAGCGCCACCACGAACGAGCACATCGCCGGGTCCCGGTCCGGGGTCGGCTCCACCGAGGCCCCGCGTCGTGTCCTGTCCGCCGACAGGGTCCGGGCCCTGCTGAACGAACAGATCGAGGAGCGGACCGTCGAGGCCGACCGCTACGAGGCCCACGGCCGACACGACGCGGCGCGCCGGCTCCGGAGCGAGGCCGACGCGCTCCGCCCCTATCTCTAGATCGCGTCGACGTTCACGAGGCGCAGAGGAAGACGCGCATGCTCGTCGAGGCCCGCACCGCCATCTCCCGAGGGCCGGGCGCGGGCGAAACCGACCGGACGTTTTCCCGGTCATGGGCATGCCCTACCCGTGGAAGCGGGTACCGGTCCCTCATGGGCGGCCACCCCGGGATCGTCCCACGCGTGGCGGAGGAGGTCTCGTGAGTCCGTGGTCCGTACGCGTCGCGACCGCCGCCCTGTGCCTGACCCTGACCGCGGGGTGTTCGTCCTCCCCCGAACTCGGCCCTCCGGAGGAGCGCGTCTACGACCTCGTGCCCGAACCGTTGGTCATCGAAGGGGACTTCGCGACGATCGACCTGGTCCCCTCCGAGCGCGAGGGGCTCCGGGTGACCCGTGAGGACTCGGGGCAGGCTGGCGGCGAGTGGGGACTGGAGGGCGACACCCTCACCCTGGGGGCCGACTGTTCCCTGCTCTCGGAGTGCCGGGTCCGCTACGAGGTCGCCCTGCCCACCCGGACCACGACGACGATCCGCACCGACGGCGGCCCCGTGTCCGCCACCGGTCTGGACTCGGCGTTGCAGGTCAACACCGACACCGGCGCCATCGCGGTCTCCGACGTCTCCGGACCGATCGACCTGACCTCGAACGGGGGCGCGATGCGTCTCGACCGGATCCGCTCCGGTGTCGTCCGCGCCGCGACCGACACCGGGGCCATCGACGCCTCCCTCGTCGAAAGGCCCGAGGAGGTGGAGGTCAGCACCAACTCCGGCACGGCGACGATCGTCCTGCCCGAGGGTCCCTACGCGGTGTTCGAGACCCCGGGGGACGGGGAGATCCTCGCCGAGGTCTCCGTGGACGACTCCGCCGACGCCACCGTCAACGCCCGGACCGAGAACGGCAGGATCACCCTGCGTCCCCACGGCTGACCGCCGGCCCGGTGTACCGCGACGTCCCGCAGGGCAGGAGGCCGATGACGATCCCCCACGAAGGCATCCCCCATGCGCCTGGAGTACATCGACCGGCTGAGGAACCTGGGCATCCTGGCCCTCTTCCCCTTCCACACCGCGCGCGTCTTCGACGCCTCGGAGTCCTTCTATGTCCAGGGGCGGCCCGACCCCCTGCTCACCACGCTCATACCGGTGCTCTCCTGGCTGCTCCCCCTGCTGTTCGTCCTGGCGGGGATGGCCGGCCGGTACTCGCTGGGCGTGCGCACACTCGAGGCCTACGTCCGCGAACGGCGTCGGAGGCTGCTGTACCCGTTCCTGTTCGGTATCGCGTTGATCGTGCCCCCGCAGGCCTACTACGCGACCCTCCACCACGGGGGCGACCCCGGCGGTCCGATGGCCTTCCTCCGGTCGTACTACACCGACCTGTCGGACTGGTCCGAGTACGAGGGCGGGTTCGCCCTGGGGCACCTGTGGTTCATCCTGTTGCTCTACGGGCTGGCCACGCTCCTCCTACCGTTGATCGGGCTGATCGAACGACGCGATCCCTCCTCCGGGCCGTTGAACCACCCGATCGGCATGGTCGCGCTGCCCGGGGCGTCGTTGGCCGTCCTCGCCCTGATCCCCGGTGTGCTGGGCAAGAACCTCGTCGTGTTCGCGGCGTTCTTCGTCCTCGGACATCTGTTGGTGCGGGACCCGGCGACGATGGAGGCGGTGGTGCGGCGGCGGCTACCGCATCTGTTCCTGGGCCTGGTCGGGGTGATCGGGCTGCTGACCGAGTCGCTCACGGTGGGCTCCGGGCAGAGCCCCCTGTCCGACTCATGGCGTACGGCGCTGTGCTGGGCGGCGGTACTGGCGGTTCTCGGCTACGGCCGGCGGTACATGGACCGGGGCACCGCCTTCGACTCCTACTTCTCCCCCGCCGCCTTCCCCGTGTACGTGCTGCATCAGACCTTCCTGGTGATCATCGCCCACCACGTGATCGCCCGTGCCGACCACGGCGGGTGGCCCTTTCTCGCGATCATGACGGGTTCCCTGGTGGCGAGCCTGGTCGGTTACGAACTGGCCCGGCGGGCCCGGTGGACGCGATTCGTCCTGGGAATACCGGAGCGCACCCGACCACGACGTTCGAAGGCCTCGCCCACGGGGTGAGCGGCTCGGGTGGTGGGCGGTGTGACCTGGCACGACCTCATGTCCTAGAATCTCCCCCATGTCCGGTCCCGCATGGTTCCTGTGCATGGCGCTGATCTCCATGTCACTGACCAGCACCGATGACGGCCTCTGTCGCCGCCGGTGCCGTTCCGGCGTGCGCTGACCCGACTCGTCCCGTCTCCGCGCTCCCCCGCGGCACCGGTGTGCCTCCCCTTCCCACGCGACCCCGTCGCCCCTCCGTTCGCACCGGAACCGCCCTCGTCGGCGTACCGGGCGATGGACCCGCCCCGGCCGTCCCGGCCCTCGGCGCGGGGTCGCACCGCCCCATCACGTCTGGACCTCCTCTCCCATGACCACGACACCCACTGATCCGGTCGGAGAAGCCGACTCCGTCGATCGACCGGTCGCGGCCTCACCCGCGCTCTCCCTGAACTGGCGTCCCACCCTCTCCGTCCCACCGCCCCGGGCACCCGAGGCCGAACCGGTCCGCTGGTGGCCGTTGGGCGTCGCGCTGATCGGCGCCCTCGGTCTGGCCGCCTTCGTGTGGTCCGAACACGGCGCCCTGCCCGCCGTCCTGCTGCTCCTCGGCGTCGGCCTGGGCTTCACCCTCTTCCACTCGCGTTTCGGGTTCACCTCGGCCTGGCGCCAGTTCCTCGCCGTGGGCAACGGGACCGGCCTCCGCGCCCACGCGGTCCTGCTCGGCACCACGGCCACACTGTTCGCCCTGGTCATCGGGACCGGAACCGGGTTGTTCGGCAACGAGCCCGCGCCCTCGGCCGGTCCGATCGGCATCGCCCTGTTCGCGGGGGCGTTCCTGTTCGGCATCGGCATGCAGCTCGGCGGCGCCTGCGCCTCGGGCACGCTCTTCGCGGTCGGCTCCGGACAGTCCGCCATCCTGATCACGCTGTTCGGCTTCATCGTCGGTTCGGTGATCTACTCGGCCGCCTGGCCCCTGGTCGCCGACCTGCCCCAGATCCCACCGATCCTGCTCTCCGACCACGTCGGCTGGGGCGGTTCCTGGGCGATCACGATCGCGGCGCTGATCGCGATGGTCGTGGTCACCCGCGCCGTCCAGAACCGCCGCGTCCCGCCGCCGGTCGGCGCCCCGCCCTCGGCCGCCGGCCTCGCCCGGATCCTGCGCGGAAGCTGGCCGCTGGTCGCGGGCGCGCTCATGCTCGCCGTCCTGGGCGCCGCCGTCCTCGTGGTCTCCGGAGGTGCCTGGGGCATCACCTCGGCCTTCAACCTGTGGGGCGCCAAGGCACTCCAGCTGCTCGGGTTCCACCCCGAGACCTGGGCCTTCTGGGACCGTCCCGGCCAGGCCGAGCAGCTCGCCGCCCCGATCCTCCAGGACAAGAACAGCCTCACCGACATCGGCATCATCCTGGGCGCCGCCGTGGCGGCGGGCGCGGCCGGCACCTGGAAGCTGCACACCGGTCTGAGCTGGAAGCTGGTCGCCGCCGGCCTGATCGGCGGCATCCTGATGGGGATCGGCGCCCGACTGGCCGGCGGCTGCAACATCGGCGCCTACCTGGCGGGGATCGGCTCGGGCAGTGTCCACGGCTGGCTGTGGGCGGTCTTCGCCCTGGCCGGGACCTGGGTGGGTCTGCGCGCGCGGTCCCTCTTCGGCCTGGGCGTGCCCAAGCCGAGCGACAGCGTCTGCTGATCGGGGCCCACGCCTGTTGTCGGCCACGGTAGTCTGCGCCCCACACCGACGACGAGGGGACCGAGGATGACCGAGGTCGAGAACCTGCCCGAACGCAGCGTGCTGGTGGCCCGGGCCCTGGAGGGGCTCGGGGCCACCGGCCGGGTACGCGCGCTGCCGGCCTCCACCCGCACCGCCGCCGAGGCCGCGGCGGCCCTGGACTGCGAGGTGGGCGCGATCGCCAACAGTCTGGTGTTCATGGCCGACGGGCGACCGCTGCTGGTGATGACCAGCGGTGGACATCGCGTGCACGTGGGCCGGCTCGCCGAACGGCTGGGGCGTGACGAGATCCGCCGGGCCACCCCCGAGGAGGTCCGGGCCGCGACCGGCCAGGCCATCGGAGGGGTCGCCCCCATCGGCCACCCCGCGCCGGTGGAGACCGTGGTCGACGTCGCCCTGGCCGACCACCCCACCCTGTGGGCGGCGGGCGGGACCCCGAACACGATCTTCCCGCTGACCTACGCCGAGCTGGTCCGGATCACCGGCGGCGCGGAGACCGCGGTCGACTGACCCACCGTGTACGGGTCACGGGGTCCCCGCCCGTTCGGGAAGGATCCTGCTCCCCGCCAGGGCGACGAGACCGGCGAGGGCCCCGACGACCGTGCCGGTGACCAGGCCGCTCACGACCGCGGCGCCGCGGGTGATCACCTCGTGGGCCAGGGGCGGCAGAGCGCTCAGGGAGCCGCCGAGCCGGGGCGGCTCCCCCTCCCAGGCGGCGTTCCACAGGATCTGGTGGCCGATCACGAGCATCAGCCCGTACAGCGCCCCCACCACCAGGAGTGTGACGAACGGGTTCGGCGCCCGGCGCCCTAGGACCACGGCGATCCACACCAGGGGCGGGACGAACACGAACAGGGCGTTGACGAACGTGCCCTCGCCGATCAGGCCGAGGTCGTGCAGGATCACCCGCGGCGCGGCGAGCGCCGCCAGCAGGATCAGGACCGGTGGGGAGAGCCCCGGAGCGAGGCGATGCGTCGTACTCATGCCCCCATCCTGCGAAGAGGAGGGGGCGTCCGCGTCGGCCCCGGGTCCCGGGCGAGTACGCCCGAACGTGTAGTCCGGGTGCGTCCGACGTGGACCACGGTCACCCTTCCGTACGGTACGGTCACCGAGGACACCGGGCGGTCGCCCGGCTCGGGAGGGACGCTCACATGACCAGGAACGGTCGGCTCGTGACCGCCGTCGGTATCGCACTGGCCCTGATCGTCGGTTTCGGGGCCGGATGGCTCACACATGGCACCGTCTCCGGCCCTCCCGAACCGGCGGCGGGTCAGGCGCCCCAGGGGAACCATCCCGACGACGTCGAGGACCGGCCCGAGACCGGGTTCGAGACGGTGACCGTCGACCTGGACGAGGCCCACGACCTCGGAGACGGCTTCTCCGTCCGGCTGACCCGCTTCGAGCGCGGCGTGGAGGAGGGTGGGGTCGACCCCACCACCGGCCGGGAGGGCGACCTGCCGTACGTGTCATGGCGGGTGGAACTCGACAACGAGAGCGACGAGACCGTCCAGACCGGCGTGGTCACCCGGTCCTGCGCGGTGGGCGACCCCCTGCGCGAATCGGGCTCCCCCGCCCTGGGCGACAGCGCGCATCCGCCCGAGAGCCTGGAGCCGGGCCAGTCCGGATACTGGGACGAGGACTGCTGGGTGGAGGAGGGCGACACCCGGATCCAGTACACGATCGAGTTCCAGGACCAGGACTTCATACCGATCTACCCGGCCGTGACCTTCGCGGGTACCCTGGACTGATCCGTAAGGCGGGGCCTGGACACCGTCACCACCGGTGGAACAATGGTGGTCGTGACACACCAGGACTCGGAGACGCCCGACCCCGTTCAGGACGACCCGGAGGTGGGACCGCCCGCCCGGAGCGCCGTGGGGGTCCCCGCCGTACTCAACAGCGTGCGCCATGTCGGCGACCAGGCGGGGATCCGACGAGGCCTCCCCGCCATGCTCGCCGTCAACCAGAAGCGCGGTTTCGACTGTCCCGGCTGCGCCTGGCCCGATCCCGACAAGCGGCACAAGGCCGAGTTCTGCGAGAACGGCGCCAAGGCGGTGGCCGAGGAGGCCACCCGGCACACCGTGGACGCGGACTTCTTCGCCCGCCACCCGGTCGCGACCCTGGCCGAACGCTCCGGCTACTGGCTGGGCCGGCGGGGGCGGCTCACCGAACCGATGTACCTGCCCGAGGGCGGCACCCACTACGAGCCCATCACCTGGGACGCCGCCCTGGACATGATCGCCGAGGAGCTGCGCTCCCTCGACTCCCCCGACGGCGCGGTGTTCTACACCTCGGGCCGGACCGGCAACGAGGCGGCCTTCGCCTACCAGTTGCTCGCCCGCCGGCTGGGCACCAACAACCTGCCGGACTGCTCGAACATGTGCCACGAGTCGTCCGGTTCGGCCCTGACCGAGACGCTGGGCGTGGGCAAGGGCAGCGTGTCCCTGGAGGACGTGCACCAGGCCGACCTGCTCATCGTCGCCGGCCAGAACCCGGGCACCAACCATCCCCGTATGCTCAGCGCCCTGGAGAAGGCCAAGCGGGCGGGGGCGCGGATCGTCACCGTCAACCCGCTCCCCGAGGCGGGCATGATCACGTTCCGCAACCCGCAGCACGCCCGAGGCCTGGTCGGGCGCGGCACCGAACTGACCGATCTGTTCCTCCAGATCAAGGTCGGCGGGGACCTGGCCCTGTTCAGCGCGGTCGACCGGCTGCTGTTGGAGGCCGACCGGCGCGGCGAGGACGTGCTGGACCGGGAGTTCGTGGAGACCTTCACCCACGGTTTCGAGGAGTTCTCCCAGGCCCTGCTGAGCGAGCCCGAGACGGAGTTCTGGGAGCGCACCGAGCGCGACACCGGCCTGTCGCGGGCACAGATGGAGGAGCTGGTCGCGATGGTGACCTCCTCCGAGCGGATCGTGGTGTGCTGGGCGATGGGGCTGACCCAGCATCGGCATTCGGTGCCGACCATCCGCGAGGTGGTCAACTTCCTGTTGCTGCGCGGCAACGTGGGCCGTCCGGGCGCGGGCGTGTGCCCGGTGCGCGGCCACTCGAACGTGCAGGGCGATCGGACGATGGGCATCTTCGAACGCCCCTCCGAGGCCTTCCTGGACGCCTTGGGCGCGGAGTTCGGTTTCGAACCGCCACGTGAACACGGCTACGACACGGTCGAGGCGATCCGGGCGATGTCCCGGGGCGAGGTCGGCGTGTTCTTCGCGATGGGCGGCAACTTCGTCTCCGCCTCGCCCGACACCGAGGTGACCGAGGAGGCGATGCGTCGGGTCGGGTTGACGGTGCACGTCTCCACCAAGTTGAACCGTTCGCACGTGATCACGGGGGCCAGGGCGCTCATCCTGCCCGCGCTGGCCCGCAGCGACCGCGATCTGCACGAGGGCCGCCCTCGGTGGGTGACGGTGGAGGACTCGATGGGCGAGGTGCACGCCTCGCACGGGGTCCTGCCTCCGCTGTCGGAGCACATGTGGTCCGAGGTCGACATCGTCCGGGGTCTGGGACGTCGTCTGTTCGGGAACTCCCCCATCGACTGGGACGGGATGGCCGACTACGACCGTGTGCGCGACCACGTGGCCGCGGTGATCCCGGGCTTCGAGGACTTCAACGCCAAGGCGCGCCGACCCGGAGGGTTCACCCTGCCGCACGCGCCCCGGGACGACCGGCGGTTCCCGACCGCGACGGGGCTGGCCAACTTCACGGTCAACGGCACCTACGCGCCCCGGGTGCCCGAGGGAAGGCTGCTGTTGCAGACCCTGCGCTCGCACGACCAGTACAACACCACGATCTACGGGCTGGACGACCGCTATCGGGGGATCAAGGACGGCCGCCGGGTCGTGCTCGTCAACCCCGAGGACGCCGCCGAACTGGGGCTGGTCGACGGCGCCTACACCGACCTGGTCGGCGAGTGGTCGGACGGCCGCGAACGGCGCGCCCCGAGGTTCCGGGTGGTGCACTACCCGACGGCGCGGGGCAGCGCCGCCGCCTACTATCCGGAGACCAACGTGCTGGTGCCGTTGGACTCCACCGCCGAGGTGAGCAACACCCCCACCTCCAAGTCGGTGGTGGTGCGCTTCGAGCCGTCCGCCGAGGGCTGAGTCGGGCGGGGCCCGTACACGACGGCGCCCCGCCCCCTCAACGGCGTTTGAAGGAACGCCCGGGACGTCCCCACCTCAGCCGCCAATGGGGCCGCCAGCTCAGCCATGGCAGCCACGGCTCCCCCTGGGGGCTGGGGATCGTGGGGTCCTCCATCTCCCCTTGGAGCACGTCCTCGACGTCCTCGAAACGAATGCCGGCGAACACCATGATGTCGCTGGCGACCATCTCCACCGCCAGATGGGTGGCCTGGGTGACGGGGTCGTCGTCGGGGGAGGCCGCGCCGTAGCCGCGCGCCGCGGTCAGGGCCTGTTCGACCGCCTGTTCACGGGCCTGTCTGCTGCTGAGGTCGTCGGCGAGGATGGCGAGCACGGCGGCCATGTCGCACACGATGGGCGCGAGTTCCCGGCGTTCCTCGTCCCCCATGGAGGTGGTGGTCCGGGCCAGGAACAGACAGCTCTCCCCCAACAGGATGAGGCGTTCGATGATCTCGTCCTCGTCCATGACCGGCTCGGTGTCCCCCCATCTGAGGGTGGACAGACGGACCGTGGACATGCTGCTCTCCCGTGCCCGGCTGAGTTCGGCCATGGGTCGGCTCAGATCGCCCAGACGGTTGACCATCTGTTCGTTGGCGTCGTCGCCGTCCTGTTCCAGGGAGTGGCCCACGGCGTCGAGCATGCGCGCCATCTCGTTCAGGGCGTCCTCCTCGATCCGTCTGAGGAGGGCGACCAGGCGGGCCGGAAAGAGGAGTTGGCTGAAGAGCAGGGCCACCCCGGCTCCGATGAGCGCGTCGACGAGCCGCCCCGGACCGGGGTTGCTCCCGGTGACGAAGATCGTGGTGAGGATGGCGCTGGAGGCGGCCTGACCGATCACGATCCGTTCGGCGCCGACGGCCACGGCGACCATCATCGCCAGGCTCATCGCCACCGCCATGGCCATCGTGTCGAAGGCCGTGAAGAAGACGGCCGCCTCACCGCAGAGGATGCCGATGAACACCCCGGCCAGGAGTTGGAGGGCCCTGGCCCCGCGTTCCCCTCCCGAGGCGTTGAGCGCGATGACCGCGGCGATCGGCGCGAAGAAGGGGTAGTGGTCGTTGATCAGACCACCGGCGATGGTCCAGGACAGCACCGCGGCGATGACGGCGAGGATGATCGTGGAGGCGTGGGCGGAGAGACGTTCGCTCGTCTCCACCACCAGGTGCCGCAACCGCTGCCTGTGGACGGGCCCCCCGATGAGCGGCTCTCCCATGTTCTCCTCACCGACGAAGGGATAAGGCCTTCGGGGGGTGGGGGTCTCATTGTTACCGGTCGAAGGCGGACAAGGGCGGATTCGCCATGCCGGGTGTCGTGTTCTCCTCTCGGACCGGGGCGGGTCGCCGTCCGCCCCGGCCCGGGGGTTCAGGCCCGGCGTTCGGCGTCGCGGGCCAGGAGCGCGCGCAGTCCGAGTTCGTAACCGGTGATCCCGCAGCCGGCCACGTAGCCGGCGACCACGGGGGCGGTCACCGAGGTGTGCCGGAACGCCTCGCGGGCGTACACGTTGGAGATGTGCACCTCGACCACGGGGGCCTCGATGGCGTCGATCGCGTCGCGCAGGGCGATGCTGTAGTGCGCGTAGGCTCCGGGGTTCATCACCACCCCCAGCCGGTGGCGCGACTCGTGGATGTGGTCGACCATGGTGCCCTCGCTGTTGCTCTGGGCGCAGACCACCTCGACCCCCAGTTCCCGGCCGAGGACGCGCACCCGTTCCTCGATCTCGGCCAGCGTGGTGGTTCCGTACTGCTCGGGGTCCCGGGTGCCCAAGAGGTTGAGGTTGGGTCCGTTGAGCAGCAGGACGGTACGGGAGAGGTCGGTCATCGGTCGTGCCTTCTGTCGTCGTGGTGGTCGAAGGGCACCAGGGTAGCCCCGGGCGGGATCCCCCCGCCCCGCCCCGGGTGCGCCGGAACCGCGCCCGACGCTCCCGGGGGTGGCGAGGTCACCGGAAGCGATCGACCGAGGTCATCGCTCCCCTTCCTCCGCCAGGACGTGGCGGGCGTAGTCCTCCATCGCCGCGCGCTGGTAGTCGGCGAGCCCCGGGGCCACCTTCTCGTGCACCTCGCGCCAGGGTCCCTCCTCGGCGTAGACCCGGCCCAGGTGGGCGAAGGCCGCCGCGTCGGGGGTCCACATGCGGGTGAGCCCCCGGTGGAGGTCGGCCACCTCCGCGCGCACGGCGGGGTCGTCGACCCGGGTGCCCGCCCTCAGGTGGACGGCCATGCGCTCCATCCTCTCCACGGCCTCGGCCCGCATCCGGTCGGCCTCCTCCGGGGACATCTCCTCGGTCGCGGCGCGGGCCCGCTCCCACTGCTCGGGCCATGTGCCCCGGGCCCGCTCCTCGTAACGGGCGACGTCGAAGCCCTCGAAGAGCTCCTCGGGTCGGATGGCGTTCACGTCGGCTCCTTCCAGCGCGTCGACGGTGCGACGCACGGTCTCGATGAGGGTGTCCAGACGTCCGCGTTCGGCCTCCAGGGTGCTCAGGTGCCCGCGCAGGGCGGTCACCTCGTCCCGTTCGTCGTCCAGGACCCGACGGATCTCGGCCAGGCCCAGTCCCAGTTCGCGCAGGAGCAGGATCCGTTGGAGTCGGCGCAGTTCACGCCGTCCGTAACGGCGCCGCCCGCCGGGATCGACGTCCTCGGGCTCCAGGAGTCCGATGTGGTGATAGTGCCGCAGGGTCCGAGAGGTCACCCCGCTCATGCGGCGGACCTCGCTCACCGACCAGGACATCCGTCCCCCTTCTCGGGCCGGTACCTCCGACCCGGGAACGACGTTAGATCTTGACGTCGCGTCAACCGCAAGCGTGGAACTCCCCGCCCCCGGGTGCGGTCAGATGGCCTCGCGGCGCTGGAGGTGGAGGAAGGCGGCCCAGCCGGGGAGCACCGGGAACCAGAAGGTGAGCACCCGGAACAGCAGGACGGCGGGCAGGGCCACCGCCGCGGGGATCCCGGCCACGGCGGTGAGCCCGCCGATCAGCGCGGCCTCCACCGCCCCCAGCCCGCCCGGGGTGGGCGCGGCCGAACCGATCGCGTTGCCGGCCAGGAAGACCACGGCGACGGCGACCAGGTCCACCCGGAGTCCGGGGTCGGCGAAGGCCAGGACCGAGAAGTGCAGGCACAGGACGAAGGCCACGGTCAGCAGGACGGTGCCGCCCACGCCGAGCAGCAGGCTCAGCGGGCGTTGGAACATGTCCAGCAGCCGGGGCAGGACCCCGCTCAGATAGGGGCGCAGCCTCTTGGTGACGGCCCGCCTCATCCGGGGATGCAGCAGCACCGCGGCCACGGCGGCGGTGCCCAGGATGCTGATGACGGCGACGGTCGGCGAAGGGGTGAACCCGCTCCAGTAGGAGGTTCCGGTGAGGTAGGCGCAGATCAGCAGGAGGGGGACGTGCACGAGGAAGCCCACCAGCTGGGTGAGCCCCACCGCGGACAGGGCCAGGGGCGTGGGCACCCCCGCCTTGATGACGTACCTGCCGTTGATCGCGATCGATCCGAGGCCCGCGGGGGCGGCGATCCGCACGAAGGAGGCGGCGTACTGCACCAGGACCGTCCGCCACCAGGGCAGCGGGGCCGGTACGAAACCGACCAGCACCATGGCCGCGGCGATCATGCAGGTGGTGGCCATGGCGAACGCGGCCAGGGCCCACCACGGATCGGCGTGGCGGATCGTGGCCAGGTCGACCCCGGCGAGCTGGTAGACGAGGATCAGGCCGACGGCGGTGGCCACGACCACGCTGACGATGGTGCGCGGACGCATCCGCTCCAGCCGCGCCGGCTCGGCGGGGGCCTGGGGGGCGATCGTCGCGAGGTGGCGTCTCAGGCGGGCGAGCAGCCCCCGGTCGCGGCGGCGCAGATCGGAGCGCAGACCGTTCGGCAGACCCGGGGGTTGGAGCAGGGGCAGGACGGCGGCGGTGGTGTCCACCCCCAGGGCCCGGACCGCCGAGTCCACGGCGCGTTCGACGCCCACGTGGGAGGCCAGCAGGGTGAGCATCGCGGCGGTGTCCAGAGATGTGCGCAGAGGAGGGGCGGCCACGGAGCCGTGGTCGAAGCCGGTCAGGGCGGCCTCCAGGACGCCGTCGGGGAGGTCGTCACGTACCCCGACCGTGGTCCCGTTCAGGTCTCCATGGGCGACGCGGCGCCGGTGGAGCATGATGAGCGTCCGCCACAGGTCGGCGAGGAGGGCGTCGGTGACCTCGGAGGCCTCCAGCGTGTCCAGGGAACGGATCCGGGCGCGTTCGCGGGCCAGGAGGACCGTTCCGGGTGAGAGCTCCCCCAGGGCCAGCACCCGGGGCGCGCGCACCCCGGCGTCACGGGCCGAGGCGCTCATCAGGGCGGCGTGCTCGGCGCGTCTGCGGGAGCCGTAGAGGATGCGCGGCGCGACGGGTCCTCGCAGGAGCAGCAGGTCTCGCAGGCGTCGCCAGAACCCGTCGCCGTTCTCCGTGCTGAGGACGGTGAGCTCGGCACGACCTCCGTCGTCCAGATCGGCGAGGTAGAGGGGGTCCCCCTCGCGATCCGTGCCCGAGGGGGTGATGTGGTCGGCGATCAGACCGAAACGGCGAAGTTCGTCCCGGATTCGTTCGATGTCCGGCGGGGTCACCCGGGTACCGACGACGTAGTCGGCCAGAGCGGCGCAGGTGAACCCGACGAGGACGGTGAAGAGGACGGCGAGGATGCTGCTGACCCCGGCCATGATCGCGATGACGGCGATCAGGGCGTTGGTGCCCCACAACAGGGAGCGCACCCGCGGTTGCCCGGTGGGCATGGTCCGGGTGAACGCGATCCCGGCCGCGACGTAGCCCAGGGTGGCGGCGGTGAGGACGTCGTCGGGCAGCCCCGGCAACGGGGCCGCCCCCATTGTCGCGATCTCCAACTGCGCGTTGACGTAGGACGTCATGGCGTAGGCCGTGACCGCGCCGAACAGCGGGCGCAGCACGTCGCGCGGCCCGGCGACGATCAGGGTGCGCAGGACGACGTAGGAGATCAGGACGATGAGCAGGAGGTTGGCGCTCAGGGAGACGACGAAGAGCGACCCCCTCGGCAGTACCGCTCGGAGCTGGGAGGCGTCGTCCGTGGGGGCGCCGTCGGAGATCGCGTCGCTGACCAGGATCAGGAACAGCACGACCAGGATCAGGCCGGCGATCGCCGTCAGCAGGTCGACGGGTCTGCGCGGGGAGCTCACTGCCGTGCGCCCCGGGGCGGGGGCGGGAACGTCGGTCGGGGTTGTTGTCACAGGGACAAGCCTGCCCGACCCTTCGGGTTACGGCCGTCAGGGGTGGTGGTGTTTCGTCCCTTCACCGCGGTGGGATCCCGGCATGACGACGCCGCCGGGCGGTGCCGGCGGCGTCGACGCGGTTCGGGTGCGGCTCGGGACGTCCCGCCGTCCCGTGACGGTCACCGGTCCCGGTAGCGGCGGCGGAAGCGCTCCACCCGGCCCGCCGTGTCCACCACACGGGTGTCACCGGTGTAGAAGGGGTGGCCGGCGCTGGAGATCTCGACGTCGACCAGCGGGTAGGTACGTCCGTCCTCCCAGGTGACGGTCTTGTCGCCGGTCATGGTGGACCGGGTCAGGAAGGAGAAGCCCGCGGCCCGGTCACGGAAGACGACGGGACGCAGCTCGGGGTGGATTCCGGTTCTCATGTGGGTCCCTCCTCGGGTGGGCTCGGCCGTGGTTCAGCGTTCCTCGCGGAACTCGACGTGACGGCGGAGCGCCGGGTCGTACTTGTTCAGGACCAGACGGTCGGGGGTGTTACGCCGGTTCTTACGGGTGACGTAGGTGGTGCCGGTGCCCCCGGTGGACTTGAGCCTGGTGACGGGTCGAACGTCATCGCGTGCCATGTGCGCCTCCCTGATCGGTGTCGCCCCCGTCAACCGAGAGAAAACCGTTTTCATTCCCGTGCTCGCCCTTCGCCCCTTCCACACACGGCCGGGCCCGGCGCCAGTACTGCCGATGCCCCTCCTCACGGACCAGGATCCCCACGGCGGCGAGCTCCTCGCGCAGCTCCGCCGCGTCCTCGGCGTCCTTCTCCTTGAGCGCCGTACGCCGGGAACGGAGCAGGGACTGGGCGTGCCCGTCGAGCTCGGGCATGCCGTCGGCCCAACGTCGGAACTCGTCCGCGTACGGGTCGCCCTCGTTCCAGGGGTGGCCGTGGGCGACGAAGGCCTCCCGCAGCCGCCGCTCGGGGTGATCGGTGCGCCATCGCCCCAGCTCGGCGGTGCGGGTGTCGAGCAGGACCAGGTCGTGACCGTCGACGAAGATCGCCCCGATGTCCTCTCGCGCGTACTCCTCACGCCTCTCGGAGGAGGTCAGCACGGCGCCTCGAGGCGAGACCTCGACGGCGACCATCTCCCCATGGGCCGTCAGGGCGAGCAGGAGGCCGGCCGCCAGCCCCACCGCGGCCAGGATCGAGGTGAGCACGACCCCTTGGAGACCGGCGAGCAGTGCGATCTGTTCGGCCCCGGGCATCATGGGCAGGGCGTGGACCCAGTCCGGAAGCCGCGTCGCCCATCCGGGCGCCAGGGACAGGAGCACCCCCGCTCCGGCGCCCAGCACGGGGAACAGGCCCCAGACGAACAGGCGCGTCCCGACCCCGGCCCTCACCACGGTCCTCGTTCCGGTTGTGGACACCGACACGACCCTCACCCCTCGCCCTCAACGATGTTCGACTGATTCCTAGTTGAACATATAGGATGCTGTACATGCAACCAGACAACTCCGAGGACGACCGGAAGCCCTCGTTCGTGGAAGAGGCCCGCCGCCGCCAGATCGTCACCGCCGCGATCGAGACCATCGCGGAGGAGGGGTACTCGAAGGCCTCGTTCGCCCGCATCGCGCGACGCGCCTCCATCAGTCCGGGGCTCATCACCTATCACTTCAAGACACGGGAACGTCTCCTGGCCGCGATCCTGCACCACATCGACTCGCGCCTGGACCGCGCGATGGAGGGCGGCCCCGAGCCCCTGGAGGGGTTCTCCGACGGCCTGGGGCGCATCGTCGGCGGGCACGTCCGCTACTGTTCCGAGCACCCCGAGGAGATGTCCGCCCGGCAGAACATCCTGAGCGCCGACCTGCCCGAGGGGCTGCGCGCCTCCGTGGCCGGGACCCGCGACTCCGGCCGCGCCGAGCTGGCCGGGTTCCTCGCCGAGGGGGCCCGTTACGGGGAGTTCCGCGTCTTCGACCCCGAGGTGTTCGTCGACACCCTCTTCGCCGCCCTGAGCTCGGTCCCCCACCGGTTGGCCGAACTACCGAGAGAGCGCCACGAGGACTACGCCCGCGAGCTCGCCGAGCTCTTCGTACACGCGGCGGTCGCGCCCTCCCCGCCCGAAGGCGCCCCACCCGAGGAGACGGGCTGAACCTCCCTCCGAACGGGGACGCATCACTCATACGAGGGGAGGCCGCCACGGCCGTCGACCGGTGACATGCGAAATAAAGAGGGGGCGGTCACGGGGTCTCCCCCATGACCGCCCCCTTCGGAGAACGGCGCCCTTCGATCAGGCGGCCGTCCCCTTGCCCTCACGTTCGGCGTGACGCTCGGAGCGAAGACGCCGGGCCTCGTCCGGGTCCAGGATCGGCGCGGCCGTGAGCAGACGACGGGTGTAGTCGCTCTGCGGGTTCTCGTACACCGAGTCGCTGTCGCCCATCTCGACGACCTCGCCCTTGCACATCACCGCGACCCGGTCGCTGACCTGGCGCACCACCGCCAGGTCGTGGGCCACGAAGATGTAGGTCAGACCGAAGTCGTCCTGCAACTCCGACAGCAGCCGCAGCACCTGGTCCTGCGTGGACACGTCCAACGCCGAGACCGGCTCGTCGCAGATGATCAGCTTCGGCTTGAGGATCAACGCCCGGGCGATCGCGATCCGCTGCCGCTGACCACCCGAGAACGCGTGCGGGAACCGGTTGTAGTGATCGGGCTCCAGACCCACGCGCGCCAGGAGCTCCTGCACCTGCGAGCGGATCTTCTTTCCGTCCCGCTCCCCCTGGACCTTCAGGGCGGTGCCGATGCTCTCACCGATGGTCAGACGCGGGTTGAGCGAGGAGTAGGGGTTCTGGAACACCATCTGGATGTCCCGGCGGAGCGGCCGCAGCCGGTGCTCCGACAGGTGGGTGATGTCCTGGCCCTCGAACTCCACGGTGCCCTCGGTGGGCTCCAGCAGCCGCATGATCATGCGCGAGAGCGTGCTCTTGCCCGACCCGGACTCACCGACCACGCCCAGGGTCTCACCCTTGTAGAGGTCGAAACCGACCCCCTTGACCGCCCAGAAGTCCGTCGAACGACCCCACATACCGCCACGGACCTTGAAGCGCTGGGCCACGTCCCGGACGCGCAGCAGCGGCTCGCCCCGGTCCTCGTCCTCGGCCGGGGTGAAGGCCTTGAAGTCACCGGCCTCGGTGACCTTCCCCTGCCGCTTGTCGCGTTCGAGACGGTCGGCGCGGTCCTGGGCGCGGCGCTGGGCCCGGGAGACCTCCACGCGCGGGACCGCGTCCAGCAGCGCCTGCGTGTAGGCGTGCTCGGGCTCGGACAGCACCTTGCGCACGTCGCCGCGTTCGACGGCCTGGCCGTGGCGCATGACGACGACCTCGTCCACGGAACCGGCCACCACGGCCAGGTCGTGGGAGACCAGGATCAACGCCATCCCCAGATCACGACGGAGCTCGTCGAGCAGATCCAGGATCCTCGCCTGGACGGTGACGTCCAAGGCGGTGGTCGGCTCGTCGGCCAACAACACCTTGGGATCGCACATCAACCCCATCGCGATGACCACACGCTGACGCATACCACCGGAGAACTCGTGCGGATACGAATTGATCCGCTTCTCCGGCTCGTGGATCCCCACCCGCTCCAGGGCCTCGACGGCGCGCTTGCGGGCCTCCGCCTTGGGGGCCTTGGGGTGGTGCACCCGGTAGGCCTCGATGAGCTGGTTGCCGATGGTGTACTGCGGGTGCAGCGACTGCATCGGGTCCTGGAAGACCATCGCGATGTCGTTACCGCGCATCCGACGCAGCTGCTTGTCGGTGGCGGTGACCACGTCCTGCCCGGCCACCTCGATGGAACCGGTGATCTGCGCCCGACTTCCCCGGTGCAGACCCATCAGGGCCAACGAGGTCACGCTCTTACCCGAACCCGACTCGCCCACGATCCCCAGGGCACCACCGGCGGGCACCTCGAAGGAGAGACCCTTCACCGCGTGGACGTCACCGTCCATCGTCGGGAAGGTCACCCGCAGATCGTCCACCCGTACGACTGCGTCGGAGGCAGCCGTTCCGTTCGAGGCCATGTCACTTTTCCTTCGGTAGAGCCGGTCCGGGGTTCACACTGACGCGCGTCACTTGGCGAGCCGCACTCGCGGGTCGACCACCGGGTAGAGGAGGTCGACGATGAGGTTGCAGACCACGATGAAGACGGCGCCCAGGAGCGTGACGCCCAGGACGACGGGCAGGTCCTTGGAGACGATCGAGTCGATCGCGTAGGCACCCACGCCGTTGAGGGAGAACACCTTCTCGGTGAGGATCGCGCCGCCCAGGACCATGCCGATGTCCAGGCCCAGGATGGTGACGATGGGCGTCAGGGTGGGGCGGAGGGCGTGCTTGAAGATCACCTTCCGCTCGCTCAGACCCTTGGCCCGGGCGGTGCGGATGTAGTCCTCGTTGAGGGTCTCCAGCATGCCCGCGCGGGTCTGCCGGGCGTACTGCGCGGCGTGCAGGAACGCCAGCGTGATCCAGGGCAGGAGCATGACCTGGTACCAGCCGACCGGGTCCTCGGTCAGCGGCACGTAGCGCGACACGGGGAACAGGCCCCACTGGTGGACCAGGAAGGACAGGGCCAGAAGACCCGTGAAGTAGATGGGGAGGGAGACGCCGATGAGGGCGGTTCCCATCGCCAGGCGGTCGAAGATGCTGCCCTTCTTGACCGCGGAGAGCACACCGACCGAGACGCCGCCGACGACCCAGATCACGGCCGCGCCCAGCCCCAGGGACATGGTGACGGGGAGGCGATCGAGGATCTGCGGTAGCACCGGCGAGTTGGTGGTGAAGGAGTAGCCCAGGCAGGGCGCCGCGCACTCGACGGTCTCACGGCCGAAGGTGAACTCCTGGCCGAAGAGGATGCTGCGGATGAACTCGACGAACTGGACCGCGACCGGCTGGTCGAGACCGAGGCGTTCCACCGTGGCCTCGAGGGCCTCGGGGGTGGGCGCCTTGCCCACGTACATCGCCGCCATGCCCTGCGGGGTGACGCCGGCCCACCTGGGCAGGACGTAGAAGATCCAGAAGGTCACCGCCGTGACGACGGTGAGAAGCAAGAGACCCGCACCAAGGCGGCGAAGAATATAGTTCAGCATCGCGGTCGGCGGCGGGGGCGCCCCGGGGATCACCCGGGGCGTCCCGCCGCTTTCACCTGCCTTCTCGTACTAGTTCAGGCTGGTATCGGGCTCTAGTCCCGGTCCACGCCGATCGCCATGAAGTCGTACATCATGTAGGCGGGCGTGTAGTAGACGTTGGTCAGGTCGTCGGAGCGGTACATCAGGGCCTTGTCGAAGACCACCGGCAGGATGGCGGCGTTCTCCATGACGAGGGTGTCGATGCGGCCGTAGATCTCGGCGCGCTCGTCCGGGTCCTCCGTCTTGAGGGCCTCGTCCCAGAGACCGTTGACCTCGGGGTCGTCCAGCTCGGAGGTGTTGAAGTTACCGGTCTCCATGATCGCGTCGCCGTGCGTGATCTTGGAGGCGAAGCCGTAACCGGTGGGCCAGTCCGGACCCCAGCCGGAGACGCTCATGCCGATGTTGTTCTCACGGACGTAGTCCTGCGAACCGGCGTACTGACCGAAGAAGTCGGCGGACGGGAAGCTCTTGATCTCAGCCTCGATGCCGACCTCGCCCAGGGCCTGCTGAAGGGCTTCGGCGGTCTGGACGTCCTTCTCGCGCTCGACGCGGACGGCGATGTTGGTCTTGAAACCGTCGTCCTCGCCGCACTCCTCGAGCTTCTCCCGAGCCTTGTCGAGGTCGCCCTTGTTGTCCGCGGACGGGTACAGGTCCGACTCGGTGTCGGAGCCCGGGATCGCCGGGGGCAGCAGGTTGGTGGCGATGTCGCCGCCCTCGGCGCCGCCCCAGGCGCGCCACATGCTGTCACGGTCGGCGGCGTACATGATCGCCTGACGGCAGGCCACGTCCTCGATGACGGGGAGGTGGATGTTCACGTAACGCAGGGCGCCCGTGTACGGGTTGTCCAGGTTGCCCTGGATGGCCTCGTCGTCGAGCAGACGCGAGTGCATCGCCGGGCCGACGCCGGTGCCGGAGAGGTCGACGTCGAGCTCGCCGCTGACCAGGCGCTCGTCGATCTCGTCCTGGTTGACGCCGATCTCGACCTCGATGCGGTCCGGCAGGGCCGGACGCACGGCGTCGGTGTCGGCGTCCCAGTGCTCGTTGCGCTCCAGGTTGAGCTTGACGCCGGGCTCGTAGTCGCCGTCGAACTTGTACGGGCCCGAGGACAGGACGTGCTCCTGGTACAGCTCACCGCGGTCGGCCTCGATCGGCACCGGGGCGGTCTGCGGCTGGGTCAGCACGTTCGGGAACTCGGAGAAGGAGTCCTTGAGGTGGAAGACCAGGGTGTAGTCGTCCGGGGTCTCGATGGAGTCGAAGCCCGCGAGCGGGTCGTCGCCCTCGTAGACGTTGTGGTCGTCCTGGTCCAGGTGGGCCTTGAAGTACTGCGGGCCCTCGGTGAACACGCCGCCGTTGAAGTTGGCACGGGCGATGCCGTACTTGATGTCCTCGGCCGTGATCTCGGTGCCGTCCTCGTACTTGAGGCCTTCCTGGATCTTGACGGTCCACTCGGTGAAGTCGTCGTTGGGCTCCGGCAGGTCCACGGCCATGTCCGGGATCAGCTCGGTGGCGCCCTCACCCGGAGCCGGGTTGAAGGCCAGCAGCGTACGCGCGTAGTAACGGGAGAAGTTCCAGTTGAACGCGTAGTAGGTGTTGGCGGGGTCGGTGGAGTCGAAGTCGCCGGCGATGGCGTACTTCAGGGTGCCACCGGTCTTGTCCGACGGGTTGACGACCTCGGTGGAACCGAGGTCGAAGCTGCCGTCCGAGTCGGAACCGCCACCGCCGGTGGCGGCGCCGCCGCAGGCGGACAGGAAGAGGGATGCGGCCGCGCCGAGCGCGACGAAGCCGAGGGCTCTTTTCCTCAAGGATCTACCTCTCTGAGACCTGGTGTGGGGATGGGTTGGACCCGCGGGTTGATCCACGCCCGCACGGGGTTGCCGAGACAGCCCCGTACGAGCGGGGGTCAGTCCGAGGTTCTGGGGTCGAAGGCATCTCGAAGACCGTCGCCGAACAGGTTGAAGGCGAGCACGGTGATGAAGATGGCCATACCGGGGAAGATGATGAAGTAGGGCGCCTGCTGGTAGAAGGGCACCGCCTCGGAGAGCATCTTTCCCCAACTCGGAGTGGGCGGGTTGATACCGACACCGAGGAAGCTCAGAGCCGCCTCGAACAGGATGTTCGTGGGGATCAGGAGTGTGGAGTAGACGATGATCGGGGTGACCAGGTTGGGCAGGATCTCCTTGACCAGGATGTGCCCGTTGCCCGCGCCCAGGCTCTTGGCGGCCTCCACGAACTCCCGCTCGCGCAGGGCCAGGGTCTGACCGCGGACGATACGGGCGATGTAGGGCCAGTTGAAGAACCCGATGATGAAGACGATGACGCCGATCCTCAACCCGTTACCGGTCAGCCCCATGACCCCCTCGGGGATGACCCCGACCAGGGCGATGGCGAAGAGCACCAGCGGGAAGGCGAGGAAGATGTCCATCGCACGGCTGATGATGGTGTCGACCCAGCCGCCCATGTAACCGGCGATGATGCCCAGCGCGGTGCCGATGGCGACACAGACCAGGGTGGCCAGGAAGGCGACCAACAGGGAGATCTGGGCCCCGTAGAGGATCCGACTGAACAGGTCGCGACCGGTGGTCGGCTCGACGCCGAGCAGGTGGTCGGAGCTGATGCCGCCCCAACGGTCCACGCCCAGTTCGGGGTTCTCGGGATCGAGATAGGGGATCCGTCGACTGGGGTCGATCAGGTCCTGGTTGAACTGGGTGGGCGGGTGACCGAACCACTTGGTCAGGAGGGGCGCGAGGAGCGCGGCGAGGATGAGCAGCACCACGACCACGCCCGAGACCATGGCGACCTTGTCGCGACGCAGACGCTGCCACGCGATCTGACGCAGTGATCGGTTGGCGGCGTCGCCGCGGCCTTCGGTGGCCGTCACGGCGGTGTCCGCGGCGTCGGTCTCCTCGACCGACCCGGGGACCTGTGAGGGCGCACTCATCGGGCGACCACTCTCCACTCTTACGCTTCTGACCGAGAGGACAGAGCCCACTCGTGAGGCACCTGGGGGTGACCCTGCCGGGCCTCACTGTGGGGCCGGTCGGTTCTCGACACTGGCTGGCGTGGGCTTCGCGTCCGACGGGGAGGGGGGATCGCCCACCACGTCGGCTCTGACGCACACGGTCTGTCCCCTTTGAGCGGTGGACACCCATGTGCACGTTCAGCCCGGGATGTTACACAGCGACCAATTTACTCGCCCTTTGGGCCCCCGCTGTCCAAAGTCTGTCCATGTGGCTAAATCGTAACAAACACTAATAAACAACCCACATGAGAACTAACGTGTACAAAGTTCTCATTCATCGGATGACGGGGGTGAGCTGGGGGGACAGCGGACACTCTCGGCCTCATGCACCTTACGATCATCAGGCCCACAAGGGGAACCCATTCCCCCGAGCTATGGCAAGTGCTATGAATCCGGATGTCTCGTCACAAGTTCCCCCGAAGGGGGTCGCACACGACGGTGGCCCCGCCGAAGCGGGGCCACCGTCGTGTGTCAAGCGGGGCTACTCATCACCCCGCCTCGTCGTCGCTACTCGATGCCGTGCTTGCGCAGCAGGGCCTCGATGTCGTCGAGGTCGTCGTCACCGGACTTCTTCTGCTTCGGCGCCTTGACCTGACCCGCCGCGGACGGCGCCGGACCGGCGGCCTCCGGGCCCTGCGGCTCGGCCTTGGGCTTCGCGCCCTCGGAGGAACCCGCCTTGGCCCCGCGCACCCCGATCCCCCTGGCCTTCATGAGGCCCGAGACCACGTAGAGGACCACCATGATCGGCACCAGGGCCACACCGGCCCACACGATCGGGTTGAAGACCAGACCGGCCAAGACCCCCAACAGCCCGGTGAAGAACTGCATCACCACGGTCATCAGGCCGAGCAGCCCCACCACCAGGGGGAGCATCGACCAGGCCAGCCCGCGCAGACCGTAGGCCAGGCCCTTGCGCCGCCACACGAAGAACGTGATGATCAGGCCGACCGCGGCCAGCGCGGCCCCCAGGGTGAGTCCGGACGTCATAGTCAGAGTCTCAGGCATGACCCCAGTCTCCCATCTCGCGCCCGAACACACATCCGGCTCATCCCCTAGGGAGTGTCCTCACAGGTGATCCTCTCGAGGCCCAGGGGGCGTCGACCGCCGCTCAGCGGTCGGCGACCAGCGACTCCAGCCATTCCAGGTCGATCCCGACCAGGCTGTCCCTGATGACCACGCCCTCACGTGGTTCGATCTCCACGTGGTGGGGCACCGCCACCGTGACGCATCCGGCCCCCGACGCAGAGGCCACACCGACCACGGAGTCCTCCAGGGCCACACAACGCCTCGGGTCCACGCCCAACCTGCGGGCCGCGCGGAGGTAGGGGTCCGGGTCGGGCTTGTTCGCGCTCACCTCGTCCCCGGCCACCGAGTCGTCGAAGCTCTCCAGACCGATCCCGCCGATGGCGGTGGAGATCAGGGAACGCTCGGTCGAGGTCACCAGGGAGATCGGCACACCGGCCGCCGTCAGCGTCGCCACCAGTTCCTTGGCGCCGGGGCGCAGCTCGGCACCCTCCTCCAGCTTGGCGAGGAAGCGCTCGTACAGACGGTCCGCGATCTGTCGGGGCGTGAGGTCGGACCCGGTCAGACCGATGATGTAACGGCCCACCGGCTCGGCGGCGTTGCCGACGTTGCGGAGGTGGTCCTCCTCGGTCCACACACCGCCGAGGTCGGCGACGAGCTCGGCCTCGGCCTCGTCCCACAGATGCTCGCTGTCGATGAGGGTGCCGTCCATGTCCATCAGCACCGCCTGGAGGCGGCGCTCCGGGGTCCGGGCGGTCTCGGTCGGTTCGGTACTCATAGTGCTCAATTCGCTCATATCGGCTCATGACCGACCGCCCCCGCACGGGGAGAGGCCCCACCGGGTCGGACTCCGGTAGGGCCTCTCCCCTGGTCAGGGCCGGTCAGACGTTGAAGTATGTCGCCTCGGGATGATGAATGACGATCGCGTCGGTGGCCTGCTCGGGAACAAGCTGGTACTCCTCGGACAACGTCACCCCCACCCGCTCGGGTTCCAGCAACCGCATGATCTTGGCCCGGTCCTCCAGCTCGGGGCAGGCCCCGTAACCCAGGGAGAAACGGGCGCCGCGGTAACCGAGCTTGAAGAAGGCGTCCAGCTCGGCCGGGTCCTCCCCGGCGAAGCCCAGCTCCGCGCGGACCCGCGTGTGCCAGTACTCGGCCAGGGCCTCGGTCAGCTGGACCGACAGACCGTGCAGCTCCAGGTAGTCGCGGTAGGCGTTCTTCTCGAACAGCTCCGCGGTGGCCCGGCTGATCGCCGCGCCCACCGTCACCACCTGGAAGGTGACCACGTCCAACTCCCCCGACTCCTTGGGCCGGAAGAAGTCCGACAGGCACAAGTGCCGGTCACGGCGCTGACGCGGGAAGGTGAACCGGGTCCGCTCGGTGACCCCGTCCTCGTCGAGCACGACCAGGTCGTCACCCTCGCTGTAGCAGGGGTAGTGGCCGTGCACGACCGCGGCCTCCAGCAGACCGTCGGTCTGGATCCGGTCCAGCCACATCCGCATGCGCGGACGCCCCTCGGTCTCCACGAGCTCCTCGTAGGTGGGACCGTCACCGCCCCGGGAGGCCTTCAGCCCCCACTGGCCCATGAAGGTGGCCCGCTCGTCGAGGAAGGCCGCGTAGTCGGCCAGCGGGATGCCCTTGCTGATCCGGTCGCCCCAGAACGGCGGCGTGGGGATCGCGTTGGTGGTGGACACGTCGCTGCGGGCCGGCATCTCCTCCGGCTCGGTGACCTTGAGCGTGGCGCCCCGCTTGACCCGCCGCTGACGCAGCTCGGGCAGCTTGGCGCCCTCCTCGCCGCGCTTGACCGCCATGAAGGTGTCCATCAGACGCAGACCCTCGAAGGCGTCCTTGGCGTAGCGGACCTCGCCGGAGAACATCTCGGCCAGATCCTGCTCCACGTAGGAGCGGGTGAGCGCGGCACCGCCCAGCAGGACCGGGAAACGCTCGGACATCCCCCTGGAGTTCATCTCCTCCAGGTTCTCCTTCATGATCACCGTGGACTTGACCAGCAGACCCGACATCCCGATGACGTCGGCCCGCTTCTCCTCGGCCGCCTCCAGGATCGCCGACACCGGCTGCTTGATACCGAGGTTGACGACCTCGTAACCGTTGTTGGACAGGATGATGTCCACGAGGTTCTTGCCGATGTCGTGGACGTCGCCCTTGACGGTGGCGAGCACGATCCGGCCCTTGCCGTCGTCGTCGGTCTTCTCCATGTGCGGTTCGAGGTAGGCGACGGCCGCCTTCATCACCTCGGCGGACTTGAGGACGAACGGCAGCTGCATCCGACCGGAGCCGAACAGCTCGCCGACGGTCTTCATGCCCTCCAGCAGGGTGTCGTTGACGATCGCCAGCGCGGGGCGCTCGGCCAGCGCCTCGTCGAGGTCGGCCTCGATCCCGGTGAGCTCACCGTCGATGATCCGACGCTCCAACCGCTCCCAGAGCGGCAGCGAGGCCAGTTCCTCGGCGCGCGAGGCCTTCATCGACTTGGCGTCCACGCCCTCGAACATGTCGATGAAGGTGGACAGCGGATCGTAGTCGTCCGCGCGACGGTCGTAGACCAGGTCCAGGGCGACCTTGAGCTGGTCCTCGGGGATCTGGTTGATCGGCACGATCTTGGAGGCGTGCACGATCGCCGAGTCCAGCCCCGCCTGGGTCGCCTCGTGCAGGAAGACCGAGTTCAGCACGATGCGGGCGGCGGGGTTGACGCCGAAGGACAGGTTGGACAGACCCAGGGTGGTCTGCACCTCCGGGTAACGGCGCTTGAGCTCGCGGATGGCCTCGAGGGTCTCGATGCCGTCCCGGCGGGTCTCCTCCTGCCCGGTGGTGATGGGGAAGGTGAGGCAGTCGATGACGATGTCGCCTGTACGCATCCCCCACTCGCCGGTGAGCTGCTCGATCAGGCGGGTGGCCACCCGGACCTTCCACTCGGCGGTACGGGCCTGCCCCTCCTCGTCGATGCACAGACCGACCACGGCGGCGCCGTGCTCGGAGACCAGGCGCATGATGCGGGTGAAGCGCGAGTCCGGACCGTCGCCGTCCTCGTAGTTGACGGAGTTGATCACCGCGCGCCCGCCGAGCGCCTCCAGTCCCGCCTCCAGGACGGGGGGCTCGGTGGAGTCGAGCATGAGCGGCAGAGTGGACGCCGTGGCGAACCGGAAGGCGAGCTCGCGCATGTCGGCCACACCGTCGCGACCCACGTAGTCGATGTTCAGGTCCAGCACGTGGGCGCCGTCGCGGATCTGGTCGCGGGCCATCTCCACGCAGGCGTCCCAGTCCTCGGCCAGCATGGCCTTGCGGAACTTCTTGGAGCCGTTGGCGTTGGTCCGCTCGCCCACCGCCAGATAGCTGGCGTCCTGCCGGAAGGGAACGCTCTGGTAGAGCGAGGAGGTCGACGGTTCGACCAGCGGCCGACGGTTCTTGATGCCGCGGCCCTGTACCCGCTCGACGACCTGGCGCAGGTGTTCCGGGGTGGTGCCGCAGCAGCCGCCCACCAGGCTGAGCCCGAACTCGGAGGTGAAGGTGTCGTGGGCGTCGGTCAGGTCCTCCGGGGAGAGGTTGTAGACCGCCCCGTCGGGTCCCAGCTCCGGCAGACCCGCGTTGGGCATGCAGGAGATGGGGATCGGCGAGTGGTGCGACAGGTAACGCAGGTGCTCGCTCATCTCGGCCGGGCCGGTCGAGCAGTTGATCCCGATCACGTCGATGCCCAGCGGCTCCAGAGAGGTCAGCGCCGCGCCGATCTCCGATCCCATGAGCATGGTGCCGCTGGTCTCCACGGCGACCTGGGCGATGATCGGGATGTCCCGGCCCAGGGCGTGACGCGCCCGCTTGGCGCCGATCACGGCGGCCTTGACCTGGAGCAGGTCCTGACAGGTCTCGATCAGGATGGCGTCGGCGCCGCCGTCGATGAGCCCTCGTCCGGCCTGCTCGTAGTAGTCGCGCAGCAGGGCGAAGGGGGAATGCCCCAGGCTCGGCAGTCGGGTACCGGGACCGACCGACCCCAGCACGTAGCGGGGATGGTCCGGCGTGGAGTACTCGTCCGCCGCCTCGCGGGCGATACGGGCGCCCGCCTCCGCGATCTCGTAGGTACGGTCCTGGATCCCGTATTCGATCAGGCCGCCGTAGTTGGCGGAGAAGGTGTTGGTCTCGACGCAGTCGGACCCGACCTCGAAGAAGGCTGCGTGGGTGTCCCGGACGATATCCGGCCGGGTGAGGTTCAGGATGTCGTTACAACCCTCGTGCCCCTCGAACTGGTCGAGGTCGAGATCGTGCGCCTGCAACATGGTGCCCATCGCCCCGTCCGCAACGACCACGCGCTGGGACAGTGCTTCACGGAATGTCCGTCGATCTCTCATATCGGCAACTCTAGTTCTCTGGTGCGCCGCGGCCCCACACCGAGCGTCCCGTGAGGAACTCGTCGAGCGGACCACGACACACGGCTGTGTGAAAGCGCCTGGGACGTCGTCGTCCGGTTCGGTCGCTGATCGCGAGGCTACCCCATCGGCTGTTTCGGCACGTGAGACGGGCGTCCCGAAGTGGTGGACGCCATCGTCCCGGGAGCGGGCCCGCCTCGGACGGTTTCCCGGTCGCGGCGCCACCCCGTAGGGTGGTGGGCGTCCACGTCCGGAAAGGGGCCGCCATGATCCAGCTCGACCGCGAGCTCGTCGAGCCTGTCATGGTCGCGGCGTTCGAAGGGTGGAACGACGCCGGTGAGGCCGCGAGCCTGGCCGTGGACCACCTGGCCCGCAAATGGGAGGCCGAGGAGCTGTGCTCCCTCGAGCCCGATGACTACTACGACTTCCAGGTGGCCCGGCCGCGCATGTCCGTGGTCGACGGACGCCTGACCGAGACCCAGTGGCCCACCACCCGTGTGCGCGTGGTCCGGCCTCCGGGCTCACGCCGCGACGTGGTCCTGGTCAGCGGCCCCGAGCCCAACATGCGTTGGCGTTCCTACGCCTCCGACCTGCTGGCGATCGCCCGGGAGCTCGGTGTGCGCCGCGCGGTACTGCTGGGTTCCCTGTTGGCCGATTCCCCGCACACCCGTCCCATCCCGGTGACCGGTATGGCCGTTCCCCCGGGGCTGGGCGACCGGCACGGGCTGGACACCGCCACCTACACGGGGCCGACCGGCATCATCGGGGTCGTGCACGAGCGCTTCGGTTCCGCCGGGATCGAGACGGTGTCGCTGTGGGCGGCCATCCCGCACTACGTCGCGCAACCTCCCTGCCCGAAGGCGACCCTGGCGTTGCTGGGCTGGGTGCAGGACCTCATCGAGACCGAGGTCCCGTTGGGCGATCTGCCCGAGGAGTCGGTGTCCTGGCAGGCCGGGGTCGACAACCTGACCGCCGAGGACGAGGACATCGCCGCCTACGTCCGCGGTCTGGAGGAGGCCAAGGACACGGTCGACCTGCCCGAGGCCTCCGGGGACGCGATCGCCCAAGAGTTCGAGCGCTACCTGCGCGGCCGCGAGGACGGCTGACCCGATCCGACGCGCCGTCGCCGACTGCGGATATCCCCTTTATTACACGGTCTTTAGCTCCGGGGCGGTACGTTCCGAGGACACGGCTCGCGGACCGGAGGGGTACGGGAGCACTTGCCCCGGCGTGGAGGCGCGTTGAGCGCCCGTTCCCGCCCACGTTCCGAGGGCACGCCCTCCGGTGGACCCGGACCGATCGTCCCTTCGGCCCGCGAGAGGAGGGATCGGGGGACAGCGCTGTGAAAATCGCCTTCGTCATCGCCAACGGCTACACCATGGGCGGCACGGTACGGACCGTGCACAATCTCGCCCGCGGGTTGTCCGAGCGGCACGAGGTCGAGATCGTCAGTCTGGTCCGTAGGCGCGTCAAGCCCTTCTTCCCACTGACCGACCGGGTCCCCCTCGTGCCGATGGAGGACCGGACCGGGGAGAAACGCGTCATGAGCCGGTTCTCCCGTACGTGGTGGGAGCGGCGCGCAGCCGCCGTGATCCCCCCGTCGGAGCTGGCCCGCAACCAGAACTTCACACCCGAGGCCGTCTCCGCCCTGCACCGCTACCTGAAGACCACCGACGCGGACGTGGTCATCGGAACCCGCCCCGGCATCAACCTGATGCTGGCCGCGTGGTCGCCCAAACGCCTGCGCGTGATCGGACAGGAGCACCTCAACCTGGCCGAGCACAAGCCCGACCTGGTCAAGGCGATCGACCGCCGCTACCGGAGGATGGACGGGCTGAGCGTCCTCACCGAGGCCGACCGGAACGCCTACCGCGAACTACTGGGGCGTGGGGACGACTTCCTCACGGTCATGCCCAACGCGCTGGAGCCGGGCACCCCGCCACAGGCGACCCTGGACGAGCCGGTGATCGCCGCCGCGGGCCGCCTGTCGCCGGTCAAGCAGTACCCGACCCTGGTCAAGGCGTTCGCGCACGTGGTCGCCGAACACCCCGACTGGACCCTGCGCATCTACGGCGACGGTGACAAGGCCGCCAAGATCCGGGAGACCGCCGAACGACTGGGCATCCAGGACAACGTCCACCTCATGGGCAAGACCAAGGACCTCACCTCGGAACTGTCCAAGGCGTCGATCCTCGCGGTGAGCTCCAAGGTGGAGGGGTTCGGGATGACCATCGTGGAGGCCTTCTCCGTGGGGTTGCCCGTGGTGAGTTTCGACTGCCCGCACGGCCCCGGGGAGATCATCGAGGACGGCCACGACGGGCTGCTCGTACCGCCCCAGGACGTCGAGGGGCTGGGCCGGGCCCTGCTGCGTCTGGTCGAGAACGACGAGGAGCGGCACCGGATGGGAGCGCACGCCCTGAAGTCCGCGGAGCGTTACGGCCTGGAGGACAGCGTCGCCCGTTGGGAGCGTTTCCTGGAGGACCGCCGCCGCTGAACCGGCCGCCCGGGCCCTCGGCGTCCCACGGCGTGGTCCCGGGCCCCCGGGAACCGGGAACCACCGTGGGGCGAGGAGGTCACCGACGCATACGGCACCACTCGCCGGTGGCCAGGACGGCGGCCCAGGCTCCGGCGATACGCGCCAGGCCGCGACGGACCTCGTCGACGACGGCGGGGGCCAGCGGCGATTCGGCCTGCTCGGTCGGTTCCAGGCGGACGGTGACGCGCAGGCCGTCCAGCACCTTCTGGGCACGCCCCAGGACCTCGGGGTCGGGGGTGTCGGAGGCGTCGAGGAACGCCCGGATGCCGTCACGCAGGGTGATGGCCTCGTCCAGGTCGGCGAGGGTGATCGGGATGGCCCCTTCGGTGACCAGGCGGTGGTCGCGCAGGAACCGGGCCAGGTCGGCCCGGTCGGTGAGGCGTCCGCCGGTGGAGACGAAGTCCGCGATGAGCTCTGCCGCGGCGCTGGGCCGGGTGGGGGTACTGGTCGTGGTCATGCGCGCCATCCCATCACGAAGAACCGACCATCGGTGGCGTTTCCACGAGACCGTGGCCAAAGGTGGTCACAAAGGCATCGGGGAATCGGACATCCGTGGATCTTCACCCCGGGGCCCCCGTTCCGGCCCCGACCGACGGGTCCGGAACGGCCCGTGTCGCGTTCGAGGACGCGGCCAGGGCCTCGACCAGGACGTCGCGTCCCCCGAGCGCGAAGAGGCTCGGCGGTGTCGTGAACCAGGCCTCCACGGCGTCGGGATCGGTCAGGGCGGAGCGCAGTTCGGCGAGGGCCGCCGGGTCGTTCCGCAGGGCCGGTGCCAGGGCGGCACAGACCCGGACGACCGGATCGGCGTGGGAGAGGAACTCGGTGGTGTCCTCGCCGATGTCCCCCAGCGCCAGGACGATCACCGCTCCCTCGTCACGGCACTCGGCCAGGTCGGCGGCGCCGGACAGGTCCGGCGTCCCGGCGCCCAGACGGCAGAGCGCGGCCGCCGCCTCCACCGCGCGGATCCGCGTCGACCGGTCGGGGTGGGTCAAGAACGGACGGACCGCGTCGGCGAGGGCCGGCGCGGCGGCGCGCATGTCGGCGAGCCCGTCGAGCATGAGCCGCTCCACCACGGGCTCGTCCCAGGCGGCGATCGCCTCCTCCTCGTCCTCCGAGCGCATCATGGCGATCACACGGTCGCGTTCCGTCTCGGGGACCGGGGCGGGCGCGGGGGTGCCCGTGTCGTGGTCGATCAGGGAGGCGAGCGCGGCTCCGGCGAGGAACTCCAGGAGCACCACCCTTCCGGTGATCGGCCCCGACACCCGCTCCTCCACCACCGTGTCCAGGGCGGAGAGGCCCAGCCCTCCGGCGAGGAACAGCGCCGCCGGGGCCGTCGCCGGATACACGGTCCCCTGATGGAGGACGGCGCCGTAGAGGTGGTCCAAGGCCCCGCCGAAGGCTACCGCGTCTCCCGAGAGCACGGCGGCCAGCGCCCCCGGAAGGTCGGCCGCGCACCCGTATGCGTGGAAGGTACGGTCCCAGTCGCTGTTCCGGAGTGTGTCCGGTCCTGTGTCCATACGCCGGATCATGGCACCCTCCACCGACGGTCCACGGATGCGGCGTCCACTCTCGGAGCCGCCCATGCCGGCGCCCACGCCGTTCGGCCCCTCAGGGCTCCACGGTCGTCTCGTCCCCGGGCAGGTGCGGGCTCGGCCGTCCGCTGTGGGTCAGGGTGAGTCGGTGCAACGCACGGGTGCAGGCGATGTACAGCAACGAGCGGTCGGCCTCGGCTCCGTACTCCCGCTCCGACGCCCGGGCCACGATCACCTCGTCGAACTCCAGCCCCTTGGCGAGACCGACCGGCAGGACCGTGACGTCGTTTCCGAGGACCCCCCGCGAGTCCGCCGTCGCCAGGACGACCCCCTCCAGCCTCTCCGAGAGTTCCCCGTGCAGTTCCCTCGCACCCGCCCGCGACCTGGTCACGATCGCGAGCCGACCGGGGTCGCCCTCGTCGCCGGAACCGTCGGGGGCTCCGGTGGAGCGGAAGCGGTCGATCTCGGCGGCGATCCGGTCGACCTCCTCGACCGGGGTGTCGAAGCCGAGGCCCCTCGGCCGGTCGCCGTGGCGATCGATGGTCGTGACGGCGGTGCCGCGGATCGCCGAGGCGAACCGTGCGATCTCGACCGTGGACCGGTAGCCGCGGGTCAGCTCCATCACCCGCGCGCCCTCGAACAGCCCGCCGAGCCGTTCCAGGGTGTAGTCCTCGGTGTTGCCCAGCGCCTGCGCCACGTCGCCGAGGATCGTCATGTCATGGCGGAAGATCCGTCTCAGCACCGCGTACTGGGTCGGTGAGTGGTCCTGCATCTCGTCGATCACGAGGTGCAGGACGTCCTGGTCCGTCTCCCACCCACCGAACCTTCCGGCCACGAAGAGGAAGGGGTAGACGTCCTCCCATTCCAGGAGGCCCGGCCCCGGCGCCCGGAACACCGTCGGGGCGTCCTCTCTTCGGAACAGTCCTCGGTACAGCGCACGCGCGCTCTTCACGGTCAGCATGGCGGTGAGCCGCTTCCCGACCTCGCCGACCTTCGGAGTGGAGGAGAAGAGCGGGCTCTCCGACCGGGCCCTCTGGCAGAGGTGCTCGGCCATCACCCGCAGACGTTCCGCGACCCCCAGGGCGGACAGCCGGTCGAAGTGGGCGCGCAGTTCCTCGGCGTCGATACGCAGGTCCCCGAGCCGTAGTTCCCGGGGGACGAAACAGTCCTGGATCGCTTCGTCCAAGGCCCGTTCCAGCCAGTGGTGGAAGGCCAGGGTCGATTTGGCCCGTGCGCGCTCACGCGCCGCCGCTCCGCCGGGACCGAGCGGCTCCACCGGATCGATCGGATCGGTGAACCCCAGACGGTGCCGTTCCAGCCTGCCCCGGGCCACGGCGGCCAGGTCGAGCGCGACCACCGCCTCCTCGCCCAGTTCGGGCAGCACGTCGGAGACGTACTCGGCGAAGAGCCCGTTGGGCGAGATGATGGCGATGTTCTCCGCCTTGAGCCGCCCGCGCCGACGGAACAGCAGGTAGGCGATGCGGTGCAGGGCGATGGAGGTCTTCCCGGAACCGGCGACCCCTTGGATGATGAGCGTGCCGTCCGACTCGTTACGGATGATGGCGTTCTGCTCGCGCTGGATGGTGGCGATGATCGAACGCATGTGGGCGCTGCTCGTGCGCCCGATCTCCTCCAGCAGGATCTCGTCACGGATGGCCTCGGCGGTGTCCAAGACGAACCGCAGCCTCCCGTTCTCGACCTTGAACTGACGCTTTCGCTCGATCGTCCCGCCGATCGTCCCCGAGGGCGCTTCGTAGGAGGCCCGTCCGGGTTCGCGTTCGTAGAACATTCCGCCGAGCGGGGTGCGCCAGTCCACCACCGCCGTCCCCTCGGCGCTCTGGAGCCCCTGGCGTCCGATGTAGTGGGCCTCGGCGGCGGACGCACCGTCCGGGGCGAAGTCGAGGCGGGCGAAGTAGGGGGAGCCGCGCATCGTCTCGAGGCGCTCGCGCAGACGCATGGCGTGCGCGCCCCTGGCATCGATATCACGCAGGATGAGCTCGTTCTGGTACATCTCGGCGGGGTCGATCTCACCCCTGTTGTCCGACATATAGGACTTCACGTCGTTGTAGTCGGTGTCGTGGCCGTCGAGCGCCCCGGTCAGCGCCTCGATCCTGCTCTCCAGGAGCTCCAGAGTCCGGGCGAGGTGCGCGGCCTCCTCTTCGTGGACGTCGGGGAAGACGGAAGTCACAGCGGCCCTCCAGAGGGATCGAGTTCGAGTAGTTGCGTGGGGTGGCCGAACTCCGTTCGCAGCGAAGCGGGGCCGAACCCGAGGGAGAGCAGGGCCCGACGGTGGCCGAGATCGGCCTTGTCCCCCTCCCGGAAGGTGGTGACGGACAGGCGCCGGTGATGCCGTCGGGCCCTGTCCACCAGCGCTCGCACCACCGAGGAACCTCGGGCCAGCGGGTGGACGGCGAGGTACTCGATGTGACCGTTCCCGGGATCGACGATCATCGCCGCCGCCGGATGTCCGTCGACGTGGGCGAGAAGGACCCGACACGAGTCGAGAAGCAGGTTCAAGGCCTCCGTGTGCTGCTCGGGCACGAGCACCGGAAGCATGTCCACCGAGGCGTGGGACAGCGGAAGGAGTCGGCCGACGTCGACCCGATCGGTGATCTCGAAACCGTCCGTGGCCCGACCGATCCCCCATTCGGACTCGGCGAAGTGGTAGGGCGACAGAAGCGGGAAGAACGGCCGTGTGCGCCGCCAGAGGGCCGGGGACAGTCCGTAACCCGCCGTGAAGGCGTTGGTGAAGGACTGCTGGTTGCGGAACCCATGGCTCGTCGCGATGTCGATGACCGGTTCCGAGGTCAGGGACAGCTCCCGTGCCGCCTCGGTCAGCCGTCTCCGATGGACGTAGGCGTGCGGGGTCAGGCCGAAGGCGGCGCGAAAGGAGCGGTGCAGGTGGTAGGGCGAGTACCCGGTGTGCTCGGCGATGCGCTCCAGCCGTAGGTCGGAGTGGAGGGAGCGTTCGACGAAGTCGACCGTCGCGGCGAAATCGATCGACTGCATGCTCCCCCCTGGTGATAGGCCGACCGATCTCGGTGTTCTCGGCGCGTCCGAGGCTACTCTCGGGCCGATCCGACCCGTTTGCGCGATCTTGCGCCCTTCCCCCGTCCCTTGCGGTGGACGGCCCGCTCGGAAGGACGTTCTGGAATGGCGTGGCGTGCGCCTCTTCGGGACGGTCCGTGCTTACACTCATGCCGCCCGGACCCGCTCCCACCAGCGAAGGGACCATCCCATGACGTTCTCCAGGCCACCGGACACCCCCCTCGAACGCGCCCTGTACCGCGCGCCGATCTGGATCTACCGGCTGGGGCTGGGCTCGCTGTTGGGACGCCGGTTCGTGCTGCTCACCCATAGGGGACGCAACAGCGGCGAGGCCCGCCAGGCGGTGCTGGAGGTGGTGGGGCGCAACGACGCGACCGGGGCGATCCTGGTCGCCTCCGGGTACGGAGGACGCTCCCAGTGGTTCCGTAACATCCGTCGAGAGCCGAAGGTGCTCTTCCAGACGGGCCGCCACCGGCATAGGGGGACGGCCGAGTTGCTGCCGCCTGAGGAGTCGAGCGCGGCGTTGGCGCACTACGCGCGGCGCCACCCCGGATCCGCGCGGGGGCTGCTTCGGGCGCTGGGGCACGGGGACGATCCGTCCTCGCGACTCCTTGAAGAGCTGGGGGCCGACCCCGAGAACGGGATCCCGATCGTACGTCTGTCACCGTCCGTGCCGCCCCGGCCGAACGATCTTCTGGGCGAGGCCCCGGCCGACGTCGTACCGCGGTGACGGAGAGGATCCGCGCCCGCCCCAGAAGAACCGGTCGGGGCGGGCGCGGAAGCGTGTCCGACGATCAGGGGAGTTCGACGCCGAGCAGAGTGGCGACGGTCGTGCGCGCCAGGGCCGGGGCCCCGGTGTCGCCACCGCCCTCGGTCAGGGCGAGGTCGACCCAGCGGTCCACCGCGGCCAGGGCGGCCGGAGAGTCCAGGTCCTCGGCGAGGGCGGCGCGCACCTCGGCCAGCAGGGGCGCCGCGTCGGGCGCGGACCCCAGGGCGAAGGCGGCACGCCAGCGTCCGGCCCGCTCGACGGCGGTGGACAGCTCGGCGTCGGTCCACTCCCAGGCGGCGCGGTAGTGATGGGTGAGCATGGCCAGGCGGATCACGCCCGGCTCCACCCCCTCGGCCCGCAGCTTGGAGACGAACACGAGGTTGCCCAGGGACTTGGACATCTTCTCGCCGTTCAGACCGACCATGCCCACGTGCAGGTGGTTGTGGGCGTTGGGTCGACCGGTGACGCAGCGGGCCTCGGCGGCGCCCATCTCGTGGTGCGGGAAGATCAGGTCGTTGCCGCCGCCGTTGAGGTCGAACTCCGGGCCGAGACGGTCCAGGGCGATGGCGCTGCACTCGATGTGCCAGCCGGGCCGGCCTCGGCCGAGGGGGCTGTCCCAGGCGGGCTCGCCGGGGCGTTCGGCGCGCCAGAGCAGCCAGTCGAGGGGGTCCTTCTTGCCGGGACGGTCGGGGTCGCCGCCGCGCTGACCGAACAGCGTCAGCATCTCCTCGCGGTCGAGGTGCCCGATCTCGCCGAAGCGGGACGCCTCGGCCACGGAGAAGTACAGGTCGCCGTCGACGTCGTAGGCGGCACCGCTCTCCTTGATCCGCAGGGCCAGCTCGCTGATGAGGTCGACCGACTCCACCACACCGACGAAGGAGGTCGGCGGGATGATCGACAGGGCCGCCATGTCCTCACGGAAGACGTCGATCTCCCGGTGGGCCAGGTCCCGCCAGTCGACCCCGGTCGCCTCGGCCCGCTCCAGGAGGGGGTCGTCGATGTCGGTGGTGTTCTGGACGTAGTCGACGTCGTGACCGGCGTCGCGCCACACCCGGTTGACCAGGTCGAAGGTGAGATAGGTGAAGGCGTGGCCCAGATGCGCGGCGTCGTAGGGGGTGATCCCGCAGGCGTACATTCCGGCGGTGGGACCCGGCGTCGTCGTCCTTATCCGACCCGTGGCGGTGTCGTGGATACGCAGGGGGCCGCCGGTACCCGGCAGGGGGACGATGTCAGGCGCAGACCATGAACGCATGAGGGAAGACTATCCGCACGTGCCCGTGCGGAACGCACCGATATCGGGTGTGGTCCCGGGTGATGATCAACGCAGGTGGAGTGGGAATACCAGGATCCTCCCGGTCACCTGGGCACCGGCGTGATCCTGATCCCTCCGATGAGGAGGGCGCTCAGCAACGCCGTGATCCCGCAGAGCGCCGCGAGGAGCTCGTTCCCCAGACGCCAGTGCAGGAGTGCCCCGCTGAAGGAGACGACGTAGAGCAGCCAGTACGCTCCGGTCTCCATACGATCGGTCCCTCGGCCCGTCATGGTGCCCCCTGCCGTGTACGCGCGGGTCTCACGCGTCTTCGACGACGGAAGAGTCGTCTCTCTGGGAGACGTCGCGTTCACGCAGAGGGTTTACGCGTCACGGCCGGCGTGACCCGATCAACAGTCCCGGGGCCGTCGCACCCTGGATGAACAGGGACGACACCCCGGAACCGGCACACCCCCTAGGGGTGGGCGGCGAGCTGGAGGTCGAGGAGGTCGAGGTCCTCCGCACCGGGGAGACCGGGGTCGTCCATCACCGCGCGCAGACGCCGACGCGTGGGGCCGCTCTGCTCCCTGCGGGTGACGGGCTCGGCGGCCAGACGCCCTCGGCCGGAGCGGATCCCGGTGGGGGTGCGCATGCTCCAAGAGGTGTCGTCGGCTTCCAGAAGCAGGCCGACGGTGCCGTCGTCGTACACCCGGACCCACTGCCCCACCAGGTGGGCGGGGTCGCCCATCGGACGCAGGGCGGGGGTGGCGGCGGAGCGGGCGCTCATCATGGCGTGTTCCTCGGAAGGGTCTCGTGGTCTTCGGACTGTTGTCTCAGATGAGACGCTCCCGCACGGCGCCTATGACGCGCTTTCGAAAAACTTCCGTCGAAAAATCTCCGAGTCGCCGTGAACCCGGCCGAACCTCGCGACATCCGCGCTCCTCAGGGCGTTCCGGACGTTCGGCCGTCGATGGGTCGTGACCGGTGACCGTACCCGTACGGCTTCTCCGTAACCCGGGATCCGGTCCCCCGTTGGCCGTCCGACATCGGCCCGCCGACCCCTCGCGTGCGCTTCGGAGGCCATGATGGGGGGATGAACGACACCTTCGCCCCCGGAGACGACACGCGTTTCCGATCCAACGCCCTCATCTCGATCGTCGCCTTCGTCGGCGTGACCCTCTTGGGAGCCCTGGCCTTCCTCCTCCTGTTCTGATCGCCCCCGGGGAGGGCCGCGACGGCCCTCCCCTCCCATGGGGCGGGTTCAGACCTCGATCGTCCGCCAGGCCTTCGGATCCGCGGGGTCGGCGGTGAAGGCGTAGCTCAGGAAGTCCCGCCCCAGCGCCAGCAACGTGACCGATCCCGTCGACCACACCTGACCGCCCCCCAGGTCGGCGTGGGCGATGAGGGCGGAGGGGTCCCCCTCGGTGAGCCCCACACCGGGCGAGCGCGGTGTCTCGTGCGCGGCCCGGGTGATCAGCCCCGGCCACTCCCCCCAGATCTCCTCGACCGTTCGGGGCCCGTCTCCGGCGTCCGGCTCCGGGTCGGGCCGGGTCCGTGCGAACTCCGGGGTGTGCCGGACCGCTCGAGGATCGGCCGGATCCAGACCGGTGTTGACGATGGTGGTCACCCCTCGAGGCAGGGAACGGACGTCCAGGCACCGCCCGTCCCAGCTGTACAGGGTGGCCCGGTGGGCGTCGGCGTCCAGCAGGTGGAAGGGCGCGTACCGGGTCGGGTCCTCTCCGGCCAACGGGTCTCGGTTCCCCCGTCCCAGCGCGTGCAACGGCAGATCTCCCCGACTCGCCGGATAGGCGCCCTCCCAAGGCATCCGACCGTCCCAGGGCCAGCCGTTGAGCAGTGCCGCCACCCGAGGCCGCTCCGGGTCCACGGCCAGCCAGGTGCCCCCGGCCAGACGATCACGGCCTCCCACCAGTGTGGGTCGCTCCGGCCAGTGGCGGGCCGGACCGTCCCAGGGTCGCGAACGCATCTCGTCGCGTAACGCGGCCACGACCAGGGGTGTGGCGGCCTCGGGATCGAAACCGACGATGACGGTGCACATGATGCCCCTCCGGGGGTCGTGGGTCCCCTCTCGGACGTTCGGGGCCCTGTGGTGGTGGTTCCCTCGGGCCGGGGGTGGTGCACACCCCCGTGCCATCTGGGGGGACGACCCTACGGAACTTCGGGTGTCGTCTCCAGTCCGCCCCGGTCGGTGCTCTTCTAGGCTGAAGGCTCTCTACTCTTGTTCTCGTCGACACAGGGGCCCGTGTGACGGCACACACCTCGTGAGAACCGTTCCGGCCCCGCTCTCGCCCTCTCCGTTCGATCAGGAGTCACGCGTGCCCGAAGAAGCAGACCGGACCGACCGTGGTCGGGCCTCCTCGACGACGGATCGGAGGCCGATCACCGGGGCCCCGCCGGAGCCCGGACTCTCCGGGCCCGAGGTCGCCGAGCGGGTCGCCGCGGGCAGGACCAACGACGTTCCGGTCCGTGCGAGCCGCAGCGTCGCCCAGATCATCCGAGGGAACATCTTCACCCGGATCAACGCGATGATCGCCGTACTGTTCGCGATCATCGCGGTGATCGGCCCGGTGCAGGACGGCCTCTTCGCGATGGTCATCGTGATCAACACCCTGATCGGGATCGTCCAGGAACTACGGGCCAAGCGCACCCTGGACCGGCTCGCGATCGTCAACGCGGCCCGCCCCCGGGTGGTCCGCGACGGGGCCGTGGTCCGGGTGTCCGCCCAGGAGATCGTCCTGGACGAGGTCCTGGACGTCGGCGTCGGCGACCAGGTGGTCGTGGACGGCGTGGTGACCTGGGCCGGCGGGCTGGAGGTCGACGAGTCCCTGTTGACGGGCGAGGCCGACCCCGTGGTCAAGGCGCCGGGCGACACCGTCATGTCGGGCAGTTTCGTGGTGGCGGGCTCGGGGCGTTTCCGGGCCACCAAGGTGGGGCGTCACGCCTACGCGGCCCGTCTGGCCGAGGAGGCGAGCCGGTTCTCCCTGGTCCGTTCGGAGCTGCGTTCGGGGATCGACCGGATCCTGCGATGGATCACCTTCGCCCTGTTCCCGATCGGCGCCCTCCTGATCTACAGCCAGCTCTTCCTGGGCGGTCACGTCGCCTTGGAGCCCGAGACGGCCTCCGGTGGGATCTCCGGACCCTTCGCCGACGCTCTGCGCAGCATGGTGGCGGCGCTGGTGTCGATGATCCCCGAAGGGCTGATCCTGTTGACCAGCATCGCGTTCGCGGTCGGGGTGATCCGGCTGGGACGGCACCGGTGCCTGGTCCAGGAGCTGCCCGCGATCGAGGGCCTGGCCCGTGTGGACGTGGTGTGCACCGACAAGACGGGCACGCTGACCGAGGTCGGTATGAGGCTGACCGAGATCCGCGATCTGGGCGGGGCCTCCGGCTCCAACGGCGTCCCGGTCTCCCCGACCCGTGTACTGGCCGCGCTGGCCGCCACCGACCCGAACCCCAACCCGAGCATGGCCGCGATCGCCGAGGGCTGCGCGGCCCAGGGGCAGGAGGATCCGGGTTGGAAGGCGACCGCGCTGGCGCCGTTCTCCTCCGCCCGCAAATGGAGCGGGGCGAGCCTGCTCGCGCCCGGCGGCGAGGAGCACTGGGTGCTGGGCGCCGCCGACGTCCTGGTCCCCGCGGACTCCCCCGCCGCCCTGGAGGCGGCCCGCCTGGGCGAACAGGGCCTGCGGGTCCTGCTGCTGGCCCGCGGGGACGTACGCGTGGACGAGGCCTCGGCCCCGGGCGCTCTGCGACCGGTGTCGTTGGTGGTCCTGGACCAACGGGTGCGCGAGGACTCCGGTCCGACCCTGGACTACTTCTCCGACCAGGGGGTCGACGTCAAGATCGTGTCGGGCGACCACGCCGCCTCGGTGGGCGCGGTCGGCCGCGGGCTGGGGATGCGCGGGGCGGACCGGCCCGTGGACGCGCGGACCCTCTCCGAGGACCCCGCCACCCTGGCGCGCGAGGTGGAGGAGGGGACGGCCTTCGGCCGGGTGACCCCGGAGCGCAAACGCGACATGGTGCGCGGCCTGCGCGACCGCGGCCACACGGTGGCGATGACCGGTGACGGTGTCAACGACGTCCTGGCCTTGAAGGAGGCCGACATCGGTGTGGCGATGGGCTCGGGCAGCCCGGCCTCGCGCTCGGTGGCGCAGTTGGTGCTGTTGGACGACCGGTTCGCGGTGCTGCCCCGGGTGGTGGCCGAGGGGCGTCGGGTCATCGGCAACATCGAGCGGGTGGCGAGCCTGTTCCTCACCAAGACCGTGTACACGATGACCCTGGCGATCGTCGTGGGTCTGTTGGCGGTCTCCTACCCCTTCTTCCCCCGCCACGCGACACTGATCAACGCGGTGACCTTCGGTATCCCGTCGTTCTTCCTGGCGTTGGCGCCCAACACCGACATCGCCCGGCCGGGGTTCGTCATGCGCACCCTGCGTCTGGCGATCCCCTCCGGCCTGGTGGCGGGTGTGGCGGCGGTGACCACCTACCTGATGGTGCTGGGCGGCCGTACGGTCCCCGACCCCTCGGACCGTACGGCCGTGGTGATCACGCTGTGCGCGACCACTCTGTGGGTGCTGTTGCTGGTGGCCAAGCCGTACGTGTGGTGGAAGGTCGTCCTGGTGGGTTCCATGGTGGGGTTGTTGACCCTGGCGATGGTGACCCCGTGGGGCCGATGGTTCTTCGACCTCGACGTGAGCGATCCGACGAAGCTGCTGACCGGTCTCGCCGTCGCGGGGGTGGCGATCGTCGCGATCACGGTGATCCGCGTGGTGGACGACCGGATGACGGCGCGCTCCTCGGCCGAGGAGGATCGGGTCCGCGCGACCGAGAGGGCCTGACGGCGGGCGGGGACCGACCGAGGGTGGTCGGTCCCCGCCCGCCCCGTCGCGGCTTTCCGGTCCGTCACGATGCCCCGTTCCGGGCCGGTCTCCGAACGAGTTCGGGGATCACCTGTTCCCCGGCCAGCGTGGGAACTGTGCATAGCGCTCGTCCCCCGCGATTCTGGGTGCGCTACGTGGCTGGAATGACTGGAGCGACATTGAGCATCCCGAACACGCATATCCGCGCCGTCCTGGACGGTTATCTGGAGCGTTTCCCCAAAGAGGGGGACGCGGCCGCCCCCCTGATCCGCGCTCTGGGCGGTGAGCCCGCGACGTCCTCCCCCGAGACGCCCCGGGTCGGGCACGTGACCGTCGGGGCGGTGGTGCTGGATCCGTGTTGGCGGGTGCTGATGGTCCGCGACGCGGAGCGGGAGGCGTGGTCCCTTCCGGGCGGTCCTCCCACCGACGCCGACACCGCCCTGCACGAGGCGGCCCGGGCCCGCCTGGAGGAGGCCACCGGTCTGACCCCCGAACAGGACGGATCCGCGTCCGATCCCCTTCCCCTGGACCTGGACGTACGTCCGGTCCCCGGAACGTCGGACACGGAGGAGCCCGAAGGACGGCACTTCACGTTCCTGTACCTGTACCGGGCGACCGCCGCCACGGTGCCCGCCGGTTCCGGGGCCCTCGGTGCCCCGGCCTGGCGCCCGCACACCGACCTCCCCTCGGCCCGGCTGGCGGCGAAGATCGCGCAGGTCCTGGCGACGGCACGCGAGGCCGTCAGAGCCTGATGTCGTCGCTCCGGCACCCTCCCGGAGCCGACGCGGTCGGTCGGGTTCCTCGACACACCCTCGGTCGAGACGGAAGACCCGCGCACCGTGCCCCTGATCGAACCTGATCGAATCGATCGGACACGTCGGTGCCGGGTCCTCGGCCCCTCGATTCCGGGTTCCGGTCGACTCACCCCTCCCGGATGGTCATGCGGGCGATCCGATCCCCGTCGACGGTGAAGGCGAACGAGCTGAGCCCGTTGGCGTATTCGGAACGCCAGTCGCCGATCACGGTCACCCCGTCGTCGGTGATCTCGACGGAGCGCGGGGTCAACACGCCTCGCGCTCCGATGAACTCCTTGTCGCTCCAGCGCTTGATCGCCTCACGCCCCTGGAACTCCCGCCCCCAGTCGTCGACGACGCCGTCCTCGGTGAAGGCGTCCAAGAACGCCCGTTCGTCGTGCTCGTTGACCCCGGCGACGAACGAGGCCACCGGCTCGGGGATGTTCTCACTCACGATTCGCGTCTCCGTCCCACCGTTCGGGGCCCTGACCGGCCCCTTCGCCATCCTCACATCCGAAGGAGCCGAATCCCGTCAGGACGGGCCGGAGGGTCGGGGCCGGCGCGAGGCGCGGACAAAGAAGGGCCCGCCGCGGAGCGTCTCCGCGACGGGCCCCGGCTCGGCGGGGGCGCGCCGCCCCGCGAAGCCGGTCCGATCAGTTCTTGTCGTTGTCGTCGTCGACGGGCTCGAAGTGGCCCTGGATGACACGTCCACGGTCGGTGGAGGCACCGGGACCGCCCCGCCCGGGGGCTCCCGCGCCGGGCTCCGGGCCGAAGGGACCGCCGGCCGGACCACCGGGACCGAAGGGGCCCTGGCCCGGGATGGTGGCGCCGCGGGCCGCGAACTCCTCGTTCACGCGTTCCTGCATCCTGCGCATCCGGCGGGCGGCCCAACCCGCGAAGACCCAGCGCAGCACGGGCCGGGTGAAGGGGGTGGCCATCAGCAGGCCCAGGGCCGCCGTGATGAACCCGGGAACGACCAACAGGATGCCGCCGGCCATGAGCATCAGGGGGTCCAGCAGGCCCTTGCGCGGCTGTTCGCCGGTGCGCATGGCCTCGTCGGCCTCCTTGACCACCTCGCGGAAGGCGTGTCCCGTGTGGCGGAGCACCGCGAAGCCCAGGATCATCAGCGAGACCAGGGCCGCCAGGGTCCAGGGGACGCCGATCCGACCGGCGACGACGATCATCAGCCAGACTTCCAGGAACGGCAGTGCCATCAGCGCCAGTACCGTCAGCAGCGGCATCGCTCAACCATCCTCAGAGTCGTGGGCCGGCTCGTTCGTCTCCCTCTAGGAGAGAACGCGCCCTCATGGTCAATGGTTCCCGGGTTCGGAACCCTCTCACCGTTCGATTCGCGCGCGTGAACGTCGGGTGATCACGGTGGAGGCGACGGCGGCGGCCAGACCGACCACCGCGAGCAGGGCCTCCGGGACCGCCCCGAGCCGCGTCGCGACGGTGGGCCCCTCCATCGCGGTCAGCTCGGCGACGTGGATATCGGGCTCGGCCTCGGGCGATCGGTAGGTCACCACCCCGTTCGGTTCGACCACGGCGCTGATGCCACTGGTGGAGACGACGATGGCGGGCCGCCCGTGTTCGACGGCACGCAGTCGGGTGATGGCCAACTGCTGGTCGGACTGGCCGGTGAAGTTGTAGTTGGCGTTGTTGGTGGGCACGACGATGATCTGTCCGCCGGCGGCCACGGACTCGCGGATCGGCGGGTCGAAGGCGACGTCGAAGCAGATGCCCACGGCCAGCGTGGTGTCGGCGATCTCCAACGCGCCGGGTTCGGTGCCGGGGATCGCGTCGGAGCTCACCTGCTCCAGCCGGGAGACGAACCGGGTGAAGAAGTCGCGGTAGGGGATGTACTCGCCGAAGGGGACGAGGTAACGCTTGTCGTAGGTGTCACCGGGGCCGGTCTCGGGGTCCCAGACCACACTCTGGACGTAACGGGTGCCGTCGTCGTTGAAGCGGCTCATCCCCCAGAGCAGGGGCACACCCGCGTCGTCCGCGGCCGCCTCGATGATCGCGGCGGCCTCCTCGTCGTGGAAGGGGTCGATGTCACTGGCGTTCTCCGGCAACAGGACCATGTCCGGCTCGGGGTACTCGCCCTCACGGACGGCCTCGGCGAGTTCGTGGACGCCGTCGGCGTGGTTGCGCAGGACCTGCATGCGCTCGCCGAGGACGGACATCTCGCCGGTGTTGGGCACGTTGCCCTGGACCATGCCGAGGGTGACGGTCCCGTCCGGGGCGGGTCGACCGATCGCGGGGGCGACCAGACCGCCCAGGACGATCGCCGCGGTGGTCGCCAGGCCCATGGCGGGCAGCAGGACCCGGGGGCGCCCCCGGGTCGCCACGGCCCGGATGAGGGTCCATAGGAGCATGGCTCCGGTGAGGGCGACGGCGAAGGTCACCAGCGGAGAGGAGCCGAGGGCGGCGTAGCCGGAGAAGGGCGTGTCCGGCTGGGCGAAGGCGAGCTTGCCCCAGGGGAAGCCTCCGAGCGGCCAGCGCGCGCGTACGGCCTCCTGGGCCACCCACAGGGCCGCGGTCCACAGCGGCCAGTAGGGCAGGCGGGCGACGGCGGCCAGGCCCGCGGCGAGGGGAAGGAAGTAGACGGTCTCGGCACCCGCGATGGCGAGCCACACGTCGACGCCGAAGACGCTCTGCCAATGGATGAGCGGGACCATGAGGGCTGCCCCGGACAGGGCTCCCAGCCAGAGGGCGCGGCGGGGTCGTGTCCCTCCGACCGCGAGCAGGAGCAGGGCCGCGCTGAGCGGCCCCAGCCACCACAGCCCGTAGGGCGGCAGGGCCAGGAGTTGGGCCAGTCCCGAGGTGGTGGCGACCAGCGCGCGCCAGAGGGGGTCGAGGCGACCCCAGCGGTACCCCGGGGACAGGGGGGACCATGTGGTCGCGCCCGCCCTCGATTCGGGCACGGTGGTGCCCCGCGAGGATCTTTCGGGGCTCGGGGCGGTGCCCGACCCCGTGTGCTCGGCAACCACGTGGGGTGCTCGCTTTCCGCCGGCGATGGAAGGGTGCTGACGGTCAGCATATTGGGGGGACGCGGAAAAGGCCCGAGCCACCCTTCGGACCGGCTCCGTCCCGTCGGCGGCGAGCTCGGAATACCGTTGTCTACTGGATGTTCGGGCCTTTTCCGGGTCCAACCCCCCGCCCGGTCGCGGTACTCCGCCCCTCACCCGATCCCAACTGCACCTGGCGCGTGATGCAGCGTCCGATCGGACGAGCGGGGGCCGCACAACCGGTCCGTCCAGTGCTGGACTGGTCGTTAGGTTACCCAGACTCTCCGACCTGTTGCCTCAACCCGGCGGCCGTGTCGTGGCCGTCGGTCGCGGAGGCGGCCGGTGAGCAAGCGATGAACCGTCGGCCAGGCTAACGCACCTGGGGCCGGCACGCCAGTTGACCACCGGTGATCGTCTCCTGGTCGCAACCAGATCGAAATCGACCCCGCTATGGACAATTCGATCAGAATCCTGTCTGATGTGATCAACGAATCGACCCGTTTCGATCAAGTTCGAACATCGGGTCGAGGTGGAGACCGAAGTCCCCTTCCCTCCTCCACCCCGTGCAGGCCACACCGATCGGGAGTTGAACACCATGGCGGAGATCGTCCTCGAGGGCGTCGACAAGATCTACGGCGGCGACGTCAAGGCCGTCGACAACCTGAACCTGAAGATCGAGGACGGCGAGTTCATGGTGCTCGTCGGCCCGTCCGGCTGCGGTAAGTCCACCGCGCTGCGCATGATCGCGGGCCTGGAGGAGATCTCCGACGGCACCCTGGTCATCGGCGACGAGATCGTCAACGACCGTCCGCCCAAGGACCGCGACATCGCGATGGTCTTCCAGAACTACGCGCTCTACCCCCACATGACCGTCGAGCAGAACCTCGCCTTCGGTCTGAAGCTGCGCAAGGTCGCCAAGTCCGAGATCGCCCGTCGCGTCAACGAGGCCGCCGGGATGCTCGGCCTGGAGCCCTACCTCAAGCGCAAGCCGGGCGCCCTCTCCGGTGGTCAGCGTCAGCGTGTGGCCATGGGTCGGGCCATCGTGCGCGAGCCACGCGCCTTCCTCATGGACGAGCCGCTGTCCAACCTGGACGCCAAGCTGCGCGTCCAGATGCGCGCCTCCCTGAACCAGCTCCACGAGCGTCTGGGCGTCACCACCGTCTACGTCACCCACGACCAGGTCGAGGCGATGACCCTCGGCGACCGGGTCGCGGTGCTGCGCGACGGTCGCCTCCAGCAGGTGGACACCCCCAAGCGTCTCTTCGACGCCCCGGTCAACCTGTTCGTGGCCGGCTTCATCGGCTCCCCCGCGATGAACTTCATCGACGCCGAGCTGGTCCGTGAGAACGACGAGGTCGTCCTGAAGTTCGCCGAGCACCGGCTCCCGGTCCCGGCCTCCGTCATCGACTCGCGGCCGAACCTGAGCGACTACGTCGGCCGCTCGCTGATCCTGGGCATCCGCCCCTCGGACTTCAGCGACGCCGAGCTCGACGGCAACGGCGACCCGCGCGTCGAGGTGACCGCCGAGGTCACCGAGGAGTTGGGCACCGAGATCAACGTGATCTTCAGCGTGAACGCTCCCCCGGTCCGCCACGAGGACGCCGCGGCCCTGGCCAAGGACGCCGCGGGCGACGACGAGGAGAGCGCCGAGGCCGGTCTGCCCCTCGGGGACGACCGCACCCAGTTCACCGCTCGGGTGAGCCCGCGCAGCTCCGTCAAGCCGGGCAGCACCATCAGCCTCGCGGTGGACGTCAGCCAGCTCCACTTCTTCGACCAGACGAGCGGTCTGGCCATCGGCCACCCCGACAACGTCTGATCCTCCCCTCCTGTAGCGACACGGGCGACGCCGGCCACGGCGTCGCCCGCCGTCGTTCGCGGGTCCCATGATCGGTCGATGGGCGGTCATCCCGGCAGGCAACCTCGACAAACCTTCCCCGAAGGTGACATTCAGGGCCCACCGGCGGGAGAGATCTCTTCCTTGACCGCCGTGTCACGGCGCTTGAACCATGTGATGGTGCGCAACCGAGCCCCCGGAGCCTCATCACCCTCACCGGACGTCGACACCCTGCACGGCAGGCCCGTCCCCGACCCCTACCGCTGGTTGGAGACGGCGGACTCCCCCGAGACCCTCCGTTGGCTTCGAGAGCGCTCCCTCGAATACGAGTTCGAGGCCTCCGGCTGGCCGTTGCGCGACCGGTTGGCCTCCCTCATCCGCGAGCTCGTGGCCACCGACCTGTGGACCCCACCGGTCCACCGGCCCGGGGCCGTGTTCGCCACCCTGCGCTCCGCCGGCGCCGAGCACCCGCGTCTGGTGGTGTTCGACACGACGGAGGGGGACGGTCCCCTCCGCCCCGAGGACGCCCGCACCGTCTACGACCCCTGCGTCGAGGACCCCACCGGACGTACCACCCTGGACGCGTGGGAGCCGGACCCCACGGGAACCCTGGTCGCCCTCCAGACCTCCTCGAACGGCGTGGAACGCGGTGGCCTGCGGGTCGTCCGGGTCTCCGACGGTTCTCCGGTGGGCCCCGAGGTGCCCGGCGTCCGCTACTCGCACGTGGCATGGGTCCCCGGCGACGAGCCCTTCTTCTACTACGTGCGCAGGGACGGCGCCCGAGGGGTACGCGGGGTATGGGGACGCCGGGTGGGCGACGGCTCCGAGACCCTCGTGCACGCCTGTTCCGGGGCGGGGACCGTGCCCGGTGTGCGGGTGCTCGGCGGACGGACGCTCCTGATCTCCGAGAGCCACGGCACCGGCCACCGCACCGACCTGTGGACGGCCGACCTGTCCGAGGATCCACCGGAGAGCCCGCGTACACGCCCCTTCCAGGTGGGCCACGAGGCCGAGACCGAGGTCCGGCGGGGACCGGACGGGCTGCTGTACCTGCGCACCACCCTGGGCGCCGCCCGACGTCGGGTCTGCGCGGCCCGCCCCGACGCCCCGGGCCCCGAACACTGGCGCGAGATCGTGCCCGAGGACGCCGGCGCGACCCTGGACGCGTTCTGTCCACAACCGACACCCGACGGCGGGACCGCCCTGTTCGTGGCCCGCACCCGCCTGGGGATCAGTGAGGCGGCCGTGCACGACGCCTCCACCGGAAGGCGCCTGTACCGGGTGGAGCTTCCCGGTGAGGGTATGGTCTCGACCCCGGTCGAAGCGCCGGACGGCACGGTACACCTGGGCTACGCCGACGTCGCCTCCCAGCAACGGGTGCTGAGCCTGCCCCCGGGTGAACGGACGCCCCTCCCCTGGCCCCCCGGCGGGCCCGCGGCCCCGGCCCGGCCCCGAGTGGAACGGAGCGTGCTGTGGAGCCGATCCCCGGACGGCACCCGTGTCCCGGTCACCGTCTTCGGACTCTCGGGACGTTCGGGCCCCGGCCCCACACTCCTGCACGCCTACGGCGGTTTCGGACGTCCCAGACAGTTCGGCTTCAGCGCCACCGTACTGGCCTGGCTGCTCCACGGCGGACGCTACGCGGTGGCCCACGTGCGCGGTGGGGGCGACGGGGGCCGTCACTGGCACCTGGAGGGCTCGGGGCGCAATAAGCCCAAGGCGGTCCGGGACCTGGTGGCCGCCGCCGACTCCCTGGTCGAGGGCGGCTGGTGCGCGCGCGACCAGTTGTGCCTCTCGGGCGGTTCGGCCGGAGGACTGCTCGTCCTGGCAGCCGCCACCGCCCGGCCCGACCTGTGCGCCGCGGTGATCGCCTCCGCGCCGCTCGCCGACATGGTCCGGTTCGAGCGAATGGGCCTGGGCCGGTTGTGGACACGCGAGTTCGGCAGCGTCTCCGATCCCGACGACTTCGCCGCGTTGATGTCCTACTCCCCCTACCACCGGGCTCTGGAGAGCGCCCTGCGCGCACCCGGACGCCCCCACCCGGAGATCCTGCTCACCGGATTCGCCGGGGACACCAGGACCGACGCCGCCCACCCGCGCAAGATGTGCGCCGCCCTGCTCGCGGCGGCCCCGCGCGAAGGGGGACGTCCACCCGCCCTGCTGCGTTACGAGCACGACGTCGGGCACGGCCCGCGCTCGGTCGGCAGGGCCGTCGGACTGGCCGCCGACGCCCACGCGTTCGCGGCCCACAGGACGGGGCTGGTCGGGCGTTGAACGCGCCCGGGACACCCCGGTTCATGAGGATCGATCACCCGTACAGAAAGCAGGTGCGATATGGACCCCATCGAGGTCGAGGTCGAGGACCTGGCGGAGGTGACCTCCCGCGACATCACGGCGGGCGGCGACAACGACGGCACCGACTCCAGCTCCGACTTCATCTGATCCGACCCGTCCGGTCCGGCGGCCTCGCCCCGGGCCGGACGGGTCCCCTCTCCCTTCGGCGTCCGCGCGCCCTCACACCCCTTCCCTTCCGAAAGGATCGCCGTGACCGAGCCCGGTCGTCTGTTCACCCGCGCCCTGTGCGACGTCGTGGGACGCGACGCCCTCACCACCCGGTTGTCGGAGGAGTTCGTCTTCGCCGACCTGGGGGCGGACGCCGTACGTTCCCTGTTCTCCCTGGAGGACCTGAACCGCCTGCTGGCCGTTTGCGCACCCGAACCGCCGCGTCTTCGTCTGCACCGGGACGGTTCACCGGTGCCGTTGGACCGCTACACCGATGTGGGGACCGCCTCTCGGGACACACGTCGGATCGTCCGACCCGAGTCGTTGTACCGAGAGCTGAGGGCCGGGGCCAGCCTGGTCCTGGACAGTGTGGACAGGATGCACGCCCCGGTGGGGGAGGCCGCCGACGACCTGATGCGGCTGGTACGCGAACGCGCGCAGGCCAATCTGTACCTGATCTGGGGCGAGTCCCGCGGGTTCGACACCCACTGGGACGACCACGACACGATGATCGTCCAGGTGGAGGGTTCCAAGCACTGGCAGGTGCACGGACCGGGCACCCGTCCGTTCCCGATGAAGAACGACACCGACCACGCGCACACCCCGCCGAGGGACGCCGACGGAGGACTCCACCTGGTCTGGGAGGGCGTGCTGCGTCCGGGGCAGGTGCTCCACGTTCCCCGCGGCTGGTGGCACACGGTGACCGGTACCGGCGAGATGAGCATGCATCTGACCTTCGGGTTCACGCGCGCGACCGGGATCGACTGGGCCGAGTCGCTGGTGCGGGGCCTGTACGAGGAGGAGGCGTTCCGCCGCGACCTGCCGCGGTTCGCCGACCCGGACACTCGCCGCAAGCACCGGCACGAACTGGTGTCGCGCCTGGTGGAGGCGGCCGAACGGGCCGACCTGGACGACTTCCTGGCCGAACGTGACGGACGTTTCCCCCGTCGGACCTCGTTCTCCCTTCCCTGGCCGGTCGAGGACGCCGTTCCCTCGGCCGGGTCACGGGTGGAGTTCGTGCCGATCCTGCCGCCGCCGATGATCCGGGAGGGCGGCAAGGTGGCGCTGACCGTGGCGGGGAAGCGGTACCGGCTGCCCGAGGTGACCGCTCCGGTGTTGGAGGCGATCGCCGAGCACAGGGAGGCGACCGTGGCGGAGCTGGCCGGACACGCGGGCGTGGAGGTCGAGGTGTGCGCCAAGGTGGTCGCCGTGTTGAGCCGCCATCACCTCGTCCTGATCCACTGATCCGAGGCGTGCGCGGGGCCGTGTCCGGTGGACCGGGCGCGGCCTCGTCGTGTCGGCGGGTCAGGGCGCGTCGCCACCGGCCTTCCTGTCGCGTACGTAGGCCTCGATCCCGTCGAGGATGCGTTGGATGGGGAAGTCGATGTCCTTCGCCGGTCCCGGGTCCGCGGTCTCGGTGGGCTCCTCTTCGAAGACGCCCTCTTCGAAGACCCGGGAGATCGTGGGGAACTCCCGCGGGTCGATGACCCGCCGCACGCTCTGCGCCCACATCCTCGTCGACTCCTCCAGGGACATGCCGCGTTCGGCGGCCGTACGCCGCATGTCGTTCTCTATCCGGAGAGCGTCGCGCAGGGTGCAGGCCAACAGCATGAGGGTCTGGATCGCCTCGTCCGCGCGCAGCCCCGAGGCGACGAGCTCACGGAGGCCGGCCTCCATCCACCTGAGTCCGTAGGGTCCTCCGGGCGGGCCGGACAAGGGGATGTGGACCGCCCACGGATGGGCCCGGTAGATGGTGATCGCGCTGCGGCACCACTCCTCCACCCCGGCCCGCCAGTCTCCGTCGGTACGGGGTTCGGGCACCGGCATGCCCTTGACGGCCGCGTCGGACATCAGGGCGAGCAGGTCCTCCTTGCTGTCCACGTGCCGGTACAGGGACATGGTGGTGTAACCGAGCTCCTTGGCCACACGCTGCATGGAGACGCCCTCCAACCCCTCGGCGTCGGCCAGCGCGATCGCGGTGTCCACGATCGCCTCCCGGCTGAGCTTCGGTCTGGGGCCGCGCCTGGGGGCCTCCTTCAGCCCCCAGAGCAGTTCGATCTCCCGGGCGAACCCGGGCGTCGGCTGTCGCTCGCTCGTCATGTCCCACCAGTCGTCGGTACCGCTTCGAGACCGCCGGTCGGGCCGGACGGGCCCGTTCCCCGTCTTCGTCCGTCGACACCCATCCTAGAACCGTGTACCACGCACACAGATATATGGGAGGACCGACGGACGCCTCGGCCCCGAACCCTCCGAAAGCGCCCTACCTGGACATCGAGACGCCACTTTTCGGCAAACACGTTCCGTCACCGATTGCCCCGGGAATCTTCGTTAGGGTAGCCTCACTTAAGCAGGCGTGGGGTTACCCGCCTCCCGGCGGCCCCGCGGCCATCACATCCGCCGGAGACGACACGGTCCCACCACGCGACGAAGGGCAGGTTCCGCGGTGTCACCAGATCCACTCGACGCGCTCCGCTCCGTCTGCGCACGATTGAAGTTCGCTCCCCTGCCCGAACTGCTGGACCTGGCCGAACTCCACCGCCGTCCCACGATCCGCACGGAGTACCACAGCGTCGCCTCACTGGTCGAGGAGGGGCATCTGCCGGTCCTGTTCGACAAACTGCGGACCGAACACGGCCCCGGTCACCGCCTGCCCGCCGCCACCAACCTGCTCCGGGTCACCCTGCGCGAGCCGATCTTCCTGGTGGCGTCCTCGCTGTACCTGACGGGCCGAGCCCCGCTGCTCGCCCCGGACACGCTCCGCCTGCCCTGGAACCTCTCCCACTCGCGCTTCGAGACCCCGATCGTGGTCGACGCCCGCACCGTGGTCCTGCCCGACGACCCCGCCGCCGACCACCCCGACACCCTGGTCGCCCGAGACGAGGCCGAACAGATCCGGCTGACCGCCGAGGCCCTGTTCGCCACCGTCGAGCCGCTGGTGGAGGCGCTGCACGCGCACTCGCGGGCGGGGAAGCGCACCCTGTGGGGGTGGGTGCTCGACACCCTGCACTTCTACATGCTCAACCCGGCCCGTTACCTGGGCCGGGACGCCGAACAGGCCTGGGAGCTGGCCACCCGCCTGGGCGACGCGGTGATCGCCGCCGGCGCCGTCACCCGCAGGCGTCCCCGTCTGTTCCCCTTCGCGCCGGACCACCCCCAGGGCACCTGGGCCGTCCGCGGCACCTGCTGCTTCGACTACAAGGGCGACCCGGAGCACGGCTACTGCACCACCTGCCCGCTCAAGTGCGACGGCGAACGCCGGCAGGACCTGAACGAATGGCTGCGCGACCCCGCGTTGGCGCCCTGACCCCGCCTCATTCGACCGGTACCTCCACCGGGATGGTGTGGAAGGGCTCGAAGACGACGCTCTCCGGTTCGACCGTTCCCTCCACGGTGATCACCCCTTCGGCGTTCTGACCCGACTCCAGGGTCTGCACGCTGATCTCCCGCGCGTCCATCGCGATGGCGTCGCCCGGGGCGTGCTCCTCCCCCGAGGTGTCCACGACCGTGAAGTAGAGCGGGTTGACGTCCAGCGAGCGCTCCCCGTCGTTGGTGATCCGCACCCGGACGCTGGTGAACTCGCCCTCCACGTACAGCGAACTGGGCTGGAAGTCGGTCGAGGAGGCGTCCAGGGTGGCGTTCGAAGGGGTCTCCTCGCCCCGGGGGTCCTCCTGCACCCCTTCTCCCGGTCCGACCGGGCCGCCGGGCCCCTCGGGCGAGCCCGTCCCGGACATGAAGATCATCACCGCCCCGCATCCACCCAGGACCAGGAGCAACAGGAGCAGAACCCCGCATCCGATACCGAGGATCTTGCCCCAAGGAGTGGGAGGGACCGGGGGCGGGCCGGAGAAGCCGCTCCCCCGGCCTTCGTATCCGCCGCGATTCCCGTAGGCGTAGGGGGTGTCCGGGTAACCTCCCTGGCCCGGCGGATAGCCGGAGTTCTCGTAGCCGGCCCCGCCCGGCCCGTTGGGCCCCTCCGAGAGCTCTCCGGTCTCCTCTCCCCGGGGAGGTCGCATCGTGGGCCGCCCTCCGGAACCCTCCGTCCCGGAGGGCGGTCCCGGCGCGGCGCCCCCATATCCGGAAGGGTCGTGGTACGGGTCGCCCGGCCCGTCCGAGCGCGGCGGTTCCCCCGGTGGTCGGGAGCCTCCGCCGAACGGGTCTCCCGGGTCCCCCGGCCGCCACTCCTCGGGCGGATGGTGGTTCACCGGATCCTCTCCCGGCCGCCCCTCGGGCCCCTCTTCGGGCTCCCGATCGCTCACTGAGAACACCCCTTCGTCCGGTGTGACGGCCCGCCCGGACCGACGAGCCCCCGAAACCGCACGTTAACCGCCACAAGAGGGGGTTCGGGGAAGGTCCGGGGGTGTTTCCGGTAAAGGTCCGGATGTGTACCGTCGTGGGCCGGGCGAACGGGCGCCTCGGGATCGCCCGTAGCGCCAACGCAGGAAGTCGTGTTCACGCTCGACGTAGCGCATCACGCTGTAGAGCGCCTCGGGATCGCCCGCGTCGACGACCACGCCGGCCTCCGGGATCACCGGCCAGCAGGCGAAGGCCCAGAAGCGGCGGCTGTGGACCCCCCAGAGGACGACCCACGCCCCCTGTTTCTGCCATTCGATGTGCTCGGCGACCCGGCGCCGTTCCTCGTCCTGTTCCTCCATGGCGCCCCTGGGCATACCCGGACGAGGATGGGCCGATCCGGCCGGAATCGGCCAGTAAGAGGGACTTGTCGCGAGCGCGTCCCTCACCTCGGAGAACACGAACGCCCGCGCGTCCACGCGGGCGTTCGAAAGAGGCGGGAGAGGTCAGCGACCGGCGATCTGGTCGCTTCCGGGGACCGGCTCGGCGGGGTCGTTGCCCAGGGCGACGATCCGGTTGTCGCCGTCCACGTGGACGATGTGCTGGACGTGGTCGGCCCGCTCCTTCTCGTCCACCTGGGCGTAGCCGATGATGATGACCAGGTCGCCGGGTCGGACCAGGTGGGCGGCGGCCCCGTTGATCCCGATGACACCGCTGCCCCGCTCCCCCACCAGTGCGTAGGTGACCAGACGGTTGCCGTTGTCGATGTCGACGATGTGGACCTGTTCGCCGTCGACGATGTCGGCGGCCTCCATCAGGTCGGCGTCGATGGTGACCGAACCCACGTAGTGCAGGTCGGCCTGGGTGACCGTGGCGCGGTGGATCTTGCCGTTCATGAGGGTGCGCAGCACAGCTCAAGCCTCGTTTCAGGGTGACTTACGGAGTACAGGCCCCGGTGGGGTCCCGTGCCTCTCCCATGATGACGCCCCATACGAACCGTTTCGCACACCGGGGCGCCACTACGCCCTCCAACGTCACTCTCATCACGCTTGTTCCGTTCCGTCGGCGCGGGTGCGAGGCACGGCGCGGATGTCCGAGGTCTGCTGTTCGATGGCGGGGGGCCGTTCGCGCCCCGGCCCCGTGCGGGCCTCCCCTTCGAAAGAGAGCAGGACGATGTCCGGAGAGTACGGCCTGAAGAAGCACTTCACCGGAGAGACCGCCTTCATCCTGGGCGAGGGGATCCGGACGGCCCTGCCCGGGTTCGACACCGCGGGTTACGCGGTCGAGGTCGACCGTCGGGTCCCCGACCTGGAATTGAAGGACCGTGTGCTGGTCCTGTGCGAAGGACTGCGTTCACGCCTTCCCGACTCCTATCCGAAGGCCCTGGACATCCTGCGCGGCACCCTGGTCGAGGAGCTCTCCGAGGGCCGGGGGATGTTCAAGACGAGCTGGTTCCTGATGCCGGTCGCCCGTTACGTGGAGGAGTACGGCCTGGACCACCCCGAGGAGTCCCTGGACTTCCTGGAGGAGGTGACCCGCTGCCACACCGCCGAGTACGCCGTCCGGCCGTTCGTCACCCACCACCGTGAGATCACGATGGCCCGCTTCGCCCGCTGGGCGGTCGACCCCGGCCACAACGTGAGAAGGTTGGCGAGCGAGGGGATCCGGCCACGGCTGCCCTGGGCGGGCACGCTCCCCTTCTTCGTCGAGGACCCCTCCCCCGTCCTGGAGATCCTGGAGCACCTGCGCGCCGACCCTTCGAACTACGTGCGCACCTCGGTCGCCAACAACCTGAACGACATCTCCAAGGACCACCCCGACCTCGCCCTGGCCACCGCCCGGCGTTGGCTCCGGGAGAGCCCGGTCCCCGAGACCCGGTGGATCGTGAAGCACGCCCTGCGGACCCTGGTCAAGAAAGGGGACCAGGAGGCCCTCGCCCTGCTCGGCAACACCGGAGGCGAACACATCGGGGTCCATGACCTGACGGTACGGCCGGCCGCGATCCGCCTCGGCGACACCGTCACCCTGCGCTTCGCCGTCGAGAACACCGATACGCGTCCACACCGGGTGACCGTCGACTACGTCGTCCACCACGTACGCGAGAACCGTCGGCCGATCCCCAAGGTCTTCAAGCTCACCGAACTCGAACTCGCCCCCGGCGAGACCCGGCACCTGGAGAAGGCGCACACGATCCGCCCGATCAGCACCCGCCGGTACCACCCGGGCGAGCACCCGGTCGAGATCCAGGTCAACGGCCTCCCCCTGGCCCGGGACGGTTTCGAACTCCTCCCGTGAGAGGGGCCTTCCGCGTGTGAGAGGAGGCGCGGCCCCCGTCCCGTGTGAGGATCGTCCCGAGACGCCGCGGGGGCGTGCGAGGGACGGGGGCCCGACAGTGCTGGAACGACACCGACACCACGACGTGATCGTGATCGGCGCGGGTTTCGCCGGACTCGGCGCGACCCGCGACCTGCTCCGGGCGGGGGCGTCCGTGCAGCTCCTGGAGGCCCGGGGCAGGGTCGGTGGGCGCGCCTTCACCCGCTACCTCTCCGACGGCACCCAGTTGGACCTGGGCGGACAGTGGATCGGCCCCACCCAGGAGCTGATCCTGGAGCTCGTGGAGCACTACGGGGTCGAGACCTATCCGACCCCTCGGATCGGCGACCCGGTGGTCGACATGGGCGGGGAGCGTCTCACCTCGCCTCCGACCGAGGTCGACGCCCTGCTGGAGGACATCGACCTCCTGGCCCTCCAGGTCACCCCCGAACGTCCGTGGGACGCGCCCGAGGCCCGCGCCTGGGACCAACAGACCTTCGCCTCCTGGCTGGTCGGCACCGAGTACTCCGAGACGACCATCCGCTACGTGGCCCGGATCGTCTCCGGCGGACTGCTCGCGGGAGCCCCGTCCGAGGCCTCGCTCCTGGAGACGCTCTTCTACATCGCCTCCGCCGGCGGGATCCGACCGCTACTGGGCTACGAGGGCGGTGCCCAACAGACCAGGATCACCGGCGGCGCTCAGATCGTCGCCGAGCACATGGCCTCCGACCTGCCACCCGGGGTGCTGCGTCTGAACGAGCCCGTGACCTCGGTGGAGTACGGCTCCACCGACGCCCGGGTCACCACGACCACCCACGCCTACACGGCCGATCGGGTGATCGTCGCACTGCCGCCCACCCTGGCCGCGCGCCTGCGCTTCGACCCGGCCCTGCCCCCGCTCAACGACGGGGCCCTGCAACGGACCCCGGCCGGCAGCGCCCTGAAGGTGCACGCGATCCACTCGGAGCCGTTCTGGCGCGATCAGGGCCTGTCCGGTGTGTCCACCTCGGCGACGGGAGTGCTGACCGAGACCGTCGACAACACGCCTCCGGGCGGACCGAGTGCGGTCCTGACCGGGTTCGTCTACGGGGAGGAGGCGGTGCTCCTGCGCGCTCGCCCCTTGGAGGAACGGCGCCGTATCGTCCTGGAGCGGATGGCCGATCTGTTCGGCGACCGGGCCCGCTCGCCGGAGGACTACGTGGAGTTCGACTGGATGGGCGAGCAGTGGACCCGCGGCTGCTTCTCCGGCCACATGGTGCCCGGCACCACCGTCACCTTCGGCCCGGCCCTGCGCACCCCGGTGGAGGTGGTGCACTGGGCCGGAACCGAGACGGCCACCCGCTGGAACGGGTACTTCGACGGCGCCCTGTCCTCGGGGCGCCGCGCGGCGGCCGAGGTCAGGGCCTCACTCGACGATCAGGTCAGCGAGGAGTAGGCCACCACGCCCCGGCGTACCAGGTCGGCGGCCTTACGGGCGTTGGACCTGACCTGCTGGTCGGTGGCGGCCACGGCGATCTGCCCGAGCATGTCGACGAGCATCTTGGCGGTGCGCACGAAGTCGCCCGCCGTCATCTCGGTCCGACTCAGGATCGCGTCGAGGCGGTCGCCCCGGGCCCAACGGTGGGCGGTCCACACGAAGCCCAGGTCGGGTTGGCGCAGGAACGACACCCGGTGACGGGTCTCCACCTCGTTGAGCTCGCCCCACAGACGCAGCATCTCCTGGAGCGCCTCCTCCACGCGTCCCTCGGGGACACGGGGGTAGGGGTCGTCTCCACGCCTGGCCTCGTAGACCAGGGAGGCGGCGACGGCGGCCATGTCCACGGGGGTGAGGTCCTTCCACACCCCGCGGCGCAGGCACTCGGCGACCAACAGGTCCAGCTCCGAGTAGATCTTGGCCAGCCGGCCGCCGTCCTCGGAGACGGAGTCCCCGGAGAGGTACTCCAGGTCCTCCAGGACGCCGCACACCCGGTCGAAGGTGCGGGAGATGACGTGCGACCGCCCCTCCACCCTGCGACGCAGCGCGTCCGTGTCCTTCTTCGTCCGGTGGTAGCGCTCGGCCCAGCGGGCGTGCTCCTCGCGATCCGCGCAACCGTGGCAGGGGTGCGCCCGGAGTTCCGCGCGCAACCGCTTGACCTCGGAGTCCTCTCGGTCTCCCCGGTCCCGGCCCCGCTCGTAGGTGGGCTCGGTGCCCTGTTCCTTGAGCTTGTTGCGCAGGGTCGAGGCCAGGTCCTGCCGCGAGCGCGGCGACTTGGCCGAGAACGATTTGGGGATGCGCATCCGCCCCGACGCCCGCACCGGGACGGTGAAGTCGCCGGAGTTGATCCGCTTGACCTGCTTGTCCACCGTCAGGACCAGGGGCGCGGGCAGGTCATGGCGCAGCCCCGGGTCCAGCACGACCGCGTGTCCGGAGTAGCGCCCCGAGGGGATCCGGATGATGTCGCCCGGACGCAACGCCTCCAGGCTCTCCAGGGCCTCGTCACGACGGCGGATCGAGCGGGTCTTGGCCAGAGACGACTCACGGTCGCTCAGGGCGCGCCGAAGCCCGGCGTACTCCATGAAGTCGCCCAGGTGGCACTCGGCGGCCCGGGCGTACCCCTCCAGGGCCTCCTCGTGCTTGCGCAGCTTCTTGACCAGGCCCACCACGGCCCGGTCGGCCTGGAACTGGGCGAAGGAGGCCTCCAGCATGGCCCGGCTACGGCGCCGGCCGACCTGGCCGACCAGGTTGACCGCCATGTTGTAGGAGGGCTGGAAGCTGGAGTTGAGCGGGTAGGTGCGGGTTCCGGCCAGACTGGCCACGGACTCCGGGTCGGTGCCGGCCTGCCAGATGACGACCGCGTGGCCCTCCACGTCGATGCCGCGTCGGCCGGCACGCCCGGTGAGCTGGGTGTACTCGCCCGGTGTGAGGGACGCGTGGGTCTCGCCGTTCCACTTGTCGAGCTTCTCGATGACCACGGTGCGCGCCGGCATGTTGATGCCCAGCGCGAGGGTCTCGGTGGCGAACACCGCCCGGATCAGCCCTCGGGAGAACAGGTGCTCCACGACCTCCTTGAACGTGGGCAGCATGCCCGCGTGGTGAGAGGCGATCCCCGACTCCAGGGCGCGCAGCCAGGAGTCGAAGCCGAGCACGTTCAGGTCGGCGCGCGGGATGTCGGCGCAGCGGCTCTCCGCGTACTCGCGGATGACGTCGGCCTCGTCCGGGGTGGTGAGCACCAGCCCGGAGGCCACGCACTGACGGACGGCGTCGTCGCACCCGGCCCGGCTGAAGATGAAGGTGATCGCCGGGAGCAGCCCCTCGGCGTCCAGCTCCTCGATGATCATGGGCCGGCTGGGCGGGGCGAAGCGGGTGCGCGGGCGCACGTTGCCCCGGGCCCGGGACTGCGGGTGGCGCCGCCGGTTGGCGAGCTGGGTCGTACGCGCGTCCTCCTCGGCGGCGCGGGACAGGAACGGGTTGATCAGGAGCGTGCGTCCACCCACCCTGATCTCCCGGGGGCGCTGCTGGTGGGAACGGCGGCGTTCGCGTTTGCGCCTGCTCCGTCCGCCCTCGGACCCCTCGTCGCCCTCCTCGGTGGACTCCGCCTCCTGGTCGACGAACAGGTCGTGCATGCGCTTGCCCACCATGACGTGCTGCCACAGCGGGACGGGGCGTTTCTCGTCGACGATGACGGTCGTGTCGCCGCGGACCTGCTGGAGCCATTCGCCGAACTCCTCGGCGTTGCTGACCGTGGCGGACAGGGCGACCATCCGCACCGACTCGGGCAGGTGGATGATCACCTCCTCCCAGACCGCGCCGCGGAAGCGGTCGGCGAGGTAGTGCACCTCGTCCATGACCACGTACGCGAGCCCGCCCAGGGTGGAGGACCCCTCGTACAGCATGTTGCGCAGCACCTCGGTGGTCATCACCACCACGGGAGCCTCGCCGTTGACGCTGTTGTCACCGGTCAGCAGACCGACCTGTTCGGCGCCGTACCGTGCGACCAGGTCGTTGTACTTCTGGTTGGACAGGGCCTTGATCGGGGTGGTGTAGAAGCACTTGGTGCCCTCGTTCAGGGCCAGGTGCACGGCGAACTCCCCGACCACGGTCTTACCCGAACCGGTGGGAGCGGCGACCAGCACCCCGTGTCCGCCCTCCAGGGCCTTGCAGGCCTTGATCTGGAAGGGGTCGAACTCGAAGCCGTAGAGCCCTTGGAAGGCCTCGATGGCGGCGCTGGACGCGCTCTGGCGCCGACGGAAGGCGGCGTACCGCTCAGCGTGACTACTCATAGGTCTCTCAGACTATGAGGTCGGCTCCAACATCTCGACCGCTTTAGGCACCACCTGGCACATCAGGGGCGTGGGCCCCATACGTTCACCGTCCGCGTAGGCGATCCCGGCGTCTCCACGAACGGTGACACTGCTCCCGCGTTCCACACGGACCTCCTCCAGCTCCACGTGGGATCCCTTGAGGATCCTGGGGAAGTGGCGGACGAAGCGGGAGAGCGGGGCCTCGCGGATCAGGACCACGTCGAGGAGGCCGTCGTCGGGTTCGGCCCCGGCGCACATCTTCAGGCCGCCGCCGTAGGAGTCGGTGTTGCCGACCGCCACGAGCATGCCGCGTTCGCTGATCCGTCTGCCGTCGATGTCGATCTCGAAGTCGATGGGATCGAAGGAGCGCGTCTCGGCCACGATCCCGTACAGGTAACCGGCCCGACCCATGCCGAAGCGCAGACCGTTGACCCTCTCGTTGACACGGGCGTCGAAACCGCAGGCCAGGACGCTCATGTAATAGCGTCTCCCGCCGTCGGGCAGGGTCAGCCGGATGACGTCGCTGGAGCGGGTGCGTCCGGCCAGGATCGTCTCGGCCGTCCGACGGGCGGAGGTGTGCCGCGAGCCGAAGGCCCGGGCGATGTCGTTGCCGCTGCCGGCCGGGACGACCGCCAGGGGCACTCCACTGCCCACCACCGCCTGGAGTGCCTGGTGTACCAGGCCGTCACCGCCCACCGCCACCAGGGCGTCGGGACGGTCGGAGACGGCCAGCCGGGCCAGGCGGCGGCTGTCGGCGGCCGAACGGCCCGTATAGACGTGCACGCGGGCTCCGGCCGCGCGCAGGGCCTCCTTGAGCCGGACCGCGATGACGGCGGCGCGACGTCGACCGGAGGCCGGGTTGACAAGAAGGGCGATATGAGGGGACATATGCCTGTCCTTAGCTACCCAGGGCTGGGATGCGGGATGTGACTGGGGGCGAGTGAGGTACCCGCACACCCTCGCGCCCGGATGTGCGTACCGATTCGGGGATCCTCGGCCGAGACCTCCCGATCGGCCTCCTCACGTTGGCGGCGATGGTACTCCCCCATCGTCACGGACGAGGAGGCGCCCGTCCACACCGGGTCGACGACATGCCGCTCGTCGCTCCCGGGGCGGCGTTCCTCCGCCCCTGGACCCGAACACTAGCGCGTGCGGCGTCGCGCCACACCGCTTCGCGAGGAACGCTCAGGCGCCCTTGCCGCCGCTCTCACCCGAACCGGTGTCCTCGAGTTCTCCCAGGTCGGAGGGGCGGTCATCGAGTTCGGAGATCTCGTCGTCGCCCAACTCGGAGGTGGGATCGCTCTTGCGCCGGCGGCGGTCGTTGAGGAAACAGAACAGCTCGGCGATCTCGAACAGCACCACCAGGGGGATGGCCAGCGCCAGCATGGAGATCGGCTCGGCCGGGGTGACGATCGCGGCGACGAGGAAGGCGCAGAAGATGATGACGCGACGCCACTTGGCGAGGGTCGCGTGTTCGAGGAGCCCTAGGATGTTGAGCAGCGCCACCAGCAGCGGCATGATGAAGCCGAGCCCGAACATGCCCATCATGATGAGCATGTAGTTCAGGTACTCCCCGATGGTCAGATAGGGGTCGGCGTCCTGGGGCAGGAAGCCGAAGAGCATCTGCAAGGCCAACGAGGTGATCGTGTAGGCCAGGGCCGCGCCGAGGATGAACAGCATCGCGGCCAGCGGGGCGAAGATGTAGGCGTACTTCTTCTCGTTCTTGTGCAGCGCGGGGGCGACGAAGGCCCACAGCTGGTAGAGCCACAGCGGCGTGGTGGCGAGGGCCCCGAAGAACAACCAGACCTTGAAGGCGACGAAGAAGCCGTCGAAGGGACCGGTGACGATGAGGGAGCAGCCACCGCCGTCCACGACCTGGGAGGCCGGCAGCGAGCAGTAGGGCTCGGTGAGGAAGGCCCAGATCCGGTCGTAGAACACGAAACCGAGCACGGCGCCCAGCAACAGGATGACCAGGACCTTGGCCAGACGGTTGCGCAGCTCGCGCAGATGGTCCATGAGCGGCATCCGGGCGTCCGGGTTGGCTGTTCGCCCTCGGGGGCTCATCGTCTGGTCACTCTCTTCTCATCCCGGCCCGCCCACGCGGGCCCCGTCTGCCACGAACGTCCGGGGCGGCGCCCAAGCGACACGGCGCCATCCCACCGGTAGGGGGTCCTGGAGACGTCGGCCGGCGGAACCGTCGCCCGCCCGAGGACACCGCCACGGCCTTGCCGGACCGTACCGTCCTCACGGGCCTCGCGAACACCCGGAAATCCCGTCGCTCGCCGGTGACGGGCGGCGGGAGGACCGCCGCTCGAAGGCGACGGCATCCCCGGACTACTGGTTGTAGGTCCGGTCGGTGGTCTCACCGGACTCGTTGACGATGCGCTGACCGGGGGGAAGCTGCGGGTAGCCCTGCTGCTGGTTCTGCTGCGGAGCCGGGTTCTGCTGAGGCTGCTGCTGCGCCTGCTGCCGGTTCTGCTCGCCGGCGGCCTCGTTCCCGTTCTCGTTCTCCTCGTCGATCAGGCCCTTGCTCTCGGCCTTGAGGATACGGGCGCTACGGCCCAGGGAGCGGGCCAGGTCCGGGAGCTTCTTGGCTCCGAACAGCAGGATGGCCAGGAACACCAGGATGACGATGGTAGGTCCGTTGAACGGTCCCATGGTTCTACCTCTCTGTGGGGCGCGACCGAGCGCCTCTGATGGTACGCGCATCGACTCGGTGGGCCGTCATCGCCGCGACCCTTCCCTCTGAATGCGCTCGCGCAGGTCAGCGCTGCTCACCTGGCGCCCGTCCGTCGCCCGGGACACCTTCTCGGACAGCACGGCGGCCTCGTGTCGGACCCTCGATGTGAGGGACCCGACGACGCACAGGCCGGCGATAACCGTGCCGAAAAGGACAGCGAGGGCGATCACGGTTTCACCTTATCCCTTTCCAGATGACCTACACCTCGCCCCCCGATGAACGGCTGAGACTCACTCCGACGACAAAACGGTCTCGTCCTGTTCGAGGTGGTTTCACCCTTCCTCGTAGGGCTTCAGAGCCCGCTCCGCCTCGCTCCGCACCTCGTCGGCCAGGTTCGTGGGAGACACCACACGTCCCTCGGCCCCCAGGGACAACGCCAGCCTCGCCACCCAGGCCGGGGCCGGGGTGCGCAGGGTCGCGAAGACCCCGCCGTCGGCCGACTCGACGACCGACTCGCACACGTAGTCCTCGGTGACCCAACGGGCGGACGGTTCCAGGGCCAGGGTGACCAGGGCGTCGCGGTCGGAGCGCTGAAGGATCCCCTTGGACAGGTCCCTGCGCCCCACACCCTCGGGCACCTGGGCCGCGTAGGGCAGCACCGTCAGTTCGAGTACCCGGTCCAGGCGGAACAGGCGCACGTCCTGACGCAGGTGGCAGTACCCCTCCAGGAACGTCTGACCGTCCTGCACCACCAGCCCCATCGGGTCCACATCGCGTTCGGTGACCTGGTCCAGGTAGCCCGACAGGTAGCGCAGGTGCATACGCTGTCCGGCCTCCAGAGCCTGGGAGCAGCGCCGCCGGGTCTGCGCCACCTGCTCGTCGGTCTCCACCCTGACCTGGACCGCGTCGGCCAGGTCGCCCACGGCCGTACCGGCGGCGCCGCGCAGTTTCTCCCCCACCCGCTTGAGGACCTCGCCCTCCACCCCCTGGGCCTCGGGCAGCGCCTCCAGCAGGGACAGGCCCACCACCAGGCTGGCCGCCTCGTCCGCGGTCAGCCGCAGCGGCTGGGCCAGGGTCTCGGCGTTGCCGATGATGATCTCGCCGGTCTCCTTGGCGGCGTCCAGGTCCACCTCGATGAGATCGCCGGGCGTGTAACCGGGCAGCCCGCACATCCACAGCAGGCTCAGGTCCGACACCACCTGCTTCTCGCTGAGGCCGAAGTGCCGGGCCACCTCGGGTACCCGGACGTCGCGCCCCAGCGCGTAGGGGACCAGCATCAGCAACCGGCGCAACTGGTCGGCCGAACGGGGGCCGCGTCCGGGCGTCTCGCCCTCCACCGGCTCGGCCCTCGGCCCGGGCTCCCCCGTCGGGGCCGCGACGATGCCCGCCAGGTGGGCGGCCACGGCGGCGCGCGCCTGGGCGGGCTCCACGACCTCGGCGTTGGCCCCCTGCTCGGCCACCCGCCGCACCAGGGTCGCGGTGTCGGTGTAGGGAAGGGTGAGGGTGTCCCAGGCCCGTCCCCCTCCCTCACGCTCCCCGGGGACCACGCGCAGTGCGCTGCGGCGCAGAGCGTGCGCGGAGTCGGCCCGCACCCGCACGGTGGCGGTGTGCTCGGGTTCGACGCTCTGTTCCGAGACCACCGAGCGCAGATCGACACCGGCGGGCACGCTCACGTCCGGACCGGTGCGCACCACGGTCACCTCGCCCTGGATCCGCCCGAGCCGGAAGACCCGACGGTCCTCTCGCAGCCGATCGTGGCCGACCACGTACCAGTGACCGCTCCGGTTCACGATGCCCCACGGCTCGATCTCACGCCGCTGCGGTTCGGCCTGCCCCGGTTTGCGGTACGAGAAGACGACCGGACGTCGGTCCCGCACCGCCTGCCAGATGGGGCCGAAGGCCGGCTCGTCGGTCCGCATGGTCGGGGTCAGCCCGGGGGCGGCCTCGGCGTCCACCGGGACGCCGGCCGAACGCAGCTTGAACAGGGCGTTGGCCGCCGCCTCCCCCAGAGAGGCGTGCCGCCAGGCCCGTGCCGCCAGGCCCAGTACGAGGGCCTCGTCGGGCATCAGTTCGATCTCGGACAGTTCGTAGTCCGAGCGGGAGATGCGGTAACCCTCCTCTCCACTGAAGGCGTCACCGGTTCCCACCTGGATCGGAATGCCGCTGTCGCGCAGTTCCCTCTTATCGCGCTCGAACATGCGCTTGAAGGCCGACTCGGTCTCGGCCTCCGCGTACCCCTGGACCGTCTTCCTGATCTCCTGAGCGGTCAAGTGGCGCCGCGTGGACAACAGGCAGATGACCAGGTTGAGCTGCCGTTCGGTCTTCCTGCGCGACATCGTCCGCACTCCTTCGCCCTGTGATGATGGACCGGGTGGGGCCGCGAGGGCGCGTCCTCCCACCTTCGGTTCAGCTTCGAAGGTACCGTCCCGATCATGATCCGGTGGCGCCGTGGTGAAGTCCGTCGACTCCTGCCCTCGTGGCCGGGGGTCCTCCTGTGCTCGGTCTCCCTGAGCACCGACGAAGCGAACGACGAGGAAGAGGCCCCCACCTGCCGCGCCCTGGCCTACCCCGAGCTGGTCGGGACACCCGAGGTGGGTGATTCCGTGCTCCTCAACACGGGCGCCCTGGACCTGGGGCTGGGCACCGGCGGCTACGCGTTGGTGGTGGCTCTGCCCGACCGTCTGCCGCCCGACCACGAGGGGCCCGGACACCTGGTCAAGGCTCGTTACACGCCGCTCCAGGCCACCGTCCTGGGGGCGGACGAGCAGGGCTCCCCCCACCACGAGATCCTGCGCTCCGCCCGGGGCGTGGACGATATGCCGGTGGTGGTGGCCGACCTGCACTCGGCGCTCCCCGCCGTCCTGGCCGGGATCCGGTCCGAGCGTCCCGGAACACGCGTGGTCAACGTGATGCTCGACGGCGGCGCCCTGCCCGCCGCGTTCTCACAGGTGATCGGGGTGCTACGGGAGAACGACCTGTTGGCCGGCTGTGTCACCACCGGGCAGGCCTTCGGTGGAGACCTGGAGGCCGTCACGGTGCACTCCGGGCTCCTGGCCGCCCGGCACGTCCTGGGCGCGGAGATCGCGGTGGTCTGCCAGGGCCCCGGGAACCTGGGCACCGGCACCCCTTGGGGTTTCTCCGGCGTGGCCTGTGGAGAGGCGCTCAACGCCGCCGCGGTCCTGGGAGGACGCCCCGTGGCGGCGCTGCGGGTGAGCGAGGCCGACCCGCGCCCACGCCATCAGGGGGTCTCGCACCACAGCCTGACCGCCTACGGCCGGGTCGCCCTGGCCCCTTCGGAGGTGGTGGTCCCGGATCTGCCGGGGATCTTCGGCGAACACGTGCGCGACCAGGCCTGGCCGTTGGGCGAGCGGCACACGCTGGTGGAGGTCCCGGTGACCGGGCTGGAGGACGAGATCCGTTCCCTACCGGTGAAGGTCTCCACGATGGGACGCGGATTGGAGGAGGACCGCGCGGCCTTCCTGAGCTCGGCGGCGGCCGGACGTCACGCGGCCTCTCTACTGCGCCCCTGAGCCGGTCAGAGGGCGGAGCCGCCGTTCATGTGCGCGGTGGGGTGGAGCCCGCCCGTGTCGTACTCGACCTGAACCGGCACGCGCCCGGCCGCGGAGAGCATGTGAGCGGAGGGGACGTCGAAGTACCTCCCTGGACGGAACATGGCCAACGAGGTCGGGTCCGCCCTGACGCCCTCGTCCACACGCACCACCTCCGGCACGAACACGGATCCGTCCCCGCAGGTGACGCCCCATTCCCGCCCCGATCCGGCCGAGACCACCTGGCCGGGGTCCCCACCCACGATCTCCGGCACCAGGTTTCCGGAGCAGAAGGTGATCCTGGCCCCGCCGAACATCGCGAACGCCCCCGGGTAGGGGGAGGCCAGGGCCCGCACCATCCGGTCCACGTCGCGCCCCGCCGCGGTCAGGTCCAGATGGCCGTCGCAGGGGCGACGCCGGGGCCACACCGACGCGTGACCGCTCTGCGGACGCCGGGGAGCGCGCCCCTCCAGGAGGGCGTCCAGGTTGCGCAGGATGAGTTCGGACTGTAGATGCCCGACCCGCTCGTACAGGCCGGTGGCGGTCACGTCGGAGGGCACGTCGAACCGGATCCGGTCCACGATGTCGCCCGCCTGGGCCTCACCGTCCAGGTGGAAGAGGGTGACGGCGCTGGAGCTCATGTCGCGCAGGATGGTCCACGGGATGGGGGCCCGGCCCCGGCCCACCGGAAGCGGCGAGGGGTGCACGCCGACCCCGCCCAGGGGCAGGGAGTCCAGGACCTCTTCGTGGATGAGCTGCGACCATCCGGCCACGACCATCAGGTCGATCCCGTGCGAGGAGAGCGCGTCACCGACCTCGTCGCCGTTGATGTCGGCCGCGCGCAGGTGCGGCAGGTCGTGCGCGCGCGTGACGGTCTCGAAGTCGGTGTAGCCGCAGCGGTGCGCCAGCTCGGCCGAGTAGGAGATCACCAGGCTCGGCGGCCGGCCCCGGGCGCAGAGCTCCTCCAGCGCCGGGATCCCCAGACGCAGACCCGACACGTAGCAGTAACGCCTCCGCTCCGGCATGGCTCCCCCTCCGGCCGTGGTCACTCCGGGTGACGACTCTACGCATACGGATCGCCGTGTTCCCGCAGGTCCCTTCGTTCTGCGTGTCAGAGGAAAGGCCCCGCGAGCGGTACTCGCGGGGCCTTCGAGATCGGTCGACCTTCGTGGAGAAGGGGGTTACTCCTCCTCCGCCTCCTCGTCTGCGGCGCCGTCGCCGGCCTGCTCGCCTCCGTCGCCCTCCAGCTCCTCGGGCTCGGGCTGGGGCGGGTTGTCGTAGGCGCCCAGGATGTCGATCACGAAGACCAGGGTGCCCACCGGGCCGCCCATGGCCTCCTCCTCGGTCTCGCCGTAGGCCTGGTCACCGGGGACGACCAGCAGCAGACGGCTGCCGACCTTCTGGCCGACCATGCCCTTGTCCCAGCCCTCGATCACCGCTCCGGCGCCGATGGTGGTGTCGAAGGGATCACCGCCACGGCTCCAGGTGGAGTCGAAGACCTCGTGCCCGCCGTTCTCGTCGGCCTCCCAGCGCACGCCCGTGTACTGGGCGATGACCTGCTGGCCCTCCTCGACCTCGGCGCCCTGACCCTCGATGAGGGGGAGGACCTCCAGATCCTTGGGCGGATCGGTGTCGGGGATCTCGATGGTGGGCTCGCTGTGACCCTCCTGGGTGACGGTCGGCAGATCGCCGCCGCCCTCCTCGGTCTGCTCGCCCGGCACCACGGCGCCCTTGGAGTAGCGGTCCATGATGTCGATGACCAGGACGCTGGCCCCCTCGGGAGCCTCCTGCCCCATCGCCTCGGCCTGCTCCCGCTCCTCCTGGGTCAGGGCCGGGAAGACGTAGACCGCCCGGCTGCCCAGAGGCTGGCTGACCAGCGTGTCGGTGATGTACTCGGGCATCTCGGCCATGCGCACGAGGTCGGGGGCGCCGGTCTCGTAGCTGGACTGGCCCTCCATCTCCTCGCCCTCGCCCGGCCCCGTCCACTGGTACTGGACGACGTTGGCCACGAGCAGGTCGTCCGCGCCGACCAGGCCGTTCTCGCCGGGCCCCTTGTCGACCACGCCGGAGATCTCTTCCTCGGGAGGCTGGGCGTCCGGGAAGGTGATCTGCGGTTCCTCACCGACCTCACCGGTGACGTCGGGCAGCCGGGGGTCGAGTTCCTCCTCGTTCATACGGAGGAAGGCGGGGGTCTTCCAATCCTCGGGAATCGATCCGCAGCTTGACACCGCCAGGGCGATGGCGGTCAGTGGCACCGCGAGGGCGGCGGCACGTCGGTGCATGGTCACAACCTCTGATTTCCGGCACAGGACAGGGTCACACTACCGAAAAGAGCGGGTGCGGCCACCCCGGGGAACCGATGGAAGTCGAAAGGCCCCGTCGGACGGTGTCCTCCACCGCCGACGGGGCCCGGTTCCGCGTGTCCGATCCGTGGGACCGAAAACCTCGCTCACATACCGGCGATCAGTTTCTCCACCCGTTCGTCCACGGACTTGAACGGGTCCTTGCACAGAACGGTCCGCTGTGCCTGGTCGTTGAGCTTGAGGTGCACCCAGTCCACGGTGAAGTCGCGCCGCTGTTCCTGGGCCCGGCGGATGAACTCGCCGCGCAGTCGCGCCCTCGTGGTCTGCGGTGGCACCGACTTGGCCTCGAAGATCTTCAGATCCCCGGTCACGCGTTCCATCTGGCCGCGGTTCTGCATGAGGTAGAACAGGCCGCGGTCGCGGTGGATGTCGTGGTAGGTGAGGTCGAGCTGGGCCACACGGGGCGAGGACAGCGACAGGTCGTGCTTGTCGCGGTAGCGCTCCAGCAGCATGTACTTGGCGACCCAGTCGATCTCCCGGGAGACCGACTCCAGGTTCTGGGTCTCCACCGCCTCCAGGGTGCGCTGCCACAGGTCCAGGACCCGCTTGCCCACGGGGTCGGTGCCGTGGCGGTCCACGTAGCTCTGCACCTTGTCCAGGTACTCGCGTTGGACCTCCAGGGCGCTGGCCTCACGGCCGTTGGCCAGACGCACCTTGCGCCGCCCGGTCATGTCGTGGCTGATCTCGCGGATCGCCCGGATCGGGTTCTCCAGGGTGTAGTCGCGCATGACCACCCCGGCCTCGATCATCCGCAGCACCAGATCGGTCGAGCCCAGCTTGAGGAGGGTGGTGGTCTCGCTCATGTTGGAGTCGCCCACGATGACGTGCAGACGACGGAAGCGCTCGGCGTCGGCGTGCGGCTCGTCCCGGGTGTTGATGATGGGGCGCGAACGCGTGGTCGCGGAGGAGACGCCCTCCCAGATGTGCTCGGCGCGCTGGCTGACGCAGTACAGGGCTCCCCGGGGGGTCTGGAGCACCTTGCCCGCGCCGCAGACGATCTGACGGGTGACCAGGAAGGGGATGAGGACGTCGGCGAGGCGGCCGAACTCGCCGTGCCGTCCCACGAGGTAGTTCTCGTGGCAACCGTAGGAGTTGCCCGCGGAGTCGGTGTTGTTCTTGAACAGGTAGATGTCGCCGGCGATGCCCTCCTCGTGCAGGCGCTGCTCGGCGTCGATCTGCAACCCCTCCAGGATGCGTTCGCCGGCCTTGTCGTGGGCCACCAGGTCCACGAGGTCGTCGCACTCGGGGGTGGCGTACTCGGGGTGGCTCCCCACGTCCAGGTACAGGCGGGCGCCGTTGCGCAGGAACACGTTGCTGCTGCGTCCCCACGAGACCACCCGTCGGAACAGATAGCGGGCGACCTCGTCCGGCGACAGCCTGCGCTGTCCCCGGAAGGTGCACGTGACCCCGTACTCGTTCTCCAGCCCGAAGATCCGTCGTTCCACGCGGCCTCACCAACTCCCGTCACCGTGGTGAAGACGACGGGGCCTCGTCGTCCCACCCGCCCGGACGGTGCGACGCTCCGGTGGCGTCGCACCGTCGTCCTCGTACGTCAGGTCCGGTCGGCCTCTCCATCGGTACCGTTCTCGCCGTCGGAGGCGTCCCCGGGACCGTTCCCCTTGCCCTCCTCCAGGAGGGAGATGAGACGGTCGCCGTGGATACGGCGGAACTTACGGTGTTGCCTGGAGCGTTCCAGCACGGCGACCTCCAGGTTGCCGGCCTCCAGGTCGCGTTCCTCCCCGTTCTCTCGGGCCAGGGCCTGGGTGGCCGCGTTGAGGGCCGCGGCGAGCGAGGCGTCGGCGACGAAGTGGTCCTTGAGCACGCTCGCGACGTGCTCGGAGGAACCACCGACCGCGACGAAGCCCTGCTCGTCGACGATGGAACCGTCGAAGGTGATGCGGTAGATCTCGTCCTCGGCGGCCGTGTCGCCGACCTCGGCGACGACGATCTCGACCTCCCAGGGCTTGAGGCTCTCGCTGAAGACGGTGCCCAGGGTCTGGGCGTAGATGTTGGCGAGCTGACGTCCGCTGACGTCACGGCGGTCGAACTGGTAACCGCGCACGTCGGCGAAGCGCACGCCCATCAGACGCAGGTTCTCGAACTCGGGATAGCGGCCGACGGCGGCGAAGCCGATGCGGTCGTAGAGTTCGCTGATCTTGTGCAGGGTGCGGGACATGTTGTCCGCCACCAGAAGGATTCCGCCCTCGTACTGGAGGACGACGGCGCTACGGCCGCGCGCGATTCCCTTGCGCGCGTAGTCCGCCTTGTCCTTCATCTGCTGTTCGGGGGCGACGTAGAACGGCATCGACACCGCGGATCGTTTCCTTACCTAGTCGGGAGAGGTCTGTCGTGGGGGCGCTGGGCCGCTCAGTCCAGTCGGGCCGTGGGTCCGTCCGGATGTACGGCGCGTCCCTCGACCACCTCCGTGGCCAGTCGGGCGACGTCCTCGGTGGGGACCCGACGGTGACCGTCCTCGGTGATCACGTCGATCAGGGGGAAGATCCTGCGGTGCAGGTCGGGGCCGCCGGTGGCGGAGTCCTCGTCGGCCGCGTCGTAGAGCGATTCCAGGGCGACCTTGATCGCGGTGGTCTCGTCGAGGTCGTCGCGGTAGAGCTTCTTGATCGAGCCCTTGGCGAAGACCGAACCGGACCCGATCGAGTGGTAGCGCTGTTCCTCGTAGCGGCCGCCCGCGGCGTCGTAGCTGAAGACACGCCCCTGGCCGGTGGCCTCGTCGTAGCCGACCAGCAGGGGGATCACCACGAAGCCCTGCATCGCCATGCCCAGGTTGCCCCGGACCATCTGGGCGAGCTTGTTCGCCTTACCCTCGAGGGAGAGGGAGCGACCCTCCAGCTTCTCGTAGTGTTCGAGCTCCACCTGGTAGAGCCGTGCCAGTTCGATGCCGATGCCGGCCGAACCCGCGATGGCCACCGCCGAGTACTCGTCGGTGCGGTAGAGCTTGTCCATGTCCCTGTTGGCGATGACGTTGCCCTGGGTGGCCCTTCGGTCCCCGGCCAACAGGACACCGCCGGGGAAGGTCAGGGCGACGATGGTCGTCGCGTCCGGTGTGAGGTGTTCGACGACCCCTCCCGTGGCGTTCAGGTGCTGTCCGGGCAGCAACTCGGGGTTGACCGCCCGGAGGAACTCGGTGAAGGACGAGGTACCCGCACTCATGAAAGCGGCCGGCAACCCTCCGCCCTCGAACCCTTCGAACACGCGACTCCCTCCACTGGCGCCCCACCCCGTCTCGGGATGGATGGGGCGCTCGTCATCCGTTGTACGTCGACCGGCCGTTCCGGTCGGGGCCGGCCCGACCGGGCCGACAGGATCGACCTTAACCTTGCGCGTCACGGGGCCGGGGGCCTCCGAATGCGCTGTCAGCGAACCGTTCCAGGACGGTCACTGACCGCCCTTCTGCACGAACTGACGCACGAAGTCCTCGGCGTTGCTCTCCAGGACGTCGTCGATCTCGTCGAGGATGTCGTCGACGTTCTCGTCGAGTTCCTCGTTGCGTTCCACGGTCTCCGCGGAGGCCTCGGTCTCCTCGACCTCCTCGTCACGACGCGAGGAGTGCTTCTGACCACCGGTGTCCTTAGTCGCCATCGTTTGCTACCTCCCGTTCGGGGCTCTCGCCCTTATCTTGGCCCAACGGCACCCGGCTCAACCCCCTTCCCGGGGCCCGATACCCGCTAGTTACCTCGAATCGTCCCCTGGGGAGCGGGCGGATGACGGTTCCGGTGCCCCTCGCCCCGGGCGTGTCTCCGGTGCGGGGCGAGGCCGCCCCCGACGATTCCCCTCGGTGAGGCCCTTTTCGTGTAACGGCGTGTTCACGTGAACCCGCTCGGAACCCAGTACCTTTGTCCGGATCTGGCCAGATATACCCCCTTGCGCACACATATGCACTTCAGTCCGTGACCAAACGGTACGGCTACGACTAGGTGACGCCCCGTGTTCGCGACGGACAGCGACGGTCATCACCCGATGACCCGATCATGGGGCGTCAACCTGAATGATTTCCCCGCTTGACCGTCTTTCCCTCACCAAAACGTGCACTTATGGTTGGGCGTTGTTTACCGAATGTCTCGGTGAACAACGGAGAGCGAACACGTTCGACCTCCGATCCCCCGTCAGTCCCCCTGGAGAGTAGGGATCAATGAGACCCTCCCCCGTTGTCTCCGCCATAGGTACCGCGGCCTTGGCCTTCGGTCTGGCTCTGACCACCTCCCCGGCTGCCCTCGCGGCGACCGGCCCCCTCCCCCAGTCCCCCACCCCGGATGAAGCCGAGGCCACCACCATGGTCGAGGCCCTCCAGCGCGACCTCGGCCTGTCCCCCTCTCAGGCCGACGAGCTCCTCGAGGCGCAGGCCGAGTCCTTCGAGATCGACGAGGCCGCCACCGCGGCCGCAGCCGACTCCTACGGCGGCTCCATCTTCGACACCGACAGCCTCACCCTGACCGTCCTGGTCACCGACGCCTCCGCCGTCGAGGCGGTCGAGGCCGCCGGCGCCGAGGCCAAGGTGGTCTCGCACGGCATGGAGGGCCTGGAGGAGATCGTCGCCGACCTGAACGCGGCCGACGCTCAGCCCGGCGTCGTGGGCTGGTACCCCGACATCCACTCCGACACGGTCGTCCTCGAGGTCCTCGAGGGCTCCGGTGCCGACGTGGACTCCCTGCTCGCCGACGCCGGTGTGGACACCGCCGACGTCAAGGTGGAGAGCACCACCGAGCAGCCCGAGCTGTACGCCGACATCATCGGCGGTCTCGCCTACACCATGGGTGGGCGCTGCTCGGTCGGCTTCGCGGCCACCAACGCCTCCGGCCAGCCCGGGTTCGTCACCGCCGGCCACTGCGGCACCGTCGGCACCCCGGTCAGCATCGGCAACGGCCAGGGCGTCTTCGAGCGTTCCGTCTTCCCCGGCAACGACTCCGCCTTCGTCCGCGGCACCTCGAACTTCACCCTGACCAACCTGGTCAGCCGCTACAACACCGGTGGTTACGCGACCGTCTCCGGCTCCTCGCAGGCGGCGATCGGCTCGCAGATCTGCCGTTCCGGCTCCACCACCGGCTGGCACTGCGGCACCGTCCAGGCCCGCGGCCAGACGGTGAGCTACCCCCAGGGCACCGTGCAGAACCTGACCCGCACCAACGTCTGCGCCGAGCCCGGTGACTCCGGCGGCTCCTTCATCTCCGGCAGCCAGGCCCAGGGCGTCACCTCCGGTGGCTCCGGCAACTGCTCCTTCGGCGGCACCACCTACTACCAGGAGGTCAACCCGATGCTGAGCAGCTGGGGTCTGACCCTGCGCACCTGATCCACGGATCACCCTCTCGGTAGATCGGTGTCCCCGACCCCGGGGCCCGCGCTCCCGACGGCCCCGTCCGCGTCAGCGGGCGGGGCCGCCCGCGTTCGCACGCGAGGAACGGACGAACGCGGAGGGGCCGCCCGTCCCGCACGCTCGCGCGCCGGACACGAACGGCCCCGAAGGTCCCCCGTCGACCGGACCTCAGCCCCGTCGGTTCCCGCCCAGGATCGCCACCAGGTCGACGGCGGTGGGCGCCGCGTCCAGCAGGGCCCCCACATGCTCCCTGGTGCCCCGGAGCGGCTCCAGGGTGGGAACCCGCTGGAGGGAGTCGTGACCGGGCAGGTCGAAGATGACCGAGTCCCAGGAGGCGGCCGCGACCTCGTCCGGGTACTTGGCCAGGCAACGGCCCCGGAAGTAGGCCCTGGTGTCCTCGGGCGGCTCGGTGACGGCCCGGGCGACCTCCGACTCCTCCACGAGCCTTCGAACCTTCCCGCGGGCGGCGAGCCGGTTGTAGACGCCCTTGTCCTGACGGACGTCGGAGTATTGGAGATCCACCATCTGGAGTCGGGGGTGGGTCCACTCCAGACCATCGCGCGAACGGTACCCCTCCAGGACCTTCAGCTTGGCCACCCAGTCCAGCTCCTCGGCCAGGTCCATCGGGTCCGACGCGAGTCGGGCCAGCACCGACTCCCACCGGTCCAGCACGTCGGCGGTATCGGGGTCCACGTCCGTACCGAAACGGTCCTCGACGTACTTGCGGGCCTGGTCCAGGTACTCGCCCTGGAGTTCCAGGGCGGTCATGCGCCGACCGTCCCGCAGCCGGACCCGGTGGGTCAGACCGGGGTCGTGGGAGATCTCCCGCAGATCCGCGACGGGCGTCTCCAGGGACAGGTCCGCCTCGAGGAAGCCGTCCTCGATCATCGACAGCACCAGGGAGGTCGTCCCCAGCTTGAGGTAGGTCGAGATCTCGCTCATGTTGGCGTCGCCGATGATCACGTGCAGACGCCGGTAACGCTCGGGATCGGCGTGGGGCTCGTCCCGGGTATTGATGATCGGTCGCTTGAGGGTGGTCTCCAGACCGACCTCGACCTCGAAGAAGTCGGCCCGCTGGGAGAGCTGGAAACCGCCGCCCTGTCCGTCGGTGCCCAGCCCCACCTTGCCGGCGCCGCACACCACCTGGCGGGAGACGAAGAACGGGATGAGGTGCCGGACGATGTCCCCGAAGGGGGTCGACCGGTTCATCAGGTAGTTCTCGTGGCAGCCGTAGGAGGCGCCCTTGTTGTCGGTGTTGTTCTTGTACAGCTGGATCGGTTCGACGCCGGGCGTGGCCGCGGCCCGGGCCGCCGCGTCGGCCATCACCCTCTCTCCGGCCTTGTCCCACAGCACCGCGTCGAGCGGGTTGGTGACCTCGGGGGCCGAGTACTCCGGATGCGCGTGGTCCACGTACAGACGCGCGCCGTTGGTGAGGATGACGTTGGCCAGTCCCAGATCCTCGTCGGTCAGCTGGGTCGGGTCGGCCATCTCCCGCGCCAGATCGAACCCCCGCGCGTCGCGCAGCGGGTTCTCCTCCTCGAAGTCCCAACGGGCCCTGCGGGCCCGGGCCGCCGAGGCGGCGAGGTAGGCGTTGACCACCTGGGTGGAGGTGACCATCGCGTTGGCGCCGGGGTTTCCCGGCACGGAGATCCCGTATTCGGTCTCGATACCCATAATCCGCCGCACACTCATGATGAGAGGTTATCCGCCGGGGCACCGTCTTGAACGCTTCCGCGCCAATTGTGGCCTAAGCGCCGTCTTCCCGGGCGTTTCGAAAGAGCGGAAACCGGCGTGTCGGCGCAGTTCGGAACGGGTTCGCGAGGATTCGCAAGAAAAACAGACGAAAAGAGGAACAAACTCGACCGGAACGTTTTGTCCGGATACTTCGTGTGCCGCGACACGAGGCGTCCCCCGACACGCGGGAGGGCCCGCCGGGACGTCCCGACGGGCCCTCTCACAGCGGCCGTGACCGCGGACGAGCACGGGTCACAGGTACTGACCGGTGTTGGCGACGGTGTCGATGGAGCGACCGGCGTCGGCGCCCTTCTTCCCCGTCACGAGGGTCCGGATGTAGACGATCCTCTCGCCCTTCTTGCCGGAGATCCTGGCCCAGTCGTCCGGGTTGGTGGTGTTGGGCAGGTCCTCGTTCTCGCTGAACTCGTCGACGCAGGCCTGGAGGAGGTGGGAGACCCTGATCCCCTTGGACCTGTTGTCGATGAAGTCCTTGATCGCCATCTTCTTGGCGCGGGAGACGATGTTCTCGATCATCGCGCCGGAGTTGAAGTCCTTGAAGTACAGGACCTCCTTGTCACCGTTGGCGTAGGTGACCTCCAGGAAGCGGTTCTCCTCCCCCTCGGTGTACATCCGCTCCACGACCCGCTGGATCATGGCGTCCACCGTGGCCTTGGCGGACCCGCCGTGTTCGACCAGGTCCTCCTCGTTCAGCGGCAGATCGGAGGTGATGTACTTGCCGAAGATGTCCCGGGCCGCCTCGGCGTCGGGCCGTTCGATCTTGATCTTGACGTCCAGACGGCCGGGCCGCAGGATCGCCGGGTCGATCATGTCCTCGCGGTTGGAGGCGCCGATGACGATGACGTTCTCCAGCCCCTCGACACCGTCGATCTCGCTGAGCAACTGCGGGACGATGGTGTTCTCCACGTCGGAGGACACCCCCGAACCGCGGGTGCGGAAGATCGAGTCCATCTCGTCGAAGAACACGATGACCGGGGTGCCCTCGGAGGCCTTCTCACGGGCCCGCTGGAAGACCAGGCGGATGTGCCGCTCGGTCTCGCCGACGTACTTGTTGAGCAGCTCCGGACCCTTGATGTTGAGGAAGAAGCTCTTGCCGACGTCCCGACCGGTGCGCTCGGCGACCTGCTTGGCCAGCGAGTTGGCGACCGCCTTGGCGATGAGCGTCTTACCGCATCCGGGCGGGCCGTACAGCAGCACACCCTTGGGCGGACGCAGACGGTGCTCGTAGAAGAGCTCCTTGTACAGGTAGGGCAGTTCGACCGCGTCCCGGATCATCTCGATCTGCCCCGCCAGGCCACCGATGTCGGTGTAGGCGATGTCGGGGACCTCCTCGAGGATGAGCTCCTCGACCTCGGACTTGGGAATGCGCTCGTACACGTACCCGGATCGGGGTTCGAGCAGGAGCGAGTCCCCCGGCCGGATCGGTTCGTCGCGCAGCGGCTCCGCCAGCCGCACGATCCGTTCCTCGTCGTGATGTGAGATCACCAGCGCCCGCTCGCCGTCCTCAAGGATCTCCTTGAGCATGACGACCTCGCCGACGGTCTCGAACGACTCCACCTCGACGACGTTGAACGCCTCGTTGAGCATGACCTCCTGGCCCGGCCGCAACGTCTCCAGATCCACGGAGGGACTGACGTTGACGCGCATCTTGCGGCCGTTGGTGAAGATCTCGACGGTATCGTCTTCGCGCGACCCAAGGTAGACACCGAAGCCCGACGGCGGCTGTGCGAGCCGGTCGACCTCCTCCTTGAGCGCCACGATCTGCTCGCGCGCCTCCTTCAATGTGGAGACGAGCCGTTCGTTCTGCCCGTTGGCCGCGGCGAGGTCGGCTTGGACCTCACGCAACCGTTCCTCGAGCAGACGTACATGTCGGGGCGAGTCGGCGAGCTTACGCCGAACCACGCTGAGTTCCTTTTCCATGTAGGAGACCTGGGCCGTGAGTTCAGCGACTTCACGGTCCCGGTCGCTCTGACGCTCGTCTTCGCGCTCGGCCACGTCCGCCACCTCCCTATGAGAAGGACGACTACTCGGGAGCGTACCTACCCCTGCCCATTTCCTAACCTCCCAGCTTGAGGGAGTGTCGTAGGCCTCATTTTGAGGTCTTGCTTAACCGCAGGTCATCGTGCTAGAGCACACTGCGACGTAATGAGAACGTAACCTCCGTGTCCATCACCTGGAAAGCCCGGTTCACGTCCGGAGCCCCCATCGTCGTCTTCGGCGGGCATGGAGAAGCCCGCCCGGGCGTACCCGGGCGGGCTCGAAGCGAGGCTCTCGTCAGTCCTCGGTGGAGGAGCTCTCCTCCGTCACACCGTTCACGGCGCCCTCGGTGCCCTTCGCGGCGCTCCGGGAGGCCTCGTAGTCCTTGCCGTAGGCGCCCTTGGCCGGACGACGGCGACGCTCGGGGGCCTCGACACCGTCGGCCAGGCGGCGGGCGACCACCAGGAAGCCGGTGTGACCGATCATCCGGTGGTCCGGACGCACCGCCAGACCCTCCACGTGCCAGGTGCGCAGCATGGTCTCCCACGAGCGCGGCTCGTAGAACCGGTCGTCCTCGCGCAGCTCCTCCACCACCCGGGAGAGCTGGGTCGTGGTGGCCACGTAGCAGCACACCAGGCCACCCGGGATGAGGGCCCGGGCCACGGCGTCCAGGCACTCCCAGGGAGCGAGCATGTCGAGGAAGACCCGGTCGACGTCGGTCTCGTCGAGCTCCTCGACCAGGTCGCCCACCGTCAGTCTCCAGGCCGGGTGCGGACCGCCGTGGAAGTTCTCGACGTTCTTGCGGGCGATCTCGGCGAAGTCGGCGCGGCGCTCATAGGAGTGCACCATGCCCTTCTCGCCGACCGCGCGCAGCAGCCAGTTGGACATGGCGCCCGATCCGGCGCCGGCCTCGACCACCCGGGCACCGGGGAAGATGTCGGCCTCCACCAGGACCTGGGCCGCGTCCTTGGGGTAGACGATGGTCGCCCCACGCTTCATGGAGAGCGTGTAGTCGATGAGCAGGGGGCGCAGCGCGACATAGGCGGTGCCCGTGTTGGAACGGACGACGCTTCCCTCGGGTTCGCCGATGAGATCGTCGTGCTCGACCTTGCCCTTGTGCGAGTGGAAGGCGCCACCCTCACGCAGTGTGATCGTGTGCATGCGCCCCTTGGGGTCGGTCAACTGCACGGTGTCACCGTCGGTGAAGGGGCCGCGGCGGCCATGGATACCGGTCAACGTCGCTCTCGTCTTCCCACGTCGCGTTTGTTCGGGGCAGTCGCCCAGCGTATCGGCCCCCGGATACCGGACCGAACCGTCCGCCCCTCCCGGACCCCCTCCACCAGGCGTGCGAAAACCCTTTCTCTCGGGCAGGATCGGGCATGGGACAGACCCACACGATCCGATCGACGCACGAGGACCACGGGGGACACCAGCCATGTCAGAGCCGACCACGGGCCTGGGAATCGACATCGGCGGCAGCGGTATCAAGGGGGCCCCGGTCGACCTGGACTCCGGGGAGTTCCTCCGCGATCGCCTCAAGATCCTCACCCCCGAACGTCCCGGCCCCGAGGCCGTGGCGGCGATCGTCGCCGAGATCGCCGACCACTTCCCGGAGGCCGCGGGCACCCCGCTCGGCGTCACCTTCCCCGGCGTGGTCCAGAACGGGACGGTGCGCACCGCCGCGAACCTGCCCGGCCCCTGGGTGGGGACCGACGCGCGGGCCCTGTTCTCCCAGGCCACCGGGCGGCCGGTCCGCGTGCTCAACGACGCCGACGCCGCCGCTCTGGCCGAGGCCCGCTACGGGGCCGCGAAGGGCGTGCTCGGCACGGTCCTGATGACGACCCTGGGCACCGGGATCGGTACGGCGCTGGTGGTGGACGGGCGGCTGGTCCCCAACACCGAGTTCGGCCACCTGGAGATCGACGGGCACGACGCGGAGACACGAGCCTCGTCCGGCGCCAGGAAACGGGACGAGTTGTCCTACCAGGCGTGGGCCCGAAAACGCCTGAACCGCTACTACCGGGTGATCGAGGACCTGCTGTGGCCCGACCTGATCGTGGTCGGCGGCGGGGTCAGCCGCAAGGCCGACCGTTTCCTCCCCCACCTGGACATCCGCACCCCGATCGTGCCGGCGACGCTGCGCAACACCGCCGGGATCGTCGGCGCGGCCCTGGCCGCGACCGAGGACCACGCCCGACACGCCTAGGACGGTGGAGCCGGGTCTCCGGATGCCCGGGGCGACGCGGATCCCGGAGGAGAAGGGGGGATCCGCGCCGCCCCTGTCGGGGCCGAGGGGCCGGGCAAGGTCTGGAGCCCGGGTCTCGCCGTCTCGGGGAAAACGGCGGACCCGGGCCCGGAGGGGGCGCCCGACCCCGGGGAGGGAACGGCACTACCAGGCACCCGTCAAGGGGTGGAGGCCACCGCCCCGATCACGCACCGGGGCGGCTTCGGGTGTCGGGCGGGTCCGGAGCCCGCGCAGAGGGAGACTGGGTTCGGGCCTCGACCCGGACACCGCCCCACACCCGGGGCTGTGCCTTGGCACAGCCCGTACTCACGCGGGCCGCGACCCGCGTGTATGTCTTCTTCTCAGCCGTCCTCGACGGCCGCCATCACACCGACGATCCTGCGAACGGCGTCGGAGGTCCGCTCCACCGGCGTCAACGGGACCCCCGTCGACGAATCGGCCGTCCCGTCCCGGGACGGCCATCGCATCCACCACCACAGGTCTCCGCGGTGCGGCCGCAGGGCGGCGCCCTGAGGTCGGGCGGCGGGGCCCGTGTGGACGATGCCCCGGGCACCGTCCTCCCTGGCCTCGATCCCACGTGAACGCAGTTCGGTCGCCATCCCCCGCAGTGCCAGGGCGGCGAGGCCCTCGTACCTCGCCAGGCTCGGGCTCCCCGCGGGCGGCGTCTCCACGGTCACGTGTTCCGACCTCCTTCCGGCTCCGACGGCGACACCCGCCGGACCCACAACCCCACTGTGCCGCATCCCCGGGCCCTCGGAACGCCCGTATGCGGATCACGCATCACACCTTCTTTTTCACACATAGCCACCAAGGCGCTCCGGAATCCCTAACCTAAGGCCCATGCCCCAACCTGACGGCCTTCCCCAGGACCTGTGGACCCGACCGCGCATGGCCGCCGCTCTCGCGAGCTGCGACATCCCGACGGTCATCGAAGGCGTGCGCGCCGCGCGCGGCTGGTCCCAGGGCGAGCTCGCCCGAGAGCTCACCTACTCACAGAGCTGGGTCTCCCGCGTCGTCAACGGGCAGCAGTCCCTCACCGTCGGGCAGGTCCGGGAACTGGCACGGCGACTCGACATCCCGTTGCACCTGATCCGCTTCGGCGGCCTGCCGCAGGAGGGCACCATCCTGGGCCCGGCCCCCACGAGGCGACGCCCCGCGGGGGGCACGCTCGTGCCGGGCGGCATCGTCCTCCCGAACTTCCCGGCCCCGGGCGAACACACGGGCCACCACGGCGTCGACGAGACCACCGCCCCCGCCCTGCGCTCCATCACCGGCGGGCAGCGTCGCATGGACGCCACCTCGCCCGCGCGTCACCTGCTGCCCAGCGCGACCACTCACGTGCACCTGGCCGAGCAGATGCTCACGAGCTCGCGCGGGACACCCTTCCACACCGAACTCAGCGCCGCCGCCAGCGAGGCCTCCGGCTTCGCCGCCTGGCTCAACGCCGACCTCGGGGACATGGGATCGGCGCGTATGCACTACCGCACCGCCGTGATCCGAGCCCGCCAGGCGGGGATGCGGCTGCTCGACGTGTACATGCTGGGTTCGCTGGCCTCCTTCGAGATCGAGACCGCCGAGGATCCCGAGCTGGGGCTGGGGCTGGTCCAGGAGGCCGAACACGTTCTGGGCCCCGACGCGCACCCCACCGCCCGCGCCTGGCTGGCCTGTATCGGCGCCCTCGCCCACGCCGGCCTGGGCGATCGCGCGGCGGCCCTGGGCGCCCTGCGTCACGCGGAACGCGAGGTCTCCGGCCCCGACAACGCCCACCCGCCCTGGCCCTGGGTGTTCGCCTTCGACGAGGCCAAGGTCGCCGGCTACCGCGCCCTGGTGGGGGTACGTCTGCGCACCCCGCACGAGGCCCGCGCCGCCTTCGCCGAGGCCGTGGCGCCCTCTTCCCGCAACGTCAAGCAGTCCGCCCTGCTCAAGGTCGAGCTGGCCTCCGCCCACGCCGAGGCCGGGGACGTCGACGAGGCCTTCCGGCTGGCCCAGGAGGCCCTGACCACCGGGATGCGTTTCGCCTCCGAGAGGGTCATGGGCCGGGTGCGCTCCTTCCGCAAGGGCTATAGGGGTCCCCACGCGACCTGCGTCGAGGACCTCGACAACAGGCTTTCGACCCTGGTTACCTCCGTCCCCGACAATGGGTAGAAACCCGGCGCGAACGAACGACAGGGAGGTCATGTGATCCGTATCGGCATCACCGGGCACCGCAACCTGGCCCCGGAGGTGAGCGACCACGTCGCCGGGCTGGTCAGGGAGCACCTGGAGCCCCACGGACACGCCATGGTCGGGTTGTCCTGCCTCGCCGACGGGGCCGACTCGGTCTTCGCCGAGGTCGTCCTGGAGGCCGGCGCCCCGTTGGAGGCCGTCATCCCCGCCTCCGGCTACCGCGAGGCGCTGCCGGTCGAACACCACACGCTCTACGATCGTCTCCTGGCCCAGGCGGTCCTGATCCACGAACTGCCGCACACCGCCTCCGAACCCCGGGCCCACATGGCCGCCGGACGTCTGCTCGTCGAACGGAGCGACCGGATCCTCGCGGTCTGGGACGGGCTCCCCGCGCGCGGTCCCGGCGGCACCGCCGACGTCGTCGCCTACGCCCGCGTCCTGGAACGCCCGGTCACGGTCCTGTGGCCCCAGGGGGTCCGACGCTGAGCGGACACGGACCCCCTCGCCCCCGGGGCCTCAGCTCCGCCCCCGCCCCGTCATCGCCGCGTTCACGTCGCTCGCCCGTAGGACACCGAACACGCCACCGTCCTCCTCCACCACCAGATACTCCGGCAGCGGATGGCGTACGAGCCGTTCCAAGAGCTCCTCGCCCTCCTCCCCCGCCGGCACCCGGGAGTACTCCGTCAACGCCCGTGCCACGTCCGAGACCGGTACCCAGGCGCGTCGGGCGTCGGAGATCGCCTCGGCCGCCGCGGGATGCATCACCGAGATCGGCGTCCCCGCCGAGTCGGCCACCACCACCGCCTCGGCGCCCGCCTCCCGGAGCATCGCGTCGGCCCGCGCCAACGGAAGATCGGCGGTCACCACCACGGCGGGGCGGGCGAGCTCCCGGGCGCGCAGCCCCGGCACCCGCGACCGCACCCGCGCGTTGCGCAGGGCCTCCCCGGCCCCCAGCCACATGAACCCGGCCAGGAAGAGCCCCCACGCCACGGCCCAGGGTCCCGGGGTGGTGCCCGCGCTCCACGCGAGCAGGAACGGCAGGGCGGCCCCGCCCAAGGCCAGGATCCGGCCTCCCCATGCCGCGACCACACCGGCGGTGTGCGGCCGACCCGTCAGCTTCCAGACGCCGGCCCGCAACAGTCGTCCCCCGTCCAGGGGCAGCCCCGGCAACAGGTTGAACACGCCCACCAGCAGGTTGGCGATCCACAGTTGGAAGAGCAGTTCGCCGGTGACCGTGAACGGGTCGGCCAGCCGCGCCAGCCCGTACGCGCCCGCCGCCAGCACCAGGGACAGCAAGGGGCCGGAGAAGGCGATCCAGAACTCCCGTCCCGGGGTGGGCGCCTCCCTGTCGATCTCCGAGACCCCGCCCAGGACGTACAGCACGATCCGTCGCACCGGCAGTCCGTACCAGCGCGCCACCACCGAATGCGCCAGCTCGTGCACCAGGACCGACGCGTAGAGCAGCACCGCGAAGACGAAGGCCAACAGGTACGCCGAGGGGCCCAGGGCCAGACGGGTCTGGACGATTCCTCCGTAGACCAGCGTGATCAGCACCGCCACGATCCACCACGAGGAGGTCACGTAGACCGGCACCCCGAAGGGACGACCGATCAGTAACCCCGGCTTCCGGGAACGGGAGTCGGGGCGAGGCGCGGAGGGATCACTACCGTTGGTCACGGCCCCAGACTATGACGACCCTCCGCCGGTCCTCTCATAGGCTCGGACCATGACCACCGCTCCGCTGCCGACCGCCCTCTCGCCCTCCCGGGCCTCCGACTTCCTGCAATGCCCGCTGCTCTTCCGTTTCCGAACGATCGACCGGCTTCCCGAGAAGCCCAGCGCCGCCGCGCTGCGCGGAACCCTGGTCCACGCCTGCCTGGAGCGCCTCTACGAGCTTCCGGCCGAGAGCCGGACCCCTCGGAGCGCGCTCGACCTGGTCGACCCGCAGTGGAAGCGGCTCCGGGAGAGCGACCCCGAGGTCGCCGAACAGCTCTTCCCCGACGGCGAGGGGCTCGACGCGTGGCTGGAGTCGGCCCGGAAGCTGGTCCGGCGCTACTTCGACCTGGAGAACCCGGTCACCCTGGAACCCCGGGAACGCGAGATGCGCCTCGAGGTGTCGTTGCCCACGGGTCTGCGCCTGCGGGGATACGTCGACCGTCTGGACGTGGCGCCCGCCGGCCAGATCAGAGTGGTCGACTACAAGACCGGGAAGTCGCCCCATCCCCGTTTCGAGGACAAGGCCCGCTTCCAGATCTTCTTCTACGCGGTCATGATCTGGCGCGATCTCGGGGTGGTCCCCGCCCGGCTCCAGCTCATCTACCTGGGCGACGGATCCGTGCGCTGGTACGACCCCACCGAGGAGGAACTCGCCGCGGCCGAGGCCGAGATCTCCGACATCTGGGAACGGATCGAGGCCGCCGGCCGCGCCGGTCGCTGGGAGCCCAAACGCAGCAAGCTCTGCGGTTGGTGCGAGCATCAGGCCCTGTGCCCGGAGTTCGGCGGCACCCCTCCCCCGCTGCCCACGGCCTGACATCGCCGTCGACGAGGGAGCGGTCACTCGGAGTATGCGGCAGAATCGAAGCGTGCCCGTCTCAGTTCTCCTCGTCGACGACCAGCCCCTCGTGCGGGCCGGTTTCCGGATGATCCTGGAAACGGCCCCGCACCTGTCCGTCGTGGGCGAGGCCTCCGACGGCCGCGAGGCCCTGCGCCGGGTCCGAGAGCTCCTCCCCGACGTGGTGCTGATGGACCTGCGCATGCCCGGCGTCGACGGGGTGCGCGCCACCGCGGACATCCTCGCCTGGGCCGCGCCCCTCGGGCACAAGGTGCGCGTGCTGGCCCTGACCACCTTCGACCTGGACGAGTACGCCATCGGAGCGCTGCGCGCGGGGGCCACCGGCTTCCTCCTCAAGGACGCGCCTCCGAGCGAGCTCATCGGCGCGGTGGAGGTGGTGGCCGACGGTTCGGCCGTGATCGCGCCGGCCGTCCTGCGCCGGCTCCTCGACCGCTTCTCCCCTCTCCTGCCCGACGTGGAGTCCGAACCCGAGACCGACGGGGCCGACCCCCTCACCTCCCGCGAACACGAGGTCCTGCGGCTGGTCGCCCGCGGCTGGTCCAACGCCGAGATCGCCGCACACCTCTTCTTGGGCGAGACCACCGTCAAGTCCCACGTGGGCAACATCCTCACCAAACTCGGCCTGCGCGACCGCGTCCAAGCGGTCGTCCACGCCTACGAAAGCGGACTCGTCCGCCCCGGACACGACCTTCCGTCCGACCACTGAACCCACCCACGGCACCCATCGAGAACGCCCTGGGACCGGCGCGTCGTCACTCGGCGCCGACCGCGCGCGTTGACAGGATGTCACCGGTGACCGAACTCACCGGTGCCTCCGTATCGCGCGGGCGAACCCCGCCGTCCGACCGGGCGTCCCTCTGTGGGACCACCGAGGCGGTGCGCCGAACAGCAGGGTGAGGGCGACGGCGAGAAAACGGAGTACAACGATGCCGAGCAAGCGGGGGCGGTCGGGGCCGCCGAGCGAGGAGATCATGCTCAGCCGGATGCGCGACTGGCGCGCCGAGCACGAGCGGGACCTGACCCCTGACGACCTCGACGACGAGCAGGACGTCAAGCTTCCCGACGCGCGGGCGATCAACCTGATCCTCCGCGTGGGCGAACTCATGCTGGCCAGTGGTGAGAGCACCGAGGCCGTCAGCGAGTCCATGCTGAGCCTTTCGGTGGCCTTCGACCTGCCCCGGTCGGAGGTCTCGGTCACCTTCACCACCATCTCGCTGTCCACCCACCCGGGCGGGGACAGCCCTCCGGTGACCGGTGAGCGGGTGGTGCGCCGCCGCACCCTGGACTACTTCAGGGTCAACGAGCTCCACACCCTCGTCCAGGAGGCCGCGCTCGGGCTCCTGGAACTGGAGGACGCCAACGCCCGGCTGGAGCAGATCCGCCGGGCCCGCATGCCCTACCCGAACTGGCTGATCGCCGTCGGCTTCGGCCTCATCGCCTCCAGCGCGAGCCTCATGGTGGGCGGTGGTCTGATCGTGGCGACCGTGGCCTTCCTCGCCACGGTGCTGGGCGACCGTACCGCGGTCTTCCTGGCCAATCGAGGCGTCGCCGAGTTCTACCAGATGGCCGCGGCCGCCCTCGTGGCCTCCAGTATCGGCGTGGCCCTGCTGTGGGTGAGCACCACCATGGACCTGGGCCTCCAGGCGGGCGCGATCATCACCGGTAACATCATGGCCCTGCTCCCCGGTCGTCCACTGGTCTCCAGCCTCCAGGACGGCATCAGCGGAAGCTACGTCTCCGCGGCGGCACGCCTGTTGGAGACCTTCTTCATCCTGGGCGCGATCGTCTCCGGGGTCGGCGCCGTGGCCTACACGGCGGTGCGTCTGGGCGTGAACATGGACCTGGAGAACCTGCCCTCGGCGGGTACCTCCATGGAGCCCCTGGTGCTGGTGGGCGCCGCCGGGATCGCGATGGCGTTCGCGATCTCCCTCGCGGTACCGCCCCGGATGCTGCCCTTGATCGGCTGCATGGGGGTGATGATCTGGACGATCTACGCGGGCCTTCGGCTGTTGTTGGAGGCGCCCCCCGTGGTGGGCACCGTGGCCGGAGCGGTGGCGGTGGGGGTGGTCGGTCACTGGCTGGCCCGGCGTACCCGACGTCCGGTACTGCCGTACCTGATCCCCTCGATCGCTCCACTCCTGCCCGGAAGCATCCTGTACCGAGGGTTGATCGAGATCACCCAGGGGACCGCGGTCGCCGGAATGCTCAGCCTGGCGGAGGCCATCATGGTGGCGCTGGCCCTGGGCGCGGGGGTCAACCTCGGTGGCGAGCTGGTGCGGGCCTTTCAGCGCGGCGGCCTGGCGGGCGCCGGTATGCGCGGCCGTCCCGCCGCCCGTCGAACCCGTGGTGGGTACTGACCCCGTCGTCTCCCGGTCGTCCGGGCCGTTCCCTCCTCGGCTCGGACGACGACACGCCGAATCGGCGAGAACCCTTTCCAGGTGGCGTGGATCTCATAGGGCGAGCGCGAACAGGAGGCGGCGATCACTGTTGTCGGACTGAAACGTCAACACCTTGTGATGTCAGCCACTACTGTTGGCCTCAACGACGCACACGACCGAAGGGGTCTTCATCATGTGCAGCCACGAACCTTCCTGCCCGTCCTTCGAGGACACCGATCGTGAGGCGGCCCGAGTCGTCTCCAGCCGCCCCGAACAGGGGTGGAGCCTGCTCTGCAACGGGGTCGTCCTCTTCGACGACACCGGCGAACTGCTCCCCGACGGAGTGATCGTCGCCCCGCACCGCCCCCGCGCCGCCGCCTGAGGACCCGTCTCCCGACCACCACGGTCGGGTCGACACCCGTGACACCTCCGAACGCCCCGCCCGGGAGACACACGATCCCGGGCGGCGCCGTGGCGACCGTCCTCAACGCGTGTCGGGCCACCCCTCGGGGAGCACGTCCTCTCCCACCGCCTCGGCCAGCCTGCGCCGGAAGTCCGCGTGCACGTCGGCGCCCCAGACCAGTTCGTCGGGGGTGCGCAACGCCTGCTCCATCGCCTCGCGCAGGACGGCCGGACGGGTCTCGCCCTCCACCGTCGGCATCGCCAGCAGGGCGTGCATGCGGCCGATGACCGCGAACAGCTCCCCGGCCAGGGCGGAGGCGCTGGAGGTCGCCTCGGCCTCCTCCAGGTACCCCTCCCACCACGGGACGGGGATCTCCTCCCCGTTCTCGTCCACGGGCCGGGCGAAGGGACGGCGCAGACGGCGCCGCACCTCGTCCACGACCTCGGGGTCACGGCTCTCCAACCCCGACCACCACACCCGCGCGGCCGAGTCCGGTTCACCTCGGAGGTTCAGCAGTCCGGCGAGGAGTTCCACCGCCGCGCCCGAGGTACGCGGCGCTGGGCGGGGCCACTCCTCGTCGCTCTCCACCGGACCCGGATCGGCGACCGACGCGGCGTCGGCGAGGGCCAGCTCCACGTGGGTCGCGGCCCGAAGAAGGCGCAGTTCGGGGTCGTCGGCGATCGCCAACCCCCGGTCGACCACGATCGCCGCGGTCTCCGCGTCCCCTCGGCCCAGCAGCCGACCGGCCAGGTCCCGAGAGGCCTCCAGGACGGTGGCGGTGTGGAGGGGGGCCATCCGTCCCTCCTCGGTCGGGGGAGCCAGGGCCGCCTCCCAGTGTTCCTCGGCCTCGGCCGTCTCGCCTCGCGTCTCCGCCTCACGGGCCAGCCCGTAGTGGGCCACCGCGGTGTAGGTCCGATCTCCCATGTCGAGCAGGCGTCGCCACACCCGGACGGCCTCCTCGTGTTCCCCCTCCTGTTCCAGGGAGAGCGCCAGGTGATATCCGGCTCGGGGGGCGTAACGGCCGTCGCCGGTGGCCAGGGCCCTGCGCGCGGCCTCTCGGGAGGCGGTCGTGTCTCCGCGTCGATCCTGGACCACGGCCAGCCCCAACAGGGCACGCGCCTGCGTCGCCGGTGGCGGGTTGGCCGCCACGGCCCGTCCATAGAGGCGGGCGGCCCGCTCCAGGTGTCCGTTCTCGACCAGGTCCCGGGCCTGATCGCACAGGTCGGAGGCGTCCTCGGGCCCGACCGTCGGCTCCTCGACGTCCTCGGGATCCACGGGGAGGGGTCGGGGGTCGGAGGGGCCGGAGCGAGCGGGAGTTCCGGACGTCGTGGTCATGCTTCCGCTTTCCGTGGGGGCGTGGAGACCGCGCGGTGGGGAGCGCGGATGTTCGGCTCGCCGCAACTCTAACGCGCTCTCCCCCGCCCTGGAGCGCCCCTCCCGTGGCGGGTCCCGGTCATGGGAGGACCACGCGCACCCGCCCTCGCGCGAAGAGGAGGGCGGGGCGCCGACCCGTGTCGACGCCCCGCCCCTCGTCCCACGCCCGGCGGTGTAAGGCCTACAGCTCGAAGGCCTCCGGCGGCGGGCAGGAGCAGACCAGGTTGCGGTCACCGTAGGCCTGGTCGATCCGGCCGACCGGCGGCCAGTACTTGTCCTGACGCAGCGACGGCAGCGGATAGGCCGCCACCTGACGGCTGTAGCCGTGCCCCCACTCGTCGGCGGTCAGGGCCTCGGCGGTGTGCGGGGCGTTGCGCAGCGGGTTGTCGTCGGCATCCCACTCACCGGTCGTGACCTTGTCGATCTCACCGCGGATGGAGATCATCGCCTGGACGAACCGCTCCAGCTCCGCGAGGTTCTCGCTCTCGGTGGGCTCCACCATGAGCGTGCCGTTGACCGGGAAGGACATGGTCGGCGCGTGGAAGCCGTAGTCCATCAGGCGCTTGGCGACGTCCTCGTTGCTGATCCCGCAGGCCTTCTGGAGGGGGCGGATGTCGATGATGCACTCATGCGCGACCAGACCGCCGGCGCCGGTGTAGAGCACCGGGAAGTAGGGCTCCAGACGCTTGGCGATGTAGTTGGCCGAGAGCACCGCGGTCTCGGTGGCCGAACGCAGCCCCTGCTCGCCCATCATCCGCACGTAGGCCCAGGAGATCGGCAGGATTCCGGCGGATCCGAAGGGGGCGGCCGAGACCGGTCCGGAACCGGTGTGCGGGCCCGCCTCGGGCTGTCCGGGGTGGTTGGGCAGGAAACCGGCCAGGTGCGAACGGACCGCGACCGGGCCCACGCCCGGGCCGCCGCCCCCGTGCGGGATGCAGAAGGTCTTGTGCAGGTTCAGGTGGCTGACGTCGGCGCCGAACTCGCCCGGCTTGGCCCAGCCCAGGAGGGCGTTCAGGTTGGCGCCGTCCACGTAGACCTGGCCGCCGGCCTCGTGGACCAGGCGGCACACCTCGGTGATGGTGTCCTCGTACACGCCCGCGGTGGAGGGGTAGGTGACCATGATGGCCGCCAGGTCCTCCGCGTGACGGGCGGTCTTGGCGCGCAGGTCCTCCAGATCGACGTTGCCGTCGTCGTCACAGGCCACGACGGCCACGCGCATCCCTGCCATGACGGCGCTGGCCGCGTTGGTCCCGTGGGCGGAGCTGGGGATCAGGCACACGTCGCGGTGGCTCTGACCGCGGGAACGGTGGTAACCGCGGATGGCGAGCAGACCGGCGAGTTCGCCCTGGGAGCCGGCGTTGGGCTGGAGGGAGACGGCGTCGTAGCCGGTGACCTCGGCCAGCCAGGCCTCCAGGTCGCGGATGAGCGCCACGCTGCCGGCCGCCTGGTCCAGAGGGGCGAACGGGTGCAGGCCCGCGAACTCCGGCCAGGTGATGGACTCCATCTCCGCGGTGGCGTTGAGCTTCATGGTGCACGACCCCAGCGGGATCATCGTGCGGTCCAGCGCCAGGTCGCGGTCGGACAGACGGCGCATGTAGCGCAGCAGGGAGGTCTCGCTGCGGTGGGTGTTGAAGACCTCGTGGGTGAGGTAGTCGACGCCGCGCGCCAGGTCGGCGGGCAGACGGTCGGCGGCCTCGTCCACGGCCACCGGGCCGCGCTCGGCGCCCCGGTCGGCCTCGCCGAAGGAGGCCAGGACCTTGCCCAGGGTGTCGACGGTGGTCGTCTCGTCCACGCTCAGGCCGACGGTGCGCTGGTCGACGGCGAGCAGGTTGATCCCGCTCTCCAGGGCGCGTTCGACGACCTGGTCGGCACTGGGCACGCGCACGCGCAGGGTGTCGAAGTAGGACGAGTGGACCACGTCGAAGCCGCGTCGGGTGAGGGCGTCGGCCAGGGCCGCGGTGCGGGTGTGCACCTGACGGGCGATGGAGCGCAGGCCGTCGGGGCCGTGGTAGACGCCGTACATGCCGGCCATGATCGCCAGCAGCACCTGGGCGGTGCAGATGTTGCTGGTGGCCTTCTCACGACGGATGTGCTGTTCACGGGTCTGGAGGGCCAGACGGTAGGCGGGCTTGCCGGCGTTGTCCACCGAGACGCCGACCAGACGGCCGGGCAGCTGGCGACGGAGCTTCTCGCCCACGGACATGTAGCCGGCGTGCGGGCCGCCGAAGCCGAGCGGAACGCCGAAACGCTGGGTGGAGCCGACCGCGATGTCGGCGCCCAGGTCGCCGGGGCTGCGCAGCAGCGTGAGGGCGAGGATGTCCGCGGCGACCACGGCCAGGGCCCCTCGCTCGTGCGCCCGGGCGATCACGGAGGAGGGGTCGCGGACCACACCGCTGGAGGCGGGGTACTGCACCAGGACACCGAAGGCCTCGCCTTCGGGCAGGCCCTTGGTCAGGTCGGCGACGACGACCTCGATGCCCAGGGGCTCGGCCCGGGTGCGCAGCACCTGGAGGGTCTGCGGGAAGACGTCGGAGTCGACGACGAACACGTCGCTCTTGACCTTGGAGGCGCGGCGGGCCAGGGTCATGGCCTCGGCGGCGGCGGTCGCCTCGTCCAGGAGGGAGGCACCGGTGATCGGGAGGCCGGTCAGGTCCGAGACCATGGTCTGGAAGTTGAGGAGGGCCTCCAGCCGGCCCTGGGAGATCTCCGGCTGGTAGGGCGTGTAGGCCGTGTACCAGGCGGGGTTCTCCATGATGTTGCGCAGGATGACCGGCGGGGTGAGCGTGTCGTAGTAGCCCAGGCCGATCAGCGAGGTGTGCGGACGGTTGCGCGAGGCCAGGGCCCGCAGCTCGTCCAGGGCCTCGGCCTCTCCGATCGCCTCGGGCAGGTCCAGCGGGGCGTGGCGCCCGGGGCCGGTGAGGATGGACTCGGGGACGGCGGCGGTCATGAGCTCCTCGGTGGAGGAGTGCCCCACCGTCTTGAGCATCTCTTCGACCTCGGCCGGTGTGGGGCCGATGTGCCGGTCGGCGAAGACCCTGGCGGGCGCGCCCGGGTTCGGGACGTTCGACGGGTCAGTCACGGAGACCTCCTGGTGACAGGGCCGATGTGATCGGCGGTGTTCCTCACGGTCTCCCCCTCTGTCACCGGGCACGGCGGTGCCCAGGCTTCAGAGCGGCCTCCTCCGCGCGGTCCGTGGTGCCTGAGAGGTTACTGGGGAGTATTGCCCCGTCGGCGCCCCGTTGCCGAGGTCTCTCCCGCGCGGTATCGACAGCCTGCTGACGCTCTGTACATAGATCCAAGCAGGAGGAATGTCGGGTTTCCTCCTGTTGTGACTACGACCGTACTCGATCGGGGCCCGGTTCACCGAGCCAGGGCACGCCTTTCTCCCACCGCACACGGAGAATCACACGAACCCCTCGGGCCCCACCACGACCACGTTCGCCTTCGCCGGGCTCAGCCGGTGCGCCGCTCCCTGCGCCGACGGGCCAGCTCGTCGACCGGCTGGGGCGCGGAGGCGGGAAGCTCCGAACGATCCTCGGCCGGAACGACCCCCAGGGCCTCCTCCAGCTCACGGGCCACGTTGGCCAACGCCAGCCCGAACATGCCCTGACCGCACTGCATGAGGTCGACGACCTCCTCGGGAGAGGTGCACTCGTAGACGCTCACACCATCGCTCATGAGGGTGATGCGGGCCAGCTCACCGGCGGGGCGGCCCCGCAGATGGTCCACGGCCGTACGGATCTGCTGAAGGGAGATCCCGGTGTCCAGGAGGCGCTTGGCCACCTTGAGCATGAGGATGTCCGGGAGACTGTACAGGGGCGCGTTATGGGCGCCTGAGCGCACGCTCGGCTCCACCAGGCCGGTTCTGGCCCAGTAGTCGAGCTGTCGATAGGTGATCCCGGCGGCGGTACACGCCGCGGGTCCCCTATACCCGACGTCCATAGGCAGCGCCACCACGTCCTCTTCGCACAGTAGGCCCTGCTGCCCCGCTAGCCGCAGCGCGGACCGCCTGTCTTCGGGATCCCGCTTGCCGCTCGCTACCGCCACGCCGACCTCCGGCTTCTCGTCCCACGGCGGCATCGACAGGGGAAAGTCCACTCAGGGAAGGGGCGCGCCGTGGGTTCCACAGCACCGAAGGTAAAGCGGCGCCACGGCAGCGTCAACGAGGCCGCGCGGCGCGTCGCCAACTACGCGTTGCGACGGCTCCGCCCGGCCGACGGCTCCGATGGGCCCGCGGCTCCAGGGGGTTTCGGCTGTGGTCTCCACGACCAATCCCTCATCCCAATCTATCACTGAGACCCGCGACGAAGCCGCAGGTCAAGGCCGTGTCCTCGGTGGAGACACTCTCGCCTCCCGAGAACACGGAACGGGACCCGCGCTCGGCGCGGATCCCGTCGCGTGTTCACGTACTACGTCGCCCGAAATCCTCGGGAGAGATATTGTCCAGGAACTCCCGGAACGCCTCGACCTCGTCCTCCTGCTCGTCCGGGATCGGCATCCCCGCCTCGTCGATCACGTCCTCGTGAGCGTAGATCGGGGTTCCGGTCCGCAGCGCCAGGGCGATGGAGTCCGAGGGCCTGGCACTGACCTCCACACCGTTGCTGAAGACCAGCTCGGCGTAGAAGATGCCATCGCTCAACCCGGTGATCCTCACCGTCTCCAGGCCGGTGTCCAGGGCGTCGAGGACGTCCCGGAACAGGTCGTGGGTGAGGGGCCGGGCGGGGGCCACACCCTGCTGGGCCAGTGCGATGGCGGTGGCCTCCACACCACCGATCCAGATCGGCAGGTAGCGGTCACCCTCGGTCTCCTTGAGCAGGACAATCGGTTGGTTCGAGGGCATCTCAACCCGGACGCCGACGACCTCCATGTGCTTCACAGCGTCTCCGTCCCACGAGTCGTCATGCCGGCTGGGCGCTCGTCCCTGCTCCCCCGTTGGATCAGGACCCGAGGGCGAAATCGGCACCCTTCGTTACAAAGCTCTCCGGAGGCGGGGGGCCGCAAACCTCTCCGGCCCTCCCGCCCCCGTCGACCGTGGTCAGCGATCCGTCATCGGCGCGGCTTGGTCAACAGGACCATGCGGAACTTGCCGATCTGGATCTCGTCCCCACCGCCCAACTCGGCCTCGTCCACCGGCTCGCGGTTGACGTAGGTACCGTTGAGACTTCCGACGTCACGGACTCCGAACCCGTTGCCACGGCGGAAGAACTCCACGTGGCGCCGGGAGACGGTGACGTCGTCGAGGAAGATGTCGCTGTTGGGGTGACGCCCGGCGGTGGTCACGTCGCTGTCCAGCAGGAAACGGCTTCCCGCGTTCGGGCCACGACGGACCACGAGCAGAGCGGTGCCCGGAGGAAGCGCGTCGGCGCTGGCGGGGTCGTCCCCGCCGAGCTCATCGCCCGATTCCTCTTCCTCCAGCGCCTGTATTCCGGAGATGGAGATGGTCGAGGTGACATCTCCCGCGGAGTCCCCGCCCGCGGTGGGCCGTGGGCTCTGCTGGTCGGCCCTGCGGAGGGGGGTTCCACAGTGGGAGCAGAAACGGGCATCATCCGCAACGGCGTGACCGCACTGCGTGCAGTAAACGCTCGACATAGGTCGGCTCGGCCTCCTACCGCACGGGGCGGTGCTTGATTCGGCTGATCGGTGGCGCGTTCCGAACGTGCGACGGACACGGTGCCCGCCCACCATCCGGAACACGGCGGGGCGGCCCACTGTCGCGGCAGTGGAACGACCCGCACGGTCGGTCGCTAGGTCTCATCCCCCATGTTGTACTCCTTGTCACCCCCCGTTGGGTATCCGCCGTTGCCGGGACGCCCGTTCGGGTGATGACACGGTGCTTCAGGGAACACTCGACTTTAAACCATATCCCTGCCCAGGCAGGGTTCCGCTCCCCTCGGCCGGCCGCGAACACCCTCGATTCGCGTGCGCGTTCCGCGGTCGGCGGTTCCCCACCGGCCCTCCGCCCGGTCGGCGGTGGACCCGTTCAAGGACCATCACTCGTCCTGGAAGTGATGCCGTGCGCGGGCGTTTGGTTCACGCGAACGCGCGACGGATTTTCGAGGACTTCCCCCGCCGGCATTGACCTGCGTCTTTCGCGGGCCCTCTCGGCGAGGTGAACGGCGGGAAAAGAGCGGGAGACCGGGACGGCCGGGCACGCCTCGCGGGCGTGGGCGACCTCTTCGCCCACGCCCGCGAGGACGCGCGTCAGCCCTCGGCCGACTCGACCACGGCCGCCCACTCGTCCAGAAGCCGCTGCACCCTGTCCGGATCGGGACCTTCGGCCCAAAGATGGGTGACGGCCTCGGCCGTGTCCGGAAGGACCAGGGCCCAGCTTCCGTCGGGTTCGATCACCCGGACACCGTCGGTGGTGTCCAGCTCCCGGTCGCCGGCGGCCTCCACGACGGCGCGCATGACGCTGCCCTTGATCGCCCAGGGCGTGGGCACCGAACGGCGCAGCAGGTGCGCCTGGGGGATCGCCCGCTCGATCTGACCGAGCGACCGGCGTGTCCTGGCCACCAGGCCCAGCAACAGCACGAAGGCCGCGATGCCGTCACCGGTGGGGCTGAACTCGGGGACGACGAACCCGCCTCGGCCGTCGCCGGCGAGGACGATCGTGTCCCCTTCGGCCCGGACCGCCTTGGTCAGCTCGTCCGTGGCGGTCGCCGTCCAGCGCACCTGCGCCCCGTGCGACCGGGCCACGCGCTCGGCCACCCGGGTCGTGGTCACCGGCAGGGCCACGGTGCCGCCTCCCCGCTCGGCGGTGACCAGGTCCAGGACCACCAACAGCGCGCGGTCGTCGTCGACCAGTTCACCGTTCTCGTCCACGATGGACAGCCGCTCGGCCACCGGGTCGAAGCGCACGCCGAAGTCGGCGCCCGATCCGGACACCAGTTCGCCCAGCCGTTCCAGGTCGCGCATCCTCTTTGCGACGGTGTCGGTGGGCGAGGCCTCGTCCAATCGGTTGTTGACGGTGAGCACGTCCACCCCGATCCGCCCCAGCAGGGAGGGCAGGATGAGCGAGCCCGTGCCGCCCGCGCAGTCCACGACCACCTTCAACCCCGCCTCGGCCACCCCGGAGGTGTCCACGGCCCTCAGGAGGTCGTGCGAGTAGTTCTCCACGTTGCGCGCGGGGAAGGACAGTTCACCGATCTCCCCCGGGAAGGCACGACGGTACTCGGCGCGGGAGAAGACCCGGTCGAGCTTGCGCTGGGCCCCCGGCGAGAGGTCGGCCCCCTCGCCGTCGAGGAAGATGATGTCCACCGACTCGGGGTCGCCCGGACTGGTGCGGACGGTGATACCGCCGCTGATCCCGCTCTGCGCGGTGTGGAACCGTGCCACCGGCAACGGCACGACCTCCAGGTCGCGCACTTCGATGGCGGCCGCCGTGAGCGCGCTGATGATCGCCCGCTTGAGCGTGCGCGCGGCCCGCGAGACGTCGCGCGAGGTGGTGACGACCGCGCCCTTCTTGAGGGTGGTCGCGTAGGCGTTGGCGAGCCGGACCGCCAACTCCGGGGTGATCTCGACGTTGATCAGCCCGGACACGCCCCGGGGCCCGAACAGCGAACGCTGCCCGCGCGACTCCCAGACGACGTTGGTACTGACCACCGCCCCGGCCTCGATGGTCTTGAAGGGGTAGACCTTGACGTCGTTGTGCAGGTAGGCCTCGGACTCGATGACGCAGTCCTCGCCGACGACCGCGCCCTCCTCGATCCGGACCGCCGCCATCACGTCGGTGTTCTTGCCGATCACGGTGCCGCGCAGGTTGGCCCCACGACCGATGAACACGTTGTCGTGCAGGACCGTGCGATGCGCGAAGGCCTCGGCCCGGACCACGGCGTTGCTGCCCACGACGGTGTACTCCCGAAGCTCCGCCCCGGGCTCGACCTTGGCGTAGTCACCGATGTAGAGCGGGCCCTTGAGGATCGCCGCGGAACTGACCTCGGCGCCCTCGCCGACCCACACGCCCGGCGACACCTCGAAGCCGTCGATCTCGACGTCGACCTTGCCGGAGAGCACGTCGGCCTGGGCGCTCAGATAGCTCTCGTGGGTGCCCACGTCCTCCCAGTAGCCCTCGGCCACGTAGCCGTAGATGGGCTCGCCCTCTTCCAGGAGTTCCGGGAAGACGTCGCCGGACCAGTCGACCACCTCGCCCTCGGCGACGCGTTCGAGGACCTCGGGCTCCATGATGTAGATACCGGTGTTGACGGTGTCGGAGAAGACCTGACCCCAGGTCGGCTTCTCCAGGAACCGTTGGACGCGCCCCTGGTCGTCGACGATGATGATGCCGAACTCCAGCGGGTTCGGCACCCGCTTGAGGGCGATGGTCACCTTGGCGCCGCGTTCCTTGTGGAAGCGGACCATGTCGGTGAGGTCGATGTCGGTCAGCGCGTCACCGGAGATGACGACGAACGGCTCTCCGCGCAGGTGTTCCTCGGCGTTCTTCACACTGCCCGCGGTCCCCAGGGGGACCTCCTCGGCGACGTAGTGGAGCTTCATGCCGAGCTCCTCGCCGTCGCCGAAGTAGTTGCGGATGAGCGTGGCCAGGAACTGGACGGTGACGACGGTCTCGGTGAAGCCGTGCTTGCGCAGCAGACGCAGCACGTGCTCCATGATCGGTCTGTTGACCACCGGAAGAAGTGGCTTGGGCTGGTTGGCGGTCATCGGGCGCAGGCGCGTGCCCTCGCCGCCCGCCATCACGACGGCCTTCATCGGGGGTACGGCGGTCGTGGGTTCCTCGTGGGGCCCGGTCATCGCCCGGCCCTCCGTGGAGAGGTACCGTCCGCGAGGACGGGGATCAGGTGTTCGGAGCACGCGCCATCACGCGTGGTGGGACATGTTCTCATGGCGGAGACGACACTCCCTTTCGATCCGACAGGTCCGCGGTGAGCCGGCCCGCCGGTGTTCCGAATCAGGGCATGGTGCCGCCCTGATCCCTGTGGCCCCTTGGATCCGGGCCCTCGGGTTCCGCGCCGGGGTCGCCGTCGACGGTCGCCGGTGCGGTCGGATCGTGTCGATCCGTGTGCCCACCCCGCGTGTCACCGTCGGGGACTCCCGTGCGAACACCTTCGTGATCGGTACGTTCGGCGCGGCGGGTCTGGTCGATCAGGCGCAGCCCCTGTACGGCGTAGAGCGAACCGGCCCACCAGTAAAGAGCCGTTCCCCACAGAGCGAAGGCCCAACCTATAATCCTCGCCACATCAGCGACGAGAGACGCGTACTCGGCCACGAACAACAGGGGAAACGAGTACAACAGGCACAACGTCGCGGCCTTGCCGGCGAAGTTCACCGGCAGCGGCCCATAGCCGAAGTGGCGCAGCAGGGGCAGGGCCCCGATGATGAGGACGTCGCGCAGGACCAGGATGGCCATCAGCCACCACGGGACGATGCCCCGGATGACCAGACCCAGCAGGGCGGCGAAGATGTAGAGCCGGTCGGCGAGCGGGTCGAGGAACTGCCCCAGCCGGGAGGCCTGGTTCCAGGCCCGGGCGATCTTGCCGTCCAACCAGTCGCTGACCCCCGCGAAGGCCAGGACCAGGAGCGCCCACCAGTCGGCCTCGGGCACCAGCACGAGCCAGAGGAACAACGGTACGCCCAACAACCGGAGCATGCTCAACAGGTTGGGAACCGTCCAGATGCGGTCACTGACCACCGGGCCGGCCACACTGCCCCCCGCCTCGTGTCTGCCTTCTTCCGCGGATCGCCCCATAGCGCCCACGATAACGGCGGGGTCCGTCTCCCCCGCCACCGCGCGTCCCGTCGCGCCCTCGTGGCGCCCCGGAACGGCCGCCCGCCAATCGTATCCTGTACGGACTCACCGCGTGACCCGGTGATCACCTGGGCTTTCGGGGCCGGAAGGGACCGGAGGCGGGCCGCTCCCACGGCCACTATCGGCCAAGGCGGTGGACACGCTCGGGGCCGACGCCCGGCGAAGGCCCCGAAGCGAAGACGCCTCAGTCGCGCGCCAGGATCCGCTCGGCCTCGCGCAACCCCGAGAGCAGGGCCCCGTGGACCGTGGCGCTGTGCTCCAGATCGGTGGCCTCGCCGGCGAAGAAGACGCGGTCCTCGATCGGTTCGGCCAGGGCGACGCGATCGGAGTCGCCCGAACCGACGGCGGTGAAGGAGAACCCGCCTCGCGCGAAGGGGTCGTCCATCCAGTGCGTCAGGTAGTGGTCGATCGGGTCCGGGGCCTTCTTGAACATGCTCCGCAGCGAGGCCATGGCGTGCTCGACCACCTCACCGTCCTCCATGCCGGCCAGGAAGCGGGCCGCGTCCCCACCGTTGCGACAGACCAGTACCGGGGTGCCGAACACGTTCTGCCCGGCGTACCAGTGGAACCAGGTGCCCTCCTCCGTGCCCAGGTGCACCAGCACCTCGGCGTCGCCCCAGAAGACGTCGTCGAAGCGCAGGAAGAGCTTCTCCAGACGGCCGTTGCCCAGACGTTCCACCGCGTCGCGCTTGTCCTCCGGAAGCGGCGGATCGAAGTCGATCGTCCCCGCCTTGAGGACCCCGAGCGGAAGGGTGAGCACGACACGGTCGGCGGTCAGGGTCTCCTCGCCGTCGGGTGTCTCCACGCGTACGCGGACACCGTCCGCGTCGTGGGCCACGGACAGGACCACGTGTTCGTGGCGTACGTCCAGCCCCCGCGCCAGGTGGTCGGTGAGCTCCCCCATGCCGTCGGGGAAGACGACGTCGTCGCCGCTGAACTCGTGGGTGGAGCCGACGGCGGTGAAGGAGATCTCGTCGGCCTCCGCGCCGTGGTCGGCCTCGGCGATGCGGTGGACGATCTCGGTCGCGTCCCTGGCGCGGGAACGGACCAGGTTCACGTCGTAGAGGGCGTGCTCGATCCCCTGCTCCATGGACTGGTCCTCGGTCGCGCCGACCGTCGCCCAGTACATGTGCTCGTGCAGGAGGTTGACGTCCTCCATGTTGCGGCGGTGACGGTCGAAGAGGAGACGGCGCCCCTTGGGGTCGTAGGCGGTCTCGGTGGAACGGTTGAACGTGGCCGTGCGCGCCCCCGAGTCGCGCACCAGCCGGGAGAGCGGGTTGTTCTCCTCACCGCGCATCCAGGAGGCCCCGGCGTCCAGGGTCACGCCGTCCCAGGTCCGCACCGAGTGGATGCGACCGCCCAGGCGGTCCCGGGCCTCCAGGACGGTGACCCGCTCCCCGCGCTCGGCGAGCAGATCGGCCGCGGCCAGACCGGCCATACCGGCGCCGACGACGATCGTGTGACCGCGCCCCTCCTCGGCCCGACGCCCGCGAGGTTCGGGCTCGGCCTCCGGCTCACGACCGCTCTCGTCACCGGAGACCTCCTCCTCGACGATCTCCGCGCCCACATCCTCGGTCCCGGTCATCGCGCTCCCCCTGTCGTGTCGGCGGCCGACAAGTGCGACCTTAAGCTTCCACGCTCCCCCGACCTGGGAGGACACACCAGAAACCGCGCGATGCGCCCCTTTCCGACCGGTGGCGCCCCGCACCGGTAGCTCGAACACGAGGACATCGTCCACAAGGTAAAAGGCGGCGGTGGTCGGCGCTCTCCACCGACCACCGCCCGGTGGTGCACATCCTCTCCCCACGATCCGCGAAACGTGGAGAGGGGAGGAACCCGAGATGTCGTCCGTCCCCGACATCTCTCGAAAGCAGAACCTAGGACACGAGGCTTTCGGTTTTCTTACGCTTTCGGAAGGACACGATACGGCCTCGGCCCGATCGGGCGCACCCGCCCCGGTGGAAGGGCGCCACCGTGGCCGAAGGCCCTGGTCGTCGGCGGCGCCTCCGACTCACACCAGGACGCCGTCCCTGGCGACCACACGACCCGCGCGCACCACCAGACGACGCGGCGGCAGGTCCACCACGATCTGGGGCAGGCACTCCCCGTCGACCACCAGGAAGTCGGCGGGGGAACCCGGAGTGAAGTCGACCTCGGGCAGGTCGACCAGGGCCGCCCCGTCGTTCGCGGCGGTGAGGAAGGCGTCGGAGAGCTGCTCGTCGAGACGGGCCCGGAGCGTCGTGGCCAACCGGTGGGCCCGGTGCAGCATGTCGGCGTCGCCGAAGGGGCTCCAGGCGTCACGGACCCCGTCCGAGCCCACGCCGACCCGCACCCCGTGCTCGCGCAGACGGGCCACCGGCAGTACCCGCGCCGGGTCCGGGGCGATGGTGGTCAGTGCGATGCCCGCCTCCCCGAGCGCCGAGGCCAGGGCGTCGAACCCCTCGTCCGCCTCGGCCACCCCGAAGGCGTGGCTGACGGTCACGGAACCGCCCATGTCCAGGGCCCGGGTCCGCTCGATGATCGCCCACAGGCTGCGCGATCCCACGGGGCCGCGGTCGTGCAGGTGGATGTCGACACCGACCCGGTAGCGATCGGCCAGGCCGAAGACCAGGTCCAGCTGGCCGTCGAGGTCCTCGTCGAACCCCTCCGGGTCGATCCCGCCGATCAGGTCGGCGGCGCCGGTCCGCAACGCCTCCTCCATCAGCGCGTCCGTTCCGGGGCCCGTCGGACACCGTGCTGGGGGAAGGCCACGATCCGCACGTCGAGGGCGTGGGACAGGCTCGCGGCGGCCTCCCCGACGCCCAGGAGCCCCTCCAGCCCGTAGGCGGGGGCGATGTCGGCGTGGGCGCGCATGGCCCGGGTGCCTCGTGTGACGGCGTGGCCCATGAGCCGTCCGGAGCGCACGGACACCGGCGTGGGCATGTTCCGGAAGACCTCGGCGTCCTGTTCACCCAGTTCGGCGATGCCCCGGGCCGCGCGACGCGAGTACCAGGGCTCGCCCCAGGTGGTCTTGTCGGGGTGGATGTGGGCGTCCACCAGGGTGGGCAGCGCGACCCCTCCCCCGCAGTCGACCTCCTCGACGAGGCCTCGGGCCTCGGTGGCCACCACCCCGTCGACGACCGTCAGGTCGATGGGCTCTCCGCCCATGGGACGCACGTTCCGGAAGATCGTGGTGTTCCGCTGTCCGGTCATGGTGGGCCTTTCCGTGAGGGAGTGGTGCCGTCCACGACCTCCGAGGAGGCCATGGGTTCCGCATCTCGATCGTTCGAGTTCGCGATACGGCAGCATGTCACGGCTCACACCCCCACGTCACACCTCGGTCGGCGACGGTCCCTCCGACACGCTCACCGGACGGACCGTCGCCCCGTGTCAGGCGAAGCCCCGATCGGTCATGGCCACGGAGTACAGCACCTCCGTCTCCTCGGCGGGCGTGTGCTGCTCGGGGATCAGCGCCCTCGTGGCGACCGGGCGCACCGCGCTCGCGGGAAAGGCGTCCTCCTCCATCAGGTCGGCGATCAGCTCGTCGATCAGCGCCTCGGTCACGTGCGGCATCGTGAACAGGTGGACGTAGGTCTTCACCGAGCTCTCCCCGAAGGGCACCGTCACCGTGGCCAGCGAGTACTTCTCGATGATCCGCTCCACCGGGGCCCTGAACCGGACGCTGAACGAGTGCCGGGTCAGCTCGCGTTCCAGAGGGTCCTTCCCCAGTTCGCGGAGTCTGGGCGCCACCTTCTCCTCCAGTCGCCGCGCGGTGTACACGGCCGTGTCGTGGCAGCCCTTGGCCATCCGGACCTGGTCGTCGTGGGAGTGTTCGGCGAAGAAGTTCCACAGCACCGCCGCGGAGAACCCGTTGCGCGACCCGGCGAAGGTGGTGTCGGGCGACCCCACGTAGTCGGCCATCGGCGGCGGCTGCAACTGGAGTCCGCGCCTGGTCATGAACACCCCGCACGGCCAGGGACAGCCCGGATACTTGTGACCGCTGGCCACGATGGAGCTCACCCCCGGTCGGGGCAGGGAGAAGTCGAACTTCGGCACCGCGACCCCGGCCTTGGCCAGGAAGGGGACGTAGTTGGCCCCGAGCGCGCCGTCGACGTGGATCCAGAAGCCGTCGCGCTTGATCCTCTCCTTCTTTCCGTCCCTTTCGACCGTGAACTCGCGGTCGTACATCCCGTGTCTCTCGAACACCCCGCCCAGCCGGGACACGGCCTCCTCGACGTCGTCGTAGGCCCCCTTGAAGGTGGTGCCGAGGTTGAGCACGACCACCACCGGGTGGCCTTTCTCCGCGAAGTAGTCGACCGCCCGTACGAGCCCGTCCACGTCGATGCGGCCGTCGTCGTGGGAGGGGACCTCGGTCGGCCAGGTTGGGGTGCCCATGACCCTCCGCGCGTCCTTGAGGTAGTCCCGCTTCGGATCGTTGCCCATGGCGCCGAACGTCGGGATGCCGAGCGTGTGCGCGCTCTTGGCGATCGAGTAGTGGGACTCCCGGGAGAAGAGGATCACCGGGACGGTGGCGTTCGGGTTCCCCGTGACCGGTGTCGCCTGGGCCATGGCCAGCCGCGGCACCCGACTCTCGGATGTGCTGCGTTCCAACAGCAGGTGCTTGCCCGAGACGAAGTCGCGGGCGTTGAGCAGACCGTAGATGTTGCCTTCGGAGGAGCCCATGCTCAGCACGTAGCCCCAGGCGCTCTTCGGATCCTTCTCGTCGTGCGGGGCGATCCCCCACAGGTCCGCGTAGTAGGCGAGCACCGCGCGTTCCAACGGCTTGGTGTGGGTGCGCAGGTTGCTGTCCTTGAAAGGGTCGCCGATGTTGTTGGTGTGCACCCTCAGCAGGTCCGATAGGTCGTAGGCGACGTCGTCGAGCCCCTGGTTGACCTGGTATCCGAGGAAGTAGTGCCGTTGATGGTCCAGATATCTCTGTAGGTCGGCCAGGAGTCGCGGGCGTTTCTCCTTGAGCCCGGCGGGACCGAGTTTGAAGGCGGAGTCCGGTGGCATGGGAGGCGCCTTGTGCGCGGCCGCCTCCTCCGCGTCCCGTGAGGCGGTCGCGTGGTCCGCTTCCCGGTCCGGGGTGTCGTTCCTGTCGTGGGCCATGACGTCTCCCTGGGTGTGGGCACGAGAAAGGTGGTCGGTGGAGACCCCACCGACCACCTTCATTGCCCCCGACGCCCCGGGCCGCACCCCCGTCCCGTCAATACCCTGGGCAATTCCCCGCCAATGAGGAGCCCGGGCCTCGACACCACCTCCGCACGACGGACGACGCCCGCCCGGAGGGGTTCCGGACGGGCGTCGTGCGTGTTCGAGCGCGGGCGGTCAGACCTTACGGTGCTTCGGAACCCAGACACCGTCCTCGACGACGTAGTCGCCGAACAGGGCGGGGGCCTCCTTCTGGAGGGTCTCGCCGATCAGGTTGAACAGCAGCCGGATCTCCTCCTCCGCACCGGGCGCGGTGCGGGCCTCCAGGGTGTGCCGCAGGGTGCGCACGTTGGCGGTCCACACCAGACCGGTCGCCACGCCCTCGGGGGCGAAGCGGCGCATGAAGGAGGTCTTGTGCTTCTTCTCCGCGAACTTGACGCCCTCGTCGTCCAGGCCGAAGTGCTCGGCCATCCAGAACTGGAACTCCTCCATCCGCTGGAGCATCTCCGTGGCGCGTTCCATCAGCTCCGGGTCGTCCTCGGCCCAGTCCGGGAACCAGAACGGCAGGTCGGTCAGGCGCACGAAGCGCAGCGACTCCTGGGAGACCGCCACACCCGGACGGTGCCGGATGAGCTCGTGGGTGAGCACCCGCGAGACGTTGTGCAGCACGAAGCTGAAGCTCACGTGCTCCAGCACCGACCCGTGCAGGCTGGCGAGGATGTTGCCCAGGTAGGCGTCCTGGTCCTTGCGCACCCGCGTGACGTTGGGGTTCAGGCCCGGCTCCCAGGAGCGGTAGCACAGGCGCCCGGCGAACTCGGCGAGGTTCTGAGGGTCGTTGAGGTGGGCGTCGAGCTCACCCCGGTCGAACCGTTCCAGCCACGCGGCTCCGCCGACCTCCTCCAGGTAGTCGGCGATGGCGTCGTAGTCCACCTGTGGACGTGCGACCAGGCGGACCTGGGGCTCGACCTTCTTCACAGCACCCTCTCCTCGCGACTCCCCGTCCCATGGCACGCTCGACCGCCGCGACCTGGATCTTCCAGGGCACGGGAACGTGTGTGGGGCGGGGCCGATTGACCTCCCCCGAGGGTACACGTCCCGCCGGTCGGGCGTGGTCGGCCGGGCATCGGACATCGCCGGTCAGAGGGCGTCCGTCCGTTCGCACCTGCCCCGCCCCACCCCGTCCGCGAGGTCGGCGAGGGGCGGAGGCGCTCCGTCAGAGACCGTAGAAGTAGCCGGGGGCGACGAAGAGGCCGACGACGATGGCGGCGATACCCCAGAGGAGCTGTCCGCGCAGCACCCCCAGAACACCGGAGACGATAAGGATGATCCCGAGAATTGTTAGCAGAATACCCATACGCAACCCCTGTCCGGTCACGATCCGATCAAACTTCGCCTCGGTGATGCCTTCGCTTCACTCGGCGTCGGCCCAGGTGGGCGGCGGCCACTGTGACACGGGTCGCGCCGCCGCCCACGCCGGTTCAGCGCCGGGCCAGCTCCAGGACCCGGGCGACGATGTCCTCTCCGTCGGCGGCGGTGAGGATCGACTCGGGATGGAACTGGACGGCGTACCACCGGGCCGCGCGGTCCTCGATCGCCATGACGACCGGTTCCTCGCCGGCCTCGGCGTCCAGGACGGCGGTCACCTCGAAGTTCTTCACCGCCTCGGGCACCGTATAGGTGGAGTGATAGCGCGCGGCCTGGAAGAGTCCGTCCTCGCCCCGCCCCTCCAACAGGTCTCCGCCCAGCACCCGGACCCGTCCGGGCTTGCCGTGCACGGGGTGGTCGAGGGAGCGCAGCTCGCCTCCCGCGTGTTCGACCATGCCCTGGAGGCCCAGGCAGACACCGAACACCGGCAGTCGGCGGGCGGCCAGGGCGTCCAGTAGCTCCGACATGGCGAAGTCCTCGGGCAGGCCGGGGCCGGGCGAGAGGACCACCAGGTCGGGGGCGAGCCGGTCCAAGAGGTCGTGGTCGAAGCCGTAGCGGACGGTGGTGACCTCGGCCCCGTGGCGACGGACGTAGTCGGCCAGGGTGTTGACGAACGAGTCCTCGTGATCCACCAGCAGGACGCGCATGCCCTCGCCCGGGCGCTCCTCCGTTCGGACGGGCCCCGCCTCGGGCGGCGTGCCCTCGTCCTCGGCCTCCCCCAGCGCGAGGGTCTCCAACAGGGCACGGGCCTTGAGGAAGGTCTCCCGTTCCTCGGCCTCGGGGTCGGAGTCGTAGAGCAGGGTCGCGCCCACCCTGACGGCGGCCACCCCGTCACGGATGTGAGCGGTGCGCAGGGTGAGGCCGGTGTTCATCGAACCGTCGAAGTTGATCACGCCCACGGCCCCGCCGTACCAGCGGCGGGGGCTGCTCTCGTGCTGTTCGATGAACCGCATCGCCCAGGTCTTGGGCGCTCCGGTGACGGTGACCGCCCACATGTGGGTGAGGAAGGCGTCCAAAGCGTCGAACTCCGGACGCAGAGTGCCCTCGATGTGGTCGACCGTGTGGATGAGCCGCGAGTACATCTCGATCTGCCGGCGGCCGATGACCCGGACACTGCCCGGTTCGCACACCCGCGACTTGTCGTTGCGGTCCACGTCGGTGCACATGGTGAGCTCGGACTTCTCCTTGACCGAGGAGAGGAGCTCCTGGATGTTCTCGGCGTCGGCCAGGGCGTCCTCACCGCGTCGGATGGTGCCGGAGATGGGGCAGGTCTCCACCCGTCGTCCCGCGTCGGGGGCGCCGCTGACCCGGACGAACATCTCCGGGGAGGCGCCCACCAGGTACTCGCCCTCGCCGAGGTTGAAGAAGAACTCGTAGGGGGCGGGGTTGCGTTCGCGCAGTCGCTCGTAGAAGCGGGCCGGCGATGAGCAGCGGGCGAACGTGCGGTGACCGGGGACGACCTCGAACAGGTCACCGCGGCGGAAGCGCTTCTTGGCCTCGGCGACGATCTTCGCGTAGGAGCCGGGCACGGGCCCCTCCGGCACCTCGGAGGCGACCACCGGCGGCGTGGGTCCGGTCCGTCGGGGCATCCCCTCGGTCACGGCCTCGGGGCGTCCTTCCCCCGCCGGGACGGTGAACTCGTAGGTGTGACGCACACAGGTCTCGCGCTTGCGGTCACGGACGATGATCGCGTCGGGCAGGTGCAGGACCAGGTCGCGGTCGGTGGGGTCGCGGTCGATGTGGCGTTCGACGTGTTCGAACTGGAAGGCCAGGTCGTAGCCGAAGGCCCCGTAGAGACCCAGAGTGGAGTCCTCGGGGCTGCTCAGGGCCTCCACGAGCGCGCGCAGGGCGCTGAAGACGCTGGGACGGCGGCTGCGCTCCTCCTCGGTGAAGAGGACGGCCGGGTCGGGTTCTGGGACGGTCACCGTGACGTGGTCGACCCCTCGGTCGGTGGTCTCCCCCACGGTGGCCACCGCCTCGCCCAGGACGGGGAGCAGGACCCGTCCGCGGTCGTTGAGCGCGGTGAGCGTCACCCGCCGGTCTCGGGTGGCGATCTCCACGCAGGGGTCGACGTACCCGAGGTGCCAGCGGTCGTAGCGGCCGGGATACTCCATGCCCGAGGAGAGCACGCCGCCGCGTCGGTGCTCGACCGAGGTGACGAGTTCGGTGAGGATCTCGGGATCGCAGGGGGTGACGCTGCGATGGACGGTCACGCCGCTCGGTGTGCGGTACGTGGTGGTCTGGGCGTCGCTGGGCTTCACGGCCGGTCCTTCGGGGCGTTCGACGGTCGGGGTCGGTCACACCGGACGGGGCCGTGGGAGAACACGAACGACCGCCGTTCCGGGGCGGTCGCTGTTCGGGTATGCGAACTGATCGGTGCGCCGCCTAAGTGCGGCGCCACCACTGTCCGTTGATCGGTTCGGTTCGCATGGGGCCGAGTGTAGCCGGTGTCCCGCGGTCTTCGGGGCCGAATACACGAAAACCCTCGTCCCGGGAGGGGCGAGGGCGTACGAGCAGGGGTGGGCGCGAGGAGGACTCCTCTGCTAGGCTGCTTCACCCATGCATCCAAGGAAGAATTCTACACATCTTCCACAACGCAAGGATAGCAAACAGATGAGCTCCCGTCAACAGGACGACCTCTCCCCCTCGGCGGAGAAGGCGGCGATCGCGACCGAACAGGCCCGGGTCACCGCCATGTACGAGCGGTTGGACGACCTGCGCGCCCACACCAGGGAGCGACTCGCCGAGGCCCACCTCCAGGAGCGCTCGGGCTACGCCGCCCTCATGGAACGCGAGGCCCGCTCCTACGAGCAGGCCCTCCGGCACGCGCGCTTCGGCGCGGTCGAGGAGGGGTTGTGCTTCGGCAGGATCGACATCGCCCACGACGACGGCGACGAGGCGCGCTACGTGGGGCGGATCGGACTACGCGACACCGAGCACGAGACCATCCTCGTGGACTGGCGCGCGCCGGCCGCCCGGCCCTTCTACGCCGCGACGCCGGGCTCCCCCGAAGGGATCGTCCGCCGCCGGCATCTGAGGGTCCGCCATCGTCGTGTGATCGGACTGGACGACGAGGTGTTCGACCCCGACGGCCTGACCGAGGGGGACCGCCGTCAACTCGTCGGCGAGGCGGCGCTGATGGCCTCGTTGACCCGGGGCCGCACCGGAAGGATGGGCGACATCGTCGCCACCATCCAGGCCGAACAGGACCGGGTCATCCGCGCCCGTCTGTCCGGGATCCTGGTGGTCCAGGGAGGCCCGGGCACCGGCAAGACCGTCGCCGCCCTGCACCGGGCCGCCTATCTGCTCTACACCCACCGTTCGGTCCTGGAACGACGCGGTGTCCTGGTGGTGGGCCCCAACCCGACGTTCCTGCGCTACATCGGGGACGTGCTGCCGTCCTTGGGCGAGACCGACGTGGTGATGCGCACCGTGGGGGAGCTGGTGCCCGGGGTGGAGGCCACGATCGGCGACGATCACGAGGTCGCCGCCCTCAAGGGCGCGCCCGTCATGGCCGATCTGGTGCGCGCCGCGGTCCAAGACCGGCAGCGTTCACCGGAGCGGGCCTTCGGGGAACCGGACCTGCGGGTGGAGACCGACGCGGGAACGCTCGTCGTTCCCGGTCCGACCTGCGACCGCGTCCTGGCCACCGCCCGCGGCCTGAGGCTGGAGCACAACGTCGCCCGCAAGTACGTGGTCGACAGGCTGCTCCGCGAGCTCGCGCGGGCCGAGTCGACCCTGCTCGGTCGCCCCGTGGACGAGGAGGACCTGCCCCACGCCGGTGGACGACTGTGGCAGGAGGATCCCGTACGCGAGGCGCTGGACGCCCTGTGGCCCGATCTGACGCCGCGACGGCTGCTGCGCGATCTGTACTCCGACCGGGAGACGCTGCTCCGGGTCGCGGAGGCCGGCGGCCTCGACGCGGAGCGGGCCCCGCTCCTCCTGCGTCCGGCCGGGGCACCGTGGACCGTGGAGGACGTGCCCCTGCTGGACGAGGCCGCCGAGCTGCTGGGACGGGACGACGGGGCCGAGCGGGCGCGTCGTCGACGCGAGGACGCCGAACGGGCCGAGGAGGAACGCTACGCCCAGGGCGTTCTGGAGCTGACCGGCCTGGCGGAGGACCCGGCGGAGGGTCTGGACGCGGCCCTTCTCGCCGACCGGCACCGGGCGCCGGACCCCTCCTCGACCACGGCCGAACGGGCCGCGGCCGACCGGAGGTGGACCTACGGGCACGTGATCGTGGACGAGGCCCAGGAGCTCTCCCCCATGGCCTGGCGCGCGGTCATGCGACGCGTCCCGACCCGTTCCCTGACGGTGGTGGGCGACGTGGCCCAGACCGGCAGCACGGTGGGCGCCCGTTCCTGGAGGGAGACGCTCGAACCGTACGCCGGGGACAAGGTGTACGTGGAGACGCTGCGGGTCAACTACCGCACCCCCGCGCCGATCATGGAGGTCGCCGCCGACGTGCTGCGTGTGGCGGCGCCCGGTCAGGAGGCCCCGGAGTCGGTCCGTGAGGAGGGCGATCCGCCCAGGGCCGTCCTCATGGGGAACGGTCCGAAGGGCGATCTTCCCGGGCTCGTCGCGGAGGAGCTCGACGCCATCGGGGAGGGCCGGGTCGCGGTGATCGCCTCCGACGCCTCGATCTCCGAGGTGGCCGAGGCCCTCCCGGAGGCCGCGCGCCCCGCGGCGGAGCGAGGGCGCGACGGGTCGACCCCCTCCGTGGTGGTGTCGACCATCACCGAGGCCAAGGGGCTGGAGTTCGACTCGGTCATCGTTGTACGTCCCGAGGAACTGCTCGCCCGACCGTGCGGCGCCGGCGATCTGTACGTGGCGTTGACCCGGGCGACCCGGCGTCTGACCGTGGCGCACGAGATCGATCTTCCCGAGGTTCTGGGGAGGTTGAACGCCTGACGCGCGCGGGCCTTCTCGAGAGCGGGAGGGCCCGTGCCCACGGGCCTCGCGACCCCGCCACATCGTATCCCGCACCGGTTCACCTGGGCCTTCTCCGAGGGGTCCATGTGAATCCCTGTGGCGAACGAGGTGACGCCGACCAAAATTGTACGTACACTCTGTACGGACAATATGTGGATCGGCCCTGAGGAACGCCACCCCACGGGCCCCTGCGAACGGACACTCATGCGCGACGACCACGGGTCCGTGGTGCCCCTCTACCACTGGCTGAACAAGATCCCCGGCGGGGCCATGCTCATCCCGCTGATCCTGGGATCCGTGCTGGGCACCTTCGCCCCGGCCGCCCTCGACATCGGCAGCTTCACCACCGCGTTGTTCAAGGACAGCGCCCTGCCGCTGATCGCGCTCCTGATCTTCGCCACCGGCACCCAGGTCACCCTCCGCACCAGTGGTCCCGTCCTGGCCACCACCGGCGTGGTCCTCCTGGGCAAGAGCGTCATCCCCGGCCTGCTCATCGTCGCCCTGGCCATGGTCACCGGCCCCGAGGGCATCCTCGGCGTCTCCATCCTGGCGATGATCGCCGCCGCCACCAACGCCAACGGCGGACTGTGGCTCGCCATCACCGGCCAGTACGGACGCACCAAGGACCGGGGCGCCTACATCGCCGGAGCGGTCAACGACGGACCCTTCTTCGCCCTCCTGTTCATCGGCGCCTCCGGCCTCGGCCAGATCCCGTTCGTCACCCTGCTCGCCGCGATCCTGCCCTTCCTTCTGGGCGTGGTGATCGGCAACGTCGACGCCCAGTGGCGCTCGGTGCTCAAGCCCGTGCCCGGCATCGTCATCCCCTTCTTCGCCTTCGCCCTCGGTACCGGAATCGACCTCGGCGACGTCGCCCGAGGCGGTCTGACCGGCGTCCTGATGGGTGTGGTCATCACCCTGTTCACCGGCGGACTGGTCTACCTGGGCTACCGCTTCCTGCTCCGACGCGGTGGAGAGTCCGGCGTCGGCTTCGCCGCCGGCACCACCTCCGGCAACGCCGTGGCCACCCCGGCCGTCGTCGCCGCCGCGGACCCCTCCTTCAGCGCCTACGTGGGCACCGCCACCTCCCAGGTCGCCGCGAGCGTCCTGGTCACCGCCCTCCTCGCCCCTCTGGTCACCACCTGGGTCCTGCGCCGCGCCGGCGCCCGCCCGGCCGAGGCCGAACGAGAGGAGCTGGAGGCCGCCGCCGCGGCCACCGCCACGAAGGGGGCCGCCTCGTGACCACCCCGCGCATCGCGATCGTCGCCGACGACCTGACCGGCGCGGGCGACACCGCCGTCCAGTTCGTCCACGCGGGTCACCGCACCGAACTCCGCCTCACCCCGGCCGGTGGTGACGCCGACGTCGTCGCCATCACCACCGACTCCCGGGCCCTGCCCGCGGAGGAGGCCTCCGCCACCGTCGCCCGCGCCGTACGCGACCTGCGAGAGGCCGGTGTCGGGCTGGTCTACAAGAAGGTGGACTCCACCCTGCGCGGTCCGCTGCGCGCCGAGATCGACGGGGCCCTGTCCTCCTGGACCCCCGACGCGGTGGCCGTGGTCTGCCCGGCCTTCCCCGCCACAGGGCGCGTCGTCCAGGACGGGATCCTGCTCGTGGACGGCGTGGAGGTCCATCGCACCGCCGTCGGCCGCGACCCGGTGACCCCGGTGACCGAGAGCGACGTCGCCGCGCTGCTCGGCGCCGAACACGTCGTCCTGACCGGTGACACGGCCGCGGAGGACGCGGCCCTCCTGCGCGCGGCGGGGCCCGTGGTCGTCGTGGACGCCCGGACCGACGAGGACCTGGACCGGGTCGCGGCGGCCGTCGTCGCGCTCGGCCCCGACGCCCTCCCGGTGGGCTCCGCCGGGCTCGCCACCCGGCTCGCCCGTTCCCGGCCTCCGCGCACCGGCCTCGCGCCCTCGCTCGTCATGGTCACCTCCCTGCACGGCGTCGCCCGCGAACAGGTCGCCCGACTGGCCGACGACCCCGGCACCCGGCTGGAGCGTCCCGAGCCCGAGGACCTGGCCGACGACCTCTCCTGGCGCCGGTGGAGCGACACCGTCCTGGAGCGCTTCGACACCGAGGCGCCCCGGACCGTGATCGTGGCTCCGGAGGACCGGGGCGGTTCCCTCTCCCCGGAGGACGTGTCCCGCCGGTTGGGGGCCCTCTGCTCCGACATCGCCGAGCGACACGAGATCTCCGGGTTCGTGGTCACCGGAGGCGACGGCGCCCGCGCCCTCACCTCCCGCCTGGAGGCCAACGCCATCCGGCTGACCGGAGAGGTCGCCCCCGGCATCCCGATCGGCGCCCTGTCGGGCGGCCCCCGACACGGCCTCACCATCGTCACCAAGGCGGGGGGCTTCGGCTCCCCCACCGCACTCTTGGACGCCGCCGAGGCGGTCCGTCACACGAAAGGCAGCAACGAATGAGCCGTCCCACTCTCGCGGTCACCCTCGGCGACGTCGCCGGGATCGGTCCGGAGATCACCGCCAAGTCCCTGCTGCGCCACCCCGAGGTGCGCGAGGTCTCCCGTCCGGTGGTGGTCGGTGACGCCGACGCGCTGCGCAACGCCGTCCGCGCGGTGGGCGAGGACCCCGACGCGGTCAACCCGATCGCGTCCCCCGCGGACGCCGCCGACGACCCCGCCGTCATCGACATCGTGCAGACCGGCCCCTCCCTGGGCCACGTCCCCGCCGGCGAGCTGAGCGCCGAGGCCGGCGACGGGGCCGCCCGCTTCGTCATCGAGGCCGTGGACCTGGCCAAGCGCGGCCTGGTCGACGGCATCGTCACCCCGCCGCTGAACAAGGCCGCGATGCACCTGGGCGGACACGCCTGGCCCGGCCACACCGAACTGCTCGCCCACGAGTTCGGGGTGAGCGACTACAGCCTGGTGCTGTCCGCCGGCGAGCTGTCCTTCTTCCACCTCACCACCCACGTCTCGCTGCGTCAGGCGATCGAGGACGTCACCCGGGAGCGGACCCTGGAGGTACTGCGTCTGATGGGCGCCTTCGCCCGCGCCCAGGGCTCCCCCGACGAGCCCATCGGCGTGGCCGGACTGAACCCGCACGCCGGTGAGAACCGGCTCTTCGGAGACGAGGACGCCGACATCCTCGCCCCGGCGGTCGAACTGGCCCGTGCCGAGGGGATCAACGCCCACGGTCCGCTGCCCGCCGACGCCCTCATCCCGGCCGCCGTGCGCGGGAACTGGAAACTGGTGGCGGTCTGCTACCACGACCAGGGCCACGCCCCGTTCAAGGCCGTCTACGGCGACGACGGGGTCAACATCACCGCCGGCCTGCCCGTGGTGCGGGTGTCGGTCGACCACGGCACCGCCTTCGACATCGCCGGCAAGGGCATCGCCCGCGAGGCCAGCCTGGTCCTGGCCCTGCGCCGGGCCGCGGAGCTCGCCCCCGGTTGGGGCCACGTGTGGCGGGCCACCAACCCCGGAGCCTGAGCCCGGCGGCCGCACCACGGGGGCGCGGCCGTCCGACCCCCTGTTCCCGGACACCACCGGGAACAGGGGGTCTCGTCGTTCCCGGACCCTAGAATGAACGCCATGCCTGTCGACCGTTCCGACCCCCGCCCCCTGCACGCCCAGGTGGCCGACGTGCTCCGCGCGCAGATCCGCGACCACACGATCGCCCCCGGCGAGACGCTGCCCAGCGAGGCGGCGCTCCGTGAACGGTTCGGGGTCTCCCGCAGCGTCGTACGCCAGGCCCTGTCCACCCTGGAGGACGAGGGCACCGTACGCCGGGCCCGGGGTCGGGCCCCGGTCGCGGCCGTGCGCACCGAACACCACCGGCTCGTGCAACGGGTGACCGGTCTGTTCGACCAGTTCTCCGCCGAGGGCCTGTCCCTGACCACGGCCGTGGTCTCGCTGACCGCGGTGGAGACGGGGATCCCGGCCGCCGAGGAGCACCTGGGCACCCGCTCCCTGCTGCGGCTGGAACGGGTGCGTTCGGTGGACGGGGACCCCCTGTCCTACGTGCGCACCTGGCTGCCCGCGGACCGCTTCGCCGGTCTGGAGGCGTCGATGTTGGCCGACGCCTCCCTGCACCGTCTGATGGAGTCCCGGTTCGGGGTCGTACCGACCAGCGGACGCCGCCAGATCCGGGCCGTGCCCGCCGCCCCGGAGATCGCCCGCGAGCTCGGTGTGCCCGAAGGGATGCCGCTCCTGCTCCTGGAGGGCGGTACCTTCGACCGTTCCGGCGCCCCGTTGGAATGGTTCGAGAGCTGGCACCGGTCGGACCGGGTGGTCTTCGATATCGAGGCCGACGGCGCCGCCGACCAGGTGAACATGGCCCCCGGGCCCGCCTTGAGCAGGCGTTCCGAGACGAACCACCGGGAGAACACGAAGGCCCCGGAACTGGAGCGCGCGGTGGCCCTGGCCGAGGAACTGCGCGCCGAACTCGACCGGCTCCGGGCCTGAGACGACTCCCCACACCCCCTCACGGAGGCGCCCGTGCCCGAACCGCTCCCCCGCCCGATCACGGGTGTGTTCGTCCGTCAGGTCGTCCAGACCGCGTGCCCGGGCCACTTCGCCCTGATGTGGCTGGACGCCGCGCCGCCGCCCGAGGGCGCGGAGACGGATCGGGCCGTGGACGTCGTCGACGACCTGCCGCCGCTCTGCCGCGAACCTCTCGCCCCGCTCCCGGGCGACTTCGCCCGGGCGTTCGCCGAGGGTTTCCGGAGACGCTGGTCGATCCTGGGGCCGGACCGGAGTCCCCCCTACACGGTCCGGATCGTCCTCCGCGACGCGCTCTGGCACGAGGTCGACTCCAACACCCACGGCTTCGAGCGCGCCGGGGTCCTGGCGGCCGACGAGATCCTCTCCTGTGTCCGAGAGGGACGTCCCCCTCGGCCGGCCGGACGGCCGGTCCGGCCCGACGCCCGGATCCCGCCGATGCCGCGGCTCACCCTCGACGGGCGGCCCGGAGGCGACGGACCGCCCGGGTGAACGGCGTCAGCGCACGGCCGGGGAACCGCAGCACTTCTTGTACTTGCGTCCCGAACCGCACCAGCAGGCGGCGTTGCGCTCCGGCGGCCAGACGACCGGGCGCGCGGAGTCGGCGTCCAGGGTCCGTGCCCAGGAGCGGAGGGTGTCCGGGTCCTTCAGATCGAGACCGCGCTCCCGAGCGTGGGCATCGATCTCCCCGGGGTCGGCCCTCACCACGAAGCGGAGCTCCCCGGCGCTCTCCCGCAGGCCGCGCTCGACGTCCTCGTAGTACGACCGATCCTCTCCGGTGAGCACCACCCTCACTCGCGCGGTCGGGTCCTCGAAGGTTCCCCCTTCCTCCGCGGTCCCGTCCAGTCGGCCCATCTCGTCCACGAGGGAGGGTCCGCCCTCGCCCGCCGCGAGGACGGCGCGGTCGTGCTCGTCCGCGGGCAACCCGAGCCGTTCCCGTACGCGGGCGCGTCCCGTCAACGGCAGCAGCCCGACCGGGTCCATCCCCTCCACGAGCTCGACCGGCGCCGCGAGCAGACTGCGACAGGCGACGTTGTAGCAGTACAGGGCCCGATCCAGGTCTCCGGCCTCGGCGAACTCGTCGGCCAGCACCGCCGCCATGGGGCGGCCCAGGACACCGGGGCGCATGAGCTCCTCGATGAGCCGGTCGGCCTCCTCCGCCCGGCCCTCCTCGCGGAGCAGGCGCGCCGACATGTGCACGGCGTACTGACGGTGGTCGGCGTCGGGGGCCCGGTCGCGCAGCAGGTCGAGCACCCGCCGGGCCGTATCGGGGCGGGACCCGCGCAGTTCGTAGGCGGCGTTCAGGAGGATCTCCCCCGCCGCGTCGGGGGACTGCGCCAGATCGTCGATGACGTGCTGCGGCAGATCCGTGTCCAGGATCGCCGCCACCAGCCCGGGGTCGAGGGGGGCCGAGAATGCGGGTTCGGTCATCCCTCCAGGCTAGCCCCCGCGCCGTCCGCCCATCGCCCCTCCGGACGGTGCTCCCGGCCACGTGGATCGGACGCGCGCGCGTTCGTTCGGCCTTCCACCGTCTCCTCCTCGTGAAGACGGTCGAAGGCGCCGGCCGGGTTCTCCCGGGTCGGCAGCGCCTCCACGAACGGCAGCAGTTCCCGCCGGGCCACCCCGTGGACACGACGCAGCTCGGCGACCGGGTCCGTGTGCTCGTCCACCCTCAGATCCAGGTGGGGATAGGGGTTCCCGGTGTGCACGTACAGCGCGGCGCTCTGCCTCCCTCGACGGTCGCCCCCGGCCGCCTGGCCGGCCTCCAGGGCGCGCAACAGCCGTTCGTCGAACGGAAGGTCGGCCCCCGACTCCCAGGCCTCGGCCATCGCGTCGAGGGTGGCGCCGCCGGTCAGGATGTTCCCGGCCACCGCGTACCCCTCCCCCGTCCGATGGCCGCGCCAGGGGTGGGTCATGAACCCCGTGTGCGCGGCGGCGCGGCCCGTCCGGTCCACCACGGCCACCTGACGTGAGTCGGGCTCGGGGTCGTCGGCGAGCACGGCGGCCAACGCCTCGTCCGCGGGAAGGGTCCGCAACAGCTCCAGGGCGTCCACCCCCAGCAGGGGGTTGATCAACGCCTGGGTGGCGACGGCGCCCACGTCCGCGTGCGCGAACACCGTCAACGCCCCGATCGCGGGCATCCGGCTGGCGACCGCCACGCCGCACACCCCGGCCGCGGGGTCGTGGGCGACGATCGAGAAGGTCCCCGCGTACAACGACATCGCATGCTCCCGCTCGGTTCCGGTGAACGGAGATCGTATCGCCGGCGGGTTCACCGCCCCGCCACCCCCGTGGACACGGAACTTCACCTTGGGGGTCTGGTCGGAGCCCCTACCGAGGACCATCGTTGGAGGGACCGATATGTCGCACTCCCCCAAGGAGACATGTTGTCCACGTCCCCCTCCCTCCCCCGCGGTCCCCGTAGAACGGTGTCCGGCGCCCTGGCGACCCTCGCCGCGATCGTCATGGTCGCCGTCCTGGGCTGGGCCTCCCCCGCTTCGGCCCACCACTCCCTTCCGCCCGGCATCCCCTCCACCTCGGCCGCCCAGACCCAGCTCAACGGGTTGACGGTGCGCCCCAAGAACAGCGGATCCGGCTACGACCGCAGCCTCTTCCCGCACTGGGTCGTCGTCCAGAGCCCCTGCGACGCCCGTCAGCACGTGTTGCGTCGGGACGGACACACCGTCCAGGTGGACGGGAACTGCCGACCGACCTCGGGCCGCTGGTCCAGCGACTACGACGGCGTCTGGACCGACAACCCCTCCGACTTCGACATCGACCACATGGTGCCCCTGTACGACGCGTGGCGTTCCGGCGCCGACCGATGGACCACCGACCGGCGACGCTCCTTCGCCAACGACGTGTCCGCTCCCCAACTGTGGGCGGTGAGCGCCTCCAGCAACCGCTCCAAGGGCGACCGCGACCCCTCCCAGTGGATGCCGCCCAGGACCGCGATCCACTGTGACTACGTCAAGGCGTGGGTCAACGTGAAGCACCGGTACGGCCTGTCGGTGACCAGCGCGGAGAAGTCCTCCATCCAGAACACCATCAATACCCGCTGCTGAGTCGTTCCCGGCGTCCGGGCACGAGCGCCCCGGTTCCGTTCCCGGACACGACGACGGCCGGTGAGACCCCCTCCCCGGGGCCTCACCGGCCGTTCGCGACGGGCTCGCCGATCACCCGCGCCGGCGGGGTCCGGCTACCAGACGTCACCGTTCGGGAGCTCCCGCAGGGCCGGGCGCACCGCGTCGAGCACCGTCGGGAACCACACGGAGAACGTCCCCTCCGCGCGTGCCCGTTCCAACCCCTCCGGGTCGACGAGGAGCGTCTCGTGGATCTCCTCCGGATCCGGGTTCACCTCCCGGTCCACGAGACCGACGAACAGGTGGTTGTACTCGCGTTCCACCAGACCGGAGATCGGGTCCGGATGGTGGTAGGACACGGTCCCGGCCTCGCGCATCAGCGAGGGCGACAGTCCCAGTTCCTCGCCCACCCGTCGGGCCGCGGCCGCGAACGGCTGCTCCCCCGGATAGGGGTGACCGCAGCAGGTGTTGGACCACACCCCGGGCGAGTGGTACTTGGACAGGGAACGACGCTGGAGCAGGAGACGCCCCCGGCCGTCGAGGAGGAAGACCGAGAAGGCCCGGTGCAGGACCCCCGGGGCCCGGTGCGCGGCCAGCTTCTCGGAGGTGCCCGTGGTCCGTCCGGACTCGTCGACCAGCTCGAGCATGATCGGACGCCGTTCGTCGGACACGGACTCGGGCGTTCCGGTGTCTGTACTGATGGTCATGGACACCCTTCGTGATCGGTGGCGGGCGCCCGCCGTGATGGAGGCGGACGCCCGAAGTCGGTTCCCCGGAGCCGGAGCGCGGGGTCAGACCCGGTCGGCGGCGATGAGCAGGTAGTGGAAGCTGCCCTCCTTGTAGGCCGTGAGGAAGGGCTCCTCGATCCCGGTGGCCACCGAGGAGCGCGCCCGCAACTCCCAGTATGGGATGGTCGCGGCGGTGAGGTCGACGACGTGCATCGGAACGAGGCCGTTGGCCGACATCGCCCGGAAGTACTCGCTCCGGGGGTGGATGTTGCACGTGTAGTGCTCGTCGATCCGGCTGACCGCCTTGGAACGGCCACCGGTCACGTCGTTGTAGCAACCGGTGATGGTGACGTAACGGCCACCGTACTCCAGAAGACGCGCGTGCTCGCTGAAGAGGTCGAACAGGTCCACGTACATCGTGGACTCGTTGTTCCAGGTGGCCCGCATCGAGCCCGTCTCGAAGCCGGTGTCCAGCATGTTGCGGAAGTGGAAGCGCACCTTGTCGTCCACCCCCCGCTCACGGGCCTGGGCGTTGGCGAACTCGACCTGCTGCTCGGAGATGCTCACCCCGTCCACGCTGCAACCGAAGCGGGCGTTGGCCATGAAGCCGGTCCCGCCGCGGCCGGAGCCGGTGTCCTGGATTCGGTCGTCGGGCCCGATCGCGCCGAGGTGGTCCAGGAGCACGTCGGCCTGGGCCGTCTCCAGTCGGTGCATCTCCTCGATGATGCGCTGATCGCGGGTCTCCTCGGGGCCCTCCAGCACGGACGGGTCGTAGTCGCCGATCCCGTAGTGGTGGTGGAAGAGCCCGTCGACCTCGCCCAGGCGAATGTTGACCGGATCCTTCTCGGCGTTCCAGTAGGCGGCCACCGACCTCTGGTAGTCGGTACGCAGCACCCGGGTGTCGGAGGGCATGGTCGTGGTCATCGTGTGTACTCCTTGGTCGTGTGTTCCCGGCCTGAGGGAGGCCGGTGAGGGGTCTATCGGGGTCAGGCTCCGCCACCGTGGTAGCGGGCCGTGCGGGCGTGCCACTCGCGGCTGCCGCCGAGCCAGGCCCAGACCCCGGCGAGGAAACGCCGCAGTTCGGGTGACCCGGTCAGCGCCAGAGCGGCCGCCTCGGTCTCGTAGGTGTGCATGATCTCGTCGTGGATCAGGACACTGCGCTCGATCGCCTCGCGCTCCGAGCAGTTCTCCTCGGTGGCGATCAGCCTCGGCACGCTGAAGTCGGAGGGGTCCTCCTTGCCCATGGAGTACAGGTCGTTCACGATCACGCTGGCCGAGCCGGCCAGCGTGAACACACGACGTACCCGAGGGTCGGAGAACTCGGCCTGGGACAGCTCGTAGCCGGCGACCGCGTCGATGAGCACCATGCAGGGCACGAAACTGTTCTCGTGCCGGTGCATGAGGAACTCCCAGACCGGGGGGCGCTGGCCGGTCGCCGCCCAGACCGCCTCCTGGTTGTAGGCCACGAACATGATGGCCAGCTCGTGGCGGAGTCGACGGACCTGGGCCGCCGAGGCGTACTCGGACAGGTTGTCCAGGGCCGCGCGCAACGCCACCATGACCGGGTCGGCCTGGACGACCTCCTCCAACTGCGGGGCGTACCGCAGCGGCAGGTGCGCCTGGTCGATCACCGAGTGGGCGATCGCCAGCCGCTGCCCCAACAGCTCCGGGCGGGCCTCCTCCACCTCACCGTCCACGTAGTGGTCGTCCACGGACCACTCGGACAGGGCGCACTTGGCCGCGGCCAGCAGCCGCTCGACGTCGTCGGTCTCGGGGTGGGCGAGCATGATGAGGCGTCCGAAGTCGCACGCGCGCACCCGGTCGAGTTGACCGGGATAGACACCGACCTCCTCGGCCCATTCGACCAATCGGTCGTTGATCTCCTCGCCCAGCGCCGGGTCGTCCCGGACCGCGGGAGGGCAGTAGAGCACAGGGACCGACGAACCTTTGTCGTCCCCCCGTACGCCGGGGGCCGCGGGGGCGTCCGGGAGCCGGGTCCCCGACGTTCCCCGCGCGCTCTCGACCGGGGCGGGCCGAGGGGGCGACAGGATCGTGGCCGCCGAGGTGCCGAATCCGGTCGGTCCGCCCGGGATACGGAGCCCGGTGGGACCGCTCTGCGGGCGCGTGCCCGTCCGATTCCGCACCGCGAGCCGGGGCGTCGACGGAAGGTCGGGGCTGCCCGGACGTTTCGGGTCGCGGAGCAGGGCGCGCACCAGATCCGCCGTCATGTGTCCGGCCGAGGGCGCGGACATCCGTGACAACAGTGACACTCAGGCCTCCTTCCCTGACGGTGTCGATCGCTCAGGCACGCGGGCGGACCTCGACGTTCTCCAGTACACCCAGGGCGTCCGGGACGAGGACGGCCGCGGAGTAGTAGGTGCTCACCAGGTAGGAGATGATCGCCTGGCCGTCGATGCCCATGAAGCGCGCGTTGAGGCCGGGCTCGACCTCGTCGGGCAGGCCGGTCTGGTGCAGCCCGATGACGCCCTCGTTGTCCTCACCGGTACGGACCGCGATGATCGACGAGGTCTGGTGGCCGGAGATCGGGATCTTGCCGCAGGGCAGGAGCGGGACGCCGCGCCAGGCCGGCAGCTGGTGACCGTTGACGTCGACCGTGCCGATGTTCAGCCCGCGCTTGTTGCACTCCTTGCCGAAGGCCGCGATGGCCCGAGGGTGGGCGAACATGAACTGCGTGTTGCGACGCATGGTGATCAGGTCGTCGAGGTCGTCCGGGGTGGGCGGCCCGGAGTGGGTCTGCACGCGCTGCTTGAAGTCGGCGTTGTGCAGCAGGCCGAACTCCCGGTTGTTGACCAGCTCGTGCTCCTGCCGCTCCCGCAGCGCCTCGATGGTCAGCCGGAGCTGGTGCTCGGTCTGGTTCATCGGCTTGTTGTAGAGGTCGGCGACGCGGGTGTGCACGCGCAGGACCGTCTGGGCCACGCTCAGCTCGTACTCGCGCGGCTTGAGCTCGTAGTCGACGAAGGTGCCGGGAAGGTCCACCTCGCCGGTGTGACCGGAGGAGAGGGCGATCTCCGCCTCGCCGTGCTTGTTCTGCCCCCGCTCCGGCACCGACAGGAACCTCTGGATCTGGGCCTGAAGGCTCGGGGAGTCGTCCAGGAGCGCGATGAACTCCCGGCGCGGCAGCTCCAGCAGGGTGCCCGAGGTCGCGGCCTTGACCGTGTAGTCCCAGGTCGGCTCGGTGTCGAGGAGGTAGCGCTCACCGAAGTTGTCACCGTCGGCCAGAACCCCCAGCCGGTTGGTCTCGCCGTAGGCGCCCTCGCTGGTCTTGTGCACGCGGCCGTGGGCCAGCAGGTAGAGGTGCTCGGCCGACGTCCCCTGCTCGGCCAACACCTCGCCGGGCTCGAACTCGCGCTGGACGAAACGCCCGGCGAGCGCCTCCAGCACCTCGATGTCGTCGTAGTCGCGCAGCATCGCGAGTTCCCCGAGTTCGCGCGGGATCACCCGCACCTCGGAACCGGTCTGCACGAACTCGATCCGACCGTCGCCGACGGTGTAGGTCAGGCGGCGGTTGACCCGGTAGGCACCGCCGTCGGTCTGCACCCAGGGCAACATCCTGAGCAGCCATCGGGAGCTCTTCCCCTGCATCTGCGGGGCGGACTTGGTGGTGGTGGCCAGGTTCCGGGCCGCCGCGGTGGTCAGGCTCCGCTGTTGGCCGGTCCGTACCTCGGGGGTCGAGTCGATCGACATCGGCTGTGTGTCTCCTCATGGTGGTCGACGTCCGTACGGGGGCACGGACGGAGAAAGGGCTACCAAAAAGACGAAATACGACCTGTTCCGGTCTTCGCCGGTTCAAGGACCGTCGACCACCCTAGGAGAAAGACACCACCCGGTGACCAAGAACAACTTTTTCAGACAACAGAAGAATGAGCACTTCGATACCGACACCCAGAACGGATATATGACACTAACCCCCTCCTTTCGCCCATGCACCCCTGAGGAGAATACCCATCACAACCACCACGACCAGCGATGACACACGAAGCCGGCCGTAGCCGGCTTGAAACCGCCCATCCGATCCTCATGGGAACAAGAAGCCCATGGACATGGAAATCGCCCACGACAAACCGACAATCCGCCGCATCACCCACTCTGAACACGCCTCCTTTTCGGCCACCCCGAGAAAACCCCGAAAAGCCGTGTTCCACACATTTCCCCAAGGCCCGGAACCCGGACGAGCCGTCCCTTCGGGGTCCGCGACGTCCCCGGCCTCCTCTAATCTGTGCGGCACCCCCGTCCCCGGAGAGAAAGGCCGCTCTTGTCCCGGCCCCTCGACATCCGCCTCTGCCACGTCGTCCCTCCCCTGGCCCACACCTGCGACGACACCGCCCATCGCGCCCTCGCGCACCCGCGCATCACCGAGGAACGGTGGTGGCGACGCGTACGTCTGCCCCTGGTGACGGGACGGATCGGCGCCGAATCCGTCGCGACCGGACTGGCCCGACTCGCCCTGGAACGCTGGGAGGGGCACGCCCTGGGCGAGGTGATGCCCGCGCTGTACGCGGCCGGCGAGAGGCCCTCCGTACTCGCCACCCCCGTATGGCGCCTCCGCGAACCGGTGGGCGCCGAGGCCGCCCACGAGTACCTGCGCGACCTCTTCCTCACCGTGCTGGACCGTCTGCCCCGAGAGGACGTCGACCGAGAGGCCGACGGCACGACGGCCTCTCGGGTCGAGAGGGCGCCGACCACGATGCCCCGCCGGACCGACGTCCCCGAGCAGGACCGGCCGTCCCCCGAACGACCCACCCGCTCCTACGTCCATGAACTCGAGACCCACCTGTCCTCCGACGACGAACGCCGTCGCGCGGTGGCCGTCCGACGCGTCTTCAGCCGAACGCCCGAGACCCTCGACAGCCTCGGCGAATCCTTCGGGGTCACCCGGGAACGCATCCGCCAGATCCACAAACAGATCCGCGAGGACCTGCGCGCCCGCCTGGAAGGGCCCGAGGGCGCGTTCACCGCCGCCCACCTGCGTTCGCTCACCACCGCGCTGGGAACGGCGACCCCGTTGAAGGCCTTCTGGAACCTGGACCCCGGCCACCGGCACCTCATCCCCTCCCTCGGCCTACCGGTGGGCGAGATCCTCCTGGCCCTACTGCCCGAACACCGCGTGGCCGGCGACTGGATCGTCACCGGCGCCTCGACCTCCCTCGCCGAACGGTTCTCCGAGGAGCTGAGCCGACGGATCGTGCTCCCCCTCCACGAGGCCACGGCCCTACTCCTCGACGGAGGCGTCCCGAGCGAACACACCGGCGCCTGGCTGGAGACCCTCCCCAGGACCCGGATCATGGACGGACACCTCGTCCTCTGGGGGCGCAACCTCCCCGACAAGGCGTTCGCCGTCCTGTCCCTGGCCGGTCGCCCCCTGCACTTCGACGAACTCGTCGAGCGGGTCGGCGGCGACTTCAACGAGTCCGGGTTCCGCGAACGGGTCCACGGCGACGAACGCATCGTGCGCAGGGACCGCCGTCTCTTCGGCCTGCGCTCCTGGGGCGGCAGGGAGTACCTCGGGCTGGAGGAGACCATCCGCCGCGAGTTGGAGCGGGCCGGCGGCGAGATGGCCGTCTCCGACCTCGTCGAACGGATCACCGGATGGTTCGACGTCACCGAGAACTCGATCCGGGCCATGGCCTCCGGCAGCGCCTTCGCCCGACCCGCCCCGGGCCGGGTCGCCCTCCCCGGGACCGTCCCCGACCACGCCACCGCCCCCTACCGCCCCAAGCGCACCGTGGAACGCACCCGTCGCTGTTTCCGTTGCCCGGACGGCGTCTGGTGGCTTCGAGTGGACCTGAACGGCGAACATCTACGCGGCTCCGGCTTTCCCATCCCCAGCGGCTTCGCCGCGTGGATCGGCATGCGCCCCGGCCACCGCCTCCCCGTCCGCATCGGCGACCGCGACTCGGTGGCGGCGTGGAAGAACCAGCCCCTCATGAACTCGATCCGTCCCCTCCTCCTCGCCGAGGAGGCCCGGGTCGGCGACCACGCCTTCATCACCCTCGCCGAGGGACGTCTCCTCTGCCAGGTCCACCGCCACGACCCCGCCCCGGCCGACCCCCTCGCCCACGCCCTGAGCCTCGCGGGCCTCCCCGACCCGGTTTCGGGCACCGAAGGCCTGACCCTCCTGACCAGGGCCGTCGGCCTACCGGAGGCGACCGCCCCCGACCACCTTCTCGCCCATCTCGCCGACCGGGGCGACCACGACCTCCTCTCCGCCCTCACCCCCACCGACTGACTCGAACCCCGAAGGGAGACCGCCCTCTCGATGGACCTCGGGGCACCCGGCCCCCTCGGTCATGAAATGTTTGAAAAGAGAGATGCTTGGAATACGAGTAATACCATAGACACTTTGGGTAGTGTCGACGTGAGGGGACCGGCCGAACACGGCCGAAGCCCCGTTCCCGGAGGGAGACCATGACCGCCGCCAAAGCAGGACACACCCCGTCGACGACGTCCTCACTCCTCGCGGCCCTGGTCTTCGCCGCCGCCGTGACCGCGGCCGCGCTCGTGGGAGTGCTCTCCAACACGGAGACCGCCGGAGACTACGCGGCCCTCCGACAACCGTCGTGGGCCCCGCCCTCCTGGCTCTTCGGGCCGGTGTGGACCGTCCTGTACGCGATGATCGCCGTCTCCGGCTGGCTGGTCTGGCGCCTGCGCGGCCTGCGCGGAGCCCGGACGGAACTGGCCCTGTTCACCGTCCAACTGCTGTTGAACGCGGCCTGGTCGCCCCTCTTCTTCGCCGCCGGGCTTCGCGGCACGGCCCTGGTCGACATCGTCCTGCTCTTGGCGACCCTGGCGGTCACCATCGTCCTGTTCGCCCGCGTCTCCCGCTGGGCCGCCGCCCTCCTGGTGCCCTACTGGGTCTGGGTGGCGTTCGCGACCGCGCTCAACCTCTCCATCTGGTGGCTCAACATCGGCGTCTGACCACCGAGCGCCCGCCCTCAGGAGCGCGACGTGACCGCGCGATGCCCCGATACGTGGGCTGGACACATGGGGCGCCCGTAGCGGTGGATCCGAGCACCACCCATGAGGCGTGATCACCCGCGCGACCGGCCTCGATTACCATGACCACCCCCACCGCTTCAACCGCCGAACCCCCCACAGCTTCACGCGGTTTACCCCACCGTTCCCTATATCCCCTGCCGTCACTTCGGCGCGAAGATGACCGACATGTGCGACCGCCCGATCAGCGGTGACACCCCCGCCGATGCGGAACGCCCCATGCCGCCGGACGACCGCGCCCGCCCCTCGGAGACCGCCTCGTCTCCCGGTGAGGATTCGGCACTCTCCACCCCGACCCCCTGAGGAGCCCCCATGGCATTGGGAATCATAGGCATCGTCACATCCTTGCTCCTGCTCGTCACCCTCGCCTACCGCGGCGTCCCCGTCATCCTCGCCGCTCCCCTCGCCTCGGTGGTCGCGGTGGTCTTCTCCGGGGCCCCGATCCTGGCCTCCTACACCGAGATCTTCATGCCGGCGATGGCCGGCTTCGTCGGCAGCTGGTTCCCCGTCTTCCTGTTCGGCGCGATCTTCGGTGTCCTGATGACCATCACCGGCTACGCGGAGAGCATCGCCCGCACCGTGACGAGGCTGGTGGGCTCCCGGAGCGCGATCGCGGCGACGATCGTCACCTCGGCCCTCATGACCTACGGGGGCATCAGCCTCTTCGTCGTGGCCTTCGTCATGTATCCGCTGGCCCGCGAGCTCTTCCGGGTCGCCGACATCCCCCGCCGCCTCATCCCCGCCACCATCGCCCTGGGGATCTTCACCTTCACGATGACCGCGCTGCCCGGCAGCCCGCAGGTGCAGAACATCATTCCGGGACAGTTCTTCGGTACGGGCCCCTTCGCCGGAGCCGGCATCGGGCTGGTGGGCGGCGCCCTCATCTTCGGTCTCGGCCTGCTGTGGCTCGAATACCGTCGCACGGCGCTGATCCGCAAGGGCGAGAGCTTCGACAGCCCCGAGAGCGCTCTTTCGGCCGGTGGTTCCTCCGACGAAACCGACGGGAAACAGCGGGCCGCCACGCTCGAGCCGGCCAACCGCGTCGTTCCCTTCCTGCCGCTGATCACGGTCTTCGCCGTGAACTTCACGTGCACCCTGTTCCTCTTCCCGGCCCTCGACTGGTCCTACCTGGCGCAGGAGAAGTTCGGCGGGGTCGCCGCCGAAGAACGTCTCGGGCTGTGGGCCGTGCTGTCGGGCATCATCGCGGCGGTCCTCGTCCTGGTCGCCCTCAACCTCCGCCACCTCACCACGCTGTGGGACGGCTTCGTCGACGGCGCCAAGCGGTCCATGCTGCCGATCTTCAGCACCGCCTCCGAGGTGGGCTACGGAGCGGTCGTCGCCTCGGTCGCCGCCTTCGCCGTCGTCCGCGACTCGGTCTTCGGTCTCGGCGCCGACGCCCTGTGGACCTCCGTCCTCTCCGTCTCCATCACCGCCGGTCTCACCGGCTCGTCCTCGGGCGGTATGACGATCGCGCTCAACGCGCTCGGCGACGACCTACGGGCCCTGGCCGCGCAAGAGGACATCAGCATGGAGGCGATGCACCGGCTCACCGCCATGGCCGCCGGCGGCCTCGACACCCTGCCGCACTCCGGTGCCGTGGTGACCCTGCTCATCGTCTGCGGGCTCACCCACCGCCAGTCCTACAAGGACCTCGGTGTCGTGACCCTCGTGATCCCGGTCCTCGTGGTCGTCGCGCTCGTGAGCCTCGTCTCCGTCGTCGGCTCCTTCTGACCGCCACTCCACCGACGGGCCGAGAAGCGGCTTCTCGGCCCGTCGGCGTTCCGCCGGACAGGGGCGAGACCACTGACCGGAAACGGCCAGGAAGCTCGTTCCGGTTCTCCTTCCGGAGCGTGACACCTCTCTCGTGAACCCCTCTCGCCCGAGGAGGGTCGGAACCGGGGAACACCCCCGAGAACCCGCAAGGATCCCCCATGTTCCCGAAGACCCGTCACGCGTTCCTGCCCCTCGCCCTCCTCCTTCCGCTGACCGCCTGCTCCGAACAGGTCGTCCTCGAACCCAGCGAGCGGCTGGAGTCCCTCCTACTCCCCTCCTCCGACTACCCCGACGGATTCGAGGTGGAGACGATCGACCTGGACGAGGTCGACGGTTCGGGCGGGGGCGGCACCGACTTCGACTCGATCGAACCCGCGGCCTGCGAGGAGGCCTTCGAGGACAGCCCCGCCGACGTCCCCGAGGAGGCGGCCGAGGGAGCGGGCCAGGTCGCCGTCTCCTCCGGTTCCTCGCCCACCTTCTACACCTACGTCCTGGTCTCCGGAGACTTCGACGAGACACAGGACGCCTCCGGCTACGAGGCGATGCTCTCCTCTTGTTCGACCATGACCGCGGTCAGCGACGGGATCACTCTGGAGGGCAGCATCCGCGGGACCTCCTTCCCCTCCCTCCCCGACCAGGGCGACGCCTTCACCATGGACCTGTCCGCCGACGGGCTCGACATGACCATGTGGACCGCCTGGGGGCAGGTCGCGGACGTGCACTTCGTCCTGATCGGCATGGACCTCGGTTCCTCCCCCGACGTGGACACCTCCACTCTGGCCCGGGAATGCTTCGACGACCGGCTGGACACCGAATGTCGGGATCGCCTGCTCCAAGAGGCCGCCGATGAGGCACGCTCCGCCCAAGAGGAGGAGTTCGACGAGGTCCTGGCCGCCGCGGTCGCCCTCCTCGAATCCGACGCCTGACCCTCCCGCCACCCTGGGCCCTGAACCGCGCTGAACGCGGTCCAGGGCCTCCAAGGTTCGCCGTCCTTCTTCAGGATGGATAATTCGCTTCATGAAGGCATATGTCGGAATCACCGATACGCGATGGTACGAGTTCCTGGCCGAAAGACCCCATCTGACCGAGATCAACTTCTGGCGCCCTTCCTCGAACACGTCCTTCAAACGCATAGGCACCGGAGATCTCTTCCTCTTCAAGAGCCGCTATCCGCACAATCGGATCGTGGGCGGTGCCGTGTTCAGCAGGTTCGCCCAGGTGCCGCTCTCCCAGGCCTGGGAGGCCTTCGGTGAGGGAAACGGCAGGGCCGGCCTGAACGAACTGTGCGAGGCCCTCAACGCCTACCGGACCAAGGAGGGCAAGCCCGCCATCGCCTCAGGTGAGGACCCCGTGATCGGCTGCCTCATGCTTCGGGACCCCGTCTTCCTCCCCGAGGGCCGGACTCTCGCCCCGCCTCCGGACTTCCCCGGCAACCTGGTCCAGGGCAAGGGCTACGACGACATCCTCCGTGGAGAGCATTCCTCGTACTTCACCGAGGCCGTCGACCGCATCCTGGCCGCCGATGACCGCTCCCCTCTCGACGACGAACCTCACGCCACCGCCACCTGGGCTCACACCGGCCCCACCAGAGGCGGCCACGCTCTCGTACGCAGACGGCTGGGGCAGGAGGCCTTCAAACTCGCCCTCATCGACGCCTACCGGGGACGATGCGCCGTGACGGGCACCGACGTGCCCCCGACCCTGGAGGCGGCGCACATCCATCCGGTGGGCAAGGGAGGACTGCACCGCCTCGACAACGGACTACTGCTCCGAGCCGACGTCCACAAACTCTTCGACTCCGGCTACCTGACGATCACCCCGGAGTCGAAGATCAGGGTGAGCCCTCTCCTCCGGTCCCACCACTTCTCCGCGGCCGAGTACTACACCTCACTCGAAGACGCGACCATCTCCCTGCCGAGCCGACGGGAAGACCACCCCAGCAAAGACGCCCTCTCCTGGCACGAGGAACAGGTGTTCCGTGCCCTCTGAATCCCTCGGAGAGCACGGGGCCCTCAGGCCTCTTCTGAAAACCGAAGGGGCCTGAGAAAGCCACCCTCACGACGCCGTCCTCTGCCCCCGTACCCGTTTCACACCTCGTCGATCCTCGGGCCGGGGTCGCTTCCGGTACGAGCGAGTTCGGCCAGACGCCAGGCGGCGTCATTGCGCCAGAGTTCGCACACCGTCATGAAGGCTCCCAGGGTGTTCCTGAGATCCTTCTCCGCCTTGTCACGCGGCACGTCGGTACGCAGCCACTCGACCCGTCGCAGGTGCTGTCGATCTTCAGCAGCCTCGGCGTCGAACTCGTAGTCACCGACGATACGGCCGATGGCGAGCATGGGTCGCTTCCTGTTCTTGAGCGGAAGAACGACGAGGTCACCGATCTGCATCTTGCCGCGAAAGGCCCAGAGCTGACCGGCGTAGTTCCGGATGAGCCCCTGGCTCTCGTCCTTGTACTCCTGCTCGACCATTTCGACCATGCGGGCCCGGCTGTCGGCGGCGGTCAAGTCTCTCAATCCGGCGAAACCACCACCCACGAAACCGTTCTCCAGAGCCCAGTTCTCGCGTTCTCCGTACCTTCCGGCACGTACGAGCCAGGCCGGGGTCTCCTGTTCGACGACCACCTGCGGGATGCCTGCCAGAAGTGTCCTGATCTGTTCGGCCACGCTTTCGATCCACACCACCGCGGCCTCGACCTCATCGGCCGACATCGGGGTGCGTTGCCCATCCCTGTCCAGATCGGCCTGATGAGCGATCCGATTCCGCCGGTCGACGATCTTGTCCTGTCGGTCCCGAGCCGCGGCGGCGTTCGTTCCGAGCCCTTCGGCTATCCGCTCCCAGATCTGCTGCGCGTTGAGATGGGCGACCAGCCGAAGCCCCTCACCGATCCCCTTGCTGCGCTGGTAGGTGTCCCGACGGATCTCCTCCTCGATGAACTCCGCGAAAACAGAATCGACGGAGTTGTCCGCCATCTGCTCCACGGTGGAGAAGGGCATCTTCAGTTTCGCCAGCCGGTCGGGAAGAGGACGTTCCGGGGAACGGACCAGAGCGACAGCGTGTTCGAGCACCTCCTGGTGCAACCAGTGGTCCAGGGCCGACACCGCCTGTGACCAGGCCGCCCGATACAGGTCCTCGGGGCGGGCCGCAGCGAGGTCACCGTAGTTCACGGCAAGGCCGCGCAGACCTTCCAAAGCCCGTCCTCCCGTCACCATGTTGCGGGCGTAGGAAAGGTTGCTCTCGAACTGTTCGTAGGGGTGCGAACTCACGTATGTCCGTTCGTTTCATTCATGGCCCCGGCCGGTGACCGAACCAAGGCGAGGGGGATCGGACCAAGGCGAGGGGGATCGGACCAAGGCTACAAGGACGAGGGCATCTCGATCTCCAGCAGCCACCAGACCGCGAGAGCCCGCGATGAGGCCGTCCAAGGTACCGGCCCCCAGCTCTAACGTGTGCCGCCCCGCCCCGATGTACTCACCAGGCGGCCATATCGAGTCGGCACGGTTTCGTCTACGGTGCGAACGATATCCAGGACGAGCGTCCTTACCCCTTCCAGAGGGGATCACCGAGGTGACCCCGGAACTTCAAACTCCGAATAACAGAATGCGAAGCACCCCGTGGAACATAGTTCTATCCGGAAGGTGATACCGAATCACGTCTTGACGCTGATAGTTCTTAACTAGGACCCCTTCGGCCATCGGCGCAGAATTCCCAACCGTTAATACACCACGCACCTTCTAACGGATACACGCGACCACACCGGGAAAATCACCACCCAAGGAGTTTTCTTGTCCAAAGTCTCTCCTCGACCGCCCAACTGGCACAACAGCGCCTGCGAAAGCGCCAAACAGGCGGATTGTAAGTGCTACTGCCGTGGGGCCGGCCATCAGAACGATCTACTCAAGCGCGCATCGACATGCCCAGATACCACCGAGTACGCCAAACTCGAAAGCGATCTTCGGGAGATCTTCGGTGGTTTTCATCGAAACGAACGAGATGTCACTACTCGCACACGAAGCGCGCGCAGGGTGCCCGAACCGAAGGAGATACCGCACCTTCGACTCACAGTGGGCAAAGGTGCCACCTGGTTCGAGACCCTCCTGGTCGATGAGGCCTTGCATACGGCCTTCCTCCTTCTGGCTCGAGCAAGCCTCCGACTCGACGACACTGCGCGGGAGGCACAGGACCGCTACGTCGAATCGGTCACCGAGAGCGCGATCGACATCGTCAGATCGCAAGGACCCTCTACCGGTTCCGTGGATGCCCATGTCTGGTGCGGAATCGTCTCCGAATATCTGGCCTCGATGAGAGAGAACGACACCTCCACTCCACACCCGGAGAATTTCGCCGATATCCGCTATCCACGCAAGACCCGAGGCCGAACCCCCGCTGCTCTGAAAGAAGTCGGGGAACAGGGGATACGGCACCTCGCCGGCAACTTCGAAACACACGAGCAGGTTCCGCGTCCTCGCAGGATCGAACTTCTCCGCCTCGTCGGGGCGGCCACCTGCCCCGACCTGTGGAGCCACTCCGCCGCGGTCCGATTCTGTCTCGAACCCTTCGTACTCGCGGAAGCTTGGCCTCCGAAGAACACGACGCGGATCGCCGTACCACCGGGCTTCGATCAGCTACGCCTCCGCTGGAGCCGCAAGAAAAACTGGTGACCCTCCTCATCTGTGCCATCGATGAAAACGGCCGGGGCCTCACCGCATCGGTCGACGACGGTGAGTCCCGACCGCCTGCTCGGGGCGGGGTTCAGGACACCCTTGTGGGGTGTCTCCTACAACAGGGCGTTCGGAGGCTTGAAGAGGCCGCCGTCCTCGAAGTTCGCTTCGGGCTCGGCGGCTGATGCGCTTTCGGGGGCCGTCACACCTGTGGGCTCCTCCATATACACGGCCTTCTTCGGGAGCAGGCTGCTGGGCTCACCGTGCCAGGAGATCGTCAGGGAGTCCCGGGCACGGGTAGCCGCGACGAACAGCGTCGACCTGGCTTTCTGTATCTCCTGTCGGTAGCGCAGAGCATCAGAGTCTCGTAGGCGCTTCACGTCGGCATGGGGCACCAACCCCTCACTGACCGCAGCGATGGCCATGTGCTGGTACTCCAGTCCCTTGAACCGTTTGAGGGTTCCCACGTGCACAGCCTGCTCGAAGCCGGGGGGAGGCCCCTCCTTGCCGAGCTTGGCGGCGCGAACACCGCCCTTGTTCAGAGCGAACTGCAGGGCGTCGACCTCGTGCTTGGTGGGGGCTCCCACGCCGATAGAGGGCACAGTGTCGCGGGGTGCGTTCTTCTGCAGGTCCTGGGCCCAGGCGATAACGTCGTCGCACTCGGTCGCCCAGGTGGAAGAACCCCGGAACACCGGGCTAGGACCACGCAGTACCGACCGGTAGCCGGACAAAGACTCACTCCCCTCGTCCAAGTCGTCCAATTCCTCCTCACCGAGCAGGCCCAGTGCCGACTTCAGGATCTCCCAAGTTGTTCGGTAGCTGAGGGTGAGCCGAGAAGAGCGCCCTCGGATGTTGATGCCGAGTGCCCCCAGGGACACCCGGTTGTCGTAGATGCGCTGGTGGGTGTCACCAACCAGGAAGATGTCGTTCTCACCGTGGTCCACCACGGCACGCAGCAGAGACCAGTGAGCCGAGCTGAGATCCTGCGCCTCGTCGACGACCACGTGCTCGTATCGGAATCTCAGGTTGGTGAGGGTTTGATCCGGGCGCTGCAGCATCTGACCGCCCGCTTTGGCCTCCCTCGCGCGGTTGTCCGCGATCTTGGCGGCCCGCTCGGCCTCCACCTGGGCGGCGGCCTGCGCCACCTGGCGGAAGGTCCACACACCCTTCTCCTCCAAGCGCATGGTGAACCGCTCCACGAGCTGCCATATGTCAGCGCGCTGGGCACGACTGATCCGTTGTCCGCGCCCGGCCCGGCGGGCCCGGAAGTACTCCGAGCGAGTGCGAATCCCCTGGCCGAGAATGACTTGGTTCCACTCATCCTCGACGAACTCCGGGGTCCAGTTCCGCACGCCGAGTTCGGTGAACATATTCCGCCACTCGCGGCTGACCTGGTCATCGAAGATGGGGGTGCGGCCCTGACCACCGCGCCCGCTCTCATTCACGATTCGGAAGCTGAGCTTATCGATGTTAAGGATGTCGACCCGGTCCAGGACCTCCTGTCCGGCGAGCTCCCGGAGGCGGCGACGCAGATCGGCCGCGAGGTTGGTGTTATAGGTGGTGAGAAGCACGGCTTTGGTCCGGCCCTTGGGAAGCTGCTCGACCAGGTGCTTGACCCGGTGCAAGGCCACGATGGTCTTTCCAGTGCCTGGGCCACCGCTGACCCGGGCGGGGCCACGGAAGTTACGATGAACCAGCTTCTCCTGAGTGGGATGCAAGAACACCTTCCATGCGGAGAAGTCGTCCTCCAACACCTCTCGCAGGTCGGTGTCGGATGTGGTGACTCTGGTGGTCGGGCGAGCGAAGGCGGCACTGATGTCAGAGGTATCGACCGGGCCATCGGCGGTGACCGGGTGGGTGATCTCCGAAAGCACCTCGTCGAACCCGCGGCCGTCGGCGAGGGCGAGCAGAACCTCCTCGGTGTGGCTCGGAGCCCCGTAGACCAGTTCCAGAAGCTGGCTCTCGGTGGAGACTGTCAGAGCCTCCGAAATCAGTCCCTCGGCGACTCCGAGCTCACGCAACTGATCGGCGCCGTAATCGGCGAAGAGTGGCATAGAGGGAGGCCTGTCGTTCACCAAAGAGGTGGTGACCACTACTGGCTCGGGTATCTCGGCCGTGGCCTCGGCAGCCGGATCGGCTGGGTCCGGGGCCGTGTCCGTAACCGGTTCCAGAGGCAGGTCGGTCATGTCCCGGGCCTCCACGATCCCGAAGATCTCCAAGGCGCCGGTGACCTTGTTGACCTCGTACCTGAACCGTTCGAGGTTGTCGTAGACGTGCTGGCGCTTGCGGACTCCGACCAGGATGTAGTCGCCGTCTCCCACGTGGAAGAGCAGAGCTCGGTAGTCCGCGTTGATCCGCGCGGAGTGAAGTTTTCCATGCCCCTTGAGCTGTTGGAACTTCAGCCCGGCGGCCATGGGATTCTCACGGAACTTGTACTGGAAGTCGTACAGGGCGCCCTTGACGTTCTGGGGGAGTTTGCGGATCTGCTTGTCGGCCTTGTCGAGCAGTCGCAGTGTGGTCTTTCCCGGCACGCTCATCCCTTCGTATTCTTCGCGTCTCGGCCTGGCCGGTCTTCGGATCGTGCCACGGCCTTGGTCAGCATGGCGGACAGCTCCGACACATCCCAGTCCGCGGCCTGCCGCACGTGCCAGCCTGCGGCCGTGTAGGCGTCCAGACAGCGGTTGTGATCGTCGATGCTGCCGTGGAATTGAGCTGGGAGCACCACGGCCACGCCTTGGTCCGGCCACGCCAGTTCGGCGATCCACATCCCAGGCCCTTCCAGCTCGTGACCGACCTCGGGCGCGGTGACCCCGCGTTGGTACAGCTCGTCAGCAAGCTCGGTCAGCGCCGGATCTTCGACCTCCATCAAGTCCCACACCCAGATCCAGTCCGGGTCGACGTCGATATCGAAGGTATGGGGATCCTCGGCTCCCTCCGGAATGACCTTGGTCTTGGCCAGCCCGGTTGGTTTCGCCTCGACCTGGTCCTGGTCGGCCGGCACGACGGTGTCAGCGACCCTGCCCCTGGTCAGACGGCCGACCGAAGATTCAGAACGGGATAGGACGTCGCCGAGCAGCTCTTCTATCTCACTCGGAGTCGGCGGATGGCCGGCAACGCTCTCATCGAGGCTATGCCCACCAAGCGCGGCCAAGGCGGCAGAGTCGAAGAAGGGCAGGCCGCTCAACGCGATCTGAGCCCCATCTCCGCCCTGAAGGTTCAGGAACTGCAGAAAGTTACCCCAGTACAGCCAGGCTTTCCACCGGCGTTTGTGAGCGTCGGTGTCGGCGGTGATGGTCTCCTCACGGTCGTCCAGGACCACGAAGCCGCTGTACGCCTTGTGCAGGACCTGTCGGATGACCACCACGCTCAGCCCGGAGTCGTCCCGGCCGCGCACCACCTGGCACTCACCGCGTTGGACGAGGGCGGGGAGCACCTCCCCCTCCAGTACGGAGGTGAACCGGGGGGCGAGATCGGTCCCCGGCAACTGGGTCATCTCCTTGCCCTGAGTACCGGCGATCCCGCTGGCCAGCGCGGCGGCGCGGACCGCCCAGGCCTTGTCGTCGGGATCGGTGAGATAGGCGAACAGGGACTGGGCCGCGCTGACCCAGACCAGTTGTTCCAGTTCGACGGGGTCGGAGCCGGCGAACATCTTGCGGGCCGTCATCACGCCGCGGGTGCCATAGGGCTCCCAGACCGGGGATCCCTTCTTGAGAAAAGGGGCGTCCTTGCCCTTCTCCAGGTACTCGATGTCATCCCAGGTAAGTTGGAAGACGATGACGCCCTGGGAACGCAGCCAGGCGCGTTTGTCTGCGTCGTCGGAGATCCGGTTCTTCTCCGCGGAGGCGTGGTAGCGGTACCCGTCCAGGTAGACGGCGACCTGCTGGCCGGCCGAGTCGCGACGGCGAAAGACGACGTCGGGCCGGGTCTTCTCAATGGTGTTCTGCAAGATCACGTCCCAGCTCACCACACCCTTGTCGGTGACCAGCTGTAGGACGGCGGTCTTGCGGTCGCCCTGCCGGCCCTCGCGTTTGAAAGTGCGAGAGGGCCCTCCCTCCTGGGCCCAGCGTTCGAGCGCACCGAGGAAGCGGCCCTCCAGTTCGCTCTCCACCTGGCCCCACAGGGAGATGAGCCCGGTGTGAGTGATCTCGTCGGTACGCCACTCGTCGAGCAGGTCGGCGAGCATCTGCAACGCTACGCCGCGGTCGGCGTCGGGGAACTCGTCGTCGCTGACGTGCGCGAGCAGGCAACGGTGGCAGGCCGGTCGCTGGACGACGTCGTCCGCACAGGGGCAGTTCAACAGGGCATTGCGAGCGACGGTGAGGATCTCCCGGATGCCCTTCGCGTTTCGCCTCGGGTTGAGATAGCCGCTGCCACCGGGGAGAGTGTCGTAGACGACCAGGTAACGGCGCTGGTGTCCGGTGGCTTCGTCGGGCATGGTGGCCATGACGGTGTCCAGGTGCTCCAAGGCTCCGCCGTACACGCGGGCGAATCCGACCATGAGTGCGGCCTTGAAACTGACCAGGCGTTCCCTGGTATGCACGGTGGCGATGGGCAGCAGGATGCGCAGCGCCTCGGTGTGCAGGGTGTGGGCCAACAGCAGCGGCACGTGCTCGACGCTGTCGCCACGCCGCTGAGGACACCAGGGCCGGTGGTAGCCGGGGCGGTTGTCGTACTGGCTGCTCAGCACGTCCGATTGGGGTTCGGTGGGATCGTCGGGGGTGGCGCCGCCGCAGGCTCTACAGACCTGGAACGGGTTGACGCTGAGTGTGTCCCCGGCGAAGGCCACCTGTCCGGTGCGGGCGGTACGTTGGCGGCCCAGGTTGAAGTGACGAACTACCGCCTCGCGGGTGAACTCCACACCGAAGGCGTGCTTGGCGTGCCGCCAGGCTCCTGGTTCGATCCTCTCCTGGGGGATATCCACGGCGACCGTGCTGGTGTAGTACTCCTTGCGCCGGTCGTCGTGGTCATCCCGAATGAGGGCGTCCTCGCGGCGGTCCCGGGAGTGCACCCGGGTGGGTTCCAGCACCAGATGGAGATTGCTGCGGTCGCCGATGAAGGCACTGTGGCAGCGCGGACAGGGTGAGGTATCGCTCTCGGCGTTGTGGGTGCGCACGTAACCACAGCTGGGGCAGACCCGCCAGGGGTGGTAGGCCTGCCGGGCCCGGGAGCCGATGTCGAGGCCGTCGATCTCATGCCGGAAGCCGCGCACGTAGTAGTGGTTGCCCGGAGCGAATTCGCTGAGGGCCATCCGAGCAGCGCGCTTGTACTCGCGCACCTCGGAACGGAACTGCCGGTCGCCATCGGGGCCCTCCTCCTCCCAGGTAAGGGTGGCTTCCAGTTCCACTGCGCTGTCGATGAGCGAGTAGTTGGGCAGCACCCCGTACTCGACCAGGGCCCCGTGGGCGCTGGTGCGCCCGATCACTCCGATACGCCGCTGCACAGCGGAGAGCTCGGCTTGCAGGGTGCGCTTTCGGCGCTTCTGTTCGGGGTCTGAGTCCAGGAGCCGGCCTGTCTCCTCCTTGACGGTGTCCACCCGCCGGTACAGGTCGTCGAGACGTTCGCCCCAGGCTCGTTCGGCGACGGCGATCTTGGTCTTGATCCCGCTGACGGCGAACTCCCGCAGCTGTGCGGTGGCCTCGGAGTCGATGTCCTGCCCAGCCCCGGCGAACAGGGCCAGGAACTCCTCGACCACCCGTGGACCGGCTGTCAGGGCGGATACGGTGAAGCCGCGTAGCCAGCCCAGGTCACCGAAGAGATCAGCGGCACGGCCGGGCAGTGGAGGACAGCCGGGCAGCCGGCCTCGCGCGGCCAGATCCATCAGGTGGGCGGCGTACTGGCGGCGCAGGATCTCCACCGCGGAGGGGAAGCTGCCAGGCGGGTCGATCCGCCCGGCGATCATGTCGCGGGGTTCCTGCAGGTAGTACTGCTCACGAGCGCGGTGGCCGACCAGGGTGAGCAGGAAGGCGTTGCCGGTACCCCGCCCCGCCCGGCCCACCCGCTGGACGTAGTTGGCGGGGCCGTTTGGCAGGGAACCCAGGATGACCGCGGACAGATCACCGATGTCGATGCCGAGTTCGAGCGTGGGGGTTGCGGAGAGCACGTTGGGGGCGGTGTACCGCTCCCCTTCCTTGAAGTCCCTCTCCACCTGCTCGCGCTGGGCACGGGTGAGCTGTCCGGTGTGCTCGGCGGCGATGATCCGGAAGGGGTCGGCGTTGCGGTACAGGCGTCGGTAGTAGTCGTTGTGCGCTCGTGGCTCCTCGTCGAGTTGGAGGAACCCTGAACAGCGGTAGCGCGGGCAGTAGGCCCCCCTCCAATCGCCCTGGTGGATTTGGGACACCGTCTGGCGCCAGTGGCACACCGAGCAGCTGAGCCCGGCCCGGTTCACCTCCTCGTCTCGGACGGCGGTGACGATGATGTGCCCGGGGGCGAGCCCGTAGACACGAGTGGAGTTGTCGTCGGCGGTAAACCGATCGATGACCCCTTTGTCATGCAATATCTCCAGGAGACGGCCCAGGTAGCGGGTGGTGTGCTCAGCGGGGATCGACAAGCAGCGGGCGGTCCAGTCCTGGTACCAGGTGCCCTTGCCCGCGATCGAGTCGAACTCGCTGCCCTGCTTGGTGCGGTCCAGCAGGAAACGCGGGGCGGGCAGGGTGATCCCGCGCTTGGGTCTGGGGAAGGCGGGCATACCGTCAGGGCGCTTGCCCCAGATGGTGCCGTAGCGCCTGGTCCCCGCGTTGCGAATCCACGTGTCCAACCAGTGGTGCCGGATCCCGCCGCGGATACGAATGCGTTCGAGCAGTCCACGCACATAGCTGCGGAACACCTCCCGGTCGGGCACTCCGGTGAGAGGGACGTCGCCGTGCAGGAGCAGGTCGCGGGCCAGGTCGGCGACCTCGTCGGGCTTCTCCAAGCGCACGTGGGCGGCAACGGTGCGGGTGAGTTCGAGGGTACGCCCTTGCCGGGACCGTAGCCCGAACTCCAGCACGGCGGTCAAGGCCAGACGTTCACCGACCATCTCCCACTGGGCGGGGGTGCCGGTGCTCTCCCCCGCCAAGAGCGCGTCGATACCCGTCTTGTCGTGCAGGTCCGGGGGAACCACACACGCGAGGAAGCTGGGCTTCTGCGCTTCGAGGACGGTGTCGGCGATGAGATCGTTGAGGTAGGCGGGGGTTCCGTCGTCCGCCAAGCGCGAGGTGAGCAGTGATCGGGCAGAAAACGAGTAGGATCTGTTGGCGACGAACCCGGCGCGGTGGGCGGCGTCTTGGACCGAGTCGTTGAACAACAGCGCCTTGGGTTTGTCACGACCCTGCGCGAGTTGGCCTCCGGTGAACAGCTCCGTGACGGCCACCGAGGCCAGCGCGGCCTGCCCCGAGCCCAGGAAGCGAGTGCCCTGGTCCACGTCGCAGACCGGGCAGCGGTCGTTCTCGGCGTCTCGGAAGGCTTCCCGGTCGTGTCGGATGTCGGTCTGCACGAACACGCCGTCGAGCTCACCGGTGTTGTAGGCTTCGATGTCGACCCGTGTCACCGGACGCACGTGGGTCCCGGAGGAAGAGAGGACCCACACGGTCCGGTCGACGCCGCTCCGCATCGCCTCTTCAAGGCTGGCGTGCATGAGCGGACGCAAGCCCCGCTTGGCGGTGGTCGAGGCCCGGTAGATCTTCTCCGGCGCGGTGACCAGGTTGTCAGGCGTGGGTTCCGGTGAGATCGCCGCCCAACCGGAGCGTCCGCAGTGGCGGCAGTACACCGAGGGCAGATAGGCGTGCCCCAAAGCGCTGGTGGTGGTCGCAGACCCGCTGGCAGGTGTCTCTCCGTGCCAGGTGAAGGTGGGCCGATCAGAGACGGCACGCAGCAGGTGGGAGACCGCGCGGACCCACAGGTGAGCCTCGACCGTGACCAGCGGGGCCTCTGGGCGACCGTTCGCGGGTACGGGAGCGTCGGGGTCCCTAGCGTAGGAGAGCAGGGCGATGAAGCGCGCCAGGGCCTCGGCGGTGAGTTCTGGGGTACCGCGCAGGGCCTGGCCCCACGGGTAGGCACCGTTCTCCGGGAGGTGTTCGAGGACCTCACTCATGGAGCGGGCGGTGCCGTCCAGAACGGAGAGCACGGCCTTGGTGAGGATGTGCTTACGCAGGACCGCGCCGAGCTCCCTGGGAGTGAGATCGTCCCGCTCGGTGAAGGCCTGCATGATCGGGCCCATCCGGGATGGATCCCCATGCGGGTCTCGCAGATTGGCCACCTGGACGGGGTTGGGGACAGGGAGCTTGAACTCCAGCTCGTCCATGAACTCGTCCAAGCCGAGCCGGTCCTCGGTGATGACGGAGTCCGGCCCGAAGTACGTGCCGAAGACGGTGGCGGCGACCTCACGGATGTCCCGGCCGGGTGAGCTCCGGTCGACGACAGTGTTAGCGGAGGGGTCAGGGGCCGGGTCGTCCTGGCCCAGGGTCGCACTGGTGGCCACCGGACAGATGTTCCCAAGCGGGCGCCCGGGGCGGGAGTTTCCGGTGGTGGCGGCGAGACGGCGCAGCAGCATGGATACGTCGGTGCCCTGAGCACCGTCGTAGGTATGGAACTCGTCGACCACGATATAGGTGAGGTCGGAGTCCCGCCAGAGAGGCTGGTCCTCGGAACGCTGGAGCAGCAGATCCAGCATCTTGTAGTTGGTGATGAGAATGTCGGGGCACAGACGACGGATCTCGCCCCGAGAGGTGACGACCCGCTTGTAGTCGATGGAAGGGGTGTCACCGATGTATAGACCAGCGGTCACCTGGGACAGCTCGGGATCGGCGAGGAGCCCGTCGATCCGATCCGCCTGGTCGGTGGCGAGGGCGTTCATCGGGTAGAGCAGGATCGCCTTCACACCCCGTTTCCCGGCGGCACGGGCGCGACGGCAGTGGTCCAGGACCGGATAGAGGAAGGACTCGGTCTTACCGGAGCCGGTACCGGTGGTGATGAGCGTGGGCTCAGGCGACTTGTCCAGGGAGGACAAGCGCTGGAAGGCCTTCACCTGGTGCAGATAGGGGTGGAACCAGGCGGGATACCAGTCGAAGTACTGCTGCCAGGAATCGTCCGTCTTCCGGAAGGGCGCGCGGACCCGAAGGTAGGGGCCACGAAAGATTCCCTGGACGGGGTCGTTGAAGAAGGACTCCAGACTTTCCCGGACGGGTTCGTCGGCGAGCGCGAAGGTCGTCGAGAGGTACTGGGTGATGTTCCTGCGTACTTCGGCGGCGGCGAGGGTGGGATACACGGTCAGAACTCCCCGTTCCAGGTGCCGTTCCGCTCGGCACGCTCAACGATCTCGGTGAAGTAGGCGTGTGCCTCGCGATACTCGGCCTCACGGTCGGCCTTGTAAAAGGGCGCGGAGTAGCCCTCGGGGACTGTGTCGGTGGGATCGTCCTTGTCCAGGTACTTCTGGAGGTGGAGGTAGTCTTCCTTGGTCTGCCCATAGCCGTAGGCGTGGTAGATAGCAGCCACTTTACGGCCCGCGCTATCGAACCAGGTGTTGCTCTCATAGTCGAAGAGAACCGGATAGCGGGATCGGTAGACGGCTACGAGTTGATCTGCGGAGATCCCGAGCCAGACGGAGACCAGGGCGTCGAGCTCGACCAACGCGGCACGGCGTTCACGCTCAGAACGCAAAGGGGTGGAGTAAGACCACTCGGAAGTGATGTCCTGAAGCGGCGCCATTCCATTCCAGTCGACTGCCCATGCTTGCTGCGCCCAGGAGTCATCATGGAGCTCCGACCAGAGCGGGGAATACACGTCGGTCAGGCAGTTCAGGCGCATGGTACGGAGCAGAAGAGCGCTCTCCAGAGGATGCCCTGAGACGGGGGCAGGCATCTTGTTCACCTCAGCGTTCCGAAGATGTGAACGACCAGTGACACGCAGAAGATAGTCCAAGGGCAAGGAAGCCCAGAAACCGGCATTGAGCACGGTGGTCCGATTATCCTTCACCCACATTGAATGAACTGCATCAACATGTGAACCCCCAGGCGGAATAAGAACAGAAAAGAGACTCCTTTCCGTATTAAATGGAATCATCGCACGCCAAGCCAATCGGTAATACATCGAGTCCGGATACCCGCGCCAGGCATCCTTGGCCTTATCAAACGAATCCCGATTCGACGCACGTCGATAGTTGCACACGGGAACCTCTCCGACACCCAGAGAACTGAGATCCCAGGGACTCCAGTCCTGCTGACTGCGACACGGAATATTAGGCTTCTTGGCAAAAATGTTCGCCTGAGAGAAATTCGGACCCTGAAGGATGACTTCAGACCAATCGTGTGGCAGGCTCGTATCCCACTTGATCAGCCCGCTCTTCTTCGCTCCAGCTTCATGAAACCCATGCGTGACGAGCGGACGAAACCGGCCCAGCCTTTTCTCATACCGGCCGATCGAGGAGATTACGCTGTCCTCCTCTCCACTGACCGGATAGAGCAGAGCTGTACTCCGCTCCACACCTTGCGCCCCACCACCGATAACACGGCTCCACTCATCGAGCTTGCCTTGATCGACGCGGATCACACGCCGCCCACTGGACCGCAGGTCCCATGACCCTTCATAACGAAGCCCGGGAACGCCATCACCGATCCCGTCAAGGGACGAAAGAACCATGGATGCCCCGAAGAGCCAGTTCACACTCGCGAACGAGACCTCACCGGCAGCCCCGTATACGTGGACACCGAACTCAGCCGTTCGACTGATCGGATCCTCGAACGCCCAGTTGGCCACGTTCATGAAATGCGAATGAACTCTCAGCCTTCGGTACGCTTCCCCCCTAAGTTTGGCCTCCCTAACACCCCCGAAGTGCGTATCCGGGTGCACCAGGGCACTAATTCCACCGGGATTCGACCCTCTCCAGACTCGACACATAAAAGCCCGGTACAGGTCAGGCTGAGTCCCTTCCAGCAGCGGATAGCATGCGGGATCCGACAGAAATTCACTCAACCCCGAGACAGTAGTTATTTCAGAGAGATAAAAGTTCTTACTATCCTGCTCCTCCAGCGCATATACCTTACGTTCCGCCTTGATCTCTGAGGACACCTTTCCGGCCATTTTGAACCACGGATCGAACTCCGCGATCACACTATCCTCATCCCAACTCGGACGCACCCACGGCGGGTTACCCACCTGGATGTCGAATCCTCCCTTGCCCTTGAACAGGTGGGCGAACTGGAGTTCCCAGTGGAAGAAACCTTGCGTCTCCGCAATCTTTCGCGCCTCGTGCAACCAGGGGAACTTCTCTCCCAGACGCTCGAACCTCACAGTCCCCAGAACGCCGGGAAGTTCACCCTCCTGCTTGTCCAGGTCCTGCAAGGAGGTGATCTTCTCAGCGAACAGAGAATCTTCCATCGCATCGTGCGAACCGAGCACGGCTTCTGAGAAAGCGATCCAGCCATCCAGGTCAGCCAGGCTCACGCTCCGGTGCGCCGAAGGCGGTGCCGAACCCGCGACACTCAATTCCAGGGAGCGGTCGAAGCCCTGGTAGATCTCATCGGTACCGTCCAGCAGGCTCGCCTTCTGGACCGGCCAGAACCACAACGCGCACCAGGCGTCCATCACGGTCTTCAGTCGCCAGTACGGGGTGCCCGGACGGGTCAGGTTCTCCAGGACCTGCTCTCGCGGGATGGCGTTCTCAGGTTGGTCCATCCAGTCGGCCCCGTACACGTCGACGCGGCGGCTGACCTCCCGCTCGGACAGCTCCAACCTACGGACGACGAAATCCCACCAGTACTCCGCCCTCCGAGACAGCCCCTGCAACCGCTTGATCTGTGACTTCTTCCCCGTTCCACCTTTCAGCCTACGGCGCATGAGCTTACGCCAGGCGTTGAGCCTCTCGGCAGCCTCCGGAGCGAGGTTCTTGGCCTCCTTCTCCCCGGCCACACTCCCCCAGCCCTGGGCGGGCAGCAGCCAGTGGTGGATATAGCCCCCATCGATCCCACCATCTCTGAAGGGCATTTCCTCAGGGGCTTTCTTGAGCCACTCCCCTTGCTTCACCACCTCGGGGGAGTACAGAGCTCGCCGAGCACCCACCAAAGAGTTGCCCCGCTTCAAATGCAGTCCGAACCAAGGCGCCTGCAAACCCGGGTACATCACATTCAGCCACAGCGATACCTCCGCGAGCTCCACCGCGGTCTCGTTCAGGTCCACACCGTAGGCTCGGTGCAGGGCGATGTACGCCTTGGCCTTCTGCAGCTCCTCCGCGTACTTCTCCGGGTCGAGTTCCTCTCCTCGTTCCTTCTGCGCACGCTTGAGGTACTCCGCCGCCACCTGGTTAATGGCCTCGTTCAAGAACGCTCCGGAACCCAACGCGGGCTCGCAGATGGTCCACTCCAGCAGTTCACGCGCCGGGGTGGTCTTCCCATCCTGGTCGAGTCGCTCGCGCAGGGTGAGCTGCACGGTCAACCGGGTCAGCGACTCCGGGGTGTAGTACGAGGCACTGGTCTCCCGGTCGCGCCCGGCCAGCCGGTATACGAACGAGCCCGGGCGGTACACTACCCGCGGGCTCTCCTTGGTGACCTTCCCGTTCTCGTCCTTGACCCGCACCCACACGTCGTCCGGGTAGTCCTCCACTTTCGAGTGCGGAACCAGCCAGGACCCGTCCTTGGGGTCGCCGTTCTTCGCCGCCTCGTACAGGGTCTCCTCGGCGACCCTCCCGGTATAGGACATCAGCCCCTCGTACACCGCACCCAGCTGGTTGATGCCCAACTGTGCGTAGGAGATGAAGCCACCGCGGCCCTTTCTACTGCCCCTGGACAGCATGAGCAGCCGCAACACCCGGTGCAGCGCCCTGTTCCGCAGCCGGGTGTCCAATCTGGGCATCTCCGGTTCGTCGGGGTCGTCGTCCGGGTGGACCAGGCTCCGCCCGATCAGGTGGGTACGCGCCGGGTCGAACAGGTCGGCCCTGAGCGGTTCGAAGCGCAGCCCCTCGCCTTCCGAGAGCCCTGCGGCCTCTTCCTCACTCAGCTGGTGGCCACGTGGGTTGTGGCCCTCGTTGACCATCCGGAAGAGCAGTTCCAGCGACTCGTACAGGTGTGTGCTGCTTCGCGCCTCCTCACCCTGCAGGTCGTGAACGACCAGGTCACCTAGGCGCGCCATGCTGTAGCCGCGTTGGTAGGCCTCGTCCTTGGCGGGTACCACGCCCAGTTCCGGGCGGGCCTCCGCGTACAGCAGGAACAGGATGCGGTACAGGTATCGCAGTGACTGCCGGGCGAGCTCGTCAGCAAAGGCCCTCTCGGTCCCGGTGTCGATGTCCTGCGGGCGTACCCCTGCCTCGCGCAGCCGGTCCAAGACCTCGTTGGCGATGATCTCCACCGAGTGCTGCAGCCCCTGCCGCAGCTCTTTCGACACACCCACCGCGTGCTGATGGGAGGACTCCACCAGCTCCGCCAGGGCATCACCACTGCCGTCCTCCGAGGGCAGCAGGGATTCCGCGCCGAGCAGGGCGGCGATGGTGCCGAACTCGGCTGCGTCGTTGTTGTCGAGCGCGGTGTCCAGGCTCACCGCCAGGTAACGGCCCTCGCCCCACACCGCCCGGTCGGCGAGGATCACCACGCCACCGACCAACACCAGGACGTAGCGCAGCCCCTCCTCACGGGCGAAGAGCCAGGCGACCAGCTTGCTGCCCGAGTCGAGGAGTTCGCGTTCACCGCCGCCCAGACGGACCGGGTCCAGAAGTCGGCCCGCGCCCTCGGGATCCATGGCCGCGTCCACGTCCGGCGCCCAGCCACACTCGATCGCGACCACGGTGGGTTCGTGCAGTGCCAGCCGGACCTCGACGGTGTCGTCGCCGTGCTCGAAGTAGGCGGTGTACGGCTCGTCCTTGGGCGCGTAGCCCAGCGCGGTGAGCAGTTCCCGGTGCAGGCCGTGCAGGCGTTCGGTGTGCTCGGTGGTCCGGGCCGCGGTGATCGAGCCGGGATCCTCGCGGAAGCGTTCGGTGAAGTCGGTGAAGTCGAGACGATCATCAAAGTAGCGCGAACGCAGCCCGGTCAGCCTCCGTCGCGGGGTCACCGGTCGGCGTCGACGCTCCTCCTCGGTGGCCTCTCCTTTCTCCCGAGCAGCGGTCACCCGCTTGTTCTCAACTGCCTCGAGCTCGGCCCACTCCTTGAAGATCCCCTTCTTGAGGGTCTTGGGCAGCACCTCGACGAGGTAGTGGTCGGAGAAGTACTCACCACGGTTGATCACAGAGTCGTAGCTCATGCCCGGTTCACGCCCTTCACCACGGCCAAGACGCGCAGGAGGGGGTCCCCAGCGGTCCGCATCTTCTCCAGCAGACGCCGCTGTTCCTCAGCGGTGTCGTACACCTGCTTACGCTTGTCCTGCCTGCCCTCGCGCAGTCCGTCCAAGGCCAACTGTTCCCACTCGGTGACCCGACGCTCGGGTTCGGCGAGGTCGGCCTCGATACGAGCCGCGTACTCGTCACGGCGCCGCTCCAGGTGGGCAGCGGCCACCCGGACCGCCTCCGGCACCAGGGCCTGGAGTTCGCTCAGGTCACCGTTCTGCCCGGTGTTGACCATGTCGGGGCCCACGCCCGCGCGCTTGAGCGCCTCGAACATATCCTCCACCCGAGCATCCTCGGGGAGGCCGGTAACGGCCATCCATTCCACGACCGTTGGCTGGCCCAGGGCGTTGGAATAGGTGCCCTGGAGCAGGAACACCGGCTGATCCACCCGGCCGACCAGGACGTGGGCGTGACCGCGCGGAGTCCTCACCTGGACCTTGTCGACCAGCCAGTCCACCAGGGGGTGCAGGTCGGTGACGTATCCGGTGTCGGGCCAGATGGTCTTGGTGGAGCGCGCCGCGTCCAGGCGGTCCTGGCCGTGCTGCCGGTCGAAGGTGACCCGCAGCCTTTCCTTGACCTTGTGGTCTTTGAGATAGCCAGCGGGCAGGGCCTTGAGCCGCTGCTGAAGGTCGGTGGGCGGGCTGAATGCGAGCATCTTGCCGTCCTGGCTGAGGTCGAGTCCGCCGACGGTGTCCAGGGCGGTGCGCACGAATTGCTCGGTGTCGTCGAACAGGCGCGGTGCGGGCGCGGTCTCAGGCGGCACGCTGCCGTCGTCCACCCCGAAATCGCTGAAGAAGGCATCCGGCTCCCATGGATCGTCCTCGGCCGCCACCTCCTCTCTGGAAGCCTCCAAGGACTCATCGACCGTCCTGCCCTGGAGGAGGTCCAGGACCAGGCGGTCCTCCTCCTTCTTCGCGCTGTACAGGCCGCTCTCGGCCTCTGCGGTGCCAAGGCTTCGGTGGGCGTCCGCTTCCTTCCGCAGCAACTTCTCCGCGACTTGGGTATCGTCCTTGGCCCCATCGACCTCAGAGGTGAGGATCAGCGCTCGGAACTGGGGCTCGTGCTCCTGCCCGTAGCGGTCGATCCGACCGTTGCGCTGCTCGATACGGATCAGCGACCACGGCAGGTCGTAGTGGACGATGTGGTGGCACTGTCGATGCAGGTTGACACCCTCAGAGGCGACATCACCCGTGACCAGGACGCGAACCTTGCTGTCGGACAGAGCGAAGTCGGCGATCACCTCCTGCTGTGCGGTGTCGGACATGCCGCCATGCATCAGCTGAACCTGCTTGGCGTCCAAACCGAGGGCTTCGGGCAAGTTCTCTTTAAGCCATTTGAGGGTCGGCACCGACTCAGAGAAGACCACCACCCGAGTGGGGCTCTTCCTGCCGACCCCGATGTCGCTGAGCTGGGAGACCAGACCCTGAAACTTGGCAGAGGAGGAGGTGTCGATCTTCTTCGCGAGGTTCTGCAGTTCGATGAGGGCGGAGCGTTCGCGCTCTCGCACCGGATCGGCTTTCGGGGCGCCCGCACTCTTGCGTTCCAGGACCTTGAGGCGGTTGGCGACAGTGTCGGCCAGCGCGCGATGGGAGGACAGGAACGCCTTGAGCAGGGTGTAGGGGAAGAGACGGTTGTCCCGGCCGACGGCGGATCCACCCTCGCGGGCCTCCCCTGCCAGCCACACCCGGGTGAGTTCGGCGAAGACCGCCTCCTCGGGTGGGGTGGCGGGCACACGCACAGGGACGGAGGGACCGCGATCGGGCCACTTGTCCCCCATAGCCGCGCGCACCTCAGGGTGCACCTTGGTGCGGCGGATGTACAGGTGCTCGATGTCTTTAGCGGTGAAGTTCGCCGGGTCGGCGATGGCGGCCGGGTCGAGCAGGTTGATCAGCTGGGCGAAGGACTTGGAGTCGCCGTTGTGCGGAGTGGCGGAGGCCAGCAGCAGAGCGTCGGTGTGCCGGGCCAGGACCCTGGCCAGCTTGTTGCGCAGGTTGTTCTCGTTGACAAGGTTGTGGGACTCATCGATGACCACCGCGTCCCAGTGCATACCACGCAGATGCTGACCGTACTTGCCCTGGTTCTTGAGAGTATCGACGGAGATGATGGCGCGTTTGAAGAACAGGAAGGGGTTGCGTCCGGCAGGGATGTCGCGCTGGACACGTTCCAGGCCCACCGAGTCCAGACGCACCAGCGGGATGGCGAAGCGGGTCCACAGCTCCTGTTGGAACTGTTCCAGGACCTGCTGCGGGGTGACGACGAGAATACGCTCGCCGCGGCCCCGGCGGATGAGTTCAGCCAGGGTCAGCCCGATCTCCAGGGTCTTGCCCAGGCCTACGACGTCGGCGATGAGCACGCGCGGGCGAGGGCCCTTGAGCGCGAGTTCGGCGGGACGCTGCTGGTAGACCTTGTCATCGAGCAGGAAGCCGCCAGTGGTGGCCAGCCGACGCTCGGACTGCGGCAGTGGGGTGCGGCGCAGCACCGACTCCAGGTAGAGGCGGCTGTCCGTGAAACCGGAGGAGAGGTCGGGGACGAGCCTGGTCTCCTCCGGGCGCAGAGGTTCAATGGCCTCCAACCCGGTGAAGAACTGCGCCTCCTCGCCCCGGACGAACTCCGAGACCCCCACCGCACGCAATAGGTACCCGTCGTTATCGGTAGGAGTGCAGTTGCGCACCAGCCACTCGGCGTCCCGCACCACCACACGAGCACCCGGAGCATACTGCCCGCTGCCTGCGGTGTCCTCGGCCTCGGCCACTGAACAGCCCTCGCTCTCCGTCATCTGTTCTGTCAACGTTCACACATGTGACCGGGCGCAACGGTCCGTGTATCACCTCCGTGAGACACGCATCCCGGTTTTCCGGTGGCTCTGTGGTGTCAGGGCCAGGTGGGAGGCCACCGTAACGACCCGTCCCAAGGTTTCTTTCGCAGAGCCCATCCGATCCCCGTAGCAGCCCGGCCGGAGGCTCCGCTCAGGCCGCCACCTCTGGCCGGGCATAGGCTTTCCGGAGCCGTTCGGCCACCACTGCGGCCCGTCGCGGAACCGTCTCTTGGAGGACCGGCTCCGCCACCCGAGTCTGCTTACGGGTTCTCGGGGTGTCGAGCACCGTGTCAGGGACCTCAGTCCCGTTGACGTGGGTGTGTTCGGCCACCAGCTCACGGGCTGCCCCCGGAGTCAGACCCAGAGCGGAGAGCCGCTCCAATAGTCGGGCACGCACCTGGGCCAATGAGGGGCGCTCCTCGGGATTCACGGAAAGTAGGGACGACAGCAACGGGAGCAGGGGGGCGGGGGCACCCTCCAGGTCCGGGGCTACCCCGGGGTCGTGGATGTCCTTGTAGATCACGTGCCCGTTCGCGCCGTTGTAGGGATAGCGTCCGGTCAGAGAGAAAGCGAGCACCGCACCCAGGGCGTACACGTCCGCGGGCCGATCTACCTGGTCGGCGGCGCCGAACTGTTCGGGAGCCATGCAGAGGGGGGTGCCCATGTGCGCACCGACCATGGTGAGATCTCCGCCCGCGCCGCCGATTGCTACCAGCCCGAAGTCCACCACCTTGGGGCCGGTCGGACCCAGCATGATGTTGGCGGGCTTGAGGTCCCGATGCAGCAACCCCGCCGTGTGCACGGCGTCGAGCGCCTCGGTCAGGAGGTACGCCAGTCCGGTCCCGAGAACTTCATCCAGGGCTCCACTGCCCTTGACGTAGGCGTCCAGGTCCAAACCGGTGATGTACTCCATTGCCAGCCATGGCCGGTCCGCGTTGGGGTCGCTGACCCCCATGAGAGCGGCGGTCCCTGGGTTGTGCACCATCCCGAGTGCGCTCGCCTCACGTTGGAAACGCTCGCGCATCTCGCTCTGCGAGGCATAGTCCCCGAGCATGGTCTTGACCGCGGCGTGCTCCCCGTCGGGAGTCAACCCGAGGTAGACGACCCCCATCCCACCCTTGCCAAGCCTTTTCAGGAGCTTGATCTCACCGAGCACGCGTGGGTCTGCGGGGGTCAATGGGTGCATCGGGGGACCTGCCAATACCTCGGGAGCCGCGTGTGAGTCGAGGGAGCACACGGCTTGCGAACCTAGGCTATCGCCGCTGACCTGCGCATCGATCCAGGACCAAAGTCCCTTTCGGAACTCTGGCCGCATACGGCCACTGGGGCCACCCCCTCGAGAAGAGCAGCACACGAGAGACATAGCGGACCGCCCCGAGAAAAGCGATACCAGAGTCTCAAACCCATGCCTCATGCCAAGGCAGCACGAGAGACGAGGCACGTGGACACTTCCTCGAACAGACCATGGAGGACGAAGCCACAGCGGCATTTCAGCGTGCTCAGCACACAGGAGTACCTCGTGTCGGTGGTGGGAGGGGGAGGCGGAGGTCTCTCTTAGGGGGTGGTGGCCGGGGTCGGCCGGCTCGAGGGTGGGGTTCGTCGCGTGGTCGGCGGAGCGGGACGGGCTCCCGGCTGTGCCTGGTGGGGTTCAGGGTGTCCCGTGGGGTGGGGACTCCGGGTGTTCGGACAGATTTTCCTCTGCCATAATTTGGAATCATTCCAGAAAAGTGCTTCAATGGCGGCATGCGCCTGAGCGATGTCGAAGCGGCCCGGAGCGGCTTCGCCATGGCCTGGTGCCCCGCCAGCGGCGCGCGACGCCATGTCCTGGAGGTCCGGTCGGCCGGGGTCCCGTCGAAGACGGGGCCGTGTCCTTCGGTGTCACGAGGCCCGACACCGATCGACCGTGCTTCCACCGCGGCACCGAACGCTTCCCGTCAAGGAACAAGGAACACATGTCCCACGACAACACCCAGCCTCTGACCACGGCGAACGGCGCCCCCGTCGCCAATAACCAGAACAGCCTCACCGCGGGTCCCCGCGGCCCGATGCTGCTTCAGGACCTGTGGTTCCTGGAGAAGCTCGCCCACTTCGACCGTGAGGTCATCCCCGAGCGTCGTATGCACGCCAAGGGTTCCGGTGCTTTCGGTACCTTCACCGTCACCAAGGACATCACCCAGTACACCAAGGCCGCGCTCTTCTCCGAGGTCGGCAAGCAGTCCGAGGTGTTCCTGCGCTTCTCCACCGTCGCCGGTGAGCGCGGCGCCGCCGACGCCGAGCGTGACATCCGCGGCTTCGCCCTGCGCTTCTACACCGAAGAGGGAAACTGGGACGTCGTCGGTAACAACACCCCGGTGTTCTTCTTCCGCGACCCGCTGAAGTTCCCCGACCTGAACCGCGCCGTCAAGCGCGACCCGCGCACCAACATGCGCTCCGCCGAGAACAACTGGGACTTCTGGACCAACCTCCCCGAGGCTCTGCACCAGGTCACCATCGTCATGTCGGACCGCGGCATCCCCGCGAGCTACCGCCACATGCACGGCTTCGGCTCGCACACCTTCTCGTTCGTGAACGCCGACAACGAGCGTTTCTGGGTCAAGTTCCACTTCCGGACCCAGCAGGGCATCAAGAACCTGACCGACCAGGAGGCCGCCGAGGTCATCGCCGAGGACCGCGAGTCCTCGCAGCGCGACCTCTACGACTCCATCGAGAACGGCGACTACCCGAAGTGGACGTTCTACGTCCAGATCATGCCCGAGGCGGACGCGGAGAACTACCGCTTCCACCCCTTCGACCTGACCAAGGTCTGGTCGAAGAAGGACTACCCGCTCATCGAGGTCGGCGAGTTCGAGCTGAACCGCAACCCGGAGAACTACCACGCCGACGTGGAGCAGGCCTCCTTCACCCCGGCCAACCTGGTGCCCGGCATCGGCGTCTCCCCCGACCGCATGCTCCAGGGTCGTCTGTTCTCCTACGGTGACGCCGCCCGTTACCGCCTGGGCGTCAACCACCACCAGATCCCGGTGAACTACCCGCGCGCCGCCAAGCTGGTCAACACCTACCACCGTGACGGTGTCATGCGTGTGGACGGCAACCAGGGTGGGGTCCCCGGCATCGAGCCGAACTCCTACGGTCGCTGGCAGGAGCAGCCCGCCTACGCCGAGCCGGCGCTGGGTGTGGGTTCGAACGCCGACCGGTTCGACTACCGCGAGGACGACGACAACTACTTCGAGCAGCCCGGTGACCTGTTCCGCTCGATGAGCGCCGAGCAGCAGCAGGTTCTGTTCGAGAACACCGCGCGTGCGATCGACGGCGCCTCCGACGCCACCATCGAGCGCCACATCGCCAACTGCACCAAGGCCGACCCGGCCTACGGTGAGGGCGTGCGCAAGGCCATCGAGGCCAACAAGGCCGGCAAGCTGTAACACCCGGTCTTCGGGCGCCGGGGCGGGCGTCGCATACGATCCCGCCCCGATCCCCGCGAGTGAACCGACACGAGCCGCCACGGTCCCCGACCGTGGCGGCTCGTCGTCGTCTCGGGGTCAGGGGAGCAGGTCGGAGCGGCCGAACATCTCGGCCGTGGCGCGGGCGCTGGGCGTGCCCGCGTCGAGGTCGGCTCCGGCGTCGACGAGGGCCTTGACGACGTCGTTCTCGCCCTTGAAGAGCGCGCCGGCCACCGGTGACTGGTCCCGGTCGTTGCGCAGGTCCACGTCGGCCCCCCGCTCGATCAGGGAGCCGACGGTGTCGTGGTGGCCGTGGTAGGCGGCGAGCATCAGCAGGGTGTTGCCGTTCTCGTCCTTGGCATCGATGGGAAGGCCGTGGTCGAGGAACTCCAGCAGTTCTCCGGTCTTGCCCTCCCTCGCCAGGTCCATCGCCAACGCGATGACACGGTTGCTCTGCTCCGGTGAGAGTGCGTTCATGGTCTCCATGCTAGAAGCCGAAGGCCCCGGGACGTACTTCGTGTCCGGGTGTGTCCGGTTCATTCGCAGCAGCTACAGCACTGACAGCAGTTGCAACAGGTACAGCATTCGCAGTAGTCGCACCAGGATCTTCTGGGCTCGCCGGACCAGGGGCCGGGGTGGGGGTCCCTACAGCAGAACTGGCAGGTGCAGCACATGAGGAGCGCCGCGGCGCAGCCCATGAGCGGGCCTCTGCGGCGTGGCGGGGACTCCAGGGCGGGCTTCGAGCACGAGCAGCCGGAGCAGCATCCGCCCGACTCGTCGTGGCCCTTGTCGCGCCGACCTCCGCCCACTCCCGTGTGGCCGGGCCCGCCGCCGTGTCCATGGCCGCCGGGGGCACCATGGCCGTGTCCGTGGTGCGCGCCCGCCCCATGTCCCTGGTGAGGGCCGTGAGCGTGACCGGGGTGCCCTTGGGGATGTCCTTGGTGTCCGGGGTGCCCGTGCCGCCCCGGGTGGCCCTGGTGACCGGGGTGGCCGTGGTATCCGGCGTGGGCGAAGGTGCGCTCGACGGCCTTTCCCAGTTCGGTCACCAGGAGTGCGCGCACCAACCGGTCGTCGGTGAACTCCGCCTCGTCCAAGGCCAGGGAGACGCCGAGGACCGCGTCGTCACAGAGTTCACGGGCCCGGTCGAGGCCGGTACCGGTGGCTGTGAGCGGGTTCCAGGCCCCCTTCTCCAGGTCCTCCTTCCGGTCCTCGACGGCGTCCAGCAGGTGCGCGATCCTCCCGAACAGACGACCCGCCTCGTGGAGGGCGGCGTGATTGGTCGGGCGGTCGGTGAGGATCGCGGTGTGCGCGAAGGCCTCCGCGGTGGCCTCCTCGGTGGGGGCGGTCACGGTCAGGACGTCGGTGCCCTCCCCGGCCTCGCGTTCCACTTCGCGTTGGCGGTCGACGACGAGGGCCAGGGCGGCTCCATCGAAACCGAGCCCCTCCCCCGAGGTTTGGGCCCCCTGTTGCCACCGTCGGGCGACCCGGCCCGCGACGGCGCGGACCCCGGGCCTGGCGAAGGCCCCGTCGCCGTCCTCGATGTGGTCTCTGACCTTGGCCGAGGCGAGCATCAAGGAGACCGTCGCGGCAAGGTCCGCTCCGGACCCCTCCGCGACCCTCGCCGACCGCATGCCGCGCAGCGGGCAGGGCCCGGCCATTCGGCTCCCGGACCGTTCCCGGGACTGGGCCGTGGCCAGGACCGACACCACCAGTCCGTCGTGGTTGGTGGCCATACGGGACATCTGGCCGTGCCCGTCGCGTAGGGCCAGGCACAGGCCGCAGAGGTGGGACATCCACTCCTCGGCCAACCCGTCGCTCAGACTGTGGCGACAGGGCCGCAGGATTCCGAACACGATCGTTCCCCTCGTTCTCGTTCCGCTCTCGAGGCGGACTCCGGCAACGGGGTTCGACTCACACGGAGCCCGGTCGGTTCCGGCCTTCTTCTAGTACCTGGAACCGGCCTCCGCGAGGGTCGTCTCGCCCCGGAATCATGCTGTGACCAGCGGTGACGAGAGTTGTCCACAGGCCTTCAGCACGCCGGACAGATCTGGTCCATCCTTGAGGGGAAGCCTGTTCCCACACCCCCTGTGAGCGGCGATGATCACCACGTTCTTTCCCTCGGACCTCGACCTCTCCCGTTTGGAACGCTCCGCCCTCGAACGAGCCGAACGTCTGGACCTCCCGTGCACGGCGGAGGACCCCCGGCCGTCGACCGACCGTCTGCTCGTGGACCACCTACGGCACGAGTACACCGACTACGACCTGGATCGGAGCGCGGCACGACATCGGGCCGCCTGCGAGGCGATAGGACGCCGCTTCCCCCGACTACGCGAGGAGTGCGAGCGCCAGATCGCCCGACGGAGGGTCCGGGAGGAGGAAGAGCGGATACCGCACGCGCTGTTCGAGGCGGAGCGTGAACGGGAGCGGGAGCGGCGCCGTGCCCTGGTGGCCGCCTCCCACGAGATGATCCGGACTCTGCACCTCGGGCAGCGGGTGCGGTTCAAGGCGGGACGGTACCGGTACACCGGTGTGATCCTCGCGTTGGGTCGCTCCAGGGCGACGGTGGCCTACCGTGTCGCCTCCGGACGCGACCGTGATCGGGTGCGACTTCTGCACGCCGCCCTGCTCACACCGGTGGAAGACGACGGACCGGAGAAGGGCAGCCCGACCGACCCCGCCCCCTCGGAGCAGCGGTGGGTCCCTCCCCGGCCCGACGGCCGCCATGTGCCGCGCTCCTCGCCGAGGCTCCGGCAGGACGTTCCACCGTCGAGGTGCGGGGGCGCACTCTCCGCTCGGCGAGGGTACGGACAGGCACATCCTCCTTCGAAGCCTCGGATCACGATGAGGGGAGCCGGCCGAACGCCCCAGGGCAGGGGGCCGACACGGTCGCCCGCGTCCCGAGGTCGAGGATTCTCCCGGACCGGGCCCGCTACCTCCGCACACGACCGGCGTCTGCGAGAAGAGGCCGTCCGTCGAGCCCTCGACCCTCCGGGCTTCCCTGTAGCGGGGTCGCGGACCGCCCACGAGTCGGTACCGCCGGACCTCCCCGGCTCAGAGGGGAAGACCGGGGATCATACCGAGCAGACCGAGCACCCCGCCCTCGACGCGGGCCCCGACCTCCACTCCGATGGCGAGGGCCGCCGCCAGAAGCAGGAGAAGGAACAGAATCCTGAGCGCTCCTCTCCTGCGGGGGCGTGCGGGCTCCTCGTCGGCGTCGGTCTCGATCCAGGAACGGTCCAGGCGGGCGTTCTCTCGGCGCAGCTCCTGCACCTCGACATGGTAGTGGTCGCGTTCGGACCGCACCCGGTCGAGTTCGGAGCGCTCGGCCCTGACCGCCGCGTGGACGTCGGCCACGTCGGTCCGGGCACCTTCCGGGCCTCGACGACGATGCCAACGCTCCAGGCGCGCCAAGGGCAGGTCGATGTAGTGCGTGGGCCAGTTGTCGTCAGGATCGGTGTGGTCCTCGTCGACCTCGGGGGCCGTCTCGGCCTCGTAGTTCGGCGGTGCCTCCTCGTCTCTGATGAACGGGAGTGCCGGGGCCTCGTCGGGGTCACGGGAGGAGGCCGGCGCCGAAAGGGCCGGGGGCGTCCCCCTCTCGGCCGATGCGTCGGACAGGGGCGAGGAGGCTTCCGGATCCGCTACGAACTCGAAGAGAGGGGATTCCCGGCCGTGGGACGAGAACCCGGACTCCGGGTCGAGCCCGGGTTCCGAGTCGCTCGGGGCCGTTGTGTCGGCGAAGGTCCCCGAAAGCGTGGCCTCACCGCCCTCGCCCGAGCGCTCGGATCCCGAACCGGGGACGGAGGGCTCGAGGCTGGAGGCTCTCGGTGGCACCGTGTCATCGGAGGTCCCGGAGAGCGTGGTCTCCGGGGCATGGGCCGGGATCTCGGGGTCCGGGTCGAGCACGGAAGGCTCAGGGTCCGGGCCACTCGGCGTCGTACCTGCGAAGGCTTCGGAAGGGTCCTTCTCCCGATCGCGGGAGGAGGGTCCGAGATCCGGGGCTCTCGAGGATGTCGCGCCGGTGGAGAGCTCGGAGGAGGGGGTCGCCCCGCCATGGGCCGGGGCCTCGGGGTCCGGGTCGAGCACGGAAGGCCCGGGTTCCGAGCCGCTCGAGGTCGTTGTGTCCGTGGAGGGTTCCGGGGACGGAGCCTCGATCCTCGACGTGCGAGCGGCGGGTTCGGGTTCCGGGCCGCGGAACACGAAGGCGGGGGCGGCCCCTCTGGGCGGTGTCGTGGGATCCGATTCGTCCGCGACGGGTTCGGAGAACGGGGCGCCCACGTTCCCCACCGGTTCGGAGGGTGCGGACGCGGGCTCGGGGGTCGCGGGCTCCGTGGCCCGGCCGGTGTTCATCGGGGTCGGGGAAGCGATCGAAGTCCCGGGGGCCGTGCCTCGGGTGGTCGTGGCGGGGTTCGAACGCTCGTTCCTCGAAGCGGGCGGGGAGGACTCGAGATCCGATTCGTCGAACCCGGGCAGGGGCGTGGCCTCGAGGTCGAGGGAGGGATCCTCCGTCTCCTCCCCCGCGTCCTCGTCGCTCTCCGTTCCGGACGTCCCCTCGCCCCTCACCCTCCGGGGGCCGGGTACGGCGGGTCCCTCTTCTCCCGTCGGCACGCCCTCGGTTCGGAAGGGCCTCTTCCCTATGGGGAACTCGCGTTCGTGGGGTTCCTCCTCCGTATCGGCGAAGGGGTCGGGGGCCTCCCGGAGTTCCCCGCCGGGCGTCTCCGGAAAGGGCTCGACCCGCTCCGAAGCGGTCCGGCTCCTCGGAACCGATTCCGTCGACGCGCTCTCCCCACCCTCCGGGGCCTCGAAGAACGGTCGCACCGGGGCGTCCCTCTCCTCGTCGTGCCCTTCCGAGGGGGAGGTCTCCAGCACGGGAGGTTCGGCGACGGCGGTCTCCGTGTCCCCCTCCCCTGTCCGGGGCCTCTCGTCCGGCACTGCGTTCGGCGGCTCCCCCGGCCCGGGTCGGGGATCGAGCCAGTCCTGGATCAGCTCGAGCCGGTCGGCGAAGGTACCGGCCCCGGGCACGCCCCGGGCGTTCAGGTGCTCGGTGAGGGCGTCGCCCCCTTCCTCACGCAGGATCGTGACCAGGGCGTCGGCGATCTTGAGGTGTTCGAGGGGCGCCGGGGACAGAAAGGGGCCACGGCCGGCGGCGTTCTCGACAGGCGGGCCGAAGGCCAGGTGCGGCCCGTCCTCACCGCCCAGCACCGGTTCGTAGGTGGAGAAGGACCAGTTCCAGGCAGCCGCGGGGATCGCGGAGGGCGGGGTCAGGACGTCGTGCAGGATGCGGTGCATGCCCCACAGGAAACGCAGTTGGACGGCCTGCCACAGGTCGGCGCGCTCGGGCTCCAGCATGAGGTGGACGGGCCGGTCCGGGTGGGCCAGGGCTCGGGCGACGGCCCCGATGAGGATGGGCTCGTCACCGATCCTGGTCTCGGCGGCACGTCGGTCGCGGCTGCGGACCGCGCCCGGGGCCGCGGTGAGTTCCCAGGATTCGGGGGCCCGCAGGGCACGCATGGTCGCCCAGCCCGGGGAGGGCGGCCTGCTGTCGGCCGGGCGCGTATTGGGGTTCTCGTGCAGGGCGAGAACGCGCGGAAGGGTCAGCCCGCGGGAGGGCCCGACGATCGCCCAGGCGTGGGCACGGCGGACATCGCCCGGCCAGCGGTAGACCAGCGCGCTACGACCATCGGGATAGTGCCGGGCCCACAGGGTCTCCGGATACGCGGAGGGCGCGGTATCGGCGAGGGCGGACCGATAGTCGGCCGTGAGAGCAGGCAGGAGCCGGTCGCGCCAGGACCTCAGGGCGGGTCGATCGTCGGCGGTCAGCGAGGTGGCGGCCGGTCCGGGACCGTTGTGGCCGAGGAGGGTGGGTTCGGCCCAGGCGAAGTGGATCTGGTGGTGGTCACCGGACCGCACCGCCGACCACTCGTCCGGCGCCATTGTGCTCTCGGGCAAGTGACCCCTCCCACGGGTTCGCGAACCATCCGGTGTGCCCGGCCACCGGGGCCGCGCGCTTCCTTAGGGAAGGTATCCGGCGGAAGCGACGAGAAACAGCGGAAGCGGCGTTATACGAGGATTTATGAGCTTTGCGAAGAAAGGAGGGTTCCATCGGAACGGCACCGGTTTCGGGAGGGGCTACGCGGCGCTGCCGTCGATGGCGCCCACCACCGCGGCGGTGAGATCGTCGATGATCTGCTCCTCCTCGACCTCGGGGTGCTCCAGCCACCACTCCCCGGCGGCCTGCACCATGCCGACGATGGCGTGCGCGGCTATCTGGGCGCGCGGACGCTGCTCGACGCGCCGTTCGGTGATGAGCAGGTCGGCGAGCTCCTCACCCAGGCGACGGACCATGAGTCCCAGGTCGCTCCGTGTCCGTACGTCCTCGGAGGTGGCCCTGTCCATGAGGAAGCGGTACAGGTTGAGGTTCTGGGAGATCATCGACAGGTAGGCCCCGACCGTGGCCCTGGCACGCACCTCGAACTCGGTGTGCTGGTGCAGTTCGGCGCGGATACGTTCGATCAACGGGTCGACGTGGCGTTGGGCCAGGGCCTGATAGAGACCGCTCTTATCGCCGAAGTGCCGGTAGAGGATGGGTTTGCTGATCCCGGCCTCGGTCGCGATGGCGACCATGGAGGCCTCGTGACCGTCGCGCTGGATCACCCGGTCGGCGGCGTCCAGGATGGCCCGCCGCCGTTCGGGGTCGCGTCCACGAGGGTGACGGCCCCCTCGGGAGCGCGCGGGGCGGGCTCCGTCGGAGCGCTCGGGGGAGGCGGACCCGGCGGTCACACCGGCTCCGTTCGAGGGGTCGTCGTCACTGAACACGTCCATCGGTCGTCTTCGAAGGCCACAAGGGTCCACCGTAGCGGTTCGGCCGTCTCAGGACCGCAGAGTGATCCAGGTGGCCTCGGCCATGGCGAGCCGTCGACCCTCCTCGTCGTACAGGGCGCTGGAGGTACGCACCTTGCGTCCCTCCACGGACTCCAGTCGGCCCATGACCACCGGGGTGGTGCCCACCTTCGGCGCGCTCAGGACCCGGGCGGTGAAGCGACCCAGGACGATCGGGCGACCGTTGATGTCGTGAGACCAGCCGCCGGGGCAGTCCAGAGCCGCCCAGACCTGGGCGAAGGCGACGGACCCCGTTCCGTCGTCCACGGCCGGGAGGACGTTCCACGTGCAGGCGACGGTGTTGCCCACGTTGTCGGGCCCCTCGCCCGGGCGGACCCGACCGGCGAAGAGACGCAGCCCTTCGCCCTCGGCCCGCTCGGGACCGCAGCTGTAGCAGCGAGGGAAGGGGTGCTCCACCAGACCGGGGTAGAGGTCGCGGGCCTTCTCCGCCTCCTCTACGGAGACGGGGCCTCCGGGGATCGGGGCGAGGTCCCGGGCTTCGACACGGCTCGCCTCGGCGACCAGCCGCGCCCGATCCTCCGGATCCTCGACGGAGGGATCGATCAGGCGCAGCCCGTCCTGTCCCAGGGTCTCCACCGCCAGCGGACGGTCCAGGGGAGGCGGGGTCCGCAGGGTGACCTGGACCGCGTCCCCGCCCACCGAGGTCAGCCGCTCGGCGAGGAGGCCGGCGCTGTAACCACCGTTTCCGGAACCGTCGGGACCATTGAAGGCCGCTGGGATGGTGATCGTGGGGGCGTCATTGCCTGGTGTCATGGGCCACAGGGTAGTGACCGGCCGCGGAGTGCCCCGCTCCCGGGGTCAGTCCACGAGCCCCATGTCCTCGGGCCAGTCGGCGAGCAGTTCGAAGTCCTTCTCCCAGAGGCCGATCGCCGGGTCGACCGGGTGCAGAAGGGCGTCGGAGAGATGGTTGCGCCGGACCCAGGTGATGTCGCGGGCGGTGATCCCGTCGTCGACCCAGGCGAAGGGGCGGCCCGCGGCGTACTCCACGAGCCTTCGGGTCTTGAAGAACAGCCCTGGGGCGAACCGGTCCACGTGGGGGAACGCGACGACGGGAAGCTCGGGCAGGCCCAGGAGGGGACCGATCATCGTGTTGGCGTCCTCCTCCCAGGTGGTGGCCCAGACCAGGTCGTAGGGCAGGGCCAGCAGTGCCTCACCGTGGTGCGGGTTCAGCCGTACCCGCAAGGGGCGGGCGGGCGGCTCCCAGCCGGTCGGACGCATCGGGTGGGCGACGTAGGAGTCCGGAAGGTCGGCGTGTTCGGCCCGGAAGGGGTTGAGGGGACCGTCGACGTCGAGGAAGAGCAGGGGGCGGGGCATGGCTGACTCCAGTGGATGCTCGCGGTGGGCGTTTCCGATGAGGGCCCTTTCGGGTTCGGTCGTGCGGGGGTGGGCCGTTTCGGGCAGGAGTACGGGGCCGACGGGTGTCTCCATGTTCTTTTCCCGTCCGGGCGCGCCCGGACCGGCCGATCGGCTCGCCGGCGGTACGGGCGCGTGCGCGTTCTCGGACCACGTGTGGTGGCGGAACGGTTCGCGGGCGTTCGGGGGTTCCCCTCTCAGGACGCCTCAGGCGTCCCCGTCCATGCCACGGTATGCGGGTCCTCCCCGGATCGGGTGCCGTGCGCCCATGGTTCGACCACTCGTCATCGGCACGAAACCCCCTCGTGTTACCGTTGGTAACACATATAGATCGCCCCTCCTCCCCCGGAGGATCCAACGAAGGATGTACGCGTATGAGTGAGGCCACCGCCCCCGCCTTCAGCCTGGAACCGAGCGAAGACGTCCGCGACGTCCGGGACTGGGCCCACGGGTTCGCCGCCGACGTCATCCGCCCCGCCGCCGCCGAATGGGACGAGCGCGAGGAGACCCCCTGGCCGATCATCGAGGAGGCCGCCAAGATCGGCCTGTACTCCCTGGACTTCTTCGCCAACCAGTGGTTGGAGCCCACCGGCCTGGGCATCCCCGTCGCCTTCGAGGAGCTCTACTGGGGCGACCCTGGGATCGCCCTGTCCATCACCGGCACCGGGCTGGCCGCCGTGGCGGTCGCCTCCAACGGCACCCAGGACCAGCTCTTCGAGTGGGTCCCGCAGATGTTCGGCAGCCCCGAGGACGTCAAGCTCGGCGCCTTCTGCTCCTCCGAGCCCAACGCCGGTTCCGACGTCTCGGCCATCAAGACCCGCGCCGTCTACGACCAGGCCAAGGACGAGTGGGTCCTCAACGGAGTCAAGACCTGGGCGACCAACGGCGGCATCGCCAACGTGCACGTGATCGTCGCCTCGGTCGAGCCCGAGCTGGGCTCGCGCGGTCAGGCCTCCTTCATCGTGCCGCCCAACACCCCGGGCCTGTCCCAGGGACAGAAGTTCCAGAAGCACGGCATCCGCGCCTCGCACACCGCCGAGGTCGTCCTGGACGACGTGCGGATCCCCGGTTCCTGCCTGCTGGGCGGCAAGGAGAAGCTCGACGAGCGGCTGGCCCGGGCCCGAGAGGGCAAGCGTTCCAAGGGTCAGGCCGCGATGAAGACCTTCGAGGCCTCACGCCCGAGCGTCGGTGTCATGGCCGTCGGTTGCGCCCGCGCCGCCTACGAGTACGCCCGCGACTACGCCAAGCAGCGGGAGCAGTTCGGCAGGCCGATCGGCGACAACCAGGGGGTGGCGTTCCTGCTCGCGGACATGGCCACCCGGATCGACGCGGCCCGGCTGCTGGTCTGGCGCGCGGCGTGGATGGCCCGCAACGGCAAGGACTTCACGAACGCGGAGGGCTCCATGAGCAAGCTCTACGCGTCCGAGACGGCCACCTTCGTCACCCAGAACGCCCTGCGCATCCTGGGCGGGAATGGCTACACCAGGGAATACCCCGTCGAGCGGTGGCACCGCGACGCCACGATCTTCACGATCTTCGAGGGCGCCAGCGAGATCCAGAAGCTCATCATCGGCCGCACCATCACCGGCCTGCCGATCCGCTGAGGTTTCCGCGGTTCACAGAGGCTTGAAGGGGTCGGCGCCCGTACGGCGCCGACCCCTTCGCGTGTCCTCAGTCCGCGCCGTGTCGTTCCAGGAAGGTGTAGACGTCGTGCTCGTCCACACCGGGGAAGGACCCGGAGGGCAGCGCCGACAGCACGTGCGAGTGGGCGCGGGCCGAGGGCCACACGTTGCCCTCCCACTTGCCGGCGAGTTCCGCGGGCGGACGCACGCAGCACTCGCCGCTGGGGCAGTTGGACTTGGTGCGGTTGGTGGTCTCCCGACCGCGGAACCAGCGCGACTCCTTGTAGGGCACCCCCAGGGTGATGGCGAAGTTGCGTTCGCGGCTGGGGTCGACGTGGGCCACGCACCAGTGGGTGCCGTTGGGTTTGTCGGTGTACTGGTAGTAGATCGAGTACCGGTCGGGTGACTGGAAGACCTGGCGTCCCGACCATTGGCGGCACATGCGCTGTCCTTCGATGGCGCCGGTGTCGTCCGTGGGGAAGACGAGGCCGTCGTTCTCGTAGGCCTTGTAGATGATGCCGGTCTCGTCGTTTCGGATGAAGTGGCAGACCAGGTCCAGGTGACGGTGGGCCAGGTTGGTGAACCGGTGGGCGGCCATCTCGTAGGAGACGGAGTAGACGTCGCGCAGGTCCTCCACGGACAGGTCGCGGGCCTTCTTGGCCTCCTGGAGATAGGTGACGGCGGTGGTCTCGGGGATGAGCACGGCCGCGGCGAAGTAGTTGGCCTCCACCCGCTGACGCAGGAAGTCGCCGAAGTCCTCGGGGCGATTGTGTCCCAGGATCACGTGTCCCAGGGTCTGGAGGAGGATCGTGCGCGGGCTGTGCATGCCCAGGCTGGTCTCGCGCTTGAGGTAGATGCGCCGGTTGACGTGGTCGGTGAGCGAGCGGACGGAGCGGGGAAGGTCCTGCACGTACTTCAGGGAGAAGCCGTGGTGGGTGGCGATCGCGAGGATCTGCCCCTGGGAGAGGGGTCCCGCGCTGTAGTTGACCGCCCGGAGGGTCTCGGCGGCCGCGCTCTCTATGTGTTCGAAGTAGTTGCCGCGTTCGCGCATCTGGCGTCGCAGGTCGGCGTTGGCCCGGCGGGCCTCCTCCGGTGTGGCCGTGGGTTTGGCGTTGCGCCGCTTGAGTTCCTCGTAGAGACCGACGATGTGTTCGAGGACGTCGTTGGGGACCCGCTTGCCGACCTTCAGGTGCGGCAGGTCGAGCTCTTGGTAGAGCGGGTCGCGCTGGGCCTCTTCGACGGAGATCTCCAGCTGGGCCCGGCGGCTCGGTGGCTGCTTGGACAGAAGTTCCTCGACCGAGACCCCCAGGACCGTCGCCAGGGAGGTGAGGAGGGAGAGCTTGGGCTCGCGTTTCCCGTTCTCCAGGAGGGAGAGCTGGGAGGGCGCCCGCCCCACGCGTTCTCCCAGGTCGGAGAGGGTCATCCCGCGCGCTCGACGCAGATGACGAAGCCTCTGACCAAAGGTGACGAGATCTAGGTCACCCGTCAAAGACGGTATTTCTTCAGCACCAAAGTACGCCATGGCTTCATGATACGGAAAGATTCAGCGTTCTTCACACGATTTCCAGTGGAAAAGTCTTGGATCTTCCCCAAGAATCATAGTTACCGGCGGGGAACTTACCGCCCAGGGCTCACCCCCTGGCCCTGGTCAGGATCTCCCTCGACCGGTGCGAACACCTTGGGGACTACACGTAAGGCGGGAACGAACATGAGCACCAGCGCTCGTCGTCAGGAAGCCAGCGCCGCGCTCCAGCGTGACTGGGAGACCAACCCCCGCTGGGCGGGGATCGAGCGGACCTACTCCGCCGACGACGTGGTCAAGCTGCGCGGTTCGGTCACCGAGGAGCACACCCTGGCCCGGCGCGGTGCCGAGCGCCTGTGGGACCTGCTCCACACCGAGGACTACGTCAACAGCCTCGGCGCCCTGACCGGCAACCAGGCGGTCCAGCAGGTCCGCGCCGGCCTCAAGGCCATCTACCTCTCGGGGTGGCAGGTCGCGGCCGACGCGAACCTCTCCGGCAGCACCTACCCGGACCAGAGCCTCTACCCGGCCAACTCGGTCCCGGCCGTGGTCCGCCGGATCAACAACGCCCTTCTGCGCGCCGACCAGATCACCTGGGCCGAGGGCGACGACACCGCCCCCGAGTGGCTCGCTCCGATCGTGGCGGACGCTGAGGCCGGCTTCGGCGGCGTCCTCAACGCCTACGAGCTGATGAAGGGCATGATCGCCTCCGGCGCCGCCGGTGTGCACTGGGAGGACCAGCTCGCCTCCGAGAAGAAGTGCGGTCACCTGGGCGGCAAGGTCCTCATCCCGACCGGGCAGCACGTCAAGACCCTGAACTCCGCCCGTCTGGCGGCGGACGTCGCCGGGGTGCCCTCGCTGGTCATCGCGCGGACCGACGCCCAGGCCGCGACCCTGATCACCAGTGACATCGACGAGCGCGACCGCCCCTACATCACGGGCGAGCGCACCGCCGAGGGCTTCTACCGCTTCCGCAACGGCGTCGACGCCTGTGTCGCCCGCGGTCTGGCCTACGCGCCCCACTCGGACCTGCTCTGGATGGAGACCGCGACGCCGGACCTGGAGGTCGCCCGCAACTTCGCCGAGCGCATCAAGGCCGAGTACCCGGACCAGATGCTGGCCTACAACTGCTCGCCGTCCTTCAACTGGAAGCGTCACCTGGACGACTCCACCATCGCGAAGTTCCAGCGCGAACTGGGCCACATGGGCTACAAGTTCCAGTTCATCACCCTGGCGGGCTTCCACTCGTTGAACTACTCGATGTTCAACCTGGCCAAGGGCTACGCCAAGAACGGGATGACCTCGTACGTCGAGCTCCAGGAGGCCGAGTTCGCGGCGGAGGCCGAGGGCTACACCGCCACCCGCCACCAGCGCGAGGTCGGCACCGGCTACTTCGACGCCATCAGCACGACCATTTCCCCTGAGGCCAGCACCACGGCTCTCACCGGCTCCACCGAAGAAGACCAGTTCTCAGCGGCTCACTGACTCTGGCTCTTCGTTCCCCGGAGGCCGTCCCTCCCCGCTTTCGTGGCTGGGGCGGGGCGGGTCGGCCTCCACCCCCTGGCCGTCGGCCATGCGCGGTCCGTGTCACACACGCGCATGGCCGGCGGCCTTTTCACGCCCTTGAAAGCGTCGCAATACATGGATCAATACATTTTCCATAGGCGACCACAGGAAGACATAGGGACGCCACTTTCCCGCCTCGTGCTTTTTCCAAAGAGCCCGACCTCCCCGATACCCGCAATGACTAAACGGGATTTCCTGTCCGAATTCGGCCAGAAGCGATAACAGAGACCCCTGTTCACACCAAGGAAACATCAATACAGTGGTTCGCGCGTGGGTCACAGAACAATAACGCCCCGGCTCCTCCCGTTCTCCGGGAGCCCCATGAGCCGGTCCACAGGCGTTCCGTGAGGCCGACCCGCAGCACACATCCCCGATCACATGGAGTCACTGTGAAGCTCGAGGACATCAGCAAGGAGATGCTCACCACCACCCGCCGGGTCCTGGCCGGAGGCGCGATCGCGGCCGTGGCCGTGTTCGGTGTCGCCGCCTGTGAGGACACCGCCGTCGACGACCCGGGCGTCGAACTCGAGGGCGAGGACGGTCTCGACGAGGGCCTGGACGACGGCCTCGAAGCGCCCGGTGACGAGGGCGACGAGTAACCCTCCTCCGCAGGAGTCCCGAACGGGCGGGGCGCCGCCTCAAGGGCGCCGTCCCGCCCGTTCCTCCTCCTCAAGGCCCCGTGTCCGCCGTGTCCGGAGTCCGTGGGGAAGACGTACATTCGACACGTGACCGACAGAACCCACCCGGATCCGAACGAGCCCACGCCCTCCCGGAGCCCGGGCGCCCCGCGCCCCTCTTCGCCGGGGCCCGTTTCCACGATCGAGGTCCGCGACCTTCTCCCCGATCGCTCCCTGCTGCGCTGGGAGATCCTGTGCGTACTCGCCCTCTCGTTGGGGGCGGCCGCCGTCTCCGCGGTCATCTCCTTCGTGGGCGTGCTGACCGCCCCCGAGTCGATGGCCGACCAGACCGCCAGTCTGATCCGGTCCCGCGCCGAGGGGCGCCCCTGGCTCGACCTGTCCTTCCAGCTGTACTCGGTCGTCTTCGCGCTGGCCCCCGTGGCCCTGGTCGTGTACCTGCTGCACCGCACCGGGGAGTCGGCCCGAACGATCGGCTTCGACGTCCGCAGACCCTGGTTCGACACCTGGAGCGGGCTGGTCCTGGCCGCGCTGATCGGCTGTGGCGGGCTGGTCGTCTACCTGGTGTCCTGGCAGCTCGGTCTGACCCGCACCATCGTCCCGAGCACGTTGGACGGCAACTGGTGGGACACCCTCGTCCTGATCCTCCAGGCCCTCAAGAACGGGGTCCTGGAGGAGGTCATCGTGGTCGGCTATCTGTTGCAGCGACTGGCACAGATGGGGTGGAGTCCGTGGAAGGCGGTGCTCGCCTCGTCGGTGCTGCGCGCCTTCTACCACCTGTACCAGGGCGTGGGGATGTTCTTCGGCAACCTGGTGATGGGGCTGGTGTTCGGCTGGTTCTACCTGCGTTACGGCCGCGTGATGCCGCTGGTCGTGGCGCACACGGTCATCGACATCGTCGCGTTCGTCGGTGCGGTGTACCTGATCGGACGGATCGACTGGCTGCCGTTCTGATCGTGCTCGGAACGCCCGACCCGCAGACTCGGGGGCCGTTCTAGGCCCGAGCCCGCTCCGCCTTCTTCTCGATGGCGTCCTCCAGGTACTGGGGACGTCCTACGAGCAGCCCGGTGACGAGGTTGATCGCCACGAGGGTCAGCACCAGGAACAGCGGGGCGTACCAGCCGTCGGTGAGGTCGTGCAGGAGCCCGAACAGGAAGGGGCCGGCGCCGCCCAGCAGGTAGCCGAGGCTCTGGCTGGTGGCGGACATCGCGGCGGTGCCCTCGGCCGTACGGGTGCGCACGGTGAAGATGGTCAGCGCCAGGACGAAGGTGCCCAGGGCGAAACCGATGAAGGTCGTCCACACCCAGGTGCCCGCCACCGGGGAGAACAGGAGTCCGCAGATCCCGATGGTGTAGGCCAGGGCGAACATGACGACGAAGGGGCGCTGGTCGCGTACCCGCACGATGAGCGAGGGCAGCACCAGGGACATGGGGATGCCCAGGATCGTGAGGTAGGCCAGCATCACACCCGCGGACTGGGCGTCCATCCCCTGGTCGCGCAGCATCTGGGCGTACCAGCCGAACATGATGTAGGCGATCGAGGACTGGGTACCGAAGAACAGCACGCCCTGTCTACCGAGCCCGGTGGACAGCACCTGGCGTACGCCCATCGTGACGCCACCGCCGCCGACCGAGGGCTCGTGCCGCAGTACCAGGAGCCAGGGCAGGAGGGCGACCAGCCCGAAGAGCGCGTAGGCGCCCAGGGCGAAGCGCCACTCGCCGGTGCTCTGTTCCAGGGGGACGGTGGAGGCGGCGGCGATGGCGGTCCCCGTGGCCAGGCCGGTGGTGTAGACGGTGGTCATCAGACCGACACGGTGGGGGAAGTGCTGCTTGACCAGGACGGGCAGGATCACGTTGCCGACCGCGCCGCCGGCCAGGGCGATCACGCTCAGGGCCAGGAACGTCCAGGTGTCGGGGGCGAAGGCGCGGGCGGTCAGTCCGAGGGTGACCGCGGCCAGCGCGTAGACCAGCAGGTGGTGCGATCCGAGTCGACGGCCGAGCGTCGGGGTGACCCCGCCGAAGGCGGCGAAGCACAGGACGGGCAGGGTCGTGAGGATGCCGGCGCCCACCGCGCTCATGCCCAGCCCCTGGGTGACCTCGTCGAGGAGGGGGCCGACACTGGTGATGGCGGTGCGCAGGTTGAGAGAGGTCAAGGCGATCGCGAGGGCGATCAGCAGAAGGGCCACCCGAGGTGTCGCCGAGGGGGTGGTGGTGCCGGTCGAGGAGGCGTCCTGAGCAGGTGACGCGGGAGTAGGGGCTGCGCTCATAGAAGGCGACTCACAAATTCGTAGGATGACCCTATGTACTTCATGAGGATAACGCATTGCCCTCGAGTGCCGATTCCCGCGCCCAACTGGTCTAAGCTCCGCCCTAACCCATCCCCTGGGCGCTGGCCCTATCATCCGGCGACCCGCCCCTAGGAGGTATCAGCGTGCCCCTCGCCTCGACACGCCGGACCGGTCTCGTCGACCAGGTCATCAGCCAGTTACGAGCACAGATCGACTCGGGTGAGTGGGGCGTGGGCGATCGCATCCCCACCGAGTCGGAACTGTCCGAGCAACTCGAAGTCGGCCGCAACACCGTCCGGGAGGCCGTCCGGGCCCTGGCCCACGCGGGCCTGTTGGAGATCCGGCAGGGCGCGGGGACCTTCGTGCGCGCCTCCAGCGAGCTCGGCGGCGCCCTGCGCCGTCGGTTGGAGCGCTCCCGTCTTCGGGAGAACCTGGAGGTCCGACGCGCCCTCGAGGTGGAGGCCGCGCGCCTGGCCGCCCTACGGCACAGCGACGAGGACCTGGCCGACATCGACCGCGCCATGGCCCTGCGCGAGGAGGCCTGGCGCGCCCACGACATGGGCGCGTTCGTGGAGGCGGACTTCACCTTCCACCGGGCGGTGGTCAACGCCACGCACAACTCGTTGCTCATCGAACTGTACGACGACATCGCCCAGGTGGTCTACGCGAGCATCGCGCACACCGCGTACGGGCAGGACGAGGGGTCGACCGAACGTCCCTCCTCCGACGGTGAGGGTGTCGACCACAGTGGTCTGAGCGAGGCCATCCGCGAGGCCGATCCGGCCCGTGCCGCCCGCGAGGCCACCTGTTACATAGACGAACTGCTCTCCCTCGCCGAGGAGTAGGGCACGCCTTTCGTGGAGCGTCTCGCCCTCGGGTCCCGGTCGGGCCCGAGGGCGGCCTCGTCCCGGCCCGGGGCGGGTTCAGTCCCCGCCGTAGACGTCGGTCACCGTCGAACACGATCCTCGACGCGACCGGGGCGAGGGATGGCCCTCACCGCCGCGGTCGCCCCGACGCGGGTTCAACTGCCGGGGCCGTCCCCTGGGGGCGGGATCGTTCGTGTGCTCGCCGCCCTCCCAGCCGGTGACCCGGGAGGGATCGAGTCCGAGCAGGTCGAGGGTGCTCTCCCCCGCGCAGACCGCGTCGATGATCTCCCGTTCCCGGGTGATGCTGCTCATCGTCTCGGCGATGATCGTGCTCACCTGACCGCGGGGAAGACAGACCACCCCGTCGTCGTCGGCCACGATCCAATCGCCCCGTCTGACCGGGAGGGGCGCGGGCCCGGTGGCGTTCATGCTGATCTGTCGTCCGATGGCCCCGCCCGCGTCGTGTCCGACCTCACGGACCGAGACACCGGCTCCGAAGACGGGAAGGCCGCAGTGGGCGATGGCGGTGACGTCGCGGACACATCCGTCCAGGACGATCCCGGCGACCCCTCGGGTGCGCGCGGCCACGGCGAGGATCTCGTCGACGTAGCCGTACTCGGCCTCCCCCGCCACGTCCACGACCAGGGCGGATCCCGGGGGCGCCTGGGCCACCGCCACGTGGAGGGCGAGGTTGTCCCCCGGTGCGCAGCGGACCGGGAAGGCGGTCGCGGCGAAGGCGGCGCCCGGCCAGACGGAGAAGAGGTGGGTCCCGAAGGGACGGCCGCCGCATCGGGCCAGGGCCACGGTTCCCACAGCCGTCAACGTCTTCGCAAGCGCCACGTCAGCCTCCATTACACCCGCGCCCGGTGCGGTCGATTCGGACCGACCCCCTCCATACTCATGGGTAACTTAAGCGTGACGCAAGCGGTGCGAGCCCGAAACACGTAAAAATGCTACCCCCGGTTACACATTGGCCCTGGAGACGGGCGATCCACGTGCCCGGTGCTCCACCGTGCCCGCTCTCGCCCTCCCCGCCATGACCACGAGGGCCCGGGAACGACCTCAGCCGACCGCCGCGACCACGTCCAACGCGGTGCGCGCCGCCACCACGTCGTGGACCCGGAAGACACGGGCCCCCTCACGCGCCGAGACCACGAGGGTGGCGAGCGTGCCGTCGCCGCGTTCGGTCAGCCCCGCGCCGAGGGTCTCCCCCACGAAGTCCTTGTTGGAGACCGCCACCAACACCGGCAGCCCCGTGTCCGCCAGCTCCCTCAGCCGTCGGGTGAGCTCCAGCGAGTGGTAGGTGTTCTTGCCGAAGTCGTGGGTGGGGTCGATCATCACCCGGTCCGGACGCACCCCCAGCGAGATCGCCCGTTCGGCCAGGGCGCACACGCCCGCCACCACGTCGGCGACCACGTCGTCGTAGCGGACCCGGTGGGGGTCGGTGCGCGGGGCCAGGCCTCCGCTGTGACTGCACACCAGACCGGTGCCGTACTCGGCGGCCACCCGGGCCAGATCCGGATCGGCGCCGGCCCAGGTGTCGTTGATCATGTCGGCGCCCGCTTCCGCGCAGGCACGACCGACCTCGGCCCGCCAGGTGTCGACGGAGATCACCACCTCGGGGTGGCGGTCCCGCAACTCGCGCACGAACGGCACCGTGCGGCGGATCTCCTCGTCCACCCCCACGTAGGAGCCGTAGCCCGCCTTGACCCCGCCGACGTCGATGATGTCGACGCCGGCGGCCACGGCGTGGTCGGCGGAGGCCAGGGCGGCGTCCAGGGCGTAGGTGGCGCCCCGGTCGTAGAAGGAGTCGGGGGTCCTGTTGATCACGCCCATCACCGCGTACCGATGTCCCGCGAACGTCCGCCCGCGCAGTCGCAGTGTCCCTGTCCTGTCCGGCACAGCCGGGCCGCCTGTCACCATGGGCCCATCATGGGGCACGCCGGGGGTCGGCGACCACCGCCCCCGGCCCCGGCCCCGGGGGTGGGACCCGCCTCACAGCGGCCCCCACCCCTCCGGTCGATCCCCTCCCCGTCGTTCCTTGCGCACCCGCAGGTACTCCCAGGTCTCCACGTTCCCGACCCCGACGGTGCCGCGCACGGCCTCCAGGGCCTCGACCAGTCGGCAACGGTCGGGGGCGGTGATCGAACCGATCACGTCGTAGCGTCCGAACCCGCTGGCCAGGAAGGACACCCTGGACATGTTGGCCAGGGCGGCGCCGAGCGCGTCGGCGTCCCCCCGGCAGCACAGCCCGAAGCCGAGCTGTTCGTTGGCCCCCACCGCGGAGGGCTCCACCAGGGCGGTCACGTGCACCACCCCCGAGTCGAGCAGGCGCACCACCCTCGAACGGGCGGCGGCCTGTGACAACCCGACCTGGCGTGCCAGGTCGGCGTAGGAGGCCCGTCCGTCCTTGAGCAATCTACGGACCAGGCGCCAGTCCAGCGCGTCCAATTCGATGTCGCCCAGTTCGCGCACACTGCTGTGGGCGTCCTTGTAGACGGCGTTGGCCCGGAAGACCTCCGCGCCCTCCACCCCCGGTAGCGAGCGCAGGTGGGCCAGTTCCTTGGTCAGCGCCGCGTCGTCGGCCACCCGTACCTGGGCCACGGCCGGGAAGCGCCCGGCCGCCTGGGCCGCGAAGGTCACGGCCTCCCGTTCCCCCAGGACCTCCAGGACCGGTTCGACCGGTCCGCCGACCCTGAAGGACACGTGGCCGAGGACCTCCATGCCCACGACCCCGGCGTGCAGTACGCCGACGATCCTGATCGCCCCCGACTGCACGAGTTGGCGCACTCTGGCGCGCACCGCGGTCCTGGACAGACCGACCCCGTCCGCCAAGGCCTGGAAGGTCGCCCTGCCGTCCCCCTGCAACACGCGCATGAGCGCCGCGTCAACCGCATCGAGCACGATGCCTGCCTTTCGTTCCCATGTCGCCGTCCATTCCCCCGGACGGCGCCCCCTCCTCCGGGCAGATCATCGCAGTTGTGGAGCTCGTTTCACTACCGATCGCGAAAGAAATCGGCTGATTCACCCCTTTGAGCGGCCCGATAGCGCCATCCAATGCCTCAACGAGCACCTCTCGACCACATAACAGACTTGTATAGAACATCCCTTATGAGGTGGCCGCCGCACACACAACCCCGGCAAAGCGACACACTGAACTCACCCACCCGGGCGACGGCCCCCGGGGCCTCCGGGACCATGGTCCTCGGACGTCCCCACCGCCCGGCACATGTGATCGGCGAGCATGGGATCGTTCACTGACGCGTAACCCGGGTGTGGCGTGCCCCGAATGTTGGACACCGCCGGGGATCGTTGTAAGGGGACAGGACCAGGACGGGACGGCTCGGTCGGGCCGTCCCACTGCGTGAGAGGAAACGCTGGTGGCAGCGGAGGACGAGCAGCGGGACGAGGAGGCGCCGAAGCGCCCGAACGAACGTCTCGGCACGGGGCGGGCTCTGCTGTGGACCGCCCTTTCGGTCCCCTTCCCCGGATCGGCCCACCTGCGCATGGGGCGCCGGAGGGCGGGGGGCCTGATCCTGGGCGCCTACCTTCTCGGGATCGTCGCCTTGATCGCCGCGGTGGTCTGGCTCAGCACACACGGATCCGACGCCGTGACCGTGGTGGCCGCGTTGGCCGTGCAGGACCGTTGGCTGCTGGGCGCGATGATCGCGGTCTTCGTGGTCGCGATCCTGTGGCTGAGCATCATCGTGCACTCGTGGTCCATCACACGGCCCGAGGGGCCCGGCATCGGTCACCGCCTGCTCGGCGGCGTCACCGTTCTCCTGTTGTGTCTGACCATCGCCGCGCCCTCCGCCTGGGCCCTGCACGCCGGCTACACCGCCTACGAGACCCTGGGCGCTGTGTTCGGCGGCTTCGGGGAGGACGGCCTGCCGCACGACGCGGCCGACCCGTGGAACGGGGCGGAGCGGGTCAACGTCCTCCTGCTCGGCGCCGATTCGGGCGACAATCGCTACGGCGTGCGCACCGACTCGATGATGGTCGCGAGCGTGGACACCGCCTCCGGTGACACACTGCTGGTGGGGCTGCCGCGCAACCTGGAGAACGCCCGCTTCCCCGAGGGCAGTGCCCTCGCCGAGCGCTACCCCGAGCCCTACGGGTTCGATCTGCTGCTCAACGACGTCTATCAGACGGTCGCGGAGGAGCCCGAGGAACTGGCGATCGATCCCCGTGTCCCGGACCCGTCCGCCGACACCCTGAAGAAGGTGATCGGGTACAACCTCGGTCTGGACATCGAGTACTACGCGATGGTCGACATGATGGGGTTCCGCGATCTCATCGACGCGGTCGGCGGGATCCAGGTGCGGATCACCGAGCCCATCCCGTACGGGGTGCACGGCGGGGTGCTGGAGCCGGGCCTGCGTCGCCTGGACGGTCACGAGGCCCTCTGGTACGGACGTTCCCGGATCGGCACCGACGACTACGGGCGGATGGGCCGTCAGGGGTGCCTGATCAAGTACGTCGCCGAACAGGTGGAGCCGACCACCATCCTCACCGGCTATCGACGGCTCGCGGGCGCCACCAAGAGGACGCTGAGCACCGACATTCCGCAGACCAAGGTGCCCGCCTTCATCGAGCTGGCCGACCTGGTCACCGACGAGGGCCGGATGAGCGCCCTCCAGCTCTCCCCGCCCCAGGTCAACACCGCCAACCCCGACTGGGACGAGGTGAAGGCGCTGGTGCAGGAGGCCATCACGGGACGCGCTCCCGTCGACGCCCCCTCGGGCGAGCCCTCGGACTCTCCCACCGGTGAGTCCGATCTGGTGGAGGACACCACCGCCGAGGCCGGCGCCGAGGAGACGACCGAGAGCGACCGGACCGAGTGGCAGGACTACACCGGCCTGGACGAGCCCTCCCCCGCCGATCCGGGCCGTCAGGTCGGCTCCGAGGCCACCGACCTGGACATGCTCTGCCCCTGACGTGGGCACGGTCCCGGGGCCGGGTCGCCCCGGGACCACACCGCCCCGGAACCGCGGCCTGACCGAAAGCGGCCATTCGATCACCGACCGTTGTCTCCGGCGCGCCCTCGTGTGACCCTGGCGCGGTGACCTCCGCGCAGTTGTGGACCCTCATCGCTCTCGGTGCCTTTCACGGACTCCATCCAGGGATGGGTTGGCTTCTGGCCGTCGGACGCGGTCTCCAGGAGGGCGGGCGTGCCCAGGTTCTGCGCGCGCTGCCCGCGATCGCCCTGGGGCACGCCGGCAGCGTCGCGGTGGCCGCGGTCGCGATCACCGTGACCGGTTCGGCGACCGCGTCGGTGCTCTTCCCCGTGATCGGTGGGTCACTGATCGTTCTGGTGGGGCTGGTGATGCTGCTGTCGCGACGGCACGTCCACAAGAGCGCCCTCCGGCTTCCGTTGTGGCAGCTCTGCGCCTGGTCCTTCCTCATGGCCTCGGCCCACGGCGCCGGTCTGATGCTGATGCCGGTGCTGGCCGGCCGGCTCTCGCATTCGCACGTGGAGGGTGGACACGCCGGGCATGGCGCCCCCTCCCCCGCCGCGGAGACCGCGGTGGAGCCCGCCGCGGCCACGGAACCGGTCGAAGGCGTGTGGAGCCTGTGGGACGCCACGCTGCTCGGTCTGGCGGCGACCGGGGTGCACACGCTGGCGATGTTCGCGGCGGCCGCCGTGGCCGCCCTGATCGCCTACGACTTCCTGGGCGTGCACGCCCTGCGCTGGAAGGGCGTGACGATGGACCGGATCTGGGCGCTGACCCTGCTTCTGGGCGGGGCGTTCGTCCTGTGGTCGGTGCTGTGAACCCCTCCGGGCGACTGCGGGCGACACCACCCCTGGATTTGATCCCGGTCACTGTCGGGAATGAGCAAACGACCTCTTGCGTCCCATAAGCGAAGTATCTCTCGAGAAACGCAAGTCACGTGCGCCCGGGACCCCGACGGCGAAGAAGGCCGTCCGTCCGGCGTGAGAGGGCAGGAGTCCATGACGCACAGAGCCGCCGTACCCCCCGAGGACCTTCGAAGACGCAGGGCGATCATGTCCGCCGCGTTCCTGCTCGTGCTGGCCGTGATCGCGGTCCTGGCCTTCCAGTGGTGGCGGGAGAACGAGGGGCGGACCTCCTTCTCCCGGCCGTGGGGGCCGAGTTGTTCGGTCTGGGTCGACGGAGAACGGGTCCCCCTCGACCGCGACCAGGCACGACGGGCGAGCACCGCGGCGGCCGTGATCGCTCAGGGGGACGCCGCGCCCATCGAGGCCCCCGACATCGAGGACATCCCCGACGAGGTCATGACGGCCCTGGTCGAAGGGCCGAAGGACGACGCGGGACCCTCCATGACCTGCCGCTACCCCGGCGAGGAGGTGGAGTTCGAGGAGGAGGAGCCCTCCGGGCTGACCCCGCGCGCCACCACCCTCAAGGAGGGTATCGAGGAGGTCTTCGCCGACAGCAGCATCGGCGGCTACGTCGCCGGCGGCTACGACACCGGGCACGGGGAGAAATCGGCGCACTACGAGGGGCGCGCGCTCGACATCTTCTACCGTCCCGTGAACGAGGAGAACCGCCGGGAGGGGTGGCTGCTGGCCCACTGGCTGATCGCGCACGCGCCGAACTACCAGATCGACGTGATCATCTTCGACGACAAGATCTGGAGCACCCGCTACCCGTCCATGGGGTGGCGCCACTACGACGCGGACCCGGACAACGAGATCCTGCGTCATCTGGACCACGTGCACGCGGACGTGCTGCGCGGCCCCGACCCCGAAGAGGGTTGAGCCCCCGTCCTCCCGCAAGCGCGCGGGGCCCGGACCGAACGGTCCGGGCCCCGCGTCGTTCCGGGGTCGTTCGTGGTCGGCGTGGCCTCGACCGAGGAACGCCCGTCGACTCAGTCCTCCAGGCGGAAGCCGACCTTGAGCCCCACCTGGAAATGGGCGACCCCGTCGTTCTCGATGTGGCCGCGGATCTGGGTGACCTCGAACCAGTCGAGTCCGCGCAACGTGGCCGAGGCCCGTTGGATGCCGTTGCGAACGGCCTGGTCGACACCGTCGGGCGAGGTGCCGACGATCTCCGTGACGCGATAGGTGTGGTCGCTCATGGACGCCCCCTGCGTAGTCGCTCGTACGGACCGCGCGAGCACGGTCCCCCCGTTCCCCTCCGTCCCCTCAAACCCCGTTCGCCACACGTGCCCCCACAGCGACGCCGATTTATCGGAAGCGCCTTTCCTCGGAACGGGTCGAAGCCCTTTGCCGAGAATTTCTGAGGACTTTGGCCCCGGTTGGGACGTGATTGACCACGAGGCCCACTCTTCATGCCCGACAGGCACCGTGAAAGGCGCCGAGACCTGTCGGATAAGTCCTGACCTGGGACTTAGGACCCACCCGATGGGACTGTCCCGAGACAACGTCGTAACTGACTCTTGACGTACCCCGGGGGGCTCCGGTGTACATTGGGACCTAGCGCTTCGGTCCCCCGTCGAAGCGCGAGACGATGTTTCGAGCCCCCGTCGGAACATCGTGCGCGACGCCGGGTGGTTTGCCCCCGTAACCACCCGGCGTCGTCTTTTGTCCACACCCGGTCGGAGCGAATACCCGCCCGTGGTCGTGGTTTGACCACGAAATCCACTTCGTCATCCGGGGATCGACTTTGGGTAATACCGCACCGGACGCGCACTGTTCTCGTAAGGGCTGCCGCGAGGCCGCCACCTGGGCATTGGTGTGGAACAACCCCCGCCTGCACACCCCGGACCGACGCAAGGTCTGGGTGGCCTGCGACGAGCACCGCGCCTACCTCGCCGGCTTCCTGGAGATGCGCGGCTTCCTCCGTGAGACCGTGCCGATGGACCGCTTCGAGGGCTGAGTCCGTCGCGAGGCCCCGGGTGGAAGCCCACGCCCGTGATCACCTCATCACCGACCGAGCCCCTCGTCGGTCCGGTTCCGACCGTTCCTCAGCCCTTGACGCAGACGACCTGCCGCAGGTGGGCGACCACCTGGACGAGGTCGGTCTGGGCCTCGATGACCGATTCCAGGTCCTTGTAGGCGGCGGGGATCTCGTCCACGACGCCCAGGTCCTTGCGGCACTCCACTCCCCTGGTCTGTTCGACCAGGTCCTCCCGGGTGAAGGTCTTGCGGGCCTTGTTCCGGCTCATACGGCGTCCGGCCCCGTGGGAGGCGGAGTTGAACGACTCCGGGTTGCCCAGGCCCTTGACCACGTACGTTCCCGTCGCCATGCTCCCGGGGATGATGCCGTACTCGCCGCTTCCCGCGCGGATGGCGCCCTTACGGGTGACGAGCACGTCCACCCCGTCGTAACGCTCCTCCGCGACGTAGTTGTGGTGGCAGGAGATCCACTGCCCGAAGCCGGTCCCCGGCACCTCCCGCTCCAGGGTCCGGCAGGCCAGCCCCATCATGACGTCGCGGTTACGGCGGGCGTAGTCCTGGGCCCAGAACAGATCACGCCGGTAGGCGTCCATCTCCGGGGTCCCGGACAGGAACACCGCCAGGTCGCGGTCGGGCAGATCCCGGTTGTGCGGCAGGTCGCGGGCCCGCCCGATGTGGTGCTCGGCCAGCTCCTTGCCGATGTTGCGCGATCCCGAGTGCAGGACGAGCCAGACCATGCCGTCGTCGTCCAGACACACTTCGAGGAAGTGGTTGCCTCCGCCCAGGGTCCCCATCTGGCGCAGGGCCCTTTCACGACGCGGGTGGACGGCCTCGGCGAGGTCGTCGAAGCCCCGCCAGAACCCGTCCCAGTCCCCGCTGCGCAGTCCCGGCACCGTGGCGGGGTCGATCGCCTCGTCGTGGAAGTGGAACCCGACCGGGATCGTCGCCTCCAGGGCGGACCGCAGGCGCCCCAGATCGTCCGGCAGGCGTTCGGCGGTCAGGTCGGTGCGCACCGCCGTCATCCCGCAGCCGATGTCGACCCCGACCGCGGCCGGGCTGACCGCGTCGCGCATCGCGATGACCGAACCGACGGTGGCGCCCTTGCCGTAGTGGACGTCGGGCATCACCGCGAGCCCGTGGGTCCAGGGCATGCGGGTGACGTTGCGCAGCTGCTCCATGGCGGCGGGCTCGACCGTGTCCGGGTCGGCCCACATGCGGATCGGTACGCGCTCTCCGGGAACTTCGGTGTGAGGCATGGGGCCACCTCCCTTTCCTGTCGGGCCCCGGGACGCCGTGCGCGTCCCGGGAACATCAAGTCAGGTCCCGTGGAGGGGAGGCAACCCGTTTTCGGCGCGGATCAACCGCCGATGGCGGACATCGGGCGTGCCGGCTGAAGGAACCCCGGGTCGTCGATCCCGTGCCCGGGCAGCTTGCCGGCGACGGCGGCCGTCCAGCGTTCGGCGATCTCGTCGTCGGTGGCTCCCTCGCGCAGGGGCGTGCGCAGGTCGGACTCCTCGCGCGCGAAGAGGCAGTTGCGGATCTGGCCGTCGGCGGTCAGGCGGACACGGTCACAGGCCCCGCAGAAGGGGCGGGTCACCGAACCGATGACCCCGACGGTGGCCTCCCTGCCGTCGGGGAAGGTGAGTCCTCGGACGTGGAAGAGTTCGGCCGGCGCGCTGCCCCGGGCCTCACCGTCGGCCGGTCGGAGGTCGAAGTCGGCCTCCAGCCGTCGGAGGATCTCGTCGGCGGTGATCATCGTGTCGCGGCGCCACCCGTGCTGGGCGTCCAGCGGCATCTGTTCGATGAACCGCAGTTCGTAGCCGCGTTCGACGCAGTAGCGCAGGAGGTCGGCGGCCTCGTGATCGTTGACGTCGCGCATGAGGACGGCGTTGACCTTGACCGGGGTCAGTCCCCCTTCGGAGGCGGCGGACAGCCCCTCCAGGACGTCGTCGAGTCGGCGGCGTCGGGCGAGTTTCTCGAACACGACGGGGTCGAGGGTGTCGAGGGAGACGTTGACCCGGTCCAGCCCGGCCTCGGCCAGGGCGGGGGCGGTCCGGGCGAGTCCGATGCCGTTGGTGGTCAGAGCGGTGCGGGGGCGGGGGGACAGGGCGGTGGTCCCGGCGATGATGCCGGGCAGTCCGCGCCGGAGCAGCGGTTCTCCTCCGGTGAAGCGGACCTCGTCGATTCCCAGGCGGGTGACCCCCACACGGATCAGGCGCAGGAGTTCGTCGTCGGTGAGCAATTCCGGTTTGGGCAACCACTCCAGCCCCTCCGGCGGCATGCAGTAGGTGCACCTGAGGTTGCAGCGGTCGGTGAGCGAGACCCGCAGGTCCGTCGCCACGCGTCCGTAGGAGTCGGACAGCACGGGCGTCACCCCTCTCCAGTCTGAATTGCCGAGCGGGTGTTACGCCAAAATTGCACCCGCTCGAGGGATACCCACTCGTAAGCGTAAAAGATGCACTTTCACTATGAGTAGCCTAGATCACACCTTTTGCACCATTTCGTCGGTGACCACGAGGAATCGCGCCCGCCTCTGGACCTTCGCCCCAAGAACACGCCTCGGATCGTTGCCCGAACGTTGTGTCATGGGCGATTCCGGACACGCACCGTAACGGCCCCGCCCTCGCCCCTCGAAAGATGACACATCGCCGCACCGTCCCCCATGCTCTAGGAGCGGTGACGATCATCCGATCGTCGCAGACGGACATGGCGATGAGGAGGCGGGACACGGTGATCAGCGCACGTGAGTGGGCCCTGGCGGGCGGTCCGGACGGTTCGGGGCGGCTGGCGGCACGGGCGTGGGCCCCGTCCGGGGGCGAGCCCACATGGATGGCGGTCCTGGTCCACGGCTACGGCGAGCACCTCGGTCGTTACGAGCGGGTGGCCGAGGACCTGTGCGCGGCGGGCGCCGTGGTGTACGGGGCCGATCACCGCGGCCACGGGCGTTCCTCCGGCGAGCGGGTGCTGATCGACGACTACGCCGGTGTGGTCGAGGACGTGCACCGCGTGGTCACCCAGGCACGCACCGCCTACAGGACCCTGCCCCTGGTGATGATCGGCCATTCGATGGGAGGCCTGATCGCCACCCGCTACGCGCAGACCCACCCCGATCAGGTGCACGCCCTGGTCCTGTCCGGCCCGGTCCTGGGCCGTTGGAGCACCCTGGAGGAGCTCGCTGCGGCCGAGGAGATCCCCGACGCCCCCATCGACACCACCACGCTCTCCCGCGACCCCGAGGTGGGTCGGGCCTACGTCGACGATCCGCTCGTCTGGCACGGTCCCTTCAAGCGGACCACGGTCCGGGCCATGCTCACCGAACTGGAGCGCGGTAACGCCGCGGGCTCCCTGGGATCCCTGCCCCTGCTGTGGGTGCACGGACACGCGGACGCGCTGGTCCCGATCGCCGACACCAAGACGGGCATCGAGGCCGTCGCCGGAGAGGACCTCACCGCGCGGATCTTCCCCGGCGCTCGGCACGAGGTGTTCAACGAGACGAACCGGGACGAGGTGCTGGCCGAGGTGACCCGTTTCGCCCACCGCTTCGCCGTGTGAGGGGGCGTCGCCGACGAGGGTCGTTCCGGAGCCCGGGGACGTCCGGCATCCTGGGGGCGTGAACGAACGATGTGACGCGGTGGTCCTGGCCGGCGGAGCGGCGAGCCGTATGGGCGGGGTGGACAAACCCGGGCTGACCGTCGCCGGGCGCTCCCTGCTGGAACACGTCGTGTCCACCGTGCGCGCCCACGCCCCGACGGCCGGCGTGGTCGTGGTCGGTCCCGAACGGGAACGGCCACGCGCACGCTACGTCCGTGAGGATCCTCCCGGGGCGGGACCGGTGCCCGCTCTGCGCACCGGGTTCGCCCGGATCGAGGCCCCCCGCGTGGTCCTGCTCGCGGCGGATCTGCCCTATCTGACCCCGGACCATCTCGTCGCCTTGGGCGAGGCTCTCGATGGCTCCCCGAAGAGCGCGGGCGCCGTCCTGGTGGACGAGGCCGGACGGGAACAGTGGCTCACCGGCGTCTGGCGTACCGGCCCTCTGGCGGCGGCCCTGAGCGTCTACTCGGGGCGTTCGCTGTACGGACTGCTCGGCCCCCTCGCCCCCGCCCACGTGGCGTTCTCCACAAGAGGCCGGGGGTTCGACGTGGACACACCGCGAGACCTGGATCGCGCACGGTCCGACCTGGAGGGTGATCGGCGCCGATGACCCGGTGGCCCGAACCTCGGGAAGGGAGACCCTCACCGAGGTCGTCCGTGTCGAGGTCCGGTACCGGCCCGGGTCACACGTACAGGTGACCGCGTGGCTGGGTCGGGTGGGACAGGGTCTCGGAGTAGGCCACGGCCAGCCGTTCCACGGCGTCCTCCAGGACGTCCGGTGGACGGGTGTAGGCCAGGCGCAGGTAACGCTCCAGGGTCCCGTCCACCCCGAACACCGGCCCGGCCGCCGGATGGACCCCGTGCCGGACCGCGGTCGCCGACAGGGAGGTCGCCACCGGCTGGGGCAGGGCCGCCCACAGCACCAGCCCTCCCCCGGGGACACTGGGGCGCCAGTCGGGCAGACGCTCGCGCAGGGCGGCCAGGAGCGCGTCGCGGTTCCGTCGTAGCTGGCGGCTGCGTTCGGCCCGGATCCGCAGCATGTCCGCCAACAGGTGGGTGGCGGTGAGCTGGTCGTGCACCGAACCGGACAGGTCCATGCGCTGGCGTACCTGCATGAGCCGGGTGACCATCGGCGGTGTGGCGCGCACCCAGCCGACCCGGAGACCGCCCCACAGTAGTTTGGCCACCGACCCGACGGTCAGCACCCGACCGTCGGTGTCGTGGGCCGCCACCGGGGCGGGCAGGTCGCCCGAGTCGATCGCCAGCTCCGCCACCGACTCGTCGACCACCAGGTGCGCACCGGCCCGGCGGGCCTCACGGACCAGAACACGGCGCTCGTCGTCGTCCATGAGCGCGCCGGTGGGGTTGTGGAAGTCGGCGACCACGTACGCCAGTTGGGGTTTCCATTGGCGGAAGGAGTCCACCATGTACTCCATGTCCCAGCCCTGGGGGGTGACCCCGGTGGTGCGGATCCGTCCTCCCCTGCGGCGGGCCGCGTCCGGGGCGTTGGGGTAGGTGGGGGATTCCACGAGCACCTCGTCGCCCGGCTGGAGCAGCAGTTCCATGACCAGGCTGATGCCCTGTTGGGCGCCGTTGGTGACGAGGATCTGTTCCGGGGTCGTGGGCAGCCCGCGTTCGACGTAGCGTCGGGCGATGGCGTGCCGTAGTTCGGGCAGTCCGTAGGGGTAGTAGCCCAGGCCCCCCACGTGCGCGGCGAGCTGTTCGGAGGCGTGGAAGGAGGCCTCGCGCAGTCCGTCGATCGCGGGCGGGGCGGCCAACCCCAGGTCGATCTGTTCCGCGGCCAGCGCGAACGGAGCGGGGTCCGGGGTACTGGTGTCGGGCAGGACCGTCCAGCTGCCCGCCCCCTGCCGGCTGTCCAGGAAGCTGTTGTCCCGCAGCCAGGCGTAGGCCGCCGTGACGGTGTTCCTGCTCACCCCCAGCGCCGCGGCCAGGTCGCGTTCGGCCGGCAGCCGGGTGTGCGTCGGCACCCGGCCGTCCAGGACCAGACCGCTGACCGCGCGGGCGATCGCCAGGTAGTACGGGCGTTCCACCGGCGCCTCGCCGATGAGACGGGCGAGCAGACGCCCGTTGATCCGCCGGGTCCCGCCACCGGTTCCGGGGCCGTCACTGCGCTGCCTCACCATGAAGATCCACTTCAGAAGGTCGGGTTGGGGAGTGTTCTTTGGATGCTTTCGCCCGGCATCGGCGGAGCCGATCCGTGGCGAGCGGCCGCCGGGCGATCTCTCGCCGGACGACGAGCGAAGCCGCCCCTACTGTGCCCTGCTACGCGGGCTCCGCAGTGTCGCACAGCGGGGGCCCGCCCGGGTTCGGCTGTCCTCGTCGGTGTTTGCTTCGAATGGGCGGCGCCGCGAGAGGAAGCCCGGCACCGTGTCAAACACCGCGCGCGCCAGCGCGACCGTTGAGGGTGGTGGCGGGCAACGGCGTGGGAGGAATGATCCAAAAAACACGACCTAGTGCCAGTTGACCGGATTGGCTCTTCAATCACGGCGCCAACTCGGCCACGATACCGATGTGGCTCCCCCAATGGATCATCGCCCAATGACCCGATGAATCCTGCCGCACACGAACCCCGCCTTTCACGAGAGAACGGAAAGAGAGGACGGCAGTGTCCGCACCGTCCCGGTCTTCGGTCCGTGCCCTGGTCGACAGGGTCATGATCACACCGGTCCTGCCACGGCCCCGTCTGCGTCGACTGGCCCAGCTCTACCTCGGTCTGTACCTGTACGGCCTCAGTGGTGCACTGCTGATCCGATCCGACCTGGGCGCGATGCCCTGGGACGTGCTGAGCCAGGGCCTGTCCAACCAGACCGGCCTGTCGATCGGCACCTGGAGCGTGATCATCGGTGCGCTGATCATGCTGCTGTGGATCCCGCTGCGACAGAAGCCCGGCCTGGGCACGTTGAGCAACGTGATCGTGATCGGCGTGTCGGTGGACCTGTCCCTGTGGCTGATCCCCACCACGGACTTCCTGCCGTTGCAGATCCTGTTGCTGATCTCGGGCGTCCTGGTGTGCGCGATCGCCACCGGCTGCTACATCGGGGTGGGGCTCGGCCCGGGTCCGCGTGACGGGCTGATGACCGGTCTGGCCTCGCTCGGACTCTCCATCCGGCTGGCCCGGACCATCATCGAGGTGACCGTCGCGCTGTTGGGCTTCCTGATGGGCGGCACGGTGGGCCTGGGGACCCTCGTGTTCATGATCGCCATCGGCCCGCTGGCCCAGATCTTCCTCCCGATGATGCGTATGGCCGAGGCGACCCCGAGGGTTCCGCCGACCCAGACGGACTCGAAGGCCTGACATGGAAGGGCCGGAATCGGACACGATCCCGGCCCTCTCCGCCATCGCTGCACGAATTCTCCCCGACCAAAGCCCACCATTTCATCCCATACCCCTACGAGCTTTCAGATGCACGTGCACGCAAGGGTGGCCATGTCCGCACCGATTGTGGAAGATGGGACCGCGGTCGACGGCGAGGGGCATACCGGGCACTCTCCGGAGACCGTTCTTTACGGTGGCCTCCATCTGGGCACATAACCGGATGAAGGCGACCGACGGACGGTCCGGGGGGACGTGGTGACCCGAACGGCGCCCCGACCCGGTCGTGGGTCGGGTGACGACACCCCGATGGGGCGTGTGCGGGCGTGCGCGCGTTGGTCCGCGAAGAAGCGGACCCCCTGTCCCGCCCGTGTGAACACGCCCACCGCACGAGGATGACGACGCGATGGGGGTGAGCCGCGTGCCCGGCCGAATCGAAGACTACGCAATGATCGGCGACATGCAGACGGCGGCGCTGGTCGGCCGTGACGGTTCCATCGACTGGGCCTGCCTGCCCGACTTCGACTCCGCCGCCTGCTTCGCGGCCCTGCTCGGCGATGAGCAGAACGGCTGCTGGACCCTGCGCCCGGACGGCACCGACGCCCCCGCCGACAGACGTCGCTACCGAGGTCAGACCCTGGTCCTGGAGCAGGAGTGGGACACCGACACCGGCTCGGTGCGGGTCATCGACTTCATGCCGCCCCGCGGCAGCATGCCGCACGTGGTGCGGATCGTGGAGGGGCTGCGCGGCACGGTGCGGATGAACACCACCCTGCGCATCCGTTTCGACTACGGGCACGTGGTCCCGTGGGTGCACCGCTCCGGGAGCGAACTGGTCGCCATCGCCGGCCCCGACTCCATCTGGTTGAGCAGCCCCGTCCACCTCCAGGGCCACAACCTCACCCACGACACCACCTTCACCGTGACCGAGGGGCAGCGCGTCCCCTTCGTAATGACCTGGCACCCCTCCCAAGTGGAGGAGTCCGACCACCTGGACGCGGAGAAGGCGCTCTCCCGCACCGAACGCTTCTGGGAACGCTGGGTCGACCAGTGCACCTACGACGGCCCCTACCGTGAGGCGGTCGTGCGTTCCCTCATCACCCTCAAGGCCCTCACCTACCAGCCCACCGGCGGGATCGTCGCCGCGCCCACGACCTCCCTGCCCGAGGAGATCGGCGGTGTCCGCAACTGGGACTACCGCTACTGCTGGCTGCGCGACGCCACCATCACCCTGGAGGCGCTGATCCGCTCCGGCTACCAGGAGGAGGCCCAGGCCTGGCGCGAGTGGCTGGTCCGCGCGGTGGCCGGTGAACCCCAACTGATGCAGATCATGTACGGGATCCGGGGAGAGCGCAGGCTCACCGAATGGGAGGCCGACTGGCTGCCCGGATACGAGGGCTCCTCCCCCGTCCGCATCGGCAACGCCGCCGTGGGCCAGTACCAACTGGACGTGTACGGCGAGGTCATGGACGTCCTGCACCTGGCCCGACGCTCGGGCATCCGGGGCGGCGACTACCTGTGGGGGCTGCAACGTTCCCTCGTGAACTACCTGGAGTGGTGCTGGGACGAACCCGACGAGGGTCTGTGGGAGGTCCGCGGCCCCCGGCAGCACTTCGTGCACTCCAAGGTGATGGCCTGGGTCGCCGCCGACCGCGCCGTCCGCAGCATCGAGGAATTCGGCAAGGAGGGCCCCGTCGAACGGTGGCGGGCCCTGCGCGACACCATCCACGCCGAGGTGTGCGAATACGGCTACGATCCGCAGCGCAACACCTTCACCCAGTACTACGGCAGCAAGGAACTGGACGCCGCCCTGCTGCTCATCCCCGAGGTCGGTTTCCTGCCCTACGACGACCCCCGCGTCATCGGCACCATCGAGGCGGTGCGCAAGGACCTGATGGTGGACGGTTTCGTGCTGCGCTACCGTACCGACCTGGAGCACTCCGCCGACCAGCTGCCCGGCGACGAGGGCGCCTTCCTGGCGTGCAGTTTCTGGATGGCCAACGCGCTGCTGTCCATCGGTCGTCAAGAGGAGGCACGGGAGCTGTTCGACCGGCTGCTCTCCCTGCGCAACGACGTCGGGCTGCTCGCCGAGGAGTGGGACCCGCGCGACGGCCGCCAGGTCGGCAACTTCCCCCAGGCCTTCAGCCACGTGCCCCTGGTGACCACGGCCCTCAACCTGGCCGACCGGCAGGGCGGCTGGCGCGCCGAGTAGCGGCGCCGCGAGAACGGAGCGGGCCCGCCCGGACGTCACGGGTCCGGGCGGGCCCATCGCCGCTCCTCGGAGGGGCTCCGATCAGTCCTTGGTGAGGACGGGGTCGGCCCAGACCGGGTAGACCCCCGTGCCGTCGCTCTCGACCTCGACCCGCAGGCGCAGGGCGTTCTCGACGGAGACCTCGATCTCCTTCACCTCGCCCAGGCGCAGCGTCTCGGTGACCTTCTGCTCTCCGTCGACGAGCACGAGGAACGTGGTCGTCGCCGAGGAGCTGGAGTTGTCCTCCACGCCGATGGTGGCGGTGAAGGTGTTCCAGTCCCGGCCGAGGTTGTAGTCCATCCACCCCGAGCACCGGGAGTCGTAGGTCTTGCAGAACCCGGAGATCAGAGCACGGTTGTAGGCCTGACCGTCGATGTCGGCGCGTCCGGTCTCGGGCCGCCAGTAGTCGTTGTTCGACTGGTCGACGGCCTCCATCTGGGTGAGCAGGGTCTCGCCGCCGCTCGGAGCCCCGGAGGACCCGCTCTCGGGCTCGTCCGAGGGTTCCTTCTCGGGCTTCTCAGAAGGATCGGGCTGCGCCTGCGCCTCGTTCTCGGGGCTCTCCGAGGGCTCCTCCCGCGCGTCCGCCTCGACCGTCCGTCCGCCTTCGTCGGAGAACAGGGGCAGGACGCGGTCGATGAACAGGTAGGTGCCACCGCCTCCGACGATCATGAACACGACGGCGAAGATCGCCAGACCGATCATCATGGGCTTGCGCGACCTGCGCTTGGGCTTCTCCGCCGCCGGCTCGGGCCGGGGCGGCACCGGGCCGGAACCGTTGTACCCCTGGGGAGCACCGCCCTGGACGGGTCCGCTGTGGACCGGAGCGCTGTGACCGGGGGCGCCGTGAGCCGGGGTGTTCCGGTAGGAGCCGGGGCCCGTCGCCCTCGACCAGGGGCCGGAAGGACCCGGGACCGGACCGCCGGGCGGGGGGTTCTGCGGCCCAGACGGGGGCCCGTACCCCGCCCTCGCTCCTGCGGGCGGCCCCGACCTCGGCGGACGGGAGGGCGGCGGCCCCTGCCTGGAGGCTGAGGAGACGCCCATGGGCGGGGTGGCGGGGGTCGGCACCGGGGCCTCCGAGGAGGGGCCGGGTTCGGGGAGGGGGCGCGGAGCCGGGGGCCGAGGCTCCTGCACGGGCCTGCCGCGCATCCCGCCGACCGGGCGTTTGGACATCGGCTCCTCCGCGTCGGAGGCGTCCTCGCCCGTCCCGGGAGCGGCCCCACCCGGTGCGTCGTCCACCTCCGGTCCGGCCGCGGCCACGTCCTGGGCGCCGGTGTCGGTCGGCGCGGGGCCGGAGAAGCGCGGTCCCCTGGGCTGCGCCCCCTCGGGGGTGTCGACGGATGTGCTCCCGCCCGGGAACACCGCGGCCGCCGCGAGGGCCTCTCCCGGCTCGGGAAGGGCGTCGTCGTCGAGACCGTCCTCCCCGGGCTCCGGAGCGGCACCCGGATCGGCGACCGGACCCGTCCAAGGCGCCGAGGTGGCCAGGGAGCGCAGGATCCTGACCCACGCCGAGGATTCGGGGCGTTCCGAGGGCTCGATGGAGAACATGCTCATGACGAGCTCCCGCTGCCCCTCCTCCGCCTCGGCGAGCAGCGGCAGGGCACCGAACCGTTCACGCAACTGTTCGGGGGCGGGCGGCGGATCCTCACCCGTCAGGGCGAAGTAGGCGATCGCGCCGAAGGCGTAGCGGTCGGTGGCGGCGGAGTACTCGCCGGTGAAGATCTCCGGGGCGGCGTAGCCCGGGGTGAACCAGGGGCGCGCGGTCATGTGCCGGGCCGCGATCCGGCTCAGGCCGAAGTCCACCAGGGTGGCCTGGCCCTCCTCGCTGACCATGATGTTGCCCGGCGACAGGTCGCCGTGGACCACCACCCGCTTGGACGGGGTGGCCCGTCCCGAGTGCAGCAGGTCCAGGACCTGGGCGACCTGCTCCAGGAACCGCAGGACCCGACGCTGCCCGGCGACCCCCTCGACCGGGTTCTCCGCCCGCCAGTCCCGCAGGTCCAGGCCCTCGACGTAGTTCATCACCAGGTACAGGGCCCGGTCGTTCAGCTCGGCCGCGCCGTCGGCCGGGTGCTCGGGCGCTCCTTCGAAGTGCTCCCGTACCCCGACCACGCCCAGGCGGTTGATGAAGCGCAGCAGTTCGGCCTGTTCGGCCCAGCGGGCGCTGAGGTCGGCGAACTTCTCGTCGTCCGCGGTGAGGTCGGGGTGGAGCGCCTTCACCACCACGGGTTCGGTCTGCCCGGCCAGCGTGACCTCGGCCAGGTAGAGCGTGGCCTCACCACCACGTCCCACCGACCTGACCAGGCGGTACTTGTCCGGTTGGGTATCCGGGCCAACGTAGAGACTCGGGCTCACGACTCTGACACTCGATTCCACAAGGGGGTTTGCGGGGTCACGGGCGCCGACGGGCGCAGAGAACACACTAACGCCGGCCGCTGTACGCTTACGCCCCGTACTCCCCGGCCCCGATAACGGTCGGGGCTGGTCCGACCACAGGGGGCACGCGTGCCGGAGGAAAGGGTCCTGGGCGGTCGCTACCGCCTGCTGTCCAAGCTCGGCGCGGGCGGCATGGGCCAGGTCTGGCGCGCGGTGGACGAACTGTTGGACCGTCCCGTGGCGGTCAAACTGATCCGACCGGCGCGGGTGGGATCGACCGAGATCACGGCCCGGTTCCGGCGCGAGGCCAGGCTGACCGCCCGCCTGGCCGGCCATCCCAACGTGGTGATCCTGCACGACTTCGGCCACGACCCCGACGGCGGGGACGTGGTGTTCGCCGTGATGGAGCTGGTCCAGGGCCGGCCGCTCTCGGCGGTGATCAAGGAGAACGGACCGCTGCCCCTGGGCCGGGCCGCCGCCCTGGTCTCCCAGGCCGCCTCCGGCCTGGGCGCCGCGCACGCCTCGGGGATCGTGCACAGGGACGTCAAGCCGGGGAACCTCATGGTGGTGGAGGAGGAGCTCGGCGAGGACACCCTGAAGATCCTGGACTTCGGGATCGCCGCCCTCACCGCGGCCAACCAGAACGACCGCATCACCCGGACCGGCCAGGTGATCGGCACTCCGCTGTACATGTCCCCTGAGCAGGTCCGGGGCGGCCGGGTCGACCACGCCGGCGACCTGTACTCCCTGGGCGCCATCCTGTACCAGCTGTTGACCGGCGAACCCCCGTTCCGGGGAGATCGGCCGTTGAAGGTGCTGCGCATGCACCTGCACGACGTTCCGAGGCCGGCGGCGGCGCTGCGTCCGGAGATCCCGACCTCGCTGTCCGAGCTGGTCGCGCAGATGTTGGCCAAACGGCCCGAGGACCGCCCCTCCAGTGCCGAGGAGGTCCGCGACCGCTTGTCCCCCTATCTTCCGCACCGGCCCACGCCGACCGCCCCGGTGCCCCGGCTGACGCCGACGCTCCCCTACACCCAGGAGGACGCCAAGGATCGGAACACCGACGCCCACCCGATCCGGCTCATGGAGCTGGTGGAGGCCGCACGGGAACGCGCCGACGCGGGCGAGTACCGGGCCGCCGCGGAGGAGCTGCGTACGTTGTTGCCGCTGTTGCGCGCCTCCTTCGGGCCCGATCATCCGGACACTCTGCGCGCCCGGCGTCGCGAGGCCTACGCGACGGGCAAGAGCGGCGACCACTCGCGCGCGGTCGCCGGTTTCAGCACCCTGTTGACCGACCTGAACCGGGTGTACGGACCGCGCCATCCCGAGACCCTGGCCGCCCGCTACTACCTGGCGACCAACGCGGGCCGCGCCGGCGACCACGCTCTGGCGGCGCGCACCCACGGGGAACTCGTGCCGGACCTGATCGTCGTCGGCGGCCCCGATTCCACCAAGGTGCTGACCACCCGCCTGTACCTGGGATTCGAGGTCGGCGAGTCCGGGGATCCGGCCCGCGCCGTGGAGCTGCTGTCCGCACTGGTCCCCGATCTGACCCGGCTGCGCGGGGCGGACGCCGCGGTCACCCTGCGGGCCCGGCACTACCAGGCCGCCTACCTGGGCCACAGTGGGCGCCCGCAGGAGGCCGTCCGGCACTACGAGGCGCTGCTCGCCGATCACATCAGGCTGCACGGCGAGGAGGCGTCCAGCACACAGGGCATCCGTTCCCATCTGGAACGCTGGCGCTCGCACATGGACCCCTGACCCCGACCGTCCGCGTCCGCCCAGGTGAGGGCGGTCCGCGGCCGGTAGCCAGACCCTTCCGACGGGGACGCACCGCCGGAAACGGCCTCCCCACGGGGATCCCCGATCGTCCGAAGGGGACGCCGTTGTCGTCGCCTGGTACTAATGTTCTGGCCATGGCAACACGGGACCTCACTGAGATCATGGACAGCGGCTGGGCGAAGGCGTTGGAGCCGGTCGCCCCACAGATCGCCGCTATGGGCGACTTCCTCCGCCAGGAGGTCGCCGAAGGACGCACCTATCTGCCCGCGGGCGACAACGTCCTGCGCGCCTTCCAGCAGCCCTTCGACCAGGTGCGCGTGCTCATCATGGGGCAGGACCCCTACCCCACCCCCGGCAACGCGGTCGGGCTGAGCTTCTCGGTGGCCCCGGACGTGCGTCTGCCCGCGAGCCTGCGCAACATCTACAAGGAGATGGGCGAGGACCTGGGCACCACGATGCCCTCCAACGGCGACCTCACCCCCTGGACCGAGCAGGGCGTGCTGCTGCTCAACAGGGTCCTGACCGTCGCCCCCGGCAAGGCCGGTTCGCACCGGGGCAAGGGCTGGGAGGCCATCACCGAGCAGGCCATCCGGGCGTTGGCCGAGCGCGGCGGGCCGCTCGTGGCGATCCTGTGGGGACGCGACGCCCGCAACCTGCGTCCGATGATGCCCGGTGTCCCGTGCGTGGAGTCGGCCCACCCGAGCCCGCTCTCGGCCCGTAACGGCTTCTTCGGCTCCCGGCCGTTCAGCAGGACCAACGAGCTGTTGGTCGAACAGGGCGCCGCACCGGTGAACTGGCAGCTCCCCTAGGCACTCTCATCCTCAAGGGGCCTCTTCGGCCCCACCCTCGAACCCCGACCAGCCCACGGACTCGGTACCTCCCCCGGTACCGGGTCCGCCGCGTTCCACCCCCCGAACCCGGAAAGGCCCCGTCATGGCCAAGCGACTCCGCTACGAAGACGCGCTGCGCATCCTCGGAGAGAACGACTCCGAGGTCCTGGACCTGGCCGAGAAGGTCGCCGACGGAGGCCTGGGCCTGGTGGGCGTGCCCGACCTGTTCGGGCTCCGCGGTGCCCTGGTCGGCAAGGGCCGCAAGGCGTTGGAGGGGATGCGCGGCAAGCTCAAGGGGGAGAGTCGGCTCTCCCGCACCGAGAAGATCGAGGCGGCCTACCAGGTCCTGGTGATCATCTCCTTCTTCGAGGCCGCGGCGGAGGCCTTCGAGGAAGTCGGGATGCCCTTCGGCCTGGACGACCTGAAGATCACCGCCGAGGAGCAGTACACACTGCTGGACCGGCATCTGATCTCGGTTTCCAGCACTGTCCCCGTATCTCCCCTTATGCGACCAGAGCATCGAACGAGCATCGGCCGGCGAGCTCTTCGCCCCGCTTCCTTTGACGCCTTCATCAGGTTCGTCTGCGGTCTCGAGATCGCCGAACGCCACGGCATCACCGAGAGTCGTGCACTGATGGTGAAGCTGGCCGGGCCGTTGGAACAGCGAATGTCCGAACGGTTCGAGGAGAACCTGCTCCGCTTGGGCGCCGAGATCCCCGAGTTCGGGATGTGGCTGTCCAGGGACGAGCACGCGCGGACCCGTCGAGAGATCGGTACCGGCCTGTCCGACCTGCACGCACAACTGGCCCGGATCGGTTCGGAGCGTTCGGTTCCCCGTCGACGTCGAGAGCTCTCCGCCGCCTACCAGGCGGTCCTGGAGCGGCCCGTCCTGCGCTCGGACGACGCCCCACCGGGGCTGCGTCTGCCCTCGCTCCGGGAGGCCTACATCCCACCGCGGGGGCGGCTCGCCATTGCCGATGGGGAGGGCGCCCTCGCACACGACGACTGGTGGCGGGTCTGGCCCGTCCAGGACGATCTCCAGTCCCTGGTGGCCGCCCTCATCACCCATCCTCGTTCCACCGAGTCCCCCCTGGTCATCCTGGGGCATCCGGGGGCGGGCAAGTCCAAGTTCACCGAGATGCTCGCCGCGCAGCTCCCGCAGGAGGACTTCCTGCCGATCCGGGTGGAGTTGCGCTCGGTCGGCCCCAACGCCCCCCTGCACGTCCAGATCGAGGAGGGGCTGCGCGCCGATCTGCACACCTCCGTCTCCTGGCGGGATCTGGCCGACGACGCCGACGGGGCGCTGCCGGTGATCATCCTGGACGGGTTCGACGAGCTCCTCCAGGCCTCCGGGGTGGACCGCTCCGACTACCTGGAGCGGGTGCAGGAGTTCCAGCAACAGCAGGAGGCCCTCGGTCAGCCGGTGGTCGTCATCGTCACCAGCCGCACCCTGGTGGCCGGCCGGACCCGCTTCCCCGCGGGTACCAAGGTGATTCGGCTGGAGCCCTTCGACGAGGCCCAGGTCGAGCGGATGCTCGACCTGTGGAACCGGACCAACGAGGCGGCCTTCGCCGAACGCGGTCTGAGCCCCCTCGAAGCCGGAACGGTGCTGCGCTATCGCGATCTGGCCGAACAGCCGCTGCTCCTGCTGATGCTGTTGATCTACGACGCCCACGACAACGCCTTGCTCCGGGCCTCGGAGCACATCTCCCACGGGGAGCTGTACGAACGCCTGCTGCGGATGTTCGCCTCCCGCGAGGTGACCAAGCACCACTCCCGGCTCGGTGGCCGGGCCCGGGAGCAGGCCGTGGAGGACGAGCTGCGCCGGCTGGAGGTCGTCGCGATGGCCATGTTCGCCCGGGGTCGGCAGAGCGTGCGCGCCGAGGAGCTGGACCGGGACCTGGCCGTGCTGATGCCCGAGGCCGCCGAACGCCCCGAGCACACCGACCTGCACGGGGAGATCGCCCCCGCCCACCAGGTGCTGGGCCGGTTCTTCTTCGTGCACGAAGACCGTGCCCGCACCGCGGACGGGACGAGCAGCGCCTTCGAGTTCCTGCACGCCACCTTCGGCGAGTACCTGGTGGCGCGCATGGTCATCACCGCTCTGGAGGAGCTGGCCGAGGACCGTCGGCACGCCTCACGCCGCCGGGGCAGGTCCGCCCCGCTGGACGACGGCGAGCTCTACGCCCTGTCCTCCTTCGCCGCCTTCGCGGGGCGGGACAAGGTGGTCTCCTTCCTGGAGGAGCGGCTGGAGCTTCGTGTGTCCGAGGACCCCGAACTCGGCCACGACCTGCGCGAGCTGCTCTTGGACCTCTTCCGTGAGGCACCTTTCCCCGCGCCCAACCGATCCTTCCTCGACTACGAACCCCAACGGCTGTCCCTGTCCACGAGGGAGGCCTGCTACACGGCCAATCTGCTCACCCTGGCGATCCTGCTCGCGGAGGAACCGATCCCGTTCCGGGAGCTCTATCCCGAATCCACCGACCCCTGGCACGCCTGGCGGAGGACCGTGTCGCTCTGGCGTTCGCTGCCCACCTCGCAATGGTTCGGCATCCTGGACACGGCGCGCGTACGCCATCTGGGCTTCTGGGAGAACGAGAACCCCGTGACGGTGCTCGACCGGGAGCGGGGCGGGCCGGTCAACCTGGGCGAGTGCACCGGCTTCGAGCTCCGCGGCGACGTCGACGCCGCCCCCGGGATCGAGAACCCCTACGAGGTCGAGATCCCCACCGGCACGGTGGCGGCGCGGCTGTTGCGGTCGACCGCGCTGCGCGCCAACGGCACCGCCTCCCGGCTGGCCCTGATCCTCTCCCCGTACCTGAGGCACGTCTCCGACGATCTGGGCACCTGGTACGTGGACCGGGACGAGGACGGGGAGAGGTCCTGGATCCTGGCCCACGACATCCTCAGGCTCCGGTTGGAGCCCCTCGACACCCTCACTGAGGAACAGGTCGACGAACGGCTCTCCTGTTATCGGCGCCTGCTCAAGGAGAAGGTTCGGGAACAGGTCGTACTGGACCCGAGTGTCGAGAAACGGCGCGTGGTGGACAACGCCACCCTCACCGTCCTACGGCAGGCCTACGAGGATCTGCGGTCCTGGCCCTCCCACGCGGACATGAGGTGCAGGAGCGAGCTGGTCTCCCTGACGCAACGGACGGTGCGCGCCTTGTCGAGGTCCGCGTTCCCCTCACCCGAGATCGGTGAGTCCTTCGCCCGGCTGCGTCACGAGATCCTCACCTTCCTCGGTGAGGACGCCGATGACGCCGAGTTCCGGCGTCCCTCCGTTCCGGACTCCGATCCCTCCGTGCCCTTCCGGTATCCGTCTCTTCCGGAATCGCCGTTCGGGTCGGCCGGTCCCTGAGGGGCCTGTCCGCCCGGGTCAGCGGTCGAGGATCCGGGCGACCAGGGCGGGCACGACCTCGCCGATGGGGTCGTGCAGGACCGCCCCGGCGTAGTCGTCGTAGGGCGTGGGCTCGGCGTTGACGATGACCAGCGGGGCCCGCGCCATCATGGCGACGTCGCACAGCCCGGCCACGGGGTGGACGGTCAGGGAGGTGCCGATGGCGACGAAGACGTCGCACTCGCGGGCGGCCCGGGCGGCGCGTTCGATGACCTCGGGGTCCAGGCGCTGGCCGAAGGAGATGGTGTCCGACTTCTGGATGCCCCCGCAGGACACGCAGCGGGGGTCGGACTCGTCGTCGAGTCGGTCGAGCACGACGGCGCTGGGGGTGCGCAGCCCGCACGACATGCACATGACCCGCAGCATGGTGCCGTGGACCTCGATGACCTCGTCCTCGGGGACCCCGGCGCGCTGGTGCAGACCGTCGATGTTCTGGGTGATGAGGGCGTGCAGGCGGCCCGAGCCGGCCAGTTCGGCCAGGGCGCGGTGGGCGGCGTTGGGTTCGGCCTCCCAGACCCGGTGGGCGCGGCGGGCCAGCCAGACCTCGCGACGGACGTCGATGTCGCCCATGTAACTGTCGATGTCCGACATCGCCTGCGCGCCCGGGTCGGTGGTCCACAGCCCCTGGGGCCCTCGGTAGTCGGGGATGCCGGAGTCGGTGGACACGCCCGCGCCGGTCAGGACGGTGATGCGCCGCGCGGACGCCAACAGTTCGGCGGCGTGCTCGAACCCCTCGGGGTCGGTGAAGGGCACGGTGTCGTCGGTCTTCGAGGCCATACCTCATTGTTACAGCGACGTCGGGACCGCTTCTCACGGCCCGCCCGCGAGCTGCGAACCGGATGCTCCCGGATACCCGTAACCTCGGGGAACGTGTGGGGCATGGCACCACAACGACCGGCCAATGCACGCGAGTGGTGCGAAGGGTGCGAAAATCGACGGAATCATGAAGCAGCAGCCGTCCTACATCCTCGTGGTCAACGGGACCAAGGTGCAGCGCCCCGTCTTCGTTCTGGGCGCTCCCCACTCCGGGGTCCCGGTGATCGCCCGCGCCCTGTCCCGCGCGCCAGGTTTCCATCTGGGCGCGGGTTCCCCGGGGGTGCTCAACACCGTCTACGCCGTGGCCAGGCGCCCCTCACTGGCCTCGGAGAAGGTCGCCGGAACGGCGAGTCTGTTCCGCGAGGCCTACGCCGAGACCTGGCATCTGACCCCCCTGACCTGTCCGAGGTGTCCGGGTCCGGGGGCCCGGATCCCGGCCAACGCCTCCGCCGAGCCGTGCGAGCACAGCGCCGAGGCCGTCCGCTACGGCGACGCCAGCCCCGACCTCCTCTACTCCGCGAGCGCGCTGCACGCGGCCTTCCCCGACGCCCTGTTCGTCCAGGTCATCCGGGACGGCCGGGACGTCGTCGCGGACATGATGGAGGACGAGCGATCGCTGGCCTGGCTCAAGCCCAGCTTCATGAAGCTGGAGCACGAGTTCCCCAACCACTTCTTCGGCCTGGACGAGGAGGCCGACCTGGAGCGCTTCACGGACGGCTCGACCGCGACCAAGTGCGCGATGCGCTGGCGGGGCGCGGTACGCATGTCGGCGCGGTTGCGTCGGGAGCTGGGCCCCGAGCAGCTGCTGACCCTGCGGTACGAGGACGTGCACGGCGGAGAGGTGAAGGCCGCCGGCGAGCTGCGCAGGTTCACCGGGGCCCGGGTCTCGGCCAGCGAGCTGCTGACCGAACGGGCCTGGGGTGTGGGCTCCTGGCGGGAGCGGCTGTCCCGGAGCGACCACGGCGACGTGCACGAGGTGGCCCGTAACGAACTCTCCCGCCTGGGTTACCGGTAGGTCGGGAACCTAGGCGTCCACGCCGTGCGCGCGGAGCAGGGCTCCGGCCGCGTTCCGAGCGGTGGCCGCGGCGTCGGCGATCCCGGTGACGTTGCGACCGACCACGGCCCCCTCGTGGAGCATGGCGAGGGTGTCGCCCAGGGCCCCGGGGTCGGTGGCCCCGGTCTCCGCCGCCAGCTCCCGGTACAGCTCGCGGAGACGGACCTTCTGTTCCTCGGCCACGGTCCGGCCGGGGTGCTCGGGGTCGGAGAGTTCGGCGTAGGCGTTGACCATGGCGCAGCCGCGTTCGTTCTCCCGGTCCATCCACTCCCCCAACGCGTCGAAGGTGGCGAGGATCCGGGCCACGGGGTCCTCGTGCGCCTCCACCCGTGAGGTGAGGAAATCGTTCCAGCGTTCGTCGCGGCCGCGCAGGTAGGCCACCACGAGACGCTGTTTGGAGCCGAAGCGGTCGTAGATGGTCTTCTTGGTGACCCCGGCCTCCTCGGCCACCAGTTCCATACCGACCGTGTTGATGCCCCGGGTGTAGAAGAGCTCCGAGGCCACCGCCAGGACCCTGCGGGCGGCGGGGGTGAGCGGGTTCCGTTCGGTGGTGCGCATATCGACTCCCTCGTTGGAACGGACGACTACATTGTGAGTATACCGACCGGTGTGTTTACCTCGGCGGCATGGAACCCATCGACACCGCGCGCCGCGTTCCGCGCCGCCTCCGCGACCCGCTCGCCCCTCTTCTGGCCGTGGGATTGGTGGTGATGTGGAGCTCGGGTTTCGTCGGCGCCGAGCTCGGAACCCGGCACGCCCCCACGACCACGCTGCTGGCCTGGCGCTTCCTCGTCGTGGCCGCGCTCCTCGTCGCCTGGTGCCTGTGGCGGGGTGTTCGAATGGACCGCCGTGACCTGGCCCTGCACGGGACGGTGGGGCTACTCGCCCAGGCCGGCTACCTGTACGGCGTGGTGGCCGCCGCCGAGCACGGGGTCTCCGCCGGGACCAGTGCCCTGGTCGCGGCCCTGCAACCGATGGTGGCCACCGCCCTGGCCGTGCCCCTCTTGGGCGAAGCGGTCCGACGACGTCAGGCCGTGGGGCTGGTCGTGGGCCTGGGCGGGGTGGCCCTGGTGGTGGGGTCCGACCTGGTCGGCGCGGGCGCGGCCCCCTGGTGGGCGTACCTGTTGCCGCTGGGGGCGATGCTCTCCCTGGTCGCCGCCACCCTGACGGAACGGCGGACCCGGCCCGGCGGTGGTCTGTTCGAGGCCTTGGCGGTGCAGTGCTCGGTGAGCGCGGTGCTGTTCGTCGGCCTGGCGACGGTCACCGGCACCCTCGCCCCTCCGGCGGATCCGGGCTTCTGGGGCGCGGTGGCCTGGGTGGTGGTGCTGTCGACCCTGGGCGGCTACGGGCTGTACTGGATCAACCTGGCGCGCAGCGGCGTCGCCCGCGTGTCGGCGCTGCTCTATCTCACCCCTCCCACCACGATGCTGTGGACCTGGCTGATGTTCGGCGATCCGGTGAGCGCGGGCACCCTGGCGGGGTCGGGCGTGTGCCTGGCCGCGGTGTGGCTGGTCCGCTCGGGTCACCCCGGTCGCACACGCGACGCGGCCGCCGGGGAGTCCCGGCGGCCGCGTGACGAAGGAACCTCGGTGGAGTCTCTCAGTCCCGATCCCGATCGGAGGCCTCTCCGGTGAAGGTGGCGTCGACCTCCTCCACCGACTCTCGTGACGCCTCCTCCGGTGCCTCTTCGATGTAGACGTCCGGGACGACGGCGAGGCATTCCAGCTCGACCTGGGCGCCCGAGGTCAGCAGTTCGGTGACCCCCACGACCGACATCGGCGGGTAGTAGCGGCCCATATGGCGCCGGTAGATCGACCCCAGGGTGTTGAGGTTGATCCGGTAGACGCCGATGGAGGTCGTGTACACGCGCATGCTCACCACGTGCGTCGGTTCGGCCTTGGCCGCCCGCAGCGCCTCCACCATGTTGGCCAGTGCCTGGTCGAACTGTTGGACCAAGGAGTCACCGGTGAGCACACCGTCCATACGGCGCGAGGTCTGGCCTCCTATGTACACCGTGCGCCCGGGGGTGACCACGAGCGCGTGCGAGTAACCGATGGGGTCGGAGAGACTGAGCGGATTGACGATCTCATGCGGAGTGCGGTCCATCAGCGGCCCTTCCCTGTCGATGGGCGCTCACCTCGGTGCCCCTGGAGGGGGATCATCAGGTGTGCGGCTACGATGAGCGCATGTTCTCTTTCGTGCTGTCCGTCCTGGCCCTGACCGTCGTGGTCGGGATCTTCCTCTCGATCTTCATCGGCGGCGCGGTGTACGTCGCCCGTACCCGCCGCAACGGCACCGAGGCCATGCTCACCGGCGCCCGTAGGTTCCGCGAGCTCCGCTAGCCTCTGACCTCCGTGCCGTCCCGGCTCACTCGTCGAAGGTGTCGGGATCGGGCCCGAAGCGGTGCCCCTCGTCGAGTCCGTCGATCCGGCCCATCTCCTCGTCCGAGAGCTCGAAGTCGAAGATCTCGAAGTTGGTCCGGATGCGCTCCGGGGTCACCGACTTGGGGATGGCCACGTTGCCGAGTTGCATGTGCCAGCGCAGTATGACCTGTGCCGGGGTCTTCTCGTGCTCCTCGGCGATCTCGACGATCACGTCCTCGTCCAGGAGTCGCCCCTGCCCCAAGGGGCTCCACGCCTCGGTCACGATGTTGTGCGCGGCGTCGAACTCGCGCATGTCCTTCTGCGCGAGTCGGGGATGCATCTCGATCTGGTTGACCATGGGGGCGATCCCGCCCTCCTCCATGACCCGCTCCAGATGCGTGGGCTGGAAGTTGCAGACACCGATGGCGCGTGCGCGTCCTTCGGCGTACAGGCGTTCCAGCGCCTTCCAGGTGGAGACGTACAGATCGCGCCGGGGCAGCGGCCAGTGCACGAGGTAGAGGTCGATGACCTCCAGGCCGAGCCGTTCCAGTGAGGCGTCGAAGGCGCGCAGGGTCGAGTCGTAACCCTGATCGGGGTTGGCGAGCTTGCTGGTGACGAACATGTCGCCGCGTTCCAGCCCCGAACGGCGCAGGGCCTCGCCCACCCCCTTCTCGTTGCCGTAGGCGGCCGCGGTGTCGATGCTGCGGTAGCCGGCGGCGAACGCCTCCAGGACGACCTCGGTCACGGACTCCTCGGGCACCTTCCACACGCCGAAGCCCAGTTGCGGCATCCGGAGCCCGTTGTTCAGTGTGATGTCGGGAACCGTCATCGTCCTCTTCCCCCGCCGGACCCGACCGGCCCGTCGCTTTCGTCTCGTCTTCCCCCTGGTGCGGCCTTGGTGACCGCTGTGCGCATACTGCCATGTCGGAGCGGGTCCGGACTTGAGGCTGCGCCGCTGTTGTGCGGGCTTTTCACCCTGTTGACCCTCATCGACCATCGACCTCGGCCTCCCCGCGCTCCGGCGGAAAGGGCTCTCCCCCACCCCTCACGCACCTCTGTTCGCTCTGGGCGAACACCCTTCCTTCGAGTGCGGCCCTCGCCCCGCGTTCCGCCTCCAGGGCAAAGCCTTGCCCCGGTATGGGGTGGGTTTTCTCTTGCGACAACGGTCGGTGTTCGAGACTGACAGGCGGAGCACCTTGGCGCCCGCTCCACGCCGATCTCAGAGGGGGAATCCAGCCGTGACGACCGCCGATCAGCGCGCGAAGCAGACTCCGAAGCCCCGCAGCAGCCAGCCGTGGCTCCACCAGAGGGGTGAGGAGATCCAGCAGTTCGGGACGGTACGCCAGTTCCCGATCGGTCTGTCCTACGACGCGCGGATGTACTCGTGTCAGCGGCTCAACCAGGTGCTGTGCGACACCCGTATCCTGCACGACCTCTACAAGAAGCACCACTGGCTGATGCGCGGCCAGACCTTCTACCAGCTGCATCTGCTCATGGACAAGCACGCCGACGAGCAGCTCGCCCTCATCGACACGATCGCCGAACGCGTCCAGACGCTGGGCGGTGTCGCGGTGGGCGACCCCAGACACGTCGCGGAGATCACCGCCATCCCGAGGCCGCCCAACGGTGTCGAGGAGGTCCCGGCGATGCTCTCCCGTCTGCTGGAGGCGCACGAGACCATCCTGGAGGACAGCCACGACGCCGCGGCCCGCGTCCAGGAGATGGGCGACGACGGCACCAACGACGTCCTGGTCTCGGACGTGATCCGGACCAACGAGCTGGAGGCCTGGTTCGTGGCCGAGCACCTGGTGGACACGCCGCTGGTGCGCAGCTGAATCGAACCCGTCGAGGGGCCGGTCGCCGTGCGGCGGCCGGCCCCTCGGCCGTCCACCTCCATCACGGTCCGGAACCGGACAGGATCCGGAGGTGTCAGGGCCGACGAGGGGGTACGTAGACGATCACCGAGCGTGCCGTTCGAGGTCCCCGGTCCCGGCGGCCGCCCCCTCCGAACGTCCCGGACGGGGACCGGTACCGAACTCCCGACCCCCGGAGGTATCGACGTGACCGCTTCCATCGCCCTGCCCCGCGTGATGCGCGTGGGTGCCGGGGCCTCGGCCGAACTGGCCGAGGTCCTGAAGTCCTTCGACCTGTCCCGCCCCCTCGTCGTGACCGACCCCTTCGTCGCCGAGCAGCCCTTCTTCCACGGCATCCTGCGAGAGCTACGCGATTCGGGGCTCTCCCCCGGAGTCTTCTCCGAGACCGTGCCCGACCCCACCACGGAGGTGGTGGAGCACGGGGTGCGCGTATTGCGGGAGGGCGACTTCGACTGTCTGGTGGGTGTGGGCGGAGGCAGCCCCATCGACACCGCCAAGGCCATCGCCCTGGTGGGAGCGCACGGAGGCCGGATGCGCGACTACAAGGCCCCCGTGGTCACCGACGCCCCCGCTCTACCGGTGGTGGCGGTTCCGACCACGGCCGGCAGCGGGTCGGAGTCGACCCGCTACAGCATCATCATCGACACGGAGACGGACGAGAAGATGCTGTGCGCGGGCGCCGCCCTGCTCCCGCGCGCGGCGTTGGTGGACTTCGAACTCACCCTGGGCATGCCGCCCAGGTTGACCGCCGATACGGGGATCGACGCCCTCACCCACGCGATCGAGGCGTACGTGAGCAGGCGGGCCAACCCGATCTCGGACGGCCTGGCCCGCGAGGCGATGCGCCTCCTCTTCGCCCACCTGCGATCGGCCTACGCCGACCCGGACGACCGGGTGGCCAGGGAGGCCGTCATGGCCGGCGCCACCCAGGCGGGGTTGGCCTTCTCCAACTCCAGCGTCGCCCTGGTCCACGGGATGAGCAGGCCGATCGGCGCCCGGTTCAAGGTGGCGCACGGGCTGTCCAACGCCATGCTCCTGCCGGCGGTCACCGAGTTCTCGGTGCCCTCCGCCCCCGAGCGCTACGCCGACTGCGCCCGGGCGATGGGGATGGCGGCTCACGACAGTGGTGTCGGCGAGGCCACCAGGGCCCTGGTGTGGGAGCTGCGACTGCTCAACGAGGAGTTGGACGTGCCCACCCCGTACGGGTACGGGATCGACGCCGACGAATGGTGGGAGGCGGCCCCGACGATGGCGGAACAGGCCTTGGCCTCGGGCTCTCCGGGGAACAACCCCCGGGTGCCCACCGCCGAGGAGATCGTGCGTCTGTACCAGGTCGTCTACGGCTAGATCGGGCACCGCGAGGCCCTCCACCGACGCGTCCGTGTCGGTGGAGGGCCTCGTGTCGTCAGGGGCGGCCCACCGGCAGCGACGGCCTCGGCCGGACATGGGAACGGGGTCGTGGCCCCTGCGCCGCGGCCCCGTCACCCCTCTTCTAGCGGGTGATGCCCCACCTGCGGCGCAGGGAGCGGTCGGCCCAGTTGAAGAACACGTCGATCACGATGCCGATCGCCAACACGATGATGATGTAGCTGAGAAGCCGCTCGGCGTCGTTGAGCTGGCGCGCCTGGCTCAACGCCCAACCGATCGAGTTCTGCTGATTGATGATGACCAGCAGCTCACCGGCCATCAGGGAACGCCAGGCGAACGCCCAGCCCTGTTTGAGTCCGGTGACGAACATCGGCAGCGCCGCCGGGATGATCAGCAGGCGGTAGCGCTGCACTCCGCGCAGCCCCATCACCTGGCCGGCCCGCAACAGCGACGGGGAGACGTAGTCGATCCCCGAGGTCAGACCGCCCGCGATCGAGGGGGCCGCGCCCAGGACGATCACGAACATGATGGCCGACTCGCTGATGCCGTACAGCAGCATCGCGAACGGGAACCACACGATCGACGGCATGGTCTGTAGGCCGGTGATCAACGACCCGATGGCCACCCGCAGCGGTTTGAACTGCGAGACCGCCAACCCGATGATCACGCCCACCGCCAGGGCCAGGGCGAAGCCGATGAAGGCCCGCCGCATGGTGACCCGCACGGCCTCCCAGAACTCGGGGGTGGTGATCTCGTGGAAGAGCGTGGGCAGGACCCGGTCCGGCCCGGGGAAGACCCATTCGGAGCGCCAGCCGCTCCACACCACGGCCTGCCAGGCCAGGAGCACCAGGGCCACGGCCGCGAGCTTGGGCCAGGTGGCCGCCCAGATCCCCCGCGCCACCTCGGCCGGGCCGCGCTCGGCGGTACCGCGCCGGGGCTGGAGTTCGAGGGCGTCCAGGCCTTGGACGGCGCTGTCCTTCGTCGACGTCTCAGGCATGACGGGAGACCTCCTCGCGGAGTCGGTCGGTGATGGTGGCGGCCTGCTCCGCGATCTGAACCGAGTCGATGCGGCGCGGACGCTCGCCCTCCACCTCGAACTCGGCGATGACCCGGCCGGGTCGACTGGACAGCAGGACCACCCTGTCGCCCAGACGCACCGCCTCGCGCACGTTGTGGGTGACGAACATGACGGTCAGCGACCGCTCCCGCCAGATCCGCTCCAGCTCGTCGTGGAGGATGTCGCGGGTCATGGCGTCCAGGGCGCCGAAGGGCTCGTCCATGAGCAGGACGTCGGCGTCCTGGGCCAAGGCCCGGGCCAGGGCGACCCGCTGACGCATGCCGCCGGAGAGCTCGTGGGGGCGCTTGCGTTCGAAACCGGTCAGGCGCACCAGGTCCAGGAGTTCGGCCACACGACGCGCACGTTCGGCCCTGGGCACCTTGTTGACCTTCATGGGGACCTCGATGTTGGCTCCCACGGTGAGCCAGGGGAAGAGCGCGGCCTCCTGGAACATCATGGCGACCCGGTGGTCGCCGACCTCCACGCTGCCGCCGGTGGGCTGTTCCAGCCCGGCCACGAGCGAGAGGAGGGTGCTCTTGCCGCATCCGGAGGCGCCCAGGATGGCGAGGAACTCGCCGGTGCGGATCTCGATGGACATGCCGTCGATGGCGGTGACGGCACCCGCGCCGCGTCCGAACACCTTGGTGATGTCGTCGATCCGCACGGCGTTGGTGCCGGTGGGGCTCTCGGTGATGGTGCTCATGGTGCCCTTACCCTTCCAACCCGACGACCGGCTCGCGTCCGGCCTCGGCCAGGACGTCGTTGAGCGGGTCGAGTGCGTAGATTCCGGTGAGGTCGACGGGGTCCAGAAGACCGATCGCCTCCGCCTGCTCGGCCTGGGTGAGCAGTGAGGGGACGATGGGGTCGACGGTGAACGCGACGTTGTCGAAGGCCGTGGCGGTGATCTCGGGGTCGAGCGTGCCGCCGGTGAGGTCCTCCAGGTGGAGACGGGTGGTCTCGGCCGCCTCCTCCGGAGCGTCGTCGATGCGGTCGACGGATTCGACATGGCCGCGCAGCAGGTCCGCCACGGTCTCGGGGTTGTTCTCCAGGTAGTCGGCGTTGACCACGAGGAGGGTGGTGACGTACATGCCGTCCGTCTCCTCCCACAGGTCGGGCTCGTCGATGAGCAGGTGGGCGTCGTCCTGGGCGAGGATCCGGCTCAGGTGCGGTTCGGGGATCCAGGCCCCGTCGATCTCGCCGAGTTCGAAGGCGTCGACGGTGTCGGGGTTGTCCTGGGGGATGATCGACAGGTCGCCCCCACCGGCGGTATCGACCTCCCACCCCTGTTCCCGGGCGAACCAGCGCAACGCCACGTCCTGGGTGCCTCCGAGCATCGGGGTGGAGAAGGTGTGGCCGGGCAGATCGTCGATGGTCTCGATGTCGTCCCGGACCACGAGTCCGCTCCCCTGGGCGGCGGCACCGGCGATGATGTGCAGGGCCTCCCCTCCGGACTGGGACCAGCCGTTGACGGCCGGGTTGGGACCGAGGAAGGCCGCGTCGATCTCCCCGGAGAAGAGCGCGTTGACCGCGTCGGGACCGTTGTGGAAGGTCCTGGTGTCGAAGTCGACGTCTCCGAGGGCCTCTTCGTAGAGGCCGTCCTCGACACCGATCAGCGCCGGCGCGTGGGTGATGTTCGGGAAGTAGCCGAGGGTGAGGGAGGAGCCGTCGGCGTCCGCCCCGTTCCCCTCTCCCGCGCAGCCGGTGGCGGCCAGGCTCAGAGCCAGGACGGCGGCCACGATGGTTCTCGGCGGGGGTGGGGAGACACGCATGTCAGGGGTCCTTATCGGGGGTGTCTGTGGTGGGACGGGAAAACTCTACTTAAGAAGTAGGTTTTGTGGAAGCACCGCCACGACAATTCCCCACTGAAAAGGTCCGATAAGGGGGGATACACCCCGCCCGACCGGACCCCCGCCCCCTAGAACCCCTCGACCTCGTCCCGACCGGCCTCGGAGAGGAGACCGTTGAGCGGGTCGAGCGCATAGATCCCCTCCAGGTCGACCGGGTCGAGCAGGCCGACCGCCTCGGCGTGCTCGGCCCCGCCCCGCAGGGAGGCGGCGATCGGGTCGACGGTGAAGGTGACGTTGTCGAAGGCCGAGGCGACCACCTCGGGGGCGGGCTCGCTACCGGTGAGCGCCCCCAGGTGGGCGATGGTCGCCCTCTGAGCCTCCTCAGGGTCCTCGTTGACGCGGTCGACCGTCTCGATGTGGCCGCGCAGCAGATCCTCCACGATCTCCGGGTTGTCCTCCAGGAAGTCCGCGTTGACGATCAGGTGGGTGGTCACGAAGGCACCATCGGCCTCGGGCCACAGGTCGGCCTCGTCCACGAGGACCTTTCCGCCGGCCTCATCGACCAGACGACTCAGGTGCGGTTCGGGGACCCAGGCCCCATCGATCTCACCGAGGACGAAGGCGTCGACGATCTCGGCGTTGCCCTGGGGGACGATCGACAGATCGCCGCCGCCCTCGGTGTCGACCTCCCACCCCTGCTCCTCGGCGAACCAGCGCAACGCCACGTCCTGGGTGTTGCCGAGCTGGGGCGTGGACAGGGTGGTGCCCGGCAGGTCCTCGATCCCGTCGATCCCCTCGCGCACGACCAGACCGGCCCCGCCCGAGGTGGAGCCGGCGATGACCCGCAGGGCCGTACCCCCCGATTGGGACCAGCCGTTGACGGCCGGGTTGGGGCCGATGAAGGTCGCGTCGATCTCCCCGGAGAAGAGCGCGTTGATGGCGTCCGGACCGGCGTTGAAGGTCTGGGTGGACAGCTCCACGTCGCCGAGGGCGTCCGCGAGATAGCCCTCCTCCACCCCGACCAGGGCCGGCGCGTGGGTGATGTTCGGGAAGTAGCCGAGGGTGAGGGTGTCGGCCCCGCCCGCCCCTCCGCCGTCGTCGGCCCCTCCGCATCCGGAGGCGAGCAGTCCGATGGCCGCCGCGGCGGCGACGGACGAGAGCACAGGGGTACGCATACGCATGGGGGTCCTTCGAAGGTCGGAGCCTGACAGGAAAACTCTACTTAATGAGTAGGTTTTGTGGAAGATCGGATGAACCCACCCACCGTGACCTGCGCCACTCCCATGCCCCCTCCGAAAACACGAAGGCCCGGACCACCTGGCCCGGGCACGCGAAGGGGCGGCGGGGTCGAGGACCCCGCCGCCCCTTTCGAAGGACGTCGTGGACGGGACCACGACGCCCGAGGATCACTCGATGGGCTCGCCATCGGCGTCGACGGCCAGGACGACTCCCTGCCAGGTCTCCTGGATGTAGTCCAGGACCCGCTCGTCGTGGAGCAGGTCGGCCAGGATCCGGATGCGCTCGTCGTCGCTGTTCTCCGCCAGGACCACGAGGCCGTTGGCGTACTTCTCGACGTAGTCGTCGCCCTCGGGCTCCCAGGCCAGGACCTCGGCCTCGTCGGTCAGCCCCGCCTCGATGGCGTAGTTGCCGTTGACGATCGCGGCGTCGGTGTCGGCGATCGAACGCGGGATCTGGGCCGCCTCCAGGGGTCGGATCTCCAGGTCGCGCGGGTTGTCGGTGATGTCCTTCTCGGTGGCGGTCTCACCGGCGTCGGGGTCGACGGTGATCAGACCCTCGGCCTCCAGGATGCCCAGCGCGCGGTTCAGGTTGGCGGGGTCGTTGGGGACCGCGATCTCGGCGCCGTCGGGCAGTTCGGCGACGTCGTCGACCTGCTCGGAGTACAGACCCAGACGCTCGATGTGCACGTCGGTGAGGTACTCGAGGTCGGCGTCGGGGCCGTTCTCGACCCACTCGTTCAGGAACGAGCGGTGCTGGAAGTAGTTGGCGTCGAGGTCGCCGTCGACCAACTGGGCGTTGGGCGTGTTGTAGTCGGCGATCTCCACGATGTCCAGCTCCAGGCCGGCCTCCTCGGCGAGGTTCTCGTCGATGAAGGCGAGGATGTCGCCGTGCGGGACCGGGCTGACGCCGACGCGAAGCGGACCCTGACCGTCCTCGGAGGCCTCGGAGGCCTGCTCACTGGGGGCACCGCAGGCGGCGACGGCGAAGACGAGGGCGGCCGCACCGATGAGGGTGGAGGTCGTGCGCATGGGCACTCCTTGGTGATCGTGGGACGGAGGATCGCGGACGGCGCCCGAGGCCGACGGTGGCCGGCCGCGACGCACCCGCGTGCCGCGGGGAACGCTGAAGCGCTGCTCAGAGACTAGCCGACCTTATTGGTAGGAAATTTCCCTTTCGACCGTCTTGAGCGTGGCGTTCCCCACAGAGAACAGATTACCAACTAATCCGGTAGATATTACATACAATCCGGCGCATCATGGGACCATGCTCAGCGCACACACCGCCTCCCCCGGAGCCGACCGTCGTCCCGCCGCACCGCGAGCACCTCTGACCGTCGCCCCCGCCTCCGGTGACGGCCCTCACGAGTCGGAGCACTCCCTCCTCGGCGTCCTGCCCCTCCCCGAGAGCGGGCGCTACATGCTGGTCTACGGGGTCATCGTGGACGAACCCCACCCCCGCGACCGCCCGGTCCCGCCCGAGGTGGAGGCCTGCCCCCTGTTCCTGGACCGGGGCGCCCGGAGGGTCTGGGCCCGGGGCGCCGAGGTCGAACTGACCTACCAGGAGTACGAGCTCCTGGACCGCCTGACCGCCTCCCCCGGACGGGCGGTCACCCGCGCCGAACTCCTGGAGCGGATCTGGGGCTCGGGCCGTGATCTCCATTCGCGCACCATCGACGTGCACATCCACCGACTGCGGCGCAAACTCGGGGCCGCCGGAGAGCACATCGTCACGGTCCGGAAGGTGGGCTACATCTACCGCGGGCCGCAACCACCGAACCCGCCCCGAGAGAACTGACCGGGGCCGGCCGCCACGAGCGCCCGTGGCGGCCGGCCCCTTCTCGTCGGCCGTGCGAGGGCCCGCGTCGATCCGAGCGCGGGCCCCGACCCCGTCTCAGAGCGTCACTCCCCGGAAGAGCACGACCGCCAGCAGCAGGCCCACCACCAGGTTGAAGACCGTCGCGGCCGCGAAGACGCCGATCGGCCTCCAGCCCGCCTCGCGCAACGAACCGGCCTTGAACTCCAGGCCGATGCTGGTGAAGGCGGCGATGAGGAACCAGTCGCGCAGCGCCTTGGCGGTGTCCAGCCCCGCCTGGGCGTCCCCGGGGGCGTTGTCGGCCCACAGGGTGGCCACCACCGAGGCGATCAGGAAGCCCAGCACGAACTTGGGGAAACGGTCCCACAGGGCACGGACCCCGGGACGGTTCGCCCGCCCTTCCGGAGCGACCTTGACGGCGAAGTAGGCGGTGAGCAGCACGGCCACCACCCCCATCAGGACGTTCTGGGTGGACTTGACGATGGAGGCGATCTGGAGCGCCTCCTCCCCCACGATCGCCCCGGAGGCGGCCACCGCCGCCGTGGTGTCGATGTTGCCGCCGATCCAGGCCCCGGCCTGGGCCCCACTGAGCCCGAACACCTCGACCAGCCAGGGCAGCAGGAAGATCGAGGGGACCGCGAACAGGATGACCAGACCGGCGGTGTAGGCGAGCTGCTCCCGCCTGGCCTGCACCGCCCCGGCCGCGGCGATCGCGGCACTGACCCCGCAGATCGACACCGAGGAGGCCAGGAGCGCCCGGAGCCGGTCGTCCAGACCGACCCTGCCCCCGAGCCACCAGGTGAACAGGAACACCGAGGTGACCAGGGCCAGCGCCTGAAGGACCGCCGGACCCGCGGCGCGGACGATCACGTCGAACAGGACGGTCGAGCCGAGCAGGACCAGACCGGTCTTGATGAGGAACTCGGTCCGGAACGCCGGCGCCAACCGATCGCGCAGCCCGAGCAGGGACAGGATCAGGTTGCCGAGCAGCCCCAGGACGATCGCGTACACGGGGTACTCGACCGCGTCGGCGAACCCGGCCAGGGCGGTGCCCTCCGCCAGTTCGGGGACGCGGGACTCCAGGAAACGGGTGGTGGCGGCGAGCCCCAGGACGACCGCCAGGCCCACCGCCGTCCATGACCAGAGGGCGAGGGGGTTCCGCCGCTCGGGCGGGGAGGAGGGTGTGGAATCGGAGGCGTCGACGCTCTCGACGGAGGGACGTTCGACGCTCATGGGATCAGCCCCGCCGGGATGACTCCGGCCAAGGCCAGTCCGAGTAGGACGAGGCCGGTGAGGGTGGCCGCCCAGTCCTCACCGATCCGGAAGCCTCGACGTGCGGGTGGGGACTCGGGCGTTGGGGTGGAGGGTGTCTCGCTCATGTCCTTCTCGTTCTCCGGGCGCGAGAACGCCCGGCTCGGGGGGATGGTCGGGAGTGCGGTGGGGTGACCGGAAGGCCGTCGGCCTTCCACGCCCGGAAGCCGCCGACCAGGTCGGTGGCCCGGGGCAGCCCCAGACGGTGGAGGCCGACGGCGGCCAGGCTGGAGGCGTAGCCCTCGTTGCAGAAGAGCACGATGTGCCGATCGGTCGAGTCCGCCTCGGGGATCCGGTCGGGGCCGGTGGGATCCAGCCGCCATTCCAGGACGTTGCGGTCGATGACCAGGGCGCCGGGGATCTCGCCCTCGGCCTCGCGGTCGGTCACCGGGCGGATGTCGACCAGAAGGGCTCCCCGGTCCACGGCGCGCCGTGCCTCCTTCGGTTCCAGGCGCCGCAGAGCGGATCGTTCGCGGGCCAGGAGTCGGTCGATCGCGCTCATCGACCTCCCTCCTCCGACTCCGCCGGGGCTGTGGGGGCGGCCTCCAGCGTGGGGACGTCGGGCTCGGGGTCGGTGGTGAGGATGCTCCCGGTGCGACGGAGCGTGCCCCCGTCGGTGACCTCGTAGTAGTGCATGGCGGTCAGCGGGGGCGAGTAGGCGTGCACGCTCACGGCCGGCGCGGTCGAGGTGTTGACGACATCGTGCACGTGCCCCAGAGGGAAGCGCCCTCCCTCGCCCTCGGCCAGGGTGCGTTCGCGGAGTCCGCCGTCCCAGTGGTGTTCGACCAGCTCGCCCGTGACGACGGTGAGAGCTCCGAGCGAACCCGCGTGATCGTGCAGGCGGGTGGACTGGTCGGGGGTCCAGGAGATGAGCCAGACGTCGGTGTAGTCGTCCGCGCGCAGCCGGACCGACCAGCGTTCCTCCGCGTCGAAGTGGATCTCGTGAAGCCCCTGCCGGACCTCCTCCGCGATCTCGGCGGTCAACCCGGCCAGGCGGTCCAGGGTGAGCGGGGTCGGTGCGGCCGGTGCCGTTTCCGAGAGAGGGGAGGTGTCGATGTCGTTGACGGTCATGTTCCTTCTCGCCTTGCCGGTGGTGTCGATGGATCCTCGTGCGGCCACCGACAGTGCTCGTCGAAGGTGAGCGACCTGCTCCGGAACCGGAGACGTGGTATCGCGCTGCCTGCCATGCGCAGCAGTAAACCACATTTCCTACAGGTTTAGTTGGTAGTTGTTCGGCGCGGCGCGCCACCTCCCTACCTGGAGCGAGACGCCCACGGCAAAGATTCCCTACTTTATTGGTTGACAAACTATGATTACAGGACGCACAGTGGAGTCACGCCGACCGGAATCGCGGAGCCGGTCGGCCCGGACCGCTCTCGCACACCCCGTCCGAACCTCCTCACCGGACGGGACGGGCGAGGCGGATCCCGTTCCGGGTCGAGGCCGCTGCCATGCGCGGAGCAGCTCAGGACCTCGGCCCGGACGACCATCCTCGGCATCACCCAAGAAAGGCCGCATCCGATGCCCGGAACACGTCACCCGGCCGGTCGCCACGCTCGGACGGCGGGCTCGATTCCGGCACCACCGATCGGCACAGAACACGGGAAAACCTCTCTCACCTCCCATCTCACCGGCACGAGCACACGAATCGGTGGCGTACGAAGGACACGGGACGGGCAGGTACGCCCTGTCGGGTGAGACCACCCGATCCACTCGGCCTCGCCGCACCGATGGTCGTCGTGGACGATCCACACGACCGACCCCCGCTCTGATTCCATGCAATTCCAGTAGGAATTCAGGATCGGCGCCCCGGGGCGGCCGCGCACCAGTTCAGGAGGTTCCTTCCTTGTCCGAGACGCTCCCCGGACCGGCGCCCGCCCCGACCACCGACACCGTCCCCCCGCGGACCATCGCCTCCATCGGCGAGGTGCTCGATGTCGCACGCTCCCTGCTGCCCTCCCTCTCCGAGGGGGCCGCCGAACGCGACCGCGACCGTGTCCTGCCCCATGGGCCCGTCCGTGAGATCTCCCGCTCCGGGCTGCTCGGCATCACCGTCCCCCGGGAACTGGGCGGCCTCGAGGCGCCCGCGAGCGTCGTCGCCGAGGTCCTGCGCCTGTTCGGCACGGTCGACCTGAGCCTGGCCCAGATCCTGCAACCGCACTTCTCCTTCCTGAACGCGCTGCGTCTGCGCGGAGGACGACCGGCCCGCGAGCGCGTGTACGGCGACGTCCTCGCCGGTTCCCTGGTCTCCAACGCCCAGGCCGAGCGTTCGGGCAGGACCGCGCACACCCACACCACCCGGATCGAACCCGACGGCGACCACCACATCGTCGACGGCACCAAGTACTACGCCACCGGCTCCCTGTTCGCCGACTGGCTGGCGGTGGTCGCCCCGGCGCCCACCCCCGAGGGCCCCCGACCGCACATCGCGTTCGTGCGCGCCGACGACCCCCGGGTCCGGATCGAGGACGACTGGGCCGGCATGGGCCAGCGCACCACCGCCAGCGGCACCGTCCACCTGTCCGGGGTCCGGGTCGCGCCGGAGTTCGTCCTGGAGCAGTACCGGACCTTCGAAGGACCCATCACCTACGGGGCCCACGCCCAACTCCTGCACACCGCCATCGACGTCGGCGCGGCGCGCGGAGCCCTGGAGGAGGCCGCGGAGTTCGTCCGTACCAAGAGCCGCCCCTGGTTCGAGAGCGGGGTGGACCACGCGACCGAGGACCCGCTCCTGGTGCACCGCTTCGGTGAGCTGGAGGTACTGGTCCGCTCGGCCGAGGCCCTGCTGGAGACGGCGGCCGCCCGAGTGGACGTCGCCGACACGACACCGATGGACGAGGACCCCCGAGCGGCCGAGACCACCACCACCGAGGCCTCGATCGCCTTGGCGGCCGCCAAGGTCGTCGGCGGCCGGGCCGCGGTCGACGTCTCCTCCGCCCTGTTCGAGGTGGCGGGCACCCGGGCCACGGCCGACGCCGCCGGCCTCCACCGCCACTGGCGCGACACCCGTACCCACACCGTCCACGACCCGGTGCGCTGGAAGGTCCAGCACATCGGCGAGTACTCCCTCAACCGTCGCCGTCCACCGCGGCACGGCCAGATCTGAACCGAAGGGCCGAGCACACCCATGTCCCTGACCTTCCACTGGTTCCTCCCCACCCAGGGGGACGGCCGAGGCGTCATCGGCGGCGGACACGGCGCGGACGTCGTCTCCGCCGCCGCCCGGCGCACGCGCGAACCGTCCGTCGAGTACCTGGCCCAGATCGCCCGGGCCGCCGAGAACCTGGGCTTCGAAGGGGTGCTCACCCCGACCGGGGCCTGGTGCGAGGACGCCTGGCTGACCACCGCCATGCTGGTCGCGCACACGCGTCGCCTCAAGTTCCTGGTCGCCTTCCGCCCCGGGCTGATCACACCGACCCTGGCCGCGCAGATGGCGGGCACCTACCAGAGGTTGAGCGGCGGCCGGCTGCTGCTCAACGTGGTGACCGGGGGCGAATCGGCCGAACAGCGGGCGCACGGCGACTTCCTGGACAAGGAGGCCCGCTACCGGCGCACCGACGAGTTCCTGCGCGTGGTCGACGCCCTGTGGGAGGGCGGGACGGTGGACTTCGCCGGAGAGCACGTCACCGTGGAGGGGGCGACCCTGCACCGTCCGCCCCACCCGCGGCCACCCGTGTACTTCGGCGGGTCCTCCCCCATCGCCCTGGAGGTGGCGGCCGCCCGGGTCGACACCTACCTGACCTGGGGAGAGCCCCCGGCCGCGGTGGCCGACAAGATCGAACGGGTCCGCTCGGCGGCCGCCGCCCACGGCCGGAACCCGGGCTACGGGATCCGACTGCACGTGATCAGCCGCGACACCGAGGAGGAGGCCTGGGACCAGGCACGGCGGCTCCTCGACGGGATCTCGCCCGAGACCATCGCCGAGGTCCAGAGGAACCTGCGCCGAAGCGAGTCCGAGGGGCAGCGCCGCATGCTGGACCTGCACGGCGGAGACCCCGCCGACCTGGAGATCCACCCGAACCTGTGGGCCGGTGTGGGCCTGGTGCGCGGCGGCGCGGGCACCGCCCTGGTCGGCAGCCACACCCAGGTGGCCGACCTGATCGAGCGATACCACCGGGTAGGGATCGACGAGTTCGTACTGTCGGGCTACCCGCATCTGGAGGAGGCGTACTGGTTCGGCGAGGGCGTCCTCCCGATCCTGGCCGAGAGGGGACTGTGGCACCACCCCGACGGACCGGCCGCGCCCTCGTACCCCGCCGTCCCCTTCGCCGCCGCCGGCGCCCCGTCCTGAGAATCGGAGTCCGTCACCATGACCACCACCGTTCTGGTCGGCAACCCACGACCGAACTCCCGGACCGCCACCGCCGCCCTGGCCACGGCCCGCCACGCGGCCCGTGCCGCCGGACTGTCCGCGGAACCGGGGCGGGGCGACCTCCTGGAACTGTCCGACCTGCAACCCCTGCTGCTCACACCGGGTCCGCCCCTGGACGTGCAGGCGGCTCTGGAACGGCTCCGCGCCTCCGAACTGTTGATCGTGGCCAGCCCCACCTACAAGGCCACCTACACCGGCCTGTTGAAGGTCTTCCTCGACCTTCTGCCCTCCGGGGGCCTGGAAGGGGTGACCGCCGTCCCCGTCCTGGTCATGGGGTCGCCCGCGCACACCCTCGCCGTGGACGTGCACTTGAGGCCGCTGCTCCTGGAGCTGGGCGCCTCGGTCCCCACCTCCGGTCTGGCCCTGCTCCAGGACACCGTCTCCACCGAGGGGGCGGACTCACCCGAGCTGGAGGAGGTCCTCCGTCCCTGGGCCGAGAGGTCCGCTCCCGCGCTGCGCGCGGCCCTGAACCCGCGCTCCACCACCGTTCCACCACTGCCCGATCCCTCAGGGAGAATCCGTTGAGCGTCACGGAGACCACCACCCGTACCGGAACGACCTTCGAGGCCGATCGTCTTCGGGCCGCCATGCGCAACCATCCGGCGGGCGTCGTCGTCATCACCGCGGACGTCGAGGGACGTCCGGTGGGGTTGACCGCCACCTCGTTCACGAGCGTGAGTCTGGATCCGCCGCTGGTGTCCTTCTACATCGCCGAATCGTCGACCACCTGGCCGGACCTGCGCCGCGCCCCCGTGTTCGGGGTGCACCTGCTCGCCGCCGACCAGGCGGGGACGGCCGCCCGGTTCGCCGCCAAGGGGGTGGACCGCTTCGCCGACCCCACCTCGTGGCGCCCCGGCCCGTCCGGGGTCCCGCTGTTGGAGGGCGCCACGGCCCACCTGGTGTGCGAGTGGTCCGAGATCCGCGCGATCGGCGACCACGTCCTGGTCGTGGGGCGCGTGACCCACGCCGGGGTCGTGTCGGAGACGGCTCCCCCGCTGGTCTACCACCGGGGGACCTTCGGTTCGGTGGCCCCGTCGGCCTGAACCGACGGCATGGACCTCCCTTCGCCCGGGAGATGGGCGCCCCTGGTCCGGGGGCGCCCTCATCACCTCCGCCGGCCGAACGACACGGAGGTCTCGGGGATCAGCCCTGTCCACCGAAGAGAGCCCGCAGTCGCGCCCCGAAACGGGCCAGCACGGCTCGCGCCCCGCCCATCCGAGAGGGTCGTCGCAGCCCGGGGATGATCGGTACCGGGACGGGAGAGGCCAGAGGGGCGGAGATCGACAGTCCGCCCGGAATACGGCCGAGCACGGGACGCCCGACAGGGGTCTCCAAGGGGATGCGACGCAGGACCGAGCGGTCACCGGACCTCACCAGGACCAGGGAGCCGCCGTCCACCAGGACGAGGATCCCACCCGGATCCACCCCCGGGGCCAGCTCCACCCGGACCTCCAGGAGACCACCGCGACGCCCGCTGTCGACCCTGGTCACGGGGCCGACGGAGAGCCCGCCGGCCAGGGTCTCGTCGATCCCCTCGAACACGTCCGTGACACGCATCGGACCATCCCTTTCGACTTGAGCTTCAGTGGCTCAAGTTTATTGAAGCCATGACGCGAGGGCAAGACGATCCCCTCTCCCCCATGAGGTGATCGAGCCCCGCGGGGTGCGAGAATGTCCCGGCCGCCCCACGGCCCGTCCCCTTTCTCACCCCTACGGAGCGAACATGGCACTCGTCGCCGGAATCGACAGTTCGACACAGTCCTGCAAGGTCGTGGTCTGTGACAGCACGACCGGAGAGGTGGTGCGCGAAGGCCGAGCCCCGCACCCCGACGGCACCGAGACCGACCCCCGCCACTGGTGGACGGCCCTGTCCCACGCCTCCTCCGGACTGCTCGACGACGTGGCGGCCGTCTCCGTCGCGGGACAACAGCACGGCATGGTCGTGATCGACGACGAGGGAGAGGTCGTCCGCCCCGCCCTGCTCTGGAACGACGGGCGTTCGGCCCGAGCCGCCGACGACCTGGTCGAGGAGCTCGGCGGCCCCCGGGTCTGGGCCGACGCCATCGGCAACGTGCCCGTGGCCGGCTTCACCATCACCAAACTGCGCTGGTTCTCCGAGCACGAACCCGACCTCGCCGCCAAGGCACGCGGTGTCATGCTCCCCCACGACTGGCTCACCTGGCGTCTGGGCGGAGCGCGCCAGGCTCCGACCACCGACCGGGGCGACGCCTCCGGCACCGGCTACTGGTCGCCCTCCGAGAACGCCTACCGCACCGACCTGCTGGTCCACGCCTTCGGACGAGAGCTGGAGGTACCCCGGGTCGCCGCCCCCTCCGAGGCCGTGGGACACACCCCCGAAGGGGCCCTGATCGCGCCCGGAACCGGGGACAACATGGGCGCCGCCCTCGGACTGGGCCTGCGCACCGGCGACGTGGTGGTCTCGCTCGGCACCAGCGGCACCGTGTTCGCCGCCCACGACCGGCCCACCCACGACGCCACCGGAGCGGTGTGCGGGTACGCCGACGCCACCGGCGGCCACCTGCCCCTGGTGTGCACCCTCAACGCGGCCCGCGTCCTCGGTTCGGCCGCGTCGATGCTGGGCACGGACCTGGCCGGTCTCGACCACCTCGCCCTGGGAGCGCGTCCAGGCGCGGAGGGCGTGGTCCTGCTCCCCTACCTCGACGGAGAGCGCACCCCCGTCCTTCCCGAGGCCAGTGGCTCCCTGCACGGGCTCCGCCGGGACAACATGACCCCGGGCAACATCGCCCGAGCCGCGGTGGAGGGCATGCTGTGCGGTCTCGCCGACGGACTGGTCGCCCTGACCGCGCAGGGTGTGCGGGCCGAGCGCGTCCTCCTGGTCGGCGGCGGCGCCCGTTCCGCCGCGGTCCGCGCCATCGCCCCCCTCGTCCTGGGCATGCCGGTCGCGACCCCGCCCGCCGCCGAATACGTCGCGCTGGGCGCCGCCCGCCAGGCCGCCTGGGCCCTGTCCGGCGACCCGCTGCCCCCCGAGTGGACTCTGGGCGCCCCCGCCGAGGAGGCCGCCCACTCTCCCGAGGCCGGGAACGGACTGCGCGAACGCTACGCCGAGTACCGGCGGGCCCTCCACGGCGTCTGATCCGCCCTGCCCGGCCGTACGGCCTCGGGTCGTGCGAACCCGGGAGGAGACCGACCGTCTCACGGCGGCCTCCTCCCGATCACCGGCCGGGCCGGGTGCGGCTCCGTTCGGGGCCGCACCCGGTTCAGCGGGCCAGCAGCTCCTCCACCAGCGCGGACACCTGATCCGTGGCGGTGAGGAAGCCGTCGTGGCCCTGGGCCGACTCGATCACCCGGACCCGCCCGGGGACCGGCAGGTGGCGGGCGATCTCCTCCTGCTGGTGGAGCGGGTAGAGGTGATCGGTGTCCACCCCGGCGACGATCGTCCGTTCCGGCATGGCCTTGAGCGCCGCCGCCACGCCGCCGCGACCACGGCCCACGTCATGGGCGTTCATCGCCTCGGTGAGCAGGACATAGCTGGCGGCGTCGAACCGGCGGACGAGCTTGCCGGCCTGATGGTCGAGGTAGGACTCCACCGCGTACCGCCCCCGGTCATCGAGGTCCTCCCCTTCCTGGGGCAGGCGACCGAAGCGTTCGTCCAGTTCCCGTGAGCCCCGATAGGTGATGTGGGCGATCCGGCGGGCCACGCCCAGCCCTTCGGAGGGCACGCGACCGGTGTCGTGGTAATCGCCGTCGAGCCAGTGCGGGTCGGAGCGGATCGCGTGCAACTGCGGTGCGGCCCAGGCGATCTGCCAGGCGCTCGTGGCCGCCGGGCAGGCCATGACCAGGGCCCGGCGGACCCGATCGGGGTGGATGAGCGACCATTCCAGGGCGCGCATCCCTCCCATGGATCCGCCGATGACCGCGGCCCAGGAGCGCACTCCGAGGGCGTCGGCCAGGGTCGTCTCGGCCCGGACCGTGTCCCTCAGGGTGAGGCGTGGGAATCGGCTTCCCCAGGGACTGCCGTCGGGCCCCTTCGAGGAGGGACCGGTGCTTCCCTGGCAGCCGCCGAGTACGTTGGGCGCCACCACGAAGTACCGGTCGGTGTCCAGAGCGAGGCCGGGGCCGACGACCCCCTCCCACCAGCCGGGTCCGGCCTGCCCGGGGGCGGCCGGTCCGGTCAGGTGGGCGTCCCCGGTGAGGGCGTGCAGGACCAGGACGGCGTTGGAGCCCTCCCGATCGAGGCGACCCCAGGTCTGGTAGGCCAGGCGGACACCCGGAAGGTGCCGCCCCGACTCCAGCTCCAGGGGGTGTTCGAGGGCGACCCAGCGGCGCGCGGCCACGGGGTCTCCCTCCCGCCAGCCCCCGTACGGAAGCCGGTCGGCGGGAGGGGCGGAGCCCTGGGTCATTGGTACGCCTTGGCCGCGCGGAAGCCGAGTTCGAGGTCGGCCTTGAGGTCGTCGATGTGTTCGAGGCCGACCGACAGGCGGACCAGCCCCGGAGCGACCCCGGCCGTGACCTGCTCCTCCGGGGTGAGCTGGCTGTGGGTGGTGCTGGCCGGGTGAACGATCAGGCTGCGCACGTCGCCGATGTTGACGAGCTGGCTGAACAGTTCTGTGCCGTCGACGAAGGCGCGTCCGGCCTCCACTCCGCCATGCAGTTCGAAGGAGAGCACGGCTCCGGCGCCGCGCGGCAGGTAGGAGCGGGCCAGCTCGTGGTGGGGGCTGGAGGGCAGCCCGGCGTAGTGGACGCGTTCCACCTCGTCCCGGGACTCCAGCCACTCGGCGAGGGCCTGGGTGTTGTCGACGTGACGTTCGATCCGCAGGGAGAGCGTCTCGACGCCTTGCAGGATGAGGAAGGAGTTGAGCGGGGCGATGGCGGCGCCGGTGTCGCGCAGCAGCTGAACGCGGAGCTTGGCGGCGTAGGCGCCGGGGCCGAGGGCCTCCCAGTACTTGAGGCCGTGGTAGCTGGGGTCGGGCTCGACGAAGCCGGGGAAGCGGTCCCCGTGGGCTCCGAAGTCGAAGGTCCCGGCGTCCACGACCGCGCCGGCGACGGTGGTGCCGTGGCCGCCGAGGTACTTGGTGGCCGAGTGCACGACGATGTCGGCCCCGTACTCGATGGGCCGGAGGAGGTAGGGGGTGGGGACGGTGTTGTCGACCACGAGCGGGACCCCGACCTCGTGCGCGGTGTCCGCGATCGCGCGTACGTCCAGCACGTTGCCACCGGGGTTGGCGAGGGTCTCACCGAAGAACAGCCTGGTCTCGGGGCGGGACGCGGCGCGCCACGCCTCCGGGTCGTTCTGGTCCTCGACGAAGGAGACCTCGATGCCCAGCTTGGGCAGGGTGTGGTGGAAGAGGTTGTAGGTGCCGCCGTAGAGCAGCGGGCTCGACACGAGGTGGTCGCCGGCCCCGACCAGGTTGAGGATCGCGGCGGTGATGGCGGCCGAGCCCGAGGCGAAGGCGACCGCGGCGACACCGCCCTCGAGCGCGGCGAGACGCTGTTCGAGGACGTCTTGAGTCGGGTTCATAATCCGGGTATAGATGTTGCCGGGCTCGGCGAGACCGAAGAGGTCCGCGCCGTGCTGGGTGTCCCGGAAGACGTAGGAGGTCGTCTGGTAGATGGGGGTGGCCCGCGCGTTGGTGGCGGGGTCGGGCGCGGCCCCGGAGTGGATCTGCCGGGTCTCGAAGGACCAGGAGTCCTCGTTGGTGATGTCGGTGCTCAAGACGTACTCCTACCGATAAAACAGACCAAAAAAGTAGGGAATCACCACAAGGCTAGCACCACCCCCGGAGAAGGGCCAGCGGATCCCCGAAACCGCAGCGCCTCTCGCACCATGAGCCCCCTCACCCCCGCCCCCTGGAGCCCCCGTCTCGAAGTCCTCGATCGACGACGCACACGAGTGAGCCCCCGCCACGTGTGAACGACGGCGCCGCCGGGGAGTGTGGGAGGCACGGACTCCGCTCGAGCCCGCACCCATGGTCGCTACCGACCGATATGCACTTTCTCACGTAGGGTTATCGAGCCACTACAAAGGACTGTCAACACACGCACGGGGGACGAATCGAGATGACGAACGACCACCCCGAGGGGCCGGGCGGCGACCCGGGTTCCTTCGACGAGTTCCTGGCCCGGTTCCTCGGCGCCCGCGGACCCGTCCGCCGCGTCGACCTGTCCAAGCTGATGAGCCCCGAGGCCCGACAGATCGCGGACGCCGCGGCGCGACGCGCGCTCCAGAGCGGTGGGGCCGACATCGACTCGGTCCATCTGCTCTGGGCGCTCCTGCGCTACCCGCCCGTCCGCGAACTGGTGGAGCGCACCGACGCCGACGCCAAGCCCTTGGAGGACGTCATCGACCAGGCTGTCGCCCAGGCGCCGCGGGCGGTGCGCGGCTCCGCCCGGTTGACCCCCTCGGCCAAACGGGCCCTTCTCGATTCCCTCCAGATCGCCCGCGCCACCGGCAGTTCCGGCATCATGCCCGAGCACATCCTGTTCGCGCTCGCGATCAACCCCGACCACCCGGTCGGCCAACTGCTGCGCGATCAGGGGATCACCCCCGAGTCGTTGCAGAAGGCGACCGGTCCCGCCTCCGGAGGAGGTCAGGTCGAGGGAGAACCCTCGCAGACACCCTCCCTGGACGAATTCGGGACCGACATGACCGCCCTGGCCCGGGAGGGTCGGCTGGACCCGGTGGTCGGCCGCGACGACGAGGTCGAACAGTGCATCGAGGTCCTGGCCCGCCGGCGCAAGAACAACCCGGTGCTCATCGGCGACCCGGGCGTGGGCAAGACCGCGATCGTGGAGGGCATCGCCCAACGCATCTTCGACGACGACGTTCCCGAGACCCTGCGCGGACGGCGGCTGGTCCAGCTCGACGTCTCCGGGATCGTGGCGGGCACCCGCTACCGGGGCGACTTCGAGGAACGGCTGAACAAGATCGTCGAGGAGATCCGCGCCCAGTCCGAGAACCTGCTCATCTTCATCGACGAGATCCACACCATCGTCGGCGCCGGAGCCTCGGAGGGATCGACCAGCGCGGGCAACATGCTCAAGCCCGCCCTGGCCCGGGGCGAGCTGCACATCATCGGCGCCACCACCGTGGACGAGTACCGCAAGAACATCGAGAAGGACGCCGCCCTGGAGCGCCGGTTCCAACCGATCCAGGTGCCCGAGCCGTCGGTGGAGGACACCGTCGACATCCTGCGCGGGCTGCGCGACCGTTACGAGGCGCACCACCAGGTGCGGTTCGGGGACGAGAGCCTCGTGGCCGCCGCCGAGATGTCCGACCGCTACATCACCGACCGATTCCTGCCGGACAAGGCCATCGACCTCGTGGACCAGGCCGGAGCCCGCGTCCGTCTCCGCTTGAAGACCTCCAGCTCCACCCTGCGCGAGATGGAGAAGCGGCTCAAGGACCTGGAGGGCGAGAAGGACCGCGCGGTCCAGGACGAGGACTACGAGAAGGCCTCTCGACTGCGCGACGAGATCAACGAGACCAGGAGCAGTGTCCATCAGGCGCGCGGGACCGGCTCGGCCGTCCCGGAGGTCGGTCCCGATGACATCGCCGAGGTCGTCTCTCGCGGCACCGGCATCCCGGTATCGCAGCTGACCCAGGCCGAACGCGACCGGCTCGTCAACCTGGAGGAGGTGCTGCACGACCGGGTCATCGGCCAGGACGAGGCGGTCACCGCCGTCTCGGAGGCGATCCGCCGCAACCGGGCCGGGCTCGGCGACCCGGACCGCCCCGTGGGCAGCTTCCTGTTCCTGGGCCCGACCGGCGTGGGCAAGACCGAGTTGGCGAGGGCCCTGGCCGAGGCGCTGTTCGGTTCGGAGGACTCCATGGTCCGGCTCGACATGAGCGAGTTCCAGGAGCGGCACACCGCCAGCCGGCTGACCGGCGCGCCGCCCGGGTTCGTGGGATACGAGGAGGCCGGTCAGCTCACCGAGGCGGTCCGTCGCCACCCGTACTCGGTGCTGCTCCTGGACGAGATCGAGAAGGCCCACCCGGACGTGTTCAACCTGCTGTTGCAGCTGTTGGACGACGGACGTCTGACCGACGGCCAGGGTCGCACGGTCGACTTCCGCAACACCGTGGTGATCATGACGAGCAACCTGGGCTCGGAGGCGATCACCGGGGGCGGTCCGATGGGCTTCACCGCCGACGGGCAGATGGACGCCGACACCGAACGACGGGTGATGCGCCGGCTCAGGGAGGAGTTCCGCCCCGAGTTCATCAACCGGATCGACGAGGTCATCGTCTTCCAGCAGCTCGGCGAGGAGCAGATCGACCAGATCGCCCGCCTCATGCTGGAGCGGACCGAGGAGCGGATGGCGGCCCAGGACATCTCGATCCGTTTCACCGACGAGGCGGTCCGCTGGATCTCCCGCCGCGGCTACCAGCCCGAGTTCGGCGCCCGTCCGCTGGCGCGTACCATCCAGCGCAACGTGGGCAATCGGCTGTCCAGGATGGTGCTGGACCGGCAGATCGCCTCGGGCGACCGGGTCGTGGTCGACGTGGACGACGCCGGCGAGCTGGTCATCTCGACCGAGTGACGGATGTGGACGGGCCCCGGACGCGCGCGTCCGGGGCCCGTCCTCGTGTGTCCGAGGTCAGCCGGAGAGGCCGCTGGTCCGGATCCGCTCACGGATCCACTCCCCCGCGGGCTTGAGGGAGTCGGTACCGGCCCAGGGGCCGCCCGCGTTACAGGTGCCCGTCTCGAAGACCGCGCCGGAGCGGAAGTCGTCCGAGAAGTTCCAGTTCACCCAGCTGATCTTCTCCCGCTCCATCAGGTCGAGGTAACGCTGAGCGGAGGAGAAGTCGTCAGGCCCGTCACCGGTGTGCTCCTGGGTGCCGAACTCGGTGACGAAGAGCGGAAGCTCCCGCACGGCCCGCTCGAAGGTGTCGTAGTGCACCGTGTCGTGGGAGGCCGCGTAGAAGTGGTACACGTACATGATGTTGTCCGCGTCCACCGGGTCGGCGACGATCTCGGAGTGGTCGGAGCCCTCCGACACCCCCAGCGAGGACCAGGCACGGGTGCCGACCAGCACGAGGGAGTCGGGATCCTCGGCGCGGATGACCGGGATGACCTCCTCGGCGTAGCCCTTGATCGAGTTCCAGGAGACCCCGTTGGGCTCGTTGGCGATCTCGTAGAGCAGGTTGTCCTTGTCCGCGTGGACCGAGGCGATCTCCTGGAAGAACTCCTTGGCCCGCTCGGTGTTGTGGTTCGGGTCGCCGGGCGTGAGCATGTGCCAGTCGACGATCACGTAGAGGCCGCGCTCGGTACCCTCCTCGATGAGCTCGTGGACGCGGTCGGTGAAGCCCCGAGGGTCGGTCTCGTAGCCGCCCTCCTGGATGTACATGGACACCCGAAGGACGTCGGCCCTCCAGTCGTCGGCCAGGGCGTCCAGGGAACCGTCGGTGAGGCAGTGGTCGTACCACTGGATGCCGTGGGTGCTCATCCCGGTGAGCTGGACCTGTTCACCGTTCTCGTCGCAGAGCTTGATCCCGCAGACGGAGAGCCGTCCGTGTTCGTCGATGGCGGTGGTGTCCGGGGAGGTGGACGAGACCGGTTCGAGTTCCTGGCCGGAGGCCGGGAAGAACGCGGCCGCGCCGAGCAGGAGCGCTCCCACCGCGGTGAGGGAGAGGGTCCGGTACGGGTGGCGGGCGGGGGTGGTCGTGCGAAGACGCGCCAAGGGTGTCCTCCAACGGGAGCGCGGGCCGGCCGCGCGCAGGGGGCGGGGGGATCCGGAAGGAGTGTTTCCCGTAGAAGTTACGACTTGGTAGCACAAACGTCAAGAGGAGTGACCCAACGTGATCATACCGGGCACGCGCCCTCCCGGGGCCCGCCCGGGAGGGCGCGTGCCCCTCATCGGCCCCGTCCGGTCAGGCGGGCTCCGGCTCGGGTTCGGGCCCCGGAGGGTCGGGGACCGGGCCGGGAGGACCGGGCTCGGGGTCCGGCAGCGGACTCGGCTCCGGAGGAACCGGCCCCGGCGGCATCGGAGCCGGCGGGAACGGATCCGGAGGCATGGGATCGGGCTGTCTCAGATCCGGATGGAGGGCGCTCATGCGGATCACCTCCTCTCGATACCGGTCGTCGCGCGTACTCTCGCCCCTCGTATCGGGCCTCGCGCCATCACCCGTCCTTTCCACTGTCGACGTCCCGCCGACGTTCCTCCGCCCGCGAGCTCTGGTTCATCCGCCTGCCGGCCCTCTCGTTGAGCGCGGCGACGACACCGACCAGACGTCCGATCCGGCTGTCGGCGGCCTCGGATCCGGAACGTTCCTCCACGTGTTCGGGGGCGTCCGGCAACAGTCGCCCTACAAGACGCATACCCGCCTGGGTGAGGCCGGGTGCCACTCCGTGGACGGCCAGGCCGATCCTGGCGATCGGCGAGATCACCAGGAAGCCGCGTCCGCTCGCGGCGGCGGCCACGATGCGCCGGGCGGCGCGTTCGGCGCTCACGCTGAGCAGCGGGGCGCCCGCGGCCAGCGCGAACCACGCGTACTCGCGTTCGGGGTTTCCACTGAAGACCACCCCGCGGTGCGAACCGGTCCGCATCAACCCCGGAACGACGGTGACCACACGGACCCCGCTCCCCCCGGACTCGGCGGCCATGCCCTCGGACAGCGCCGCCCAGGCGTGCTTGGCGGCCGAGTACGGCAGCAGGTGCGGCACCGACAGGTAGGCGCCGATGGAGGTGATGTTGACGATGGTGCCGCCTCGTCCGCGCATCCTCTCCATCGCGGCGCGGGACAGGTGGAAGGGGCCCCAGAACATGACGTCCATGGCCTGGACGAAGGCGTCGTCGGGCAGGGTCCTCTGGGGGCCGACCCGCATGATCCCGGCGCTGTTGACCACCACGTCCAACCGGCCGAAACGATCGACCGCGTCGTCGAGCAGGGAGTCGACCGCCTCCGGGTCGGTGACGTCGCAGACCACGCCGAGGGCCTCCACACCGCGGCCGGTGAGCTCGGCGACCGCCCGGTCCAGGTCCTCCCGTCCTCGGGCGCAGATCACCACCGAGGCCCCACCGGCCCCGAACTCCCGGGCCAGCTGGAGACCGAGGCCGCGCGACCCTCCGGTGACGAGTACGACCCGGCCGTTCATCCGTCGGGCGCGACGGCGTTCGGACAGGGCGGAGGCACCGGCCCCGAGGGCGGCCGCGGCCGCTCCCCAGGCGAGGAGCTCCGCCCCGCTCCGACCCGCGGACACCGGTGTCGACTCCCGTGAGCGGCGGTGGCGTCTCCACAACCACCGGGCTCCGGCCAGGGCCAGGGTCGTCCTCAGACCTCGCATCGGTGCTCCCCTGCGGCGCGTGCGCGTCGATGGGTCCGTCCCATGTACTCCCCTGTTCGGGTCGAGTGCGTCGGTGGGGGATGTGGGGACACAGTTACCCGGTGCTCCGTGGGAGAAAACCGTGTCTGGGAAGAGATGGAGAACCCGGGCCTTCGCCTTGGGACGGCCCGGGTCCCTCGAACCCCCACCGGGCCCAGATCAGCGCAGGACGAACTCTCCTTCGGGGCCGCGCAGGACCGCCTCCAGCGAAGGGGCGTCCCCTCGGACGACCTCCAGGTCCACTCCGAGGGCGGACAGGACCGGGGACAGGGAGTCGGGGTCGGGATGCTCGGCGCGCAGGGACACCAACTCCAGGGGGGGCAGGTCCCCCAGCCCCGGCTGCGGGGTGTCGCCCCAGTCGATGAGGAAGGGGACCGGGGCCGGGTAGTGGTCGGCCTCCCGTTTGGCCAGCAGCCAGCGCAGGACCGACCCTTCGGGGGTGGTCCGGGACCATGGTTCGACGTCTCCCGGGTCGTGCCCGACCGCTCGGGCGCGTTCCACCGCGGCCTCCAGGTCGCCTTCGACCCGGACCGCGAACGTGGCCAGGTGGGGGTGGTCCAGCGTGGCCAGGCCGAACACCGGCACCGGACCGGGGTCGGCCCGCTCCGGGTCGGGGCCGACGATCTCCAGGTAGTGGGGCACCCGCCGTCCGTCCACGGTGAGGGCGATCAGGGCGTTGGCCGAACCGACCGGGTGGCTTCCGCCCCGGACCGGAGCGACCCCCGAGAGGTCCGCGAAGGCCGGTAGGGCGGTCTCCAGGTCCGGGACGGCGTAGACCAGGTGGTCGAGGGTGGCGGGGATGCTCATCGGTCTCCCTCCGGGGTCGCACGGCCCGAGGCCGTACGGCCGGGCCGGTCGTGCGGATGTACGGGCTCCCCCAAGGAGAGCATGAGCCGGTTGGCCCAGTTGAAGAAGGACGCGCTGTTGATCACGTCGCCGATCTCGATGTCGGACAGCCCGTGGGCCCGCAGCTCGTCCACGTGCTCGGGGCCGAACTCCACGGGGGTCCGGGACAGGGCGACCGCCGCGCGGACCACGGCGTTCCAGAGCCGGTCGCCGGTGTCGGTGTCCACGCCCTCGGCCAGCAGGCGGTCGACGTCCTCGCCCCGGGAGGAGAAGCGGGCGGCCAGGCGCGCGTGCACGGAGGCGCAGAACACGCAGCCGTTGAACCGGGACACCGCGGCCGCGGCGAGCTCGCGTTCGGCCCGGGGCAGTCCGCCCTCGGTGTTGTGGAAGATGTCGAAGTCGGTGCGGGTCCGCGCCTCCAGGGCGTCCGGGTCGCGGACCAGCAGCGCGAAGTAGGGCATCCGGGCCCTGGATTCCTCGACCAGAGCCTCTCGGTGGCGCGGGGTCAGTTCGTCCTCGGTCAGGGGCGCGAGCCAGGGCAGCCAGCCCACGGTCGAGCGGGTGAAGTGCTCGGGCCGACGGGAGTCGGGGTGCTCGGTGACGAGGTCGGGAGCGGTCGCGACGGTGTTCTCGGGTACGGCGTTCACGATCGGGCGTCCTCCGTTCGCGTGGAGAGGGCCTCCAGCCCGTGGACCAGCCGGATCTGGAAGGCCAGGAAGGAGACGAGCTGGGAGAGGGTGACGATGTCGGTGGTGGTCCATCCGGCGGCGGCCAGGGCGCGCAGGTCGTCCGGTCCGGCCTCACGGGGACGCAGTACGAGCAGGTGGGCGTGTTCCAACGCGGTGGCCACGGCCTCGCCGAGCAGGGCGCGTTCGGGGTCGGACACCGTCAGGGTCGGTCCGTCGGTGGACTCGTCCACCAGGCCGTCCTCGCGGTAGCGACCGGCGGGTCCGTGGGCCCGCGCCCGCTCCCCCAGGGCGATGACCGTGTTCGCGGCGTCGTCTCCGGCCCGTTCCCGGGCCAGGCCTTCATAGTGGTCACCGAGCCGGGAGGCCTCGTGCAGGGTCGCCACGAAGACGGCGATGAGCGCGCGTGTCGCGTGAGGGACGCCGCCCGGGTCGGCGGGTTCGATCAGGGCCCGGTGGCTGAGCCGGGCGTTGGCCCGGGCCTCGGGCCGGGCGGCCCGCACACGGTCCAGGGGACTTCCGGGCGTGATGTCGAGCAGACGGTCGACGAGATCGTCCGTCATGTGGCCTCCTTCGAGGAATGGGTTCGTCGGCGGGTCAGGCGCCGAGATCGATGTCGTTCCGGGTCCAGCCGAGCTCGGGGGCGACCCGGGTGGCGATGAGCTCCATGGAGCGCAGCACGTACTCGTGCGGCGGATCCACCGAGTGGACCTGGAAGGACAGGTGGGTGGCGCGCCGGAGCGCGGTGTCCCGGGAGAGCGACTCCAGGACGTCCTCCGGGGTACCGACGTGGGCGTCCAGCCGGGCCAAGAGCTCTTCCACCGGCAGCCGGTCGACCTCGTCGCCGAGGGTGGAGCGGGCGAAGCGGGTGTTGCGGTAGCCGTGTTCGGCCAGACGGAGCGCCTCCTGTCGGTCGTCGGCGACGAACAGGGTCCGGGCCACGCTGATCCGGGGAGCCGCCCCCGGCGCCAGATGGTCCAGGTAGGCGTCGATGATGGGGTTCTGGATGTCCCACAGCGTGGTCTCGGGCGCCTCGGCCGGGCGGGGCTGGGTGCGCGAGAGCATCAACCCGTCGCCGCGTTCGGCGGCCGTCACCGCGAGCGGGCTGGAGAAGGTGGCGAACCAGAGCCGTTCCAGGAGCTCGGGCCGGGCCGGATGGAGCCGGTTCGAGGTGCCGTCGAAGGCCTCCCCCGCCAGCGCCGCGAGGAGCGCCTCGCGTTTGCGGGCGAACACCTCGCGCCGTTCGGTGAACTCCACCCCGAAGCTGGGGAAGGTGGAGGGGGTCCCTCCGGAGCCGATCCCCACCTCCAGGCGTCCCTCGCTGAGCAGATCCAGGACGGAGGCGTCCTCGGCCACCCGGATCGGGTCCTCCAGTGGCAGGGTGACCACGCCGGTCCCCAACCGGATCCGTTCGGTCCGGGCCGCGGCCCGGGCCAGGAACACCAGGGGCGAGGGCAGGCCGCCCTCGTCCCCGTCGAAGTGGTGCTGGGCGACCCAGGCGCTGTCGTAGCCGAGGGCCTCGGCGTGCCGGATCTGTTCGAGGGCCAGACGGTAGCGTTCCGCCGGGGGCGCGTCGTCCAGCACCCGGGTGAAGAAACCGAGCTGTTCGGGCATGGCCGTGCTCCTTGTGATGTCGTCGCGGATGGTTCAGGGGCGGGCCGGGAGCGCGGGCTCCCGACGGCCGGGGATGGCCTCGATGAGGCCGCGCGTGTACTCGTGGCGGGGATCGGCGAAGACCTTCTCGGTCACGCCGGACTCCACCACCCGACCGCCGCGCATCACCGACAGGGTGTGCGAGAGGCGCCGCACCACCGCGAGGTCGTGCGAGATGAACAGGTAGGTCAGTCCCAGATCCTCCTGGAGTCGTTCGAGCAGGTCGAGGATCTGCGCCTGGACGGTGACGTCGAGCGCCGAGACGGGTTCGTCCAGGACCACGACCTCGGGTCGCAGCACCAGGGCTCGGGCGATGGCCACGCGTTGGCGCTGGCCGCCGGAGAGTTCCCGGGGTCGACGGTCGCTCAGGTGCGTCGGGAGCGCGACCCGCTCCAGGAACTCGGCGACCGTGCGCGCGCGTTCGGCTCTGTCACCGATCCGGTAGTTGACCAGGGGTTCGGCGACGATGGAGCCGACCGTCCGCCGGGGATCGAGCGAGCCGTAGGGGTTCTGGTAGACCATCTGGAGCCGACGGCGCAGGTCGCGCAGGCCCCTGCCCCGGAGCGGGCCGATCTCCGTTCCCCCGACCGACACCTCGCCGGAGGTGGGGCGGCGAAAGCCCATGACGGCGCGGGCGGTGGTGGTCTTGCCCGAGCCGGACTCCCCCACGATCGCGTGGGTGGTGCCCGGCGTCACCGTGAAGGAGACCCCGTCCACGGCGCGGAACCGGTCCCGGCGGGTTCCGAACTCCTGCACCAGGTCCGTGACGGCGATCGCCGGTGGCAGGTCGGCCCGTTCGGCGAGCAGGGCGGCGGTCCGTTCGGCGGTGCGGTGCCCCGCGCCGTTCAGGGCGGGGGCGTCGGCGACCAGCCGCCGGGTGTAGGCGTGGCCCGGTGTGGACAGCACCGTCGCCGTGTCGCCGGCCTCCCGGACGCGACCGCCTTCGAGCACCACCACCCGGTCCGCCCGGTCGGAGGCCACCGCGAGGTCGTGGGTGATGAACAGGACCGACGTGCCGTCCTCCGTTCTGAGTTCGTCGATCAGGTCGAGGACGGTCCGCTGCACGGTGACGTCGAGGGCGCTGGTGGCCTCGTCGGCGATGATCAGCTCCGGGCGCAGGGCGATCGCCGCGGCGATGAGGACGCGTTGACGCATGCCCCCGGAGAGTTCGTGCGGGTACTGGCGGGCCCGACGTTCCGGATCGGGGATGCCCACGCGTTCCAGGAGTTCGAGCACCCGGGCGCGGATCCGCCGTTCGTCGGCCCATCGGTGGATCCGCATGACCTCGGCGATCGCGTCCCCGATCCGCTTGACGGGGTTGAGTGAGGTGCCGGGGTCCTGCGGGACGAGTCCCACCCTTCTCCCCCGCACCGACTCCATCCGCCTGTCGCTCCACGAGGTGATGTCGGTGCCGTTGAGGCGGATCCGGCCACCGGTCACCCGTCCGTTGTCGGGCAGGAGACCGATGACGGCCTGCGCGGTGGTGCTCTTTCCGGAACCGGACTCGCCGACCACCGCGACCACCTCGCCGGGATGGACGGTCAGGGAGACGCCGTGCAGGACCGGGGTCTCCACGTGGCGAGAGGTGTAGGCGACGGTGAGGTCCTCGACCTCCAGCACCGGTGTGGTGCCGTCCGGGTCGGAGACGTCGGATCGGTTGCGGGTCATGCTCTCCCCCGTCGTGCGATCGAGGCGCTGATCCGGTTCGCGGACAACACGACCGCGACGACGACCAGGCCGGGAAGGGTGGTGAGCCACCAGGAGGTGGCCACGTAGTCGCGCCCCTCGGCGATCATCAGCCCCCACTCGGGGGTGGGCGGCGGGGCGCCGTAGCCCAGGAATCCGAGGGTGGAGATGGCCAGGATCGCGGTGCCGAACTGGAGCGCCGCCAGGGCCGCCACCGCGGTCAGGGAGTTGGGCAGCACGTGCCGCCACAACACCGTGAGGAAACGGCCCCCGCCGGCGTAGGCGGCCTCCACGTAGTCGGTGGCGCGCACCCGCACCACCTCGGAACGGGCCAGCCGGGCGAAGGCGGCGACACCCGCCACGCCCACCGCGAAGGCGATCTGGGCGGTGCCGAAGCCCAACACGATCACCACGCTCAGCGACAGCAGCAGCGAGGGAACGGCCAACAGGACGTCGACCACCCGCATCAGGACGTCCTCCACCAGACCGCCCACGGTCCCGGCGACGGCGCCGATCAGCGTGCCCGCCACCAACCCGACGGTGACCGCGATCAGGGCCCCGGAGAGCGAGTGGACCGAGCCGTACACCACCCGGGCGAACACGTCACGGCCGGTGGCGTCGGTACCGAACGGGTACTCGGCGTCCGGAGGGCGCAGGGCGTCGGCCGCGACCCCGGCGACCGGGTCGGCGGAGGTGAACAGGCCCGGGGCCAAGGCCCAGGCCACCGCCACGAGGACGACCAGCCAGGCCAGGGCGGTGCCCACGTCCACCCGCCGCAGCCGTTCGAGGGCGCTCGGGCGGGCCGGGACCGATCCCGTGACCGTCGCGGATCGGGTCGAGGTGTTCGGGTTCACGCGGCCGCACCCGCCTTCGTTCTCAAGCGCGGATCCAGCAGGGGGTAGAGCAGGTCCACGCACAGGTTGATCAGGACGAACACGGTGGCGGTGAGCAGGACGACGGCCTGGAGGACCGCCACGTCCTGGTTGCCGACCGCCTGTTCGGTGAGCCGGCCGAGACCGGCCCGACCGAACACGGTCTCGGTGACCACGGCGCCGCCGATCAGCTCACCGAACAGCACGCCCGCCATGGTCAACGCGGGCAGCAGGGCGTTCCCGGCGACATCGCGCCACAACACCCGGTGGTGGCCCGCTCCTCGGGACCGCACCACGGTGACGAAGGGCCGGGTGTACACCTCGTCGATGCTCCGCACGAGGATCTGGGCCAGGGGCGCCGAGATCGGGACCGCCAGGGTCAGGACCGGCAGGATCAGCCCCTCCACCGGCCCCGGCGCGATCACCGACACCAGGCCGAGCCGGAAGGAGAACACCTGGACCAACAGGATGCCGAGCCAGAACACCGGGACCGAGACGAACAGCGACGGCAGGGCCCGCAGGGCGCCGCGGATCCAGGAGAGCCGCGGATAGGTCGACAGGAAGGCGATCCCCACGGCGAGGATCACCGCCACGACGAACCCCAGCGAGGCCAGCAGGAGCGTGCCCGGCAGGGCCTCGGCGATCATCCGGCTCACCGGCGTACCGCTCTGGACCGAGTAGCCGAAGTCCCCCCTCAGAAAGCCCAGGAGGGTGTGGAGGAACTGTCGGTGGGCGGGGACGTCCACACCGTAGGCCTCGCGCAGGGCGGCGATCTGTTCCGGAGACAGCCCCAGTTCGGGGTTCTCGAACCTGATCATGACGGCGTCGCCGGGCATGGCCTGGAGGAGGACGAACGCCGCGGTGAACGCGGCGAACAGCACCACCACGGCCTGTCCGACCCGTCGGAGTACGTAACGCATACGAGCTCCTCCTCACTGAGTCCGGGGACCGTTACTCACTCAGCCAGACGCCCTGGAAGGAGGGGCGGGCGACGGATTCGAAACCGATCCCGTGCACGCTCGGGGCCACGCCGTAGACCTGCGGCTCCTCGAACAGCGGGATGACGTAGGCCTGCTCCGAGAGGTAGCGCTGCGCCTCCGCGCTCGCCTCGTCGCGCTCCTCGGGGTCGGCGGTGGAGGCCACCGCCTCCAGCAGCTCCTCCAGCCTCTCGTCCTCGACGGAGTCGCCCTTGGGGTCACGGTTGAGCAGGGTGTTGCGGTTCCGGGAGTGGTACTGGCTCTTGATGACGTCGTGGTCGGCCCGGCCCACCATCGAGTGGTAGAGCTGCACCTGGTCGGGGTCGTTGATCGCCTCGGTGTAGGTGCCCGCGTCGGCCGCCAGGATCTGGAGATCGACCCCGATCCCGGCCAGCTGCCGGCCGACCAACGTCAGGGTCTCGAAGGAGCGCGGCTGCGGGGCGGCCTCGTTGACCACCAGGGAGAGCCGTTCCCCGTCCTTCTCCCGGATCCCGTCGGATCCGACGGTCCAGCCGGCCTCCTCCAAGAGCTCCTCGGCGCGTTCGGGGTCGTACTCCAGGTACTCGGACTGGTCCGCGTAGCCCTGGGCGGTGCTACTGAGCGTGGAGGTCGCCGGCGGGTAGTGGTCCGTGTAGATCGTGTCCACGACCTCTTGGCGGTCGATCCCGGCCACCAGCGCCCGGCGCACCTTCAGGTCGGAGAGGATCTCGTTGCCGAACCGCAGGCTGAGACTGTTGTTCACCCCGTTGGTCTGCGGCGCGAGGATCTCGATACCGGCCGCCTCGACCCGCTCCTCGTCCTGGGCCTGGACGTAACGGGCGACGTGCGCCTGTCCTGAGGTCAGGGCCCCCACTCGGACACTGTCCTCGGGGGTGACGTTGATCCGGACCTCGTCCAGGTAGGGACGTCCCTGGTTCTCCCAGCTCTCCGGTGCCCAGGCGTAGTCCTCGCGGGCGGTGAGGGTGAGACCGGTGCCCAGTTCCTCGTCGGAGACGACGAACGGGCCGGAGCCGATCACCTCGGTCGCGTTGCCGGGGCTGAAGCCCTCCTGGGCCAGTTCGAGGGTCTCGGCGGAGAGCAGGCCGGAGTTGATGGTGGAGGTGGCCTGGAGGAACCCGGGCGAGGGGGCGTCGAAGTGGAAGCGGACGGTGTTCTCGTCCAGGACCTCGCTGCTCTCGTAGTTGTTGATCGCCTCGGAGACGATGAGGGCGCGATCCTGATCGCCCAGCCCGTAGAGGTCGAAGTTGGCGGCGACGACCTCCGCGTCCAGCGGAGAGCCGTCCGAGAAGGTGACGTCGCCGCGCAGGGTGAAGGTGTACTCGGTGGCGTCCTCGTCGACCTCCCAATCGGTGGCGATCCAGGGCTCGAACTCCAGGGTCTCGGGGTCCTGGTGGACGAGTCGGTCGGCGATGTTGTTGACCAGTCCGCCGTTGGGGTAGAAGCCCGCCTCGGGCGGATAGAGGCTGTCGTGGGGCTGGTACTCCAGGTAGACGAGGGAGCCGCCCTGGACGGGTTCACCGTCGGCTCCGGCCCCGGAGGAGGCCGGGGATCCGCAGGCCGTGAGAAGGGCGAGTACGGCCGCGGTCGGCAGAAGCAGGGCACGTGACGGGATGGGAGCGTGGGACACGTTCTTCCTCTCGAAACCGACGGCCGGGATGCGGGCCCGTTGGAGTCACGGGTTCTCGCGGGGACGTCCCCGCCGCGTCGGATAGCACTTGCGCCCGACGGTCGCGGGCGCCTGGTCTTGCTCGGGAGCACCCCACCGCCGTACGAGGGTTGCTGTCCCGCCTGCCGAGCCAGACGGCGGGAGCTCTTGACCGGACAAAAACATATCATACAGGTAGGAAAACTCGATTTAAGGGACGAGTGACCCCCGCCACCCGAGGGCCGAGCCTCGGGGAGAACGTGTTCACACGGCTCTCAGCAGGCCTCGAAGAGATGCTCCGGGTCGGAGGAGGGGACCAGCGCCGCGTCCCTCAACAGCACACGATCCGGACGTTCGGGATCAGCGCACACCACATCGAAGTCGAGAGCGGCCTCCGCCAGCTCCTCGGGGTACTCCACCGCGAGCACGTTCCCCGAACCGTAGACCCCGGTGTAGGCGCCGCACTCGTGCCACGCGGCGCAGGACTCGGTGACGGCGAGGTCGAACCCCACCTCGTCATGGCCGCGACCGGTCTCCTCCGCCGTGTTCTTCTGCGCCGCGGCCAGACCACGCCCGTGGGCGACACCGACCAGGACCGAGGCCAGAGCCAGGTTGTCGTCGACCGTCAGAGCCTCACCCGAACGCAGATACGAGTCGAGGTTGTCGAACTCGACGGCGTCGAACCCGGCGTCCGCGCATCGATCGATGGTCTCGGTGAGGATCTCGGCGATCCGCTCCCGGCGCTCGCCGGTGGAGGTGTCCAGGATCCGTTCGTCCGGCCAGCCCGGGTCCACCACCGGCTCGCCGTCCTCACCCCTGAGCACCAGGTCGGGATCCTCCTCGAGCCAGCGGTCGAGCTCGTCCGGCTGGGTCTGGAAGCCGTTGACGTAACAGACCGAGTACAGGCCGGGGGCGGGCTCGGCGGTGCTGTCGCGCACCACCGTGGTGACCCCTTCGGGCGGCGGATAGGCGCCGCCCAATTGGTAGTCGAAGCCGCCTTCGGGAGGAAGCTCCACCGCCCGTTCGGGGGCGCACCCCACACCCGAGAGCGCCAGGACGACCGCCCCGAACACCACCGCGACGCGCCCGCGACCCCGAACCATGCCTCGACCCACCCCTTCACCGCGGAGGAGGCACGATCAAGGAGCGCGACAACCTCCGGACACCCCGGACCCCGTCATTGTGCCAAAGCCCCGCACGCGCCCCCCGAACGGGCCTTCCGCGCGCTCAGTCGACCGGCGCCAGGGTCATCAGCCCGCAGCCGTAGGCCTTGGCCCGCCCGATCCCCGCTCCCAGTCCGCGCCGCAGGGCCTCGGGGTCGGTGACGGTCAGTCTGCCGTCGAAGGTCGCGGTGACCACGGGGACCCGCATCCGCGCGCCCTTCCTGCCCGGGCGGGGATCGGGTTTGTCGAACCCCGAACGGTTGCGCTCGTGCACGAGCAGCTCATAGCCGTCGATCTCCGGGCGGGCCGGGTCGACCTCCTCCTTGCGCAGCACCTCGAACCCCCATCGCTCCTGCTGCTGGAGGAGCCATCCGGCCTGATGACGAACGGTCACGTGCGCGGTGCGCCTGGTGTTCTCCCCGTCCTTACGACGAATGCTGTGCACGGGGTTGGCCGTGAGCCGGAAACCCCAGACCTGCCCCTTCTCCAAGCCGGACAGGAACCCGGTGTAGTCATGGGTCCGCCACCAGGTCTCCGGCTCCGACCTGGGCCAACCGGCCTGCTCCACCATGTGGGTCAGCTCGGGACGGCTCGGGCTCACGATGTAGAGGAGGACCTCGGCCTTGGCGTTGCGATCGACCCGCCACAACACTCGGCCCTCGCCCCGACCGTCCTCCGCTCCGGAGGAGCCGGACGTGGTCGGCAGCATTTCGGGGAACCCGCCCAGGACGGCCGCGTGCATGGTCTGCGGAGAGGAGAGCAGCTTGCGCGCGCCGGCGCGATGGGTGTTGAGGCGGAATCGGGTCAGGTACATCGGGTGACTCCCAGGGCCGGAAGGGGTGCGTGGTCGAGAGTCGACCGGCGACGCCCACCGGGGGCCGACGCCGAGACCGCGCCGAAGCGGACCGCGCGGGGGCCGCGCCTTCGACACTTCGAACCGGAACCGCTCGGGGGACCGACTCCATCGACGCCGAGGTCGAGGTCGAATACGTGCACGCGGATCGGGGACCGACCGTCGGAATCGAGGCCGAACCCGGGCCACGCGGCACGGGCGACATCGGACAGACGGCCCCTCCGGGGCCGGGAAGGGGATCGGGGGGTCATGGGACTCATCCAAGCGAATTCCCGGCCCGCCCCGGGTGGGAAACCGGGTTTTCCGGAGGCCTCATGTGGCCAGGACACCGTCTCAGTTTTCACGACAAAAGCGACAGGCCTGTGGTACGAGGTACCGCTCCCTCCACCGGACGTATCGCACCCCTCACACCGGGGAGGTCGAACCGGGGCCGTCTCGATCGAGACGGCCCCGGGAGGATCAGCCGGCGACGTCCAGCAGCACGTCCACCAGACGCTCGGCGGCGTCGGGGCGGCCGTGGGACCGGGCCCGGTCCGCGATGGCCTCGCGTCCGGCCGGGTCGGCCAGCAGCGGCTCGACCGCGGCCTGAAGGGTCTGCGGGGTGACCTCGCCCAACAGCGCGACGGCCGCGCCCGACTCCTGGAGGTGACGGGCGTTGTGCGCCTGCTCGTTGCCGGCGGAGGAGGCCAGCGGGATGAACACGGCCGCCTTGCCCAGCGCGGTGAGCTCGGCGATGGTGCCGGCGCCGCTCCGGGAGATCACCACGTCGGCGAGGGCCAGCACGTCGGGGAGTTCGGGGCCGACGAAGTCGGTGAGGTGGTAGCGGCCGGCCAGGGCGGGCGGCAGGTTCCGTGCGCTCTCCCCCAGGGCCGCGACGTTGGCGGCGCCGCACTGGTGGACGACGTTGGCGCGCTCCAGCAGCCAGGGCAGGATGTCGCGCACGTTGTTGTTGATCTGCGCCGACCCCTGGGCGCCACCGGTCACGTAGACGGTGGGCAGGGCCGGGTCGTGGCCGCCGAAGCCGAGCCCCTTGGCGGCCTCCTCCGGGCGTCCGGTCAGGACCTCGGGCCGGACCGGGTTACCTGTGACCACGGCGTCGGCCTGGGAGGCCTCGGGCAGCAGTTCCACGGAGGACTCGGCGGACACGGCGATCCGGGCCCCCGCGCGGGCGAGGACCTTGTTGGCCAGGCCCAGGCGCACGGTCTGCTCGTGGACGACCAGCGGGCGGCGGCACATGCGGGCCGCCAGGCCGACGGGGACCGCCACGTAGCCACCGGTGGCCAGGACGACGTCGGGGGCGAAGTCGGAGACGAGCCTGCGGGCCTGGGCGACGCCGCGGGGCACGTTGGTCATGTCCTTGACGTTGGCGGGGGAGGCGAGCTTGAGCGGGTTCTTCGATCGGCGGATCTTACCCGTGGCGACCGCTTCGAAGGCGATCCCGTTGTCGGTGGCGACGCGCTTCTCCAGACTCCCCGCGGCGCCCACCCACAGCACCTCCAGGGAGTTTCCGGTCGTCTCCAGGCGCTCACGCAGCGCGTTGACGGCGGTCAGCGCGGGGTAGGTGTGGCCACCCGTTCCCCCTCCGGTGACGATCAGACGCAGGTCACGGGGCAGGCGGTCGTTGGTGCTGTTCACGCGGTTCCCATCTGGGCGGACGAGAGGACTTCGGTTGAAGGGCCGCGACGTGTCGTTCACGGCCCCACAGCACGGTAGCCGGGTTCGGAGCCTGTTGTGTCCCCTCAAGGGGGTGAATGGGGCGAACGCGACGGTGATCTCGGCCGGACGTCTCCGTGGAAAGAGGGGTGGGTCCTCAGCGCCCGGGCAGCTCCTCCGGCAGGTCGAAGAGCGGGAACAGGTCGGTGTCGAAGAAGACCGAGCAGTGTCCGACACCGCCTCGGACGAGGGTCAGCACGTGGACGCCGAAGGCCCGATGGACGCCGTCACGACCGCGCAGGTACATGCCGAAGGCGGGCTGACCATTGGCGGAGGTCGACAGCAGTACCAGGTCCCCCGCCCCACGGGCCGGGCACTGGGCCCGGATCAGACGCCCGATCGCCTCCCGACCGCGCACCCAGGTGGCGTACGGCGGCATCTCGAAGGCGGCCTCCTCGGTGAACAGTTCGGTGAGCGCCGGAATGTCGTAGCTCTCGAAGGCGGCCACGTAACGTTCCAGGAGTCTGCGCTGGTCGGCCGAGGGTTCGGGGACCTCGTCCTCCTCGGGCAGGATCTCGGCGATCCGCGCCCTCGCCCGCTGGAGGAGGCTGTTGACGGCGGGGACGGTGGTGTCCAGGACGTCCGCTACCTCGGCGGCGCTGAACCGGAGCACCTCGCGCAGGATCAGTACCGCGCGCTGTTTGGCCGGCAGGTACTGGAGCGCGGCGACCAGGGCCAGCCTTACGCTCTCCCGGTCGGCCACGACGTTTCCGGGGTCGCCGAGATCCGGGCCGAGGCGATCGGGCATCGGTTCGAGCCAGGGCACCTCGGGGCTCTCGACGAGACGGCCCTCCGGCTCGGAGGTGGGCGCGCCGAGCCCGGTCGGCAGCGGTCGACGGCCGCGTCTGTCCAGGGCGGTGAGGCAGGCGGTCGTGGCGATCCGGTGCAGCCAGGTGCGCAGGCTGGAACGGCCCTCGAAGCGGTCGTAGCCCTTCCACGCGCGCAGGTAGGTCTCCTGGAGCAGGTCCTCCGCGTCGTGCGCCGAACCGAGCATCCGGTAGCAGTGCGCGTAGAGCTCCCGCCGGTAGGGGGCGATGAGCCGGGAGAAGTCCCGGTCGATGTCGATGGTCTCTGCCGTGTGTTCCACCACGATCGTCACGCTACGCCTCCCCTACGACAGAACCGATGGACGAGGACGTTCCTTTGCCGAGCATTCCACCGGCGATGGTCCTTCGAGGCCACCGCCGGGAACGCGGGGGCGGGGCGATCGCCTCCGGACGAACGCCCCGCCCTCGGACCGGTCATGTCACCGGTCCGTTCAGGAGAGGTTCTCCATCTCCGCCAGGTGCTCCTCGCTGAGCTGGATGATCTGGACGTAGTTGCCGTCCGGGTCCTTGGCCGTGGCGAACAGGCTGCCCTGTCGGTCCTCCAACGGCGCCACCCACTCGGTGTCGAGTTCGTCCATGCGGGCGGCGACGGCGCGCGCGTCGCCGACGTCGAAGTTGAGGATCATCCGGGTGGCGTCGGCGGCCTTGGGGCCGACGTCGTCACGGTGGTCGATCAGCAGATGGAAGGTGCCGAACCGCAGCACCCGGTAGGCGTCCATGGAACTGCTCTCCGCCGGGTCCAACGCGGCCGCGTACCAGTCGCGCAGACGGTCTGGGTCGGTGCTGGCGAGCAGCATGCTGTCGAGTACGGGGCGTTTCATCGGATTCTCCCTGTGGGGTCGGTGTCGTCGTTCCTCACCCGTACCGACCCGGCCGGGGCCGGAAACTCATCGCTCGGTTCCGGATCCGATTCCGCTCCGGCCCCGTCGTCGCTCTCCGCGTCGCCCTCTCGAGGGCGGTCGGAGCCCCGGAGCAGGATCAGGGCCAGGACACCGCAGGCCACCATGGCGACGACCCCGAGCCCGGCCGTGACGTTGAGTCCGTCGGTGAAGGCCTCCGAGGCGGCGGCGAGCAGCCGTTCGGCCCGCCCCGGCGGCAGCCCCTCCGCGGTGGCGACCGCCTCGGCCAGGGTCCGCGCCTCCTCGCCGTCGACACCGTCGGGGACCTCCAAACGATTCCGATAGACGGCCGAGGCGAGGCTGCCCAACAGGGCCACGCCGATCGCGATGCCGAACTCACCACTGGTCTCGGACAGGGACGCGGCGGATCCGGCCTTGTGCCGGGGCGCGGCTCCCACGACGATGTCGGCGATGAGCGCCGCGCCGGGGCCGACACCGGTCGAGGTGAGCAGCAGCCCCAGGATCACCATGGCTCCGCCCCCGTCAGCGGGGACGAAGAGCAGCACCGTGAACCCCAGCGAGCCGACGAGCATGCCCCCGCCGATGACCTTGGCTCGTCCGATCCTCTGTGCCAGGGGCGCGGCGAGCAGGGTGGCGCCGATCATCGCCACCGCCGGGATCACCAGCCAGAGCCCCGCGACCAGGGGTGAATGGCCCGCGACCATCTGGAGATACTGGCTGATCAGCAGGAACGTTCCGCCCATCGCCACGGCGCCCACCAGCATGGTGAACAGGGCCGCTCCGAAGGAGCGCTCCCGGAACAGGCTCAGGTCCACGAGGGGGTCGGCCAGGCGGCGCTGTCTGCGTACGAACCACACGCCCATCGCCAGACCGAGGAGGCCGGCGGCCAGGGCCGTGGTCGGAGTCCCTCCCTCGGCGGCCGTCTTGAGCGCGAAGACCACCGGCAGGATCGCGGCCAGGGACAGGACGGCGCTGAACAGGTCGAGCCTCCCGGCCGACGGGTCCCGGTACTCGGGCAGGAGCAGGGGCGCGCACACCAACAGCAGGACCATCACCGGAACACCGAGGAGGAAGACCGAACCCCACCAGAACCATTGGAGGAGCAGGCCGCCCACGACGGGACCGATGGCGGTGCCTCCCATGAAACAGCCGGTCCAGATCGAGATGGCCATCGCGCGCTGGGCCGGGTCGACGAACATGTTGCCGATCAGAGCCAGGGTGGAGGGCATCAGGGTGGCGCCGGCGATGCCCATGAGGACACGAGTGGCGATGAGCGCCTCGGCGCTGGTCGAGAAGGCCGCGGCGATCGAGGCCAGACCGAAGGCGGTGGCGCCGATCATCAGGAGCCGGCGACGTCCGATCCGGTCGCCGAGAGTACCCATGGTGACGAGGAACCCGGCGATCATGAAGCCGTACACGTCCATGATCCACAGGGTCTGGGCCCCGGTGGGCCGCAGGTCGGCGGCCAGGTGCGGGAGCGCCAGATAGAGCACGCTCAGGTCCAGGGAGAGCAGCAGTGTGGGCAGGGCGAGCACGGCGAGGCCGAGCCATTCCCGTCGACCCGCCCGGGCGGGCGGGCCCGTGGGCGGTGTGGGCGTGTTCATCGGTTCCCTCTTCTTCCCTCAGCGATTCGTTCGTGCGTACGGACACGGATCGCGCCGAGAACTCATCGCGGGAGGGGGAGGGTGGTCGGCGAGGGGCCGGAGGCGCCGGTCGAAGGCGCCGTTCCGGTCGAGGGGCCGCCCCGAACGGTGTCGGGGCGGCCCCTCCTCACTCTGTGCGGGTCATTCCTGGATCAGACCGATCACGTTTCCGGCCGGGTCGGTGAACCAGGCCACCATCGGCCCCTCCCCTCGGGCGATGCCCTTCTCGTCCTGGTCGAAGCCCTCGTAGCGCAGCATGGCGACCCCGCGACGTCCGAGCTCGTCGACGGCGGCGTCGATGTCGTCGACCACCAGGTTGAGGACGGTGAACACCGCCGGCTCGTGGTCGGGCTTGGGGTAGACGAGGATCGATCGGTCGGCCCCCAGTTCGATCCGGATCAGGCCGTACCCCTCCATGCCCGGGACCGGTACGACGTCCAGTCCCAGCGTGTTCCGGTAGAAGTCGAGGGCGACCTCGGTGTCGGGGACGGCGAAGGACCCGAAGGCCCGTGTGCTGTCGAACATGCTTCCTCCAACGTCGTCGTGATCTCTCACCCGTGACGACCTCTCCCACCATCGGAACTCATCGCTCTCGACCGGGTCAAACGATGCGGACGAATCTCTGCACGCCCTTTGGGTGACTCCTCCGGACGGCCGTGGTCGACTGGGCAGGGTCGGGACGTCGCGCTATACGTGCCGTCTCGTGGCGGTGTCCGGAACGGGGCATCGCTCCTCATGCGGAGGGAGAGCGCGACATGCGCGCAGTGGTGTTCGAGAACTATGGGGAGTTCCCCTCGCTCACCGAGGTCCCCACACCGACCCCCGGCCCCGGAGAGGTCCTGCTCCGAGTGGCGGGGGCCGGAGCGTGCCACTCCGACATCAGCGTCTATCGGGTGTTCCGGGAGGGACAGCCGGGCGCTCAGAAACCGCCGTTCGTCCTGGGTCACGAGAACGCCGGGTGGGTGGAGGCCCTGGGCCCCGGGGTGAGCGATCGGATCAGGGTCGGCGCCGCCTATCTGGTCTACGGGCCGATCGGTTGCGGGCACTGTCGTCGCTGCGCGGAGGGCTCGGACACCTACTGTGAGAACGCCGCGACCATGCCCTACCTGGCGGTCGGGTTGGGGCGGGACGGCGGCATGGCCGAGTACATGACCGTGCCCGCGCACCACCTCATCCCCTTGGACGACGCCGATCCGGTGGCGGCGGCGCCCTTGGCGGACGCGGGGCTCACCCCGTACCACACGATCCGGCAGACGCTCCCGCACCTGAACGGAGGGGGACGGTACACGCTGGTGATCGGTCTGGGCGGGCTCGGCCGCATCGGGGTGCAGATCCTTCGTGCGCTGAGCGGGGCGACGGTGATCGCCACAGACGTCAAGGAGGACGCCTTGCGCCGGGCCGAGGCCGACGGGGCCGTCACGGTGACCGCCGGAGAGCGGCAGGTCGAGGAGATCCGGGCGCTCACCGGCGGGCGCGGGGTGGACGCCGCCTTCGACTTCGTGGGGGCGACCCCCACCATCGCCACCGCGGCGGCCTGCATGGCCCCCGGCGGACGGTTCAACGTGGTGGGCATCGCCGGCGGCACGCACGAGTTCTCGTTCTTCGCCAACCCGTACGAGTCGTACATGACCAACACCTACTGGGGGTCGGTCAAGGACCTCTGGGAGGTGGTCGACATGTACAAGGCCGGGCAGATCCGCCCGGAGATCGAGCGGTTCTCCATGGGCGACGCCCTGGAGGCCTATCGGAGGCTGGAGGCGGGAGAGATCAGCGGCCGTGCCGTCGTGACCCCCGACGTGCACTGATCGAACGGTCTCCCTGCGGGCGGGGCGGGAACGGGGCCCGCCCCCTTCGGCGCGCCCGACCCGGCTGCCTCGGGCCCGAGCGACGCCTTCTCCTCCCGGCCCGGGACCTGCCTCCGCCCCTCGGCCACCGACCGAAGGCGGTCGTCCACGACGTGACCTCTCTCAGACGACCTCCTCCCTGGACATCGGCCTCGCTTCGGGAGGGGACCACTCGGAGAACGGTAGGACCGACCGGAACCGGCACCGCGACGGGAACGGGACAAGCCGGGGGCGGAACGCACGGCCGTGGTCCGGGCCTGCCAGGATGCTCGGAAGACCGCAGTGGAAGCGAGGAGCGAGATGGATCTGGGAATCGCCGGCAAGGTCGCGTTGGTGACCGCCGCCAGTTCGGGGCTGGGCCGGGCGATCGCGGTCGCTCTGGCCGCCGAGGGAGTACGGGTCGCGGTGACCGGCCGGGACGAGGAGCGCCTCCAGGAGACGGTGGAGGCCTGCCGTGAACACGGCGCACACGCCGTCGGTCTCGTCTGGGATCTGGCCGACCACGGGCGCGCCCACGAGATCGCCACCATGGTGGCCGCCGAGCTGGGCCCGGTGGAGATCCTGGTCAACAACACCGGAGGGCCGCCCCCCACCACCGCCCTCGGGCAGGACCCGAAGCTGTGGGAGGACATGTACGCCGCCATGGTGCTGCCGGTGATCGAACTGACCGACGCCGTGATCGGCGGGATGCGCGAACGCGGTTGGGGTCGGATCATCACGAGCACCTCGTCGGGTCCGATCGCGCCCATCCCGAACCTGGGCGTGTCCAACACCCTCCGCGCCTCGCTGCACTCCTGGTCCAAGACCATCGCCGGAGAGGTGGCGGCGGACGGGGTCACCGCGAACGTCATCGTTCCCGGCCGGATCGCCACCCCGAGGGTGGAGTCCCTGGACCGTGCCCGCGCCGAACGCGAGGAAACGCCCCTGAGCGAGGTGCGTCGACAGGGGCGCGCGTCGATCCCCGCGGGCCGTTACGGCGAGCCCGAGGAGTACGGCGCGGTGGCGGCCTTCCTGGCGAGCCGGCAGGCCGCGTACGTGACCGGCTCGGTGGTCAGGGTCGACGGCGGCCAGATCCCCTCCGTCTGACACCGGGCTCCGGGGAGGGGCGGCGCCCCTCCCCGGCCGGCCGTCCCCGCGTTCGGCCGGCCCCTCGCGTCAGGTCGGGGCTCCCTCGTCCAGGCCGAGGGTCGCGCGCAGTTCGGTGCAGATCAGGGCGCAGTCCTCGTCGAAGGTCACCACCTCGATGGGACCGCCGCGCGCCCAGCGGACGAGTTGGTCGTGCCATTCCGAGCGTGGCATCGAGACGGTGTCCGGCCGTTCCAGGTCCTTGGCGACCTCGCCCGGGGGTCCGTCGGTGAGCACGGTGATCCGGTGCTCGGGGTAGGTGTCAGAGGGGTCGACCTCAAGAGGACGAGCGGAGTGCAGGACCACGACGTGGGTCTGTTCGGGGCTCTCGTTGGTGGACATCTGGGCCTTTCCTAGGGGGGAACGACCGAACCTTACTCGGCCGGGCCCCTGTCCAAACGCCTTATCCAGGGCCGGTTCCGGTCACCGCCTAGGGCCGGGGGTCCCGCCACAGGTGGGGACGTGGCGCCTCGTAACGGTCCACCATCGAAAGGGCGTTTCGGTGCGGCCGAACATCCGGCCCAGGATCACGACGTCGGACGTGGACGGCGGAGCCGATGACGAGCAGGCTGTACCCATGAGACTCCGACGACGGCTCCAACGCCTCGACCGACGCGCCTACGCCCGGGTGACCCGTCTGGGCGCCCCCGCGTTGGACGGCTACGCCCCGAAGTTCGTCCAGGCCACCGACCACATGGCCCCCTGGGTCATGGTCTCGGCGACCCTCGCCGCCACCGGAGGTCCTCGGCTGAGGCGCGCCGCCGCGCGGGCGATCCTCGCCGCGGCGGCTGCCAACGCCGGTTCGTCCGTGATCAAGCACCTGGTCCGCAGGCGCCGCCCGGACTCCTCCGCGGTCCCCGCGGCGCGCGTCCCCTACCGCTCCTATTCCAGCTCCTCCTTCCCCTCCGGGCACACCGCCGCCGCGACGGGGTTCGCGCTCGGGATCTCCACCGACTCGCCCCCGTCGCTGACCGTCCCCGTCCTGGCTCTGGCCGGGGCCGTGGGCTTCTCACGGGTCCACAGCGGGGTCCACTATCCGGGCGACGTCCTCGCGGGCATGGCCGTGGGCGCCGTCTCCGCCCTGCTCGCCCGTATGGTCCTCCCACCCCGGGACGAGGAGGAGCCCGGCGCGGAGACCTCGTCGACGGAGACCGTCGACGTGGACCCGGAAGGAGAGGGCGTGACGGTCGTCCTCAACACGCACGCGGCCGACGGGACCCTCTCCGTCCTCTCCCCGGACGCCGAAACCGAGATCTCCGACAGGCTGCCGCGGGCGCGAATCGTGCACGTCGACCCCGACGAGGACCTTCCGGAGGTACTGGACCGGGCCGCGAGCGACTGCGCGGTCCTCGCGGTGGCCGGCGGGGACGGGACCATCAACGCCGGGGCGACCGCGGCGCTGGCCCACGACCGCCCTCTGCTGGTGATCCCCACCGGCACGTTGAACAACTTCGCCCAGACCCTGGGCACACCTTCACCGGACACCGCGTTGGACGCCTACGCCGGGGGCCGCCTGGCCCGGGTGGACGTGGGCGAGGTGGACGGGAACATCTTCCTCAACACGTCGTCGTTCGGCTCCTACCCCAGGATGGTGGAACGGCGTGACCGGTGGGCGAAGCGTGTCGGCAAATGGCCCGCCTTCGTCCTGGCCCTGACGTGGGACCTGTGGGAGGTAAGGCCCACCCCGGTCCTGATCGACGGACGGCCGGCCCGGGTGTGGTGGGCGTTCGTGGGCAACTGTCGGTATCGGACGCGGGCCCGGGTCCCGGTCCACCGGGAACGGTTGGACGACGGGGCCCTGGACGTGCGCCTCCTGTGCGCCCGCCGTCCCTTCCCGAGGATCCGTGCCCTGTCTGAGATCCTGGCCGGCCCTCTGACGGTGGGGGGCGACTACGTCGAGCGGACGGATCGGACCCTGACCTTGGAGATCCCCTCCTCCCCCCGGTTGATCGCCGTGGACGGGGAGATCCTGGAGGGGTCCCGGGTCATGTCGTTCCGCAAACGGCCGGCGGCGCTCCGGGTGTTCGTGCCCGACGGCCCTCGCCCGTCCTCCCCTCAGCCCTCGTCCTCCAGGCGGGCGAGGAGCTCGACCAGACCCCGGTAGGCCCGTTCGGTGTCGGGGCCGTGCCCGTGCGGCCCCGCGAACAGGTCCACGAACTCCACCACGTCCCTCAGATCCCAGCGCAGACGGTACAGATCGAGCAGGTCCCGGTCGGGTACGAGCCCCGAGCCTTCCGTGTAGCGGGCCAAGGCCTCGGGGTCGTCGGCGAACGGCCACAGGTCGCGTTCGGGCGACGCCACGCCCACGGTGTCCCAGTCGACCAGGCGCGGCCGCCCGTCGCACCAGAGCAGATTGCCCGGATGCGGCTCCCCGTGGGTGACCACGGAGCGGGAGCGGTCGACCCCCGCGGCCCCGCGCTCGAAGCCGGTCAGACGTTCCATGAGGACGTCCCCGTGCTCGGCGAGGAGTCCGCCCACCCGGGTGGAGAAGGGGCCCTGATCGCCGAGCCCGCCCGGGTCGGCCACCGCGGAGAACAGGAGGTCGGTGCCCTCCAGCCCCACCGGAAGCTCCCGGATCCCTCGTGGCCGGGCGCTCCGGTGCAGTTCGGCCAAGGCGAGCAGCACCCGGTCGCGACGTTCGGCGGGCAGGGTGTCTCCGAACCCGCCGGACTCCCCCTCCACCCAGGGGAGGACACTGAGCGCGTAACGCCCACCGATCGGCCGGACCGTGGAACCGTCGGCCGAGCGCAGCGGGGCGACCACGAAGTCGAGCCCTTGGTCCTCGCGCAGGCGCGCGGCGGTGTCCATGGCCCCTTCCAAGCGTGTGAGCACGGTCTCGGGATCCGCGCCGAGGAAGGTCTTGTGCTCCAGGTCGGCCACGGTCGCGAACCATCCCCACCCCGAGGTGTCGGTGATCCGCCAGTGGTGGTCGCCGAACCCCACCGGTGCGTGGGTCAGGGTCGCGGTGTCGATGTCCCAGGCCGTCAGTGCGTCCGGGATCCACCGCTCGTCGAAGCCCATGGGAAGGTCGCGCATGGTCGCGACGTTAACAGCGCCCCGACCCGAGGTCCCGGGTTTCCCGGCGGTGTCCGCCCCGTTCCCTCACCGGGCGGACACCGGGGAGGTCCGTGGCGGAACGCCGGCACCGAGGAGCGACGTTCAGGGCACCAACCCGTAGATGGTGCTCATCGCCTCTCCCCCGGTGGAGGGGTGCAGGATCACCGCTCCCGGTACCGGGAGCAGGCCCCATCCGCTCGCCGACGCGTCCGGCCGGGCCTCGGGGCCGGCGACCTCGATCCACTCCGTCTCCTCGGACCCACCGTCCAACGGGACCGACAGCACCGCGAGTCCCTCCGTCTCCCCGCCCGGCTCTCCCACGAAGGGGATCACCACGGTCTCCTCGTTCAGAGCCACCGCGCTCCGCTTCTGGGCGAGGAGGCCGCGCTCCTCGTCGTTCACCCACGCGGTAGCGGCGGGTTCTCCACGAGAATCCGTCCGGTACAGGACGTCGCGGTCCGTCTCCATGAGGATCGTGCCGCCTCCGTCGGCGCGCAGGACACGAGCGGAGGAGGGGTCCTCGAGACCGACCCTCTCGGAGATCTCGAACGCCTCCTCACCGGTGACCGCGTTCAGGAGATCCCGGCGTCCATAGGAGTCGACGACGAGAACGGGCTCCTCCCCTTCGGAGACCCTCCCCGCCCCCCGTCCGCAGAGCGACGCGGGAGTGATCGAAGTGGTCCTCGTAAGGCTCCTCCCAACGCCATGCCTCCTCCCCCGTCTCCATCTCCAGTGCGGTCACCCGGACCCGGGCTCCCCCGTCCCCCTCCCGGCACACACGCGAGAGCGCGAACACCTCCCCGACCGGTACGAGGTCGCCGCCCTCGCCCGGGGCGTAGCGGCAGTCCGACTCCGCCAGAGGGTGATCCCACACCCGCTCATCGTTCGCGGTCCGTCGGGCCTCCAGTACGGGCTCCCCATCACTTCCCGTCTCGAGGCTCGCTTCGAGGTCGGAGAGGGGCCACCACCGTTCATCGTCCGCTCGCCGATCCCCGGAGTGATCGCGGATCGGCTCCTCCGAGAGTCTCTCTCCGGTGGCCGCGTCGAAGACGGTGAGCCTCTCCTCTCCGAACCGGCCGTCGCCGGTCCACCACACCGCGTGGGCACGCGTCCCGTCCAGGGACGCCCAGGTCGAAACGCCCGTCTCGTCGGGGCGCCGGAAGGTCCACAACTCCTCGCCGGTGGCCCCGTCCAACGCCGTCACCCCGTCGGACAGCCCCAGGATCGGGCCCCGTACGCCCGCCTCGATCCATTCGACCTCGACCCCTTCGGGGAGGTCCCGGCTCCAGCCGAGACGGCTCACCCCTTCGGGGAACCCCGCGGGCTCTCCGGGTTCGGCGATGGTGTGCTCGGTCGGCCGGTACCAGCTCACGTACACCGACCCCGAGGCTCCCAGGAGCACGGCGAGGAGGCCGGCCGCCGCCGAGAGCGCTCCGCACCTCCCGGACGTCCCCCGAGGCGCGCGTCCCACCACCAGGAGCGCCGCGGTGATCACCGTGAACACCACCGTCCCCGCCCACAGGGCCGCGTCCCTCTCCGCCAAGGACCGGCCGCTCTCCTCGATGAGCCGGAAGGCGTCGGCCGGAAAGGTGACGACCGTGAGGGCCGCCAGCGACACCAGGGCCGCGCTCAGCCACAGGGTGAGCAGCGGATCCCTTCCCTCGGAGGCGATGGTGTCCCGCCCATGGCGCACCGTCCCCCACGCCACGGCCACCATGATGAGAAAGGCCACGGACCACAGGCCGTCGGGCCCTTCGAACCCTCCCAGAAAGAGGAAAGCGACCACCTTGAGCACCAGCACGCCCACGAGCGCGCCGACGGCGGCCCGGGCGAGCGTGTCCTCACGACGCCATCCGCCTTCGGCCTCTCCACTCGTCCCGCCACGCTCGGCCACGGCTCTTCCTCGATTCCCGCTGCGCCCGTCACTCATCCTCAAGGCACCAGGCCGTACAGGACGGTACGATCGCGTCCCTCGCGGTCGGTCCGATAGGAGAAGGAGAGCACGGCACCCGGAACCGCGAGCAGACGGTGCTCGTTCGATTCCTCGGTGCCGGCCGCTCCGGGCTCGGCCACCTCGATCCACTTCTCGGCCTCGGGCCCGCCGCCCAGCGGGACCGACAGCAACGCGAGCTCGCCCATGTTCTCCATCCCCAGGCCCCGGTGGGGTATCAGCACCGTGTCCTCGCCCAAGGCCATCGCGTACCCGGAGTCGTAGGAGAGGTCGCGCCGCTCACCGCCCGCCCGCACGGTGTCGAGGACCGATCCGGAGGCGTCGGTCCGTGTCAGGTCGTAGCGGCCCTCTTCCGAGAGTTCCCCTCCTGGCACGGGCCGAAGGACGATCGCCCCGTCACCGCTCGCCCGAAGGACGTCGACGCCTTCCCGGGCCTCCTCGTCCTCGATCGGCGGGGACTCGGGGAGTAGCGCCATCTCCTCCCCGGTACGGACGTCCAGATACGTTCTCGGAGCGTTGAGGTCGTCACCGACCGCGAGCACCGTGGTCTCCTCTCCGAGCGACCGACCGGCACCGGGACGCACACGCACGGATCTGCTCGTCTCGGCATCCTGCTCATGGCGCCACACCTCGTCCCCGGACACCACGTCCAGGGCGATGACCAGCCACGTGTGCCGGAGGTGTCTGTCGTCCCCACAGCCGTAGGGGGCCACGAGAACGTCCTCGACCAGGATCACTGACTCGGTCATCTCCTCCAGGAAGCAGTCCCCCTCCCGGACCTTCAAGGAGACCCTCCACGATTCCTCGGCCGTCTCCGGGTCCAAGACGCGGACGGCCCTTGTCCCCTCCCGAACCTCGCTCTCCACCTCCAGATCACCCCGGACAAAGGCCCACGAGGTATCGATCTCCGCCCAGCCGTCGCTCTCGGAGTGCTTCCTCTCCGCGATGATCTCTCCGGTCGCGGTGTCCAGCACGGTCAGGAAGCGTTCGCCCTCCGGTGACTCCCGCACCATGCGGGCACGGGCACCCTCCCCCATCACCCGGTGCCCCCACACGACCTCATACGGACGCCGGTAGGTCCACAGTTCCTCACCCGTGGCACCGTCCAAGGCGACGAAGCCGTCGCTCAACCGCACGATCGGGCCGCGAACCCCTCTAGAGATCCCAATGATCCGTCTCTCCTCACCCGGCGTCCACTCCCATCCCACCTGGGACACCTCCGAGGGGACCGAGAGAGACTCTCCGGCCTCGGCACGTGTGTGTTCGACCAACGGAGACAGGCTCGTGTACCCCGCCGCGACCCCGATCAGCGCCGTGCTCAACGCCCCCGCGACGACCGTCAGGGGCCGACGTGATCGGGAGAGTCTCTCGGGCCGGCGTCCGGTCAGACCCAGCACGAGGAGACACACCGTGAGCAGGACCAGAACCGCGTACTGGAACACCGCCAGAGCGGAGGGCCGCCACTCCTCGTCGGCGAAGGGCAGGACCGCCTCGTCCGGGAAGAGCAGGAGGCAGGCTCCGACGAGCAGAACCGCCACGGCCAGGAACTCACCGGCGATCGGGCGTCCGCGCTCGACCGTCCCGGCGTTCCTCGCGCGGGCGTCCACGGCCCCGCTCCACAGCATGACGGCGCCGATCCCCAGGGCCAGGAACCAGAGGACGCCCAGCCCCTCCGCCACACCGCCCAGGAGAGGGACGAACGGGGTGATGACGACACCGGCCAAGGCCACCCCCAGGCCCGTCCAGACCGCGATGTCCGCCAGTGGCCGGCTCCGTGCCCCCTCGTACTCGTTCCGGCCGCCTTCGACCCTGCTCTCGCCGTTCACTCGCCCCTGCTCGTCCGTATCGTCCGCCATGCGGACTACAAGTTAACAGTGCGCCCGGAATCGCCCCGTTCCGGGGAGCGCGGACCGACGAATTGTCCCGAACAGCCCCGGAACCCCGGAGCCGAGGGCTAATCTGCTGCCCGAACGGGCGGAGACGACAGGGGTGGGACCGATGACGGAGACCGGACCGGACACCGGGGTACTGCGGGAGATCGTCGAGGGCGTCTACGCCTGGGAGCAGCCCGACGGCACCTGGTGGGTGAACAACGCGGGCGCCGTCGCCGGAGACGAGGGGGTCCTGGTGGTCGACACGTGCGCGACCGCCACCCGCACCCGCAGGTTCCTCGACGCGCTGGACGTCGCCACCGGTGGCGCGCCGATCCGCTGGGCGCTCAACACCCACCAGCATGGCGACCACACCTACGGCAACAGTCTGCTGCCCGAGAGCACCGTCCTGATCGGACAGACCTCCATGCGGGAGGCGCTCGCGCGCGACCCGCTCTTCGAACATCTTCCACCGGTGTGGACGCCGCAGCCGGAGTGGGGCGACGTCACCCGCAGGCTTCCCGGGGTGACCCTGGATCGTGCGCTCACCCTCCACACGGGAGGACGCCGGGTCGACCTGCTCCACCCGGGATACACGGCCCACACCTCCGGGGACGTGGTGGCCTGGCTCCCCGGGGAGCGGGTGCTGTTCACCGGCGATCTGATCTTCCACGGCCTGACCCCGTTGGCGTTCATGGGATCCCTCGAGGGCTCGTTGCGTTCGTTGGAGTGGGTGGCCTCCTTCGAACCCGAGCACGTCGTCCCCGGCCACGGCCCGCTTCTGGGCGCCTCCGAGCTGGACAAGGTCCTCTCCGCCCACGAGCGCTACTACCGGTTCGTCCTGGACGCCGCCGGGGACGCCGTACGTGAAGGGCTCTCCCCCTTGGAGGCCGCGCGCGCTCTGGACCTGGGCGAATTCTCCTCGTGGGCGGACGCCGAACGGATCGTGTTGAACCTCCACCGGGCGCAGGCCGATCTCCTCGGGGAGCCGATGGACCTGTTGGGCGCGCTCCAGGACACGGTCACGTGGAACGGCGGTCCCATGGCCACCACCCTGTAGAGGCGCCGCGCCCTCGACCGTTGGTCACCCATCGACCCTTTTTTGGGTGAAATCACCTTAAACGTGAGCCAAGTGCCTCTTGTCTCCCGCTGCGGAGGGTCCACCGGTGTTTCGCTGGTACCGGTGGACATGACCTGAGCGCGCAGAAGGGGGCACGATGGTCGAGGCGAGCGAAGGACTGAGACACGCCAGACCCCGAGGGCCGCGGAGCGGCTGGGTCCCCCTGGGGATCTCCACCGCCGTGGTCGTGGTCCTGCTCGGCGGATGGGCGCTGGTGAACACCGTCCTCCCCTCCGGCACCCCCGTCGCGGCGGGGCAGAGCATGACGATCGCCTCGGCCGAGGGGCACGAGGCGAAGCTGACCTTCGGCCGAGGCTGGGAGATCTTCCCCGGCGACAGCAGCGCGGGCGACAACTACCGACTCGGCCACGGCTCCACTCAACTCCGGTTGAACGTGGCCCTCCCCGAACGGAGGGCCTCGGACATCGAGCTGTGGGAGGGGATGCGCAACATCGTCCGCGTCGGAGACCCCTCCGCCAGTCTGACCGACCCGCAACCGGTCACCACCGCGTCGGGGGCCGAAGGGCTGACCGGCGTCATGCACAGCAACCGGAACACCGGGACCGCCACCCTGTTCCCCTCGCCCAACAAGGGCTTCGTCATCGAGGCGACCGCCACCGGATCCGGTCAGGGCGAGGCCGAACGTCTGCTCCAGACGCTCCGATTCGACCGTGTCGGAGGTGGAGCATGAGTCACGCGCGCCCCGAACCCGACGTGCCCTCCACCGTGAACGGGAGGGTGCCACGACCACGCCCCTCCGCTCGAGAAGACGAGGAGGGCGGCCCTCGGCGCGTCGGTCGCGGGCCCGCGACCGACCGCCACCGGACCCTTAGGATCGTCACCGGGATCGTCTTCGGTCTGGGGTGCCTGATCGGGTTCGGCATGTTCGTGAACGGCTTCCTCGGCATGGTGTTGGTCTTCCCCGGCGAGACCGCGCTGTCGTTCGTCCTGCTCGCGGTGGTCGGCGTCGTGGGATTCGCGGTGCTCCGCCGGATCCGGCCGGTCCGGGCCCCGACGATGGCCGTCTCGATCCTGGCCCTGGTGTGGGGCATGACCGGAGCCCTCGGCCTGGCGCTGACGGCCAACGGCCACCTGCTGTCGATCTGGAACAAGGTCGCCGGCCTGCCCTTCGGCGGCGAGTGGGGGGCGGCGCTCACCGCGCCGTTGAACGAGGAGCTGCTCAAGGTCGTCGGGATCGTGCTCATCGCGGTCCTCCTTCCGAGGGCGATCCGCAGCCCCATCGACGGCTTCATCGTCGGCGCTCTCGTCGGGCTGGGCTTTCAGCTGGTGGAGGACCTCACCTACTCGCTGAACATGATCGTCATGAGGGGCGGTATCGACGGCGTCGTCGCCGTCGTGCAGTCCTTCTTCCTCCGGGTCGTGCTCACCGGGCTGGGCTCGCACTGGGCGATGACGGCCGTGGCGGGGGCCGCGGTGGGGCTGGTCGCGGCGGCCTCTTGGCGCCCCGAAGGCCGCCGGACCGTCCAGGCGGCCCTGCTCCTGCTGTTGGCGATCGTCCTGCACTGGCTCTTCGACGCGCCGCTGCTGGGTTCGGTCTCGGGAATCCTGTTCAAGGGGCTGCTCATCTTCCTGACGGCCGTGACCGTCTACCTCGTCGCCCGCCACACCTACCGTTCCCGGGTCCGACGGGCCTTGGCCGAGGCCGGTGACGAGCTGGGGATGCGGCGTTCCTCCGCGATGGCCCTGGCCGGTCGTCGGGCACGCGTCAAGGAGCTACGCGCCACCCCGGTGCCGGAACGGCCGGCCGCGCGGAACCGGCAACGACAGATGGTCGCGTTCGCCGAGGAGAGGGCGGTCGAGTACCACCCGCCGCCCCGGCCGGAGCCCGTGCTCGGCGAATGAGCCGCCTCCGAACACCGACGAGGCCCCCGGTGCCGACCGGGGGCCTCGTCGTATCCCCACCCCTCCGACCTGCGCCCCGAGTGGCCACGAACGCGGCTCATAGGTTAGCTTTACCTAAATCGGGCGCAATGGTGCTCTTCAGGCACTTCGGCATCGCTGTGCGCTCCGATACCACCGACACCACGGGCCCCGTGCGCGGCCGACACCGCCCACGCCCCGCCTTCGACCCCTCGGGGAGATCGCCCGCGGCGACACCATCAGCGATCAGAGGATTCCCTTGTCCAGACTCACCACCGCCACCACGGTCCTCGTGGCGGGAGCACTCCTCCTCAGCGGCTGCGGCACCACCGAGACCTCCGGCACCGGGGACAACCGGTCGAACGTGGCCACCGGACAGGAGGGCTTCCAGGACGTGCGCGAGCTCTCCGAACGGCTCGGCACGGACGCCGCCCCCGGCGAGTTCCCCCGCGTCGTGGACAACCTCGTCGCCAACGGCGAGGTCGGACCGACGGAGATCCCGGCCAAGCCCGAGCGGGTCATCGTCCTCGACACCGGTGAACTGGACAACGTGCTCTCCCTCGGCATCGAACCGGTCGGGATCGCCCACCCCGCCGACGCCGGGATCGCCCCCGACTACCTGGAGGTCGGCGACGCGGTGGACCTGGGCGCCTACGACGCTCTCGACCTCGAACAGATCAAGAACCTCGAGCCCGACCTCATCCTGGGCACCACGCTCCGGATCGACGACGACGGTCTGAAGGAGAGCCTCCAGGAGATCGCCCCGACCGTTCTCGCGCCCCGCCCCGGCGTGCTCTGGAAGGAGAACTTCCTGCTGAACGCGGACGCCCTGGGAGAGGAGGAGCGGGCCCGCGAACTCCTCGACGCCTACGAAGAGCGCGCGGGCGAGGTCGGTGACGCCATCGTCGAGGCCAACGGGGGCGAGGTCCCCACCGTGTCCATGCTCCGCTTCATGGCCGGCCGCACCCGCCTGTACGGCAACGACTCCTTCATCGGTGTCCTGCTCCAGGACGTGGGCCTGAAGCGCCCCGAGGCCGAGGACATCGACGACCTCGCCCTGGAGATCTCCCCCGAGGAGATCACCCTGGCCGAAGGCGACTGGGTGCTCTGGGGCACCTACGGCGAGGCCGACGCGACCGAGCAGGCCGCCGTGGTGGACGGCCCCCTCTGGGACCGGGTCCCCGCCGTCGCCGACGACGGCCTGGTCCGCGAGATCCCCGACGAGACCTGGTACCTGGGCCTGGGCGTGACCGGCGCCGAACACGTTCTGGACGATCTGACCGAGATCGCCGACAGCCTCCGGTGACACCCCGATCCCTCGCGCCGAGGAGGACCGCGCACACCGGCGCGGTCCTCCTCGGCGCCCTCGTCCTACTGATCGTGGCCTTCCTGGTCAGCCTCGCCGTGGGCACGCGCGTCCTCTCCCCCGTCGAGACCCTCCAAGGGATCTTCGGCCGGGAGGGCATCGCCGCCACCGTCATCTGGGAGATGCGCTTCCCCCGGACCCTCCTGGGCCTGCTCGTGGGCGCGAGCCTGGGCATGGCGGGGGTGCTCGCCCAGTCCGTGACCCGCAACCCCCTCGCCGACCCCGGGCTACTGGGCATCTCCTCCGGAGCCGCGGTCGCCGTGGTCGCGGGGAGCGCCTTCCTCGGTCTCGGCGCGGGCGCCCCACGGGTCCTCCTCGCCCTGCTGGGCGCCGCGCTGGCCACGGCGGCGGTGTACCTGTTCGCCCAGCGCTCCCCCGAAGGCCTCACACCCGTCAACATGACCCTGGCCGGCGCGGCCACCACCGCCTTCCTCGGCGCCGTGATCTCCGCGACCGTGCTGCTCAGCGCCTCGACCATGGACCAGTACCGGTTCTGGGTGGTCGGGGCCCTCACCATGCCCGGGACCGGGGTGCTCCCGCCCAGCGTCCCCTTCATGCTCGCGGGCGCCGTCCTGGCCCTGGTGGTGTCCGGCTCGCTCAACGCGATGGCCCTGGGCGACGACACCGCGGCCGCCCTCGGGGTCCGGGTCATGCGGACCCGACTGCTGGCCGGAGCCGCCGTGGTCCTGCTCTCGGGCACCGCCGTGGCCCTGGCCGGACCGATCGCCTTCGTCGGCCTGGTGATCCCGCACATCGCCCGAGCGCTGGTGGGCGGCGACGTCCGACGACTGCTCGCCTGCGCCGCACTGCTCGGCCCGCTGCTCCTTCTGATCTCCGACGTCGTGGGACGGCTGGTGGCCCGGCCCGGCGAACTCCAGGTGGGGGTCGTGACCGCACTGGTCGGGGCGCCCTTCTTCATCTGGTTGACCCGACGTACCAAGGAGCGTGGCCTGTGACCGCCACCGTACGCGCGGGCCGTCCGTCACGCGCCCTCGACCTGCTCCCCCGCCCCCGGCCGCGCGCCCGGGTGGTGGTGGCGACCCTGTCCGTCGCCGTCCTGGTGATCCTCTCCGCCCTGGTGGCGCTGAGCCTGGGCGATCGACCGACCGCGCCCGCGGACCTGTGGGCCGCGTTGCACGGCCGAGGCGCGGAGAACACCGTCTACGCGGTACGGGAGGTCCGGCTTCCGCGTGTGGCGCTGGCGATCCTGGTCGGCGCGGCCTTCGGACTGGCGGGCGGGCTCGGCCAGAGCGTACTGCGCAACCCGCTGGCCAGCCCGGACGTCCTGGGGATCAGCGCGGGCGCCTCCACCGCGGCCGTCGGGGTGATCGCCGTGGGCACGCTGGGCGGGCCCGTGGGCGTCGTCCCGATCCCGGTGGCCGCCCTGGCCGGAGGGCTGGGCGCGGCCGCGCTGATCTTCCTGCTGGCCCGAGGCGATTCCCTACGGGGACGGCGGCTCCTCCTGGTCGGGATCGCCCTGTCGGCGGCGTTGACCGGGTTCACGCAGTACCTGCTGACCGTGGTGGACGTGCACGACGCGCAGCGCGCGGCGGTCTGGCTCACCGGCAGCCTGAACACCCGCTCGTGGGAGGACGCCGTCCCGGTCGCCCTCGGCCTGGCGGTCCTACTGCCCACCGCTCTGGTGCTGGCGCACACCAACCGCGCCCTGCTCTTCGAGGACGACGTGGTCGTCGGCTGGGGTGTGCGCACCGGCCGGGCCCGGGCGACGCTCCTGCTGGTGTCCGTGTGCCTGGCGGCGCTCGCGACCTCGGCGGCCGGGCCGGTGGCCTTCGTCGCCCTGGTATCGGGGCAGGTCGCGCGACGGCTAGCCGCCGTCCCCGACATCCCACCCCTGCTGTCCGCGTCGACCGGCGCCGCCCTGGTGCTGATCGCCGACACCGTGGCGCGCACCGCGCTGCCCGTGCAGCTTCCGGTCGGCGTGCTCACCGCGCTGGTCGGCGCCCCGTACCTGCTGTACCTGTTGCAGCGACGCCGTGGATCGAGAGGTACCGCCCGATGACCGACGCCGAGAGCCGGACCGCCCGTCTGGAGGCACGTGACGTCCGTCTGGGGTACGGCGGTGACCCCGTCGTACCCGGGCTGTCCGTACGGATCCCGGACGGGCTGGTCACGACCGTGGTGGGCGCCAACGCCTGCGGCAAGTCCACGCTGCTACGCGGCCTGTCCCGGCTGTTGGAGCCCTCGGGCGGCTCGGTGCTCCTGGACGGAAAGGACCTGGCCAAGACCCCCTCGCGCGAGGTCGCCCGGGTGTTGGGGATGCTGCCCCAGTCCCCCACCGCCCCCGAGGGCATCACCGTCCGGGACCTGGTCTCCCGGGGCCGCCACCCGCACCAGAGCTGGTGGCGCCAGTGGGGCGAGGACGACCACGAGGCCGTGGAGGACGCGCTCCGGGCGACCGGAACGGACGGGTTCGCCGACCGTGACGTGGACGAACTGTCCGGCGGCCAGCGGCAGCGGGTGTGGATCGCCATGGCGGTGGCCCAGCGCACCGACCTGCTGCTGTTGGACGAGCCCACCACCTACCTGGACATGGCGCATCAGCTGGACGTGCTGGAGCTGGTCTCCAACCTCAACCGCGAACGCGGCAGCACCGTGGTCATGGTGCTGCACGACCTCAACCTGGCCTGCCGGTACGCCCACCACATCGTGGCCATGCGGGCGGGACGGATCGTCGCCCAAGGGCCGCCGGCCGAGGTGGTGACGGAGGAACTGCTGCGCGAGGTGTTCTCCGTGGAGGCGACGGTGCTCACCGACCCGGTGTCGGGCACCCCGGTGATCGTCCCCCAGCGCACCGTGCGTCCCTGACGCAGGCGAAGGAAGGGCGTTCACCTGGGCGCCCCCTTTAGAGCTCGTTGTCCTTGTCCCCGTGCGACTTGGAAGGCCTGCACCGCCGTGGCCCACGGCGGTGCAGGACCGGAGGGCCCCCGAACCAAAGGCTGCGGGTCGTGGACGTTGACCCCCGAGACCGCCACGGACAAGGACATACAGGCCCGGTCGGTGATCAAGTGGACCTTCGACCCATTCTCACCCCGGTCTACAGGATTCGGACCTGTCAACTCCCCCCTTGGAGGGCCCGCATATTGACCGGGTCGATCACCCACCGAGACCAGTCCACACCGACCACGGGCACCGACTTCGTCCAGGACCAGCCGGTGCGGCTCGGCCTGGGCCCGGGCCTGGAACCACTCGATGAAGCACCGGTGCGCGGTGGCCCCGGACAGACCGAACACCGGCGGAAGCTGCGCCCAGGCGCGGCCGGACGTGGACACGAAGACGATCGCGGCCACCTACCTCACGATCGCCGTGTCTGCGTCGACCGCCGCCCTGAGGACGTGTGAGCGCCCCGCCCCCACCCGCTGGAACAGCTCCCACGGCTCATCCGGAACAAGGCCTTCGACCATCGACACACGGCCAGGCCATCGAGCATCCAAATGAGATGAACCCTTGGTTCACCGGTTACTGCGTACAGGGGAAGGAATCCGATGAACGCAAGCCACGGCGCTTTACATCATGTCGAGCTGTGGGTACGCGAACTCGACACCGCCGAGCACAGCCTCGGATGGCTGCTGCCGGCTCTGGGCTACGAGGAATACGAGCGCTGGGGGCGGGGTGTCAGCTACAGGCTCGGGGCCACTTACATCGTGCTTGAGGCGAGTCCCGCGGTACGAGGCGAGCATGACCGCAAGCGCGCCGGGTTGAACCATCTCGCCTTTCACGTGAACACCGCCGACGAGGTGGAGTCGCTGGTACGCAAGGCGGCCGGCCAGGGGTGGACGCTGATGTTCGCCGATCGGCACCCCCATGCGGCCGGGCCTGATCGGCATGTGGCGTATCTGGAGGATCCGGACGGGTTCGAAGTCGAGCTCGTGGCTAGGGATAAGACTGCCGAGCCCTGAGTTACGCCCGTCATATCCAATTCTTCTCGCGCGCGTAGCGGGCGACCTTCCCGACGCGTCTACGTGGCGGTCTTCTGGACGGCGCTGAAGAGGTGGTCCCGCACCGCCCCGGTCGGCAGGTGAAGGGTCTCGCTCGTCTGGACGATGGTGAGCCCCTTCAGGGTGCATTCGAGGACGTCGTGTTCGCGTTCGGTCAGTGGGCTGTATGAGGTCATCACCTGGACGAAGAGCTCGTTGTCGATGTGGCGCCCGCCTTCGGGCATGTCGAGGTCGAGGAGCACCGCATCGGGGCGATGGCGCTGGACCTGCCGGAGCACTTCTTCCCCGGTCGCGGCCTCTGCAACGACCGGGACGTCCCCTTCGGTCTTCGAGGGGGACTCGGCACCACGATCTTCAACACCTTGTTCGTCGCCGCACTCACGTCAGGGCTCCTGGCGCTCATATTCTGACAAGGTCGAAAGAGAAGGGCAGGACAAGACATGTCGATTCACTTGACCCCCATCGGCTTCGTGCACAGCACACGGACGGATGCCACCGACGACGCCTGGGACGCGGAAGCGACGACCATCCACCTCGACGGCGACACCTTCCCCCCCGAGGCGCTCCAGGGCCTCGACGCATTCAGCCACGCGGTGATCGTCTACTGGTTCGACCGCGTCCCGACTGAGAAGATCACGACCGGAGCCCGGCACCCTCGGGGGAACGAGTCATGGCCGAAGGTCGGTATCTTCGCCCAGCGGGGCAAGAACCGCCCCAACCGCATCGGCGTTACCACCGTGCGAATCGTCGACGTCCAGAACCTGAGCGTCACGGTCGAAGGTCTCGACGCGATCGATCGGACCCCGGTTCTGGACATCAAGCCCTACATGCTCGAGTTCGCACCACGCGGCACTGTCTCCCAACCGCAATGGTCGAAGGAACTCATGTCCGACTACTGGCGAACAATCCAATCCCGGTAGTCACCGAAAAAGGCGTGAGCCCCCTACCATTGCATCTCCCCCTTGCCAGGCGAGGACTCGGTGATGCTCACACGAACAGGAGCACCTTGAAGAGCCAAGCGGCGATGCAGGGTCCAAGGCCCGATTCCGCGTTCAGGATGTGAACCTGTTCGATGGCGCGTCACCGGGTCGGGAGACGAGAGTCGTCATTGGAACTGTTCCGCGTGCTGTAGCGAAATTTCTCGTTCCACCTGCTCAGAGTTCATCTCATTTGGATGCTCGATGGCCTGGCCGTGTGTCGATGGTCGAAGGCCTTGTTCCGGATGAGCCGTGGGAGCTGTTCCAGCGGGTGGCGCCGGGGCGCTCACGCGTCCTCAGGGCGGCGGTCGACGCAGACACGGCGATCGTGAGGTAGGTGGCCGCGAGGAACGCAATCTGCGTGACGTGGGGTGATGCCCCCGGAGACGCGGAAAGAGGCCCACCGGATGGTGGACCTCTCTACAACCTGCTACTTCTCTGTCGGGACGGCGGGATTTGAACCCACGACCCCTTGACCCCCAGTCAAGTGCGCTGCCAAACTGCGCTACGTCCCGTGCGCCGATCCGCCGTCTCCGGCGCGACCAACAGCTCAGACTCTATCGCATTTCCCGGGCCCGACGAACATCGGCGAGGCCGCGCCCGGGACCGGATCAGGGGGTCCATCCCTCCAAGCGCTCGGACCCCCCGTCCCGGGCGACCGCCACGAGAGCTCCCGGGACGGCGATCGCCTCCGAGGCCGCGCGGCCTTCCGAGAACATCATGGTCGGGCTCTCCCAACCCACGGTCTCCCCGAAGGGCGCGACCAGGGTGTAACCGGACTCGCCCACGTAGTCCCGCGCACCGACGAAGGCCAGGGCGTCCTCCAGTACCGCGATGGACGACCCGCCGATGGTGATGTCGTGAAGGTAGACCCCCTCGACCACGGCCGTGCCCGTGACCTCTCCGGAGGGGTCGATCCGGTGGAAGGTGGTCTCCAACTCTCCCGTCTCACGGGCGATCACGGCCCCGTTCGCGTCGGCCGCCACCACCCCCCTGAGGTCCGCGCTGTAGGCGTGCTCCTCGGGAAGGACCACGAGGTCCTCACCGGTCTCCGCGTCGAGCACCAGGGTCCTGCCCTCGGGGCCGCGTTCCAGCACGACCACGTGACCCTCTCCCGGTTCCGGGACCGTCTTCTGCCGGGGACCCTCCTCACCGGGCGGGACGCTCCACTCGCGGGTCCAGAGCTCGATCTCCTCCTCCCGGTCGACCGCCACGAGCCGGGCGTCCACACCGGTCCCCTCCCACCCGAAGGGGTCGTTCGCCCTGACCGCGTTCTCGAAGAGCTCCCCGTCCTCGTCCGGGCAACCGACGGTCCCGACGATGAGAGGTCCGTGGTTCAGCACTCCGGTGACCGTGCAGTCTTCGGGGAGGTCGGAGATCTCCGCGAGGATCTCCAGGTCCCATTCCCCGTAGGACCCCTCCCGAGGAGGAGGGACGAGGTCGCCCCGCACCTCGACGACCCTCCCGTCGGCCGGGTCCAGCACATCCGTGGCACGCGGGTCCTCGCCGTCCTCGGTCTCGCCCACCAGGTGGCGTACGTGCACACGACCATCGCGTGTCCACACTTCATCGACCGGATCGTTGGGGCGCAGATAGGACCACCTCTCGGCCCCGCTCGCCCCGTCCAACGCGGTCACCCCGTCGGACAACAGAACGAGCGGCCCGTGATCCCAGACCTCGACGGCGCGGATCTCCTGCCCTCGGGGCGGACGCCACTCCCAACCGACGCCGGAGACCGTGGCCGGGATCGCCTCGGGTTCCCCGAGGTCACCGGCGACGCGATGCGGCACCCAGGGGACGACGAACCGGGCGAGCGACACCCCGACGAGGACGACCGCCACGGCCCCGATCCCGACCATCGGCAGGAACCTCCGGGCCGGCCTCGGCTCGAACCGCCGACCACCGGCGAGCATGAGAAGACACCCCAGGGCCACGGCGCAGACCACCAGCCACACGTGCGCGTCGTCCGGCCGGGCGAGGACCGCTCGCCCTTCCGGAGTGGTCCCGCTGAAGAGCCCCTCGGGGAAGGCGCTCCACACCAGGTAGAGAGCGAGCAGGCAGGCCAGGGACATCCAGACGAGATACACGGGGACGGAGGGAGGGTAGAGGTGGTGGCGTCTCCATCTCATCCCGCCCCTCAGGATCAGGACCGCCAAGGGGACGGCCGTCCACCAGAGGGAGCCGCCGGAGGCTTCGAGCCACTCTCCGCGGGTCACGGACATCGTCACGAGCCATAGCAGGGCGCCGACCAGTAGCCCCGCGCCGATCCACACGGGCACGGGCCCGGGCCGGAACGGCCCTCCACCATCCTCACGAGCCTTGCCCGTCACCGTTCTCACCTTTTCTCATCTCGTTCGTGTTCGGCACAGACCCCGAAAGGGCGCCCCGGGAAGGGATCCCGGGGCGCCCCGAACATTCGAGGACGAAACTAGCCGAACAGGTCCGGGCGGTGACGGCGGGCCTCCAACACGAGGGGGTTGTCCCATCCGTCCGGTCCGGCGGACTGGAAGGAGATCGCGACCAGCTCGGCCCCGGTGCGGGGGTGCCGGGGCTGGGCGGCGAACACCTGACGCATCCGGGCGGCCTGATCCGGCACGACGCGCTCTCCCCACCCGATGAGGCCGCGTGACTCCAGGTCCTTGACCTGGACGTTCTTTCCGCCGACCTCGACCCCCCTGCCGGCCGAGATCCGGTCGAGCGTCCGATCGATCTGGACGATGTCCGGCCAGCGCAGCCGGACCTGGAACCCGATGTGGTCGCGCAGCTCCACCCCGACCGGGGAGGTCAGGACGGTGGTGCCGCGGATCATCCTCCTGGTCTTGATCACGGGTGTGACCGCGAGGCAGAGGGTGGCGATGGCCCCGACGACGATCCCGCCGGTCATCCCCGTCCCGGAGGCGATCGTCTCGAAGAGGATCGAGCCGAGGAGCAGGAAGACGACGAAGAACACCCCCAGGAGCGGGCTGAACGCCAACAGGTAACGCAGATAGGTACCGGCTCCCCCTGAGGGGTGGAAGGCCTGTGTGCCCGGCTCTCCCGGCAGAGGCCATTCGGGGGAGACACGATCCCACCCCTGCGGCAGCCCTTCCACCGCCACGTGCTGCGGCGCCCGCCCGTGGTACGACGGCTGCCCGTGGCCGGGCGGCCACGCGTATCCGTGCGGCGGCCCCGGCGAGGGCGGACCCCATTGCTGCTGCGACTGCTGAGGATGTGGCGGGTACTGCGGATGCTGTGGGGGTCGCGGGCCGGGGTGACCGCCCCACCCTCCCTGTGGCGGGTACCCGTTCACTCTCTCGCCCCCGGGTTCGGTCCGGTATCCGTCTTCGTTCTCATCTGTCCCCCGTCTCCTTCGCGTCCGTCCATCGATTCCGGGTTCGAACGCCGGAACAGTGTGCCAGGGAACGCCCGACCACGTCACGGTCCGGCCCCGTTCACCGGCTCTCCCACCCGACACGTGACCCCCTCGGGCCGTGAACGCTTCCGGAGCGCCCCTACCGGTCGGGGTGCCGAGAACGGCATGAGGATGGCCGCATCCGGCCAAACGTGAGATCTTTTCATCTTTATGAAGGCTCGGGAAGGGCCCGGAGAACGAGCCGAGGCCCCGCGTCGACCCGCAGGTGGACGGCCCGACGGCACGACGGGACGACCTCGCCGCGGCCCCCCGTTCCCGGAAAGAGCCGAACCCGGCATCGTACCCACCCGGGCCCGCCCCCCTCCCTCCGCGCCCCCGGACCGATGCCCCTCTCCCCCGTTGCCCCGGCGATCCCGGTGACCTTCAATAGGGTCCACCCCGCACCCCGCAAGGCCCGCATCGGGCCGAAAGGACACACCACACGCATGGCCTCCTTCAACCGGCGTGGATTTCTCCTGAGCTCGGCGGTGGGCCTGGCGGCCCTGGGGCTGAGCGCCCCTCCCGTCTCGGCCGCCACTCACGACCGACTCCTCCGCCGCACCCTGGACCGGGTCGTCGACCCCGAGGGCACCACCCTCGCCGAGGTCGCCACCCCCGTCGGCGACGGCTACCGACTGCTGACCTCCGGCCCCGGATGGCCCATCGAGGTCCGCGAGGACCTGGTGGCGGCCCGTTCCGACCGCGACGACCGCCGCACCCCCTTGGCGGCCTTCGTCCAGTTCACCGACCTGCACATCATGGACGCCCAGAGCCCGGTGCGCTTCGAGTACACCCACCCGATCCTGGGATCCAGCGCCCACCGCCCCCAGGAGACGCTCGCCCCGCTCGGCGCCTCGGCCCTGGTCGCCAGGGTCAACTCCCTGCGTGCCGGTCCCGTCACCGGACGTCCCTTCGACTTCATGATGACCACGGGCGACAACACCGACAATCACGAGCAGATCGAGCTCGAATGGCTCATGGCGATCCTCAACGGAGGGTCGATCACCCCCAACACCGGAGATCCGTCCGGCTACGAGGGCGTGCAGAACTGCGGCTCCGACCTGTACTGGCATCCCGACAGCGAGCGCGGCGACCGGTACAAGTCCCGAGGCTTCTTCCCCCACCTGCCCGGTTTCCTGGACGCGGCCACCTCCGAGTTCCACAGCCCGGGGCTGGACGTCCCCTGGTACTGCACGATCGGCAACCACGACAACACCCCGTCCGGCACCCTGCCCGTCGGAAGCCTCACGGACTGCTTCATCGGCGACCGCAAGATCATGTTCGCCGACGACCGGGTGACCGAGCAGGCCGCGGCCGCCATGACCGAACCCGACCAGGTCGGCGAGCTTCCCGACGAGGTCGAGCGGTTGGAGGAGCCCGGAACGGTCAAGGCCTCGTCCATCACCTCCACCGTGACCCCCGACGAGCGGCGCATGCCCTTCGACACCAAGGGGTTCGTCGCCGCCCACCTGAGCGAGGCCAACACCGGCCCCGGGCCGGTGGGGCACGGCTTCACCGAGGCCAACGCCGACGGGGTCGACTGCTTCTACACCTTCCCCATCGCCGAGGGCGTCACCGGGATCAGCATGGACACGACCACCCTGGCCGGCCTGGCCAACGGGTCCATCGGCAAGACCCAGTACGACTGGCTGGAGCGGACCCTGCGCGCGTCGAGCTCGGTCTACTACGACCTGCTCGGACGGCGCCGGACCCAGCAGGTCACCGACGAACTGTTCGTCCTGTTCAGCCATCACACCAGCGACACGATGACCAACCCGCTCCCGGACCGTCGCCGCCCGGCCGAGCTGCGCTACATCGGCGACATCCTCGTCACCATGCTCAAGCGCTATCCGAACGTGCTGGCCTGGGTGAACGGGCACACCCACTACAACAAGGTGCGTGCGCACACCTCCAGCAGCCCCGAACGCGGTTTCTGGGAGATCAACACCGCCTCTCACATCGACCACCCGCAGATGGCCCGCTGCATCGAGATCGTGGACAACGCCGACGGGACGATGTCACTGTTCACCACCCTGTTGGAGGCCGACAGCCCCTATCAGGTGGACCACGGCGACTACTCGCAGGCCGGTCTGGCGTCGCTGTACCGAGAGCTGTCGGTCAACGACCTGTACGCCGACGCCGCCAACCTCGGTTCGGAGGCCGACCGCAACGTCGAACTCCTGGTCGCCGCGCACCATCCGGCACGGTGAGACCTCCCCGTCCGGCCGGACCTCGGAACCCGGCCGGGCGGGGCCCCGGGCCCGTCACCGACATCGGCGACTCGAAGCCTTGAGCCCGCCCGCCGGAGCCCTCAGCCCTGGAACTCCAGGTCCGTGACCCGTTCGTTCTCCGGCACCGGATCCGGAGGGGTGTCCCCTCGGAAGGGTTCGCCGTTCAGCGCCTCACGGTAGTGGGGCTCCTCCCAGCCGTACGGATCGGGCCCCACCGCCACGATGCGGGAGGGGTTGATGCCGGTGTGCACGTAGTAGTAGTGCTCCCGGATGTGGAGCAGATCTGTGGTGTCTCCGAAACCCGGTGTCTGGTAGAGGTCACGCGCGTAGGCCCACAGCACCGGATACTCGGAGAGCTTGCGCCGGTTGCACTTGAAGTGGCCGTGGTAGACCGCGTCGAACCGGACCAGGGTGGCCCACAGACGTAGATCCGCCAGGGTGATGTGATCGCTCACCAGATAACGGTGTCCGGCCAACCGCCGTTCCAGGTAGCCGAGCCGAGAGAAGACGTTGGAGACGGCGTCCTCGTAGACCTCCTGGTCGGGGGCGAACCCGGCCCGGTAGACCCCGTGGTTGAGATCGCGGTGGATCCAGGCGCTCACCGTGTCGATCTCCTCCCGTAGGAGCTCCGGGTAGAGGGAGGGCGCGCCCTCCCTGGCCAGATCGCCCCATTCGGTGGCCAGATCGACGCTGAGCATGTCGTAGTCGTTGGAGACCAGTTCCCCGGTGGCCACGTCCACCAGGGCGGGAACGCTCACACCCCCGGTGTAGTGGGGGTCGCGTGCCAGATAGGCCTCGCGCAGAGCGTGGATCCCCAGGACCGGGTCCTTGCCGTCCCGGTCTCCGTTGCCCTCGCTGAAGACCCAGTGCGGTTCACCGTCGATGACCTCCTGTAGGGGATCGACGACCGCCAGGGAGATCGCCTCTTCCAACCCCATGATGCGCCGGACCATGACCACCCGATGCGCCCATGGGCAGGCCCGGCTGACGACCAGACGGTAGCGGCCCGGTTCGGCGACGCGCCCGTAGCGCCCATCGGAGGTGACCCGGTCGGTGAAAGCCGAGGGATCGCGCTCGAAATCCTCGGTCGGCAGCATGTTGGCCCGCATACAGCACACCCTCCCTGCTCGGAGAACCCGTCCTCCTCCGATCCTAGGGCGGCGAGGGTCGGCTCATCAGGTTGTCCACAGCCTCGATCCGGGCGGATCCGGCCGCCCCCGTGGGACGGCCGGGGCGCGATTCATCGATCGTGGACGGCGGCCACGGCCTCGATCTCCACCAGCTGATCGTCGTAACCCAGAACGGTGACGCCCAGAAGGGTGCTGGGGACGTCGTGATCGCCGAAGGCGTCGCGGACCACCTCCCAGGCGGCGACCAGGTCGTCCTGGGAGGAGGAGGCGACGAGCACCCGGGTGCTCACCACGTCGGTGAGGCCGGCACCGGCCTCGGCGAGCGCCGTCCGCAGGTTGGCCACGCAGACGGCGGCCTGGCCCGCGTAGTCGCCCACCGCGGCGGTGGTTCCGTCCTTCTCCAGCGGGCACGCGCCGGCGGGGAAGATCAGACGCGTCCCGGCCGGGACGGTGGCCGCGTAGGCGTATTCGGCCGCGTCGGAGAGGGCGGCGGAACGGATGAGGGTCACTGCGCTGTTCATGAGGGTCTCCCGTCGAAGGCGTCGAACCTTCGGAAGGTTAGTGACATATCGAGAGAACGCCCACCGATTTTCGCGTTCCACCGCGAGGGCCGGACCCCACGTTGGAGGCGCCCGGGACGGGGGTCAGCCGGCTCGGCCCGCCGACGTCCGGACGCCGCTCCTCTCCAGTTCGGCCATGACCTGGCGGGCGACGGCCCGACCGGCCCGGTTCGCGCCGATCGTGCTCGCCTGCGGCCCGTATCCGGCCATGAACAGCCGAGGGTCGCGGACCGAGCGCCCGTCGCGCACCCACATCCCTCCTCCGGGTTCGCGCAACCGCAACGGGGCCAGGTGGGACAGTTCGGCGCGGAAGCCGGTGGCCCAGATGATGGCGTCCACCCGTTCGAACGAGCCGTCCTCCCAACGGACCCCGTCGGGTTCGATCACCGAGAACATCGGGCGGGCCACCAGGAGTCCGCGGTCGCGGGCGGCCAGGTTCGCGGGGGTGGCGGGCAGGCCGGTTCCGCTGATGATGCTCGGCAGCGGTCTCCCCGACCGGGCCGCCTCGTCGGCGGCGCGCACCGCCTTGACACCGCCCTTCGGGTCGTTCACGAAGGTGACCGGACGCCGGGTGACCCAGATCGTCTCGGCCGCCACGCCTTCGAGTTCGCGCAGGAAGCCGACCGCCGAGGTACCGCCTCCCACCACCAGTACCCTCCGGCCGGAGAACTCCGCCGCCTCCCTGTACTCGGGGGTGGAGAGCTGTCGGCCTCGAAAGTCGGCGATACCCGGCATATGAGGCCGGAACGGTCGCGCCCAGGTACCGGAGGCGTTCACCACCACCCGGGCCTCGATGTCCCCCGCGGTGGTCGTGGCCGACAGCCCCTCGCCCTCGTCATGGACCCCGGTGACGTGGACCGGCCGCGCCACCCTCAGGTCGAAGAAGCGCTCATAGCGGTCGTAGTACTCGCGCACCACGTCCCGGGCCGGGCGTTCGACGTCGGCGGTCGCGAAGCTCAGACCCATCTCGCGCATCCCGGGAAGGTCGTCGACCTTGTGGGCGTCGTCCAGGCGCAGCGACTCCCAGCGGAACTGCCAGGCCCCGCCGGTGGCGGGCCCTCGGTCCAGGACGACGAGGTCGGTCCCGGGTTCCAGTCCGAGGCGTCGTAGATGCCAGGCGGCCGAGAGACCGGCCTGGCCCGCACCGATGATCACCACGTCCGTCGAGGCGGGGAGCGTCCCCGCTCCCGTGGCCTCGTTCCGTTCGACCAGGTCCGTCATCGCCGATCCCTTCGTCCACCGTCGACAGTGGGCAACAACGGGGAATCCGCGTTCATGCCTCCCCTTCGAAGGTTCGAGCGGAACTCACATCCGCCTCGCCTTTCGGGAGGACCGGCCGCTGGAACAACGCTCCGCTCCCCCGCCCCGGACACCGGACCGTGCGAAGGTGCCGAAACCCTCGTTCGCGGTAGTACCGGTGCAGGGCGTGGTTGGTACGCCAACAGTCCAGGCGGAGCCAGTGCCTCCCCTGGGCGGCGGTCCGAGCACAGGCCCATTCCAGGAAGGCGTCTCCGAGCCCACCGCCGCGTTCTCCCGCACGGACCATGAACTTGTAGAGGTAGAAGGCGTCGGCGAGGTCGTCTTCCTCGTTCCAGAAGTCGAGGTCGGGCCCTCCCAGGGTGAGGGTCGCGTCGATCCTCCCTCCTCGATCGACGACCCACGTCGTGCCGGAGGCGACCCCCGCCTCGATGTCCGCGATGGCGCGGGCGGTGTCGTGCCACTGGTCCGATCCGATGGAACGCAGCCACTCCGCCGCGGCCACGCGCAGTTCTATGAGGGTGGGAACGTCGTCCGGTCCGGCCCGTCGGGGGATCGTGTCGAGTCCGGGAGGCCCGGTCTCCCCTCTTGTCGCCGCCATCGTCGCTCCTCGCGGGCTTCGTCTCCGTACCGTCGTCGACGAGTGTGCCCGACGACGAGGAGAAACGGTCCGTTCCACGAAAGGTTCGGGAGAGAGATCTGGAATTCCAGGTGTCCAGGTCCGGGAGAAGGCGGCCCGCCCGCAGGGCCGAGGGGACGGCCCCTCCCGGCCGAAGAGCCGGAAGGACGGCCGGGACGGCCGTGTCCGGGCTCTTCGAACGGAACAAGGATGTTACAGATGGTGACGACATCGATCCGCACGGGAGTCGTCACATGACCGCGATCACCTTCGACCACACCGCCACGGGCTACGGACTGCCCCACGTCCGCTGCCTGGCCCACGCCGCGCGGCTGGCCTACAAGGACGAGACCGAGGTGGAGGAGACGGCGCGGGGCTGGGGGTTCGACCGTGTGCGCTCCTTCCGGGTGCCGCTCAGCCGCCCCTTCGTCCTGGAGGACACCCAGGCCTACGTCATGGCGGGCGACGACATGATCGTCATCGCCTTCCGAGGAACCGAGCCCGAACAGGTCCGCGACTGGCTCTCCGACGTCAACGCGCCCCAGGTCCGCGAACACTCCTGCGAGGGCCGGGTCCACTGGGGCTTCCAACGCGCCTTGGACGCGGTCTACTCGGAGCTTTCCGGCACTCTGCGGGAGTTCCGGGACTCCGACCAGACTGTGTGGGTCACCGGGCACAGCCTGGGCGGAGCACTGGCCATGCTGGCCGCCGCCCGCCTGCACTTCGCCGACGACGTCCTCGCGGACGGCGTCTACACGTTCGGGCAGCCCCGGACCTGCGATCCCGCCCTGGCGCGGGCCTACGAGCAGGCGTTCCAGGGAAGGATGTACCGCTTCGTCAACAACAACGACATCGTCGCCCAGGTGCCGCCCGAGCCGCTCTACCGTCATGTCTCCGAAGTCCGGCACATCGACGCCGGCGGACGGATCCGCGAGAAGCCGATGTCCGTCCTGGGCGGCCTGACCGACTCGTTCGAGGGGCACACCGCCGACGTGTTCTCCCCCGGCGCGGACGCCCTCCGCGACCACTCCATGAACGCCTACATCACCCACCTCGACGCCGCCGCGCGCTGAGGGGTCCACCACGTGTCCGTGGCCGTCGAAGCGCGTCCATGTGTCCAGAGCCTTCGAGGTGGAAAACGCGTAGCCCGTCTGGCTCCCCCGTGGTTACGCTGCGCCCCATGGGCATCGAGATTCGTGACCACATCACCGAGGACCGCGAGGCCGTGGTCGCTCTGTCCCTACGCGCATGGGAGCCCGTACACGCTTCGATCGCCCGAGTCCTGGGACCGAAGATCTACGCACGGGTCGTCGGGGACTGGAGTCGGGCCCAGAGCCGGGACGTCCGGGCCGCCTTGGACTCCGAGGAGATGCGAACCCGGGTGGCGGTGACCGACCGGATCGCCGGATTCTCCACGGTCAGGCTCGACCGGAAGGAGGGCATCGGAGTACTGCACATGCTCGCGGTCGATCCGGAATGGCAGGGCCGAGGAGTGGGGAGGGAACTCGTCGCTGAGGCCGAACGGTTCATGCGCGAGGAGGACATGAAGGTCGCCCTCGTCGAGACCGGAGGCGATCCGGGTCACGCTCCCGCTCGAGCCGTCTACGAGGAGGCCGATTACACCGGCATGCCGGTGGTTCACTATTACAAGGCCCTCCGAGCGGGTCGGGGACACGAAGAAGGGCGTTCACCCAGGTGAACGCCCTTCGCCCGTCGGGACGGCGGGATTTGAACCCACGACCCCTTGACCCCCAGTCAAGTGCGCTGCCAAACTGCGCTACGTCCCGTGCGGTGGACCGGCGCCGTCTCCGGCGCGGCCAACGGGGAAGACTCTATCGCATCTTTCGGGGCGTTCGCACCACGAGGCACGGCCGCCGAAGGACGCGCGGGGTGCGCAAGAACGGTCAAGCGCGTGACGGGCCTCCGTGAACATACTGGTCACATGAGTCAGCCCACCGCCGAACCGCCCTCGGGCCGTGATCGTCTGCGCGAACTCCTCGACGCCGTCCTGCACGAGGACAACGCCCGCCTGAGCGACATGGCCGGACAGGCCCACGCCTCGCCGTTCCACTTCAGCCGTACCTTCTCCCGGGACACCGGAGAGTCACCGGTGGCGTTGCGCCGCCGGGTACTGCTGGAGCGGGCCGCCTGGCAGATCGGACAGGGCACCACCGTCACCGACGCGGCCTTCACCGCGGGATACGAGTCGGTGGAGGGGTTCATCCGGGCGTTCTCACGCGCCTTCGGTCATCCGCCGGGCGCGACCACCAAGGGCAGCGAACGGTGGCTGGAGGCGCCCAACGGCGTCCACTTCCATCCGCCGTTCCACCTGTGGGTGGAGGAGGGCTCGCCGCGGCGGAACGGCATGGAGCCGACCGTGCTCCAGATCCACCACGACGTCGACGACACGACCCACCTCATCGAGCTGGCCTCGCGCCTGTCGGAGCAGGAGTACCGGGCCACGCGCGCCCCCGGCCGGACCGTCCTGTCGTGGGACGGACCCGAGGAGTCGATCGCCCGCACGCTGGAGCTGCTGGTGAAGAGCAAGGAGGTCTGGCTGGCCTCCATCGAGGGAGCGGACTTCCCCGAGCCGGCCGCCGACGACCCGGAATCGCTCCGGGAGAGGCACCGTGCGGCGGGGGCTCGGTGGATCGCCACCGTCGACGACATCGGACGCCGAGGCGCCTGGGGCGACCGGCTCATCGATGCCCTGTGCGACCCGCCGGAGAGCTTCTCCCTGGTGGGCGTCGTAGTGCACGTGCTCACCTTCGCCGCGCACCGCCGCCAGCTCGTGCGACAGATGTTGCGCGAGGCGGGTGTGGCGGTGGATCACGGAGACCCCATCGAATGGCTACAGAGACACTACGGAGGAACGACATGACCAGGACCGTCTACGAGACCGCCACCAGCCTGGACGGGTTCATCGCCGACCCGGACAACTCACTGGACTGGCTGTTCGCTGTGGAGGGCGCGCAACCGGGCGAGGAGAATTCCGAGGCGATCGACAGCACCGAGGCGTTCATCAGGAGCGCCGGGGCGATCGTGTTGGGGGCGACCACCTACGAATGGATCCTCACCCATGAAGGGGGCGACCCGTGGCCCTACGAGGCGGCCACCTGGGTGCTCACCCATCGCGACCTGCCCCGGGTGAAGGGGGATCTGCGTTTCGCCCGGGCGGACACCGACGAGGAACTGCGCGCTCTGCACGCGGAGATGGTCCGGGTCGCCGACGGCCGGGACATCTGGGTGGTGGGCGGAGGACGGATCGCCGCCGACCTGGCCCGTCTGGGGCTGTTGGACGAGGTGCGGGTGTCGATCGCGCCCATCTCCCTGGGCGGGGGCGCGCCCCTGCTGGACGGGCGCGTCGAACTGCGCCCCCTGGAGGTCGAGCGGGCCGGCGCCTTCGCCTGTCTGCGCTATGAGGTGGTCAAGCCCTGACCAGGAGGGGTGGCGTGCCCGTCGGTCGACTCGACCTCGGCCAGCAGGCGCGCCGCCTCGGCCACCTGGTCCTCATCGAGCACGGCGATCCCGTGCTCGCGGAGCAGGTGGGCGGTGACCCCCTCCCCCGGCACCTTGACCCCGGAGAAGGTCCCGTCGTAGACCTCGCGTGACCCACAGGAGGGGCTGGACTGTTTGAGCAGGGCCACGGCGACCCCGTGGGCCCGGGCGGTGGCCAACGCGGAACGGGCACCGGAGACGAAGTGCTCGGTCACGTCCACGCCCTCGGGGGTGAGGATGCGTGCCCGGCCGGCGAGCACGTCCGCGGCGTCGGCGCCGGGTTCGATCTCCGCCGGGGGCCGGGGCACCGGCAACCCCCCGGAGATCTCGGGGCAGTGCACGACGAGTCGCCCCTCCCGCCGCCAGCGTTCGACCGCGGCGTCGTCCACCGGCTTGGCCCGACCGTCGTAGCGGACCCTGCGCCCCATCAGGCAGGCGCTGACCAGCACTTTACGCATGCGACCACGCTACCCTCCGGCCGACACGTTCAAATCCCACGGCCCCCTCGCACATGGTGCTTATGTAGGTACGCAAGGTGACGCGACCGAGGGAGAGACGTGAGCGACACACGACCCGGAGGCGGCTCGTCCTCCGACGATGCCCGAAGCCTGCGGACCGAACATCGCACCACACGCAAGGCCGTCACCGCGGCCGCGATCGGTAACGCGACCGAATGGTACGACTTCGGTGTCTACAGCTACCTGGCGGTCACGATCGGGCTGGTCTTCTACCCCTCCCAATCGGGGGGCGTCCAGCTCATCGCCACCTTCACCACCTTCGCGGCGGCGTTCCTGGTGCGTCCGCTCGGCGGTATGTTCTTCGGCCCCCTCGGAGACCGGATCGGGCGTAAGCACGTACTCGCCTTCACCATGCTGTTGATGGCGGTGAGCACCTTCGCGATCGGCCTGATCCCCTCGGCCGACACCATCGGCATCGCCGCACCGATCCTCCTGTTGCTCGCCCGCATGACACAGGGCTTCTCCACCGGAGGCGAGTACGGCGGCGCCACCACCTTCATCGCCGAGTACGCGCCCGACAGACGCCGCGGTTTCCTCTCCTCGTGGCTGGAGTTCGGCACGTTCAGCGGCTATATCGGCGGCGCCGGCATCGTCACCCTGCTGACGTTGTTCCTCGGCGACGAGACGATGCTGGCCTGGGGTTGGCGCATCCCCTTCCTGCTGGCCCTGCCGCTCGGCGCGATCGGTCTGTACCTGCGGGTCAAGCTGGAGGAGACCCCCGTCTTCGACCAGAACACCGACGGCTTCGCCAAGGACGCCGGTGGCGCGCGCCGCAAGGGGCAACTCCGCGAGACCATCCTCGAGCAGGGGCACGCCATCCTGCTGTGTCTGGGCCTGGTGATGGTCTTCAACGTCAACAACTACATGGTGACCGCCTACCTGCCCACCTACCTGGACTCCTCGCTCGGCTACAGCACCACCATGGGGCTGGTCGCGACCTTGGGCGCGATGGTGTTCATGCTGGCCGCCGTGACCCTGGTCGGAAGGGCGAGCGACCGGGTGGGTCGCAGGCCCATCCTGTTCTCCGGCAGCCTGTTCGCGATCGTGCTGTCCCTACCGGCCTTCTGGCTGCTGCAACAGGGGAACCTGTGGTCGGTCGCCTTCGGTGTGCTGGTCCTCGCCATCACCCTGGTGCACTTCTCCGGGGCCGCCCCGGCGGCTCTGCCGGCCTTCTTCCCGACCAAGGTCCGCTACGGCGCCCTGGCGATCAGCTTCAACATCTCGGTCTCACTGTTCGGTGGCACGACCCCGTTGATCTCGGAGTCGCTGGTGCAGTCCACCGGCAACCTGTACGCCCCGGCCTGGCTGCTGATGATCGCCGGCGCGGTGGGCGTCGTGGTCGTATGGCGGATGCCCGAGAGCGCGGGGCGTCCGCTGCCCGGGGCACCGGCCATCCCGGTGCCGGAGAAGATCGCGCGGGGCGCCTCTCCCACCCCTCCCCATCCCCGGGACGGGGAGGACTCGGAGTGGCGCTCGCCCGGAGGCAACGTGCGCAGGCTGCCCTCCGAGTCCGACTGACCCGAACGCGCCGAGGGCGCTCCGTCGGTGCGACGGAGCGCCCTCGGCGCGTTCGCGGGGGCTCAGCCCTCCCGCTTCTCGTCCTCGCCCGTCTCACCGGGGTCGTCGGTGTGCTCCCGGATCGCCGACATCAACAGCGACGAGGATTCGAGCTGACCCATGAGCCGGTCGACCGTCATCAGGGCGAGCCCCTGCGCGGGGTCTCCCAGGACGAGCAGTTTGTCGCCCGGCGCGATGCCCAGGTCTCGGCGGGCCTTCGCCGGCAGCGAGATCTGACCGCGTTCGCTCACGGTCACCGCGCCGTAGAACCCCCGGCCACCGGGCCCGTAGGAAGCGCCGTCCTCCTTCTCGGCCACCTGGTCACCACCTTCTCCACATGTTCCGCACAGCCTATCAAGCGGATCATGCCGGGCCCCGGCTCCGTTTCCCCCTCTCGACCGCGCCATGCTTTACATGATTTACATGACATATCATGTACGAGAACGCCTCGCAGAGGAGGAACCGTGACCACCAGCGCGCCCCGAGCGCTCGCCCCCGATCTGGCCCGTGGCGCCATGCTCCTGGCCATCGCCTTCGCCCACGCCCCCTTGTACGTCCTGGCCATCGACCACGGCCCCCTCGCGGCGAACCGGATCGCCCTCGCCTTCCACGACCTGTTCGTCGGCAACCACGCCCGACCGATGTTCGCGTTCCTGTTCGGCTACGCCCTCGTCCAGATGCTGGAACGCCGTACCTCCCGAGGCGACGACCCTGCCGATGTCCGGGCCATGCTGCGCCGCCGAGGTCTGTGGCTGATCGTCTTCGGCACGGCCCACCTCCTCCTGGTGCCCATCGACATCCTGGCCGCCTACGGAGTCGCCTCGCTCGTGCTCGTCGGCCTCCTCCGAGTACGGGACCGCACCCTGCTGTGGGTCGGCGCCCTCACCCTGATCCCCGGCACCCTGCTCTCCGGTCTCCCGCTGCTCCTGGCCCTCCCCCAGGGCCTGACCACCTTCGACATCGGCGCCCTGACCCTGCCCGCCGGCGGTGACACGGGCTCCCTGTACCTGGAACGCCTCCCCGGCGCGCCGATCGGAACGTTCGTCGGAACCGTGCTGGTGACGCCCGGTGTGATCGCCGGCATGTGGGCGGCCCGGCGTGGACTGCTGGAGGCCCCCGAACGCCACCGCGCCTTCCTGATCCGCGCCGTCGTGGTGACCATGGTGATCTCCTGTCTGGGAGCCCTGCCCTCGGTCCTGGCCCAGACCGGCCTGTGGCAGCCCTCGACGACGGCCGCGCTCTGGACCGCGGCCATGCTCCAGCCGCTCACCGGCTACTTCGGCGGCTTCGGCATGGCCGGGGCCATCGCGCTGATCGCCCTCCGGGCCGCGCGGACCCGGGGCCCGCTGACCACCGCGGTGGTCGCACTGGGACAGCGCTCCATGACCTTCTACCTGTTCCAGAGCGTGGCGTTCATGGCGGTGTTCGCCCCCATCGCCTTGGGCCTGCACGACCGCGTAGGACTGAGCGGAGCGCTGGTGGTGGCCACGCTCGTCTGGCTGGTGTCGTTGGGCGCCGCCGAACTCATGCGCCGTCGAGGCCTGCGAGGCCCCGCGGAGAGTCTGCTCAGGCGTCTGGTCTCCGGCGGGACCACTCGATCGAAGGCACCGGCCTCGACCTGACCCCCGGAAACGCCACGAGGGCCCACCCGGAACGATCCGGATGGGCCCTCGGCGCCGTCGAAGAGGGTCAGCGGCGCCCGCGCTGATTGCGGTCGGGACGCACGCTGCCCTTGGAGGCACGCCCCTGAACACCGTTCTTCTTCTCCCGAATGCGCATGCTGATGTGCACCGGGGTCCCCTCGAAGCCGAAGTCCTCGCGCAGACGACGCTCGATGAACCGGCGGTAGTTCTCCTCGAGGAAACCGGTCGTGAACAGGATGAAGTGCGGAGGGCAGGCACCCGCCTGGGTCGCGAACAGGATCTTGGGCTGCTTGCCGCCGCGTACCGGCGGCGGGGTGGCCGCCACCAGCTCCTTGAGCCAATTGTTGAGCTGCCCGGTCGGGATGCGCTGGTTCCACCCGTTCAGGCTGGTCTCGATGGCCGGAACGAGCCGCTCCATGTGCCGGCCGGTCGCCGCGGAGATGTTCACCCGGGGGGCCCAGGAGACGCGGGAGAGCTGCCGGTCGATCTCCTTCTCCAGGTAGATGCGGCGCTCCTCGTCGAGGATGTCCCACTTGTTGAAGGCCAGGACCAGGCCGCGGCCGGCCTCGACGACCTGCTCCACCACCCGGATGTCCTGTTCGGCGAGCGGCTCGCTGACGTCCATCAGCACCACCGCCACCTCGGCCCGCTCCAAGGCCGTGCCGGTCCGCATAGTCGCGTAGTAGTCGGCTCCCTGAAGGGCACGGAACCGGCGGCGGATACCGGCGGTGTCGATGAACTTCCAGGTCTTGCCGCCCAGCTCGATCAGCTCGTCGACCGCGTCCCGGGTGGTCCCCGCCACCGAGTCCACGACCACGCGGTCCTCGCCGGCCAGCCGGTTGAGCAGGCTGGACTTGCCCACGTTGGGACGGCCGAGCAGGGCCACGCGCGGCGGGCCGTCCTCACCGTCACGATCGTCGTCGCCCTCCGGGACCTCGGGGAACGACGACACCAGGGCGTCGAGGAGATCGCCGGTCCCACGACCGTGCAGGGCGCTGATGGGGAAGGGCTGGCCCACGCCGAGGTTCCACAGGTCGAGGGCGTCCGCCTCCTGCTGACCGCCGTCGACCTTGTTCGCGGCCAGGACCACGGGACGCTTGGTGGCGCGCAGGACGCGGGTGACGGCGGCGTCGGCGTCGGTGATGCCGACCGTCGCGTCCACCACGAACAGGATCACGTCGGCGGTCTGCGCGGCGTACTCGGCCTGACGGGCGACCATCGCGGCCAGACCGGCGACACTGGTCTCCCAACCACCGGTGTCCACCAGCGTGAAGCGCCGGGTCTGCCACTCGGCGTCGTAGGCGACGCGGTCACGGGTCACGCCCGGCACGTCCTCGACCACGGCCTCGCGGCGGCCGAGGATCCGGTTGACCAGACTGGACTTGCCGACGTTGGGGCGGCCCACGACCGCGACGACCGGCAGGGCCGGCTCGGGCCCCTCGGACTCGTATCCGATGTCGGACACGTCGAACTCACTCATTGCTCATAACTCCCGGTTGAAGGACCCCGCGCGCCCAGGATGCGTGCCGCGAGGCCACGAAGATTCGACGCGATCGCCACGTGAATCGATGGGGGCGCCCGTACGGGCGCCCGTGACCACCCTGAGGGAAACCCCTCGGGCGGGTGTCGTGATTCCCCCGAAGGGGAGGGTGTGGCCGGGCTCTCCCGGCCGGTACTACTCGCCGCCGGCCTCGTCGGCCAGCTTGACCACCAGGGCGATGACCTCGTCCAGGGTCAGCCCCGTCGTGTCCAGCTCCAAGGCGTCCTCGGTCCGGGTCAACGGAGAGTGCGCGCGGTTGGAGTCCAGACGGTCACGACGGGCCAGGTCGGCCTGGGTCGCGGCCACGTCGCCGGTGCGGACCTCCTTGCTGCGGCGCTGCGCGCGCGCCTCGGCACTGGCCGTGATGAACAGCTTCACCGGGGCCTCGGGGGCGACCACCGTGGTGATGTCGCGCCCCTCGACGACGATGCCCGCGCTCTCGGCACGGGCCGCCTCGATGACCTCGCGCTGGGTGCGCACGAGGAGCTCACGGGCCTCGGGCACGGCGGAGACCGCGCTGACGTTGGTGGTGACCCGCTCGCCGCGGATGTCCGCGGTCACGTCGTGGCCGTCCACCTTGACGGTGGGGTCGCCCGGGTCGGTGCCCATCGTGATGACCGGACGAGAGACCTCGGCGGCCACCGCCGCGGGGTCGGAGACGTCCACCCCGTGGTGCAGCATCCACCAGGTCAGAGCCCGGTACATGGCGCCGGTGTCGAGGTAGCGCAGTTCCCGCGCCTTGGCGACACCCTTGGCCGTGCTCGACTTGCCCGACCCGGAGGGACCGTCGATGGCGATGACGATTCCGGTGCCCTGCGCGCTCACTACTGCTGTCTCCCTCGAAGGTCCGCTTTGATCGACGCCTCAGCCTACCCGCGCGACGGGCGCCCTCGGACCAACTATCAGGCGCCGGGGTGCACCGACCAACCGTCCGCGGACAGGGCCTCAGCCAAGGTGTCCAGAACCTCGGGAAGCACGTACAGCTCGGCCACGCCCAGCGGCAGTCCGGGGCTGTGCTCGATCCGTACGTCCTCGATGTTGACCCCGGCGGTGGCCGCGGCCGCGAACAGCCTCCCCAACGCCCCTGGTTCGTCGGGGATGACCACCGGCATGACGGTGTACTCGGGACGGCTCACCGACCCGTGTTTGCCGGGGATGCGCCCATGCCCCACGCGCCCCCGCGACAACAGGTCCCGCACCGGTTCCAGAACGTCGACACCCTCGGCCGCCCCCGCCAGGGAACGCAGGGCCTCGGCGGTGGCGGCCAGGTCCTCGGCCACCTCGGCGAGCACCTCGGCCACCGGAAGGGCGTTGTGGGAGAGGATCTCCTCCCACATGGCCGGGTCTCCCCCGGCGATCCGGGTGACGTCGCGCACGCCCTGACCGGCCAGGGCCAGGGCCGTCTCGTCCCCTCCCGACAGACGCGCGGCCACCGCGGAGGAGGCCACGTGCGGGGCGTGCGAGACCAGGGCCACCGCGCGATCGTGGGCCTCGGCGTCCAGGATCAGCGGATCGGCGCCGCACACCCGGGCCAGCTCGATCACCGCGGCCACCGAACCGGGGTCGGCCTTACCGGTGGGACACAGGGCCCAGGAACGCCCCAGGAACAGGTCGGCGCGGGCCGCGCCGGGGCCGTGCTTCTCCCGTCCGCCCATGGGGTGGCCGGGAACGAAGGTCGCCATGTCGCATCCGGACCGTTCGGCCTCGCGCAGCACGCTCGCCTTCACACTGGCCACGTCGGTGTACACCTGGGCCAGTCCTCGGTTCTGGGCGTCGCGCAGCACCGCCGGCACGACGGCCGGCGGCGCGGCGATCACCGCGAGGTCGGCCGGGGCCGAGGAGGCGTTCTCCTCCAAGGGGCGGCCGGCGCCGAGGTCACAGGCCAGTCGCAACGAGGAGGCGTCCGGATCCGAGAGGGCGACGTCCACGTCATGGGCGCGCAGGGCCAGCGCGATCGACGTACCGATCAGACCGGTACCGATCACCGTGACCCGCCGCAGATCGCTCCGGCGCCCCTCGGCGTCCTCGTTCACCTTCACCGTTCCCCCGGCCCCCCGACGTGTGTCCACGCCACCAGCGTACGGCCTCTCCGGCCGTGGCTACTGCGCGATGTCCAGGCGCAACGCCTGGGCGCCGCGCAGGTAGACGTGCTGGACCTCGGAGCGGGGACGCTCGGTCTCCACGTGCGCCATGAGCCGCACCACACGCGGCAGGGCGTGCGGGACCGCGATCTCGGTCGCGCACATCAACGGGACGTCGGAGAAACCGACCTCGCGCGCGGCCAACGCCGGGAACTCGCACGTCAGGTCGGGGGTGGCGGTGAACAGCACGCTGATCACGTCGTCCGTGGTGAGACCGTTGCGCTCCATCACCTCGGAGACCAGTTCGGCCGTGGCCTCCAGCACCTGCTCGCGTTCGTTCGCATCGACCTGCACCGCACCGCGGATGGCCCGTACCGCCACGTTCTTCCCGCCTCGTCGTCGTCTCTCCCCGCTCCCCGAAGGAGAACGGCGGCCGCCCCACCATGGGACGGCCGCCGTCAACTGTATCGACAGACTCGGGTCACAGACCCGCGACCTTGTACAGTTCGCCGATCTCACGCGAGCTCAGCGCGCGCATCGTGCCCAGCCTCAGGGTGTTCAGGTCGATCGGGCCGACCTGGGTACGGGCCAGGTCCGTGACCGGGTGGCCCACCTCCTCCATGAGACGACGCACGATGTGCTTGCGCCCCTCGTGGAGTCGGATCTCCACCATGGCCTGCTGGCTGTCGTTGTCGACCACGCGGAAGGAGTCGACCTCGACGGGGCCGTCCTCCAGCTCGATGCCCTTCTCGATCTCGCGCACCACACGGTGCGGCACCGGGCCGGGCACCTTCGCGATGTAGGTCTTGATGACCTTGTAACGCGGGTGCGTGAGCCGGTTGGCGAGCTCACCGTCGTTGGTCAGCAGGATCAGACCCTCGGTCTCGGTGTCCAGCCGACCCACGTGGAAGATGCGCTCCTCGGTCTGCCCCGTGTAGTCGGCCAGGGTCGGACGACCCTGGGGGTCCCACATGGTGCTGACCACGCCACGCGGCTTGTTCAGCGCGAAGTACAGCTTGTCCGGGGCGGTGACCACACGCATGCCGTCGACCCGGATCTCGGAGGCCTCCGGGTCCACCCGGGCGCCGAAGCGACGGACGATCTGACCGTCGACGCTGACGCGACCGGCGGCGATCATCTCCTCGCTGGCGCGACGGCTGGCGACACCGGCGGCCGCGAGGGCCTTCTGTAGACGGATGCCGTCGGGGACGTCCGTGTAGGTGTCACGGTCCTCGCCGGAGTGACGGTCCTCATCGCGCGGGTCGTAGTCGGCGCGCAGCGCGTTGAGACGCTCACGGGCCGCCTTGGAGAGCTGGTTCTCGCTCTTGACCGCGCCACCGGTCGGGGCCTGGTCGCGACGTCCCTGGTAGCGGTCGCGACGGTCGTCGCGGCCGGAGGAACGACGGTCGTCGCGGCGCGGGCGCTCGTCACGGTCGAAGCGGCCACCGCCACCACGCCGATCGTCACGCCGGTCCTGGGGACGGCCACCGCCGCGCCGGTCGTCACGACGATCGTGGGAACGACCGCCGCGGTCGTCACGGTCGAAGCGGCCACCGCCGCGCCGGTCATCACGCCGCTCGAAGGAACGACCACCACGGTCGTCACGACGGTCATAGGAACGGCCACCACGGTCATCACGACGATCGCGATCACCGCGGAACCCACCACGGTCCCGGTCGTCACGGCGCGGACGCTCATCACGGTCGAAGCGGCCACCGCCACCACGCCGATCGTCACGCCGCTCGAAGGAACGACCACCACGGTCGTCACGGTCGAAGGAGCGACCACCGCGATCCCGGTCGTCACGGCGTCCCTGGAAACCACCACGCCGGTCGTCGCGTCGCTCGAAGGAGCGGCCACCACGGTCATCGCGACGGTCACGGTCACCGCGGAACCCACCACGGTCCCGGTCGTCACGGCGCGGACGCTCATCACGGTCGAAGCGGCCACCGCCACCACGCCGGTCATCACGCCGCTCGAAGGAACGACCACCACGGTCGTCACGACGGTCATAGGAACGGCCACCACGATCGTCACGCCGATCACGGTCACCACGGAACCCACCACGGTCCCGGTCGGGACGTCCGCCACCCCGGCGGTCGTCACGGTCGAAGGAACGGCGGCCTCGGCCGCCTCGGTCGTCATAGTCGCCGCGCTCACCGCGCGGGGCGTATCCGCCCCGCTCACCGCGGGGACGGTCGTTATCAGTTGTGCTCACCGGTGTCGTCAAGACCTTCGATGTCGTCGGGGAGGAACGGCGCCAGATCAGGCAGCTCGTCGAGGCCGCGCAGGCCCAGCCGTTCCAGGAAATAGGAAGTGGTCCGGTACAACAGGGCACCGGACTCGGGGTCGTGACCGGACTCTTCGATCAGGCCCCTCAGTACGAGGGTACGCATGACCCCGTCACAGTTGACCCCGCGTACCGCGGAGACCCTGCCACGGGAGACCGGCTGACGGTAGGCGACCACCGCCATCGTCTCGAGGGCCGCCTGGGTCAGGCGTACCTCCTGCCCCTCCTTGAGGAAGTGCTCGACGATGTCGGCGCATTCGGGACGCGTGTACACACGCCAGCCCTCGGCCACCGCCCGTAGGTCGAAACCACGGCCCTGTTCGGTGTATTCCCGTGACAGGTCCTCCAGGGTACGCGTGACCACGTCGAGTGGGACACCCAACGCCTTGGCCAGGTCGTACTCGGACACCGGCTGGTCGACGACCATGAGGACCGCCTCCAGGTCACGGCGCAGGGTCGGCGGCGCCACGGCCGCCTCGTCCGTCCCGGCGTACTCCGTCGTCATCGTCCGTCCCCCGTATCGGCGGGTGCCACCGCCTCGTCGTATTCGGTCTCCACCTCGACCTCACGGTCCCCTCCGGTCCAGGTCACGATGAGCTCGCCCAACGGTTCGGGCTGGTCGAACCCCACGTTCGAGGCGCGGTACAGCTCCAAGAGCGCCAGGAAACGGGCCACCACCTCGAAGGTTCCGGTACAGCCCGCCGTGAGCCGGGCGAAGGACAACCGTCCGTGCTCTCGCAGCTCGGCGACCATCAGCTCGCCCTGCTCCTTGACCGAGGTTTTGGTCTGGTGGATGTGCGTGACCGGGACGCTCGGCGGCTCCTTGGGGGTGAACACCATCCCCGCGAGCGCCGCGAACTCCTGAGGGCCCAGCTTGAACAGCACGTCGGGACGCATCCCCGCGAACCGTTCCTCCAACGGCACGGCCCGAGCGTAACGGCGCCCCTGCGAGGCCAACCGCTCGCGCATATAGGAGGCGACCTCCTTGTAGGCCCGGTACTGGAGCAGCCGGGCGAACAACAGGTCGCGCGCCTCCAACAGGGCCAGATCCGCCTCGTCCTCCACGTCCCCACGTGGAAGCAGCCGCGCCGCCTTCAGGTCCAACAGGGTGGCCGCCACCAGCAGGAAGTTGCTGGCCTGGTCCAGATCCCAGTCGTCACCGTGCGCCCGGATGTGCGCGATGAACTCGTCGGTGACCTTCGACAGGGAGACCTCGGTGATGTCGAGCTTGTGCTTCGAGATCAGCGCGAGGAGCAGGTCGAAGGGGCCCTCGAAGTTGTCCAGGTGCACCTGGAAGGCGTTCTCGTCGACCTCGTCCACGCCCCCGGCGGACGGAGGGACCCCCTCCGGGTCAGTCGCCATGGCGGGCCCACGTCTTCTCACTCATAGGACAAGGGTGTCACCGATTCGGAGCCGCGCGTGACGGGCCGTGCCCGGACCACCCCACGGGGGGCGTCCGATCCGGGTGCGCGGCCCGCTCAGTCCTCGCTCAACCGACGTACCAGCATGCTGCCCGCGCCGTTCTCCTCGAAGTCGGCGAGCAGGACGGCCACCGCCTCCCGGACCAGACGCCCCCGGTCGGCCGACAGCCCGTGCTCGGCGCGCAGCGACAGTCGGGCCTGTTCCAGGGCCAACAGCTCCGCACCGGAGATGTAGACGGTGATCTTCTCGTCGTGACGCTGGCGACCACTGGGCTTGGGGGCCCGACGCACCGCGCCGTCGCCCTTGACTCCGTGGCCGTCCCCGGCGTCGTCCGCCCCACGGGGCCGCCGTCTCTCGACGTCGTCCCCGTTCGTCTCCTGTCGTTCCTGCTCCGGTACCTTGTGCCGGCTCTCGGCCTCCGACTGTTCCCCGTCGGGCCCGGAGGGGCGGAAGAAGAGTTCGTCCGCCCCGGGTAGCGTCACGCGCCGTGACCGCTGAGAGGCCACCTCGCCAGCACCTCCTTGGCCAGAGCACGATAGGCGTTGGCCCCGGCCGAGGAGGAGTCGAACCTGGTGATGGGCTCGCCCGCCACGGTGGCGTCCGGGAACCGCACGGTGCGATTGATGACCGTACCGTAGACCTTGTCGCCGAACCCGTCCACGATCGTGGACAGCACCTCACGGGCGTGCAGGGTCCGCGGGTCGTACATGGTGCCGAGGAAACCGTCGATGACCAGGTCCTCGTTGAGGCGCTCCTGGACCTTCTGGATGGTGTCCATCAGCAACGCCACACCGCGCAGCGCGAAGAACTCGCACTCCAACGGCACGATGACGCCGTCGGCCGCGGTCAGCGCGTTGACGGTGAGCAGGCCCAACGAGGGCTGGCAGTCGATCAGGATGACGTCGTAGTCGTTGATGACCGGACGCAGCGCCCTCGCCAGCATCTGCTCACGGGCCACCTCGCCGACCAACTGCACCTCGGCCGCCGACAGGTCGATGTTGCTCGGAATGAGGTCCAGGCCGTCGACGTCCGTCTTGAGCAGGACGTCCTCGACCGTCACGTCCCGCTGCATGAGCAGGTTGTAGACGGTCAGGTCCAGCTCACGCGGGTCCAGACGGCCCAACCCCACCGACAGCGCGCCCTGCGGGTCGAAGTCGACCAGCAGTACCCGTCTGCCGTACTCCGCGATGGCGGCACCGAGGTTGATGGTGGTGGTGGTCTTACCGACCCCACCCTTCTGGTTACAGAGTGCTACAATCCGTGCCGGGCCGTGTTCGTCCAGCGGCTCCGGCTCCGGAAACGCCCGCTCGGGTCTCTTGGTGTGCAGATCGGCCCCCGTGTTGCGTGTCGTCCCCCACGGGTTGTTCACCGGGTCGGCGGAGGTGTCCCCGCCGACGGGTGCGGTGTTCGCCGCCTCGTCGTACTCCGACCAGTTCACAACCCTTGACCTCCCCTACGGACCGGCCACGGCCCGATGGGACTCCTGACGTCCCCCACGACTCGACCGCCGTCGGAAACTCAATATGTCGACAGCAACGTACCTTCGTGCGGCGACTCTAGAACGGCGACACGGCGCACTTCAACATGATCCGACGAGTATTCCTCACCGTGCGGACCGAGGGTGTTCGGACGCGTACGCCCTTCCATCTCGTAGGAGAAGAGTACACACCGGACACCCCTGCCCCGCCCCGCGCGAAGCCGCCTCCCCTCCGCCCGGACGCCCTCGGACCGCCGCACGCCCCGTGTCACCGGGCCGCCCGTCGCGCACGCGGATGGCTTGAGGCGTACACCTCACGCAGCCTCTCCACGGTCACCAGCGTGTAGACCTGGGTGGTGGTGACCGAACTGTGCCCCAGCAGCTCCTGGACCACCCGGATGTCGGCCCCGCCGTCGAGCAGGTGGGTGGCGAAGGAGTGCCGCAGGGTGTGCGGAGAGATCCCCTCCGCACCGGCCCGTTCGGCCACCGCCGACAGCAGCGCCCACCCACCCTGCCGGGTCAGCCTTCCACCCCGCGCGTTGACGAACAACGCCGGCCCACCGCGGCCGGAAGCGGCCAGGGTCGGCCGGGCCCGGGTCAGGTACCCGCCGAGCGCGCGACGGGCGTGCGAGCCCAACGGCACCAGACGTTCACGCTCGCCCTTACCTCGGAAACGCACCAGCCCGACCCGATCTCCGGCGTCGACCGCGTCGGCGACGTCGTCCACGTCCAGACCGACCGCCTCCGAGATCCGGGCCCCCGTACCGTAGAGCAGCTCCAACAGGGCACGGTCGCGCAGGGCCAACAGGTCGGGGCGCTGGTCCGAGGCGGGGGCCTCCTCGGGCCCCGCCGCCTCCAACAACCCTTCGACCACCTCCAACGGGACGGCCTTGGGCAGGCGCATCGGCGTCGACGGCGGAGTCACCTCGACGGCGGGGTCCTCCGCCGCCCAGCCCTCCCGCACGGCGAACCGGTGCAGGCCCCGCACCGCCGCCAGGGTGCGCCCGGCCGAGGCCGCGCTCAACGGCCCGTGCTCCTCGTCGCCCTCGCGCAGCACCGAGAGAAAGCGTCCCACCCGTGCCGGGGTCACCCCGCCCAGGTCGTCGACGCCGCTCTCCTCCAGATGGTCGATGTAACGGCGCAGATCACGCCGGTACGCGGCGAGAGTGTTACCGGCCAACGCGCGCTCCGCGCTCAGATGGTCGAGGAAGGCGGCGCGCGCCCGCTCCAGCGGCCCACGCTCCGCCCCTTCGGCCGAGCCGTTCGGGCCCTCGACGTCCGCCCCGCCCTCTCCGGGGTCGATCACCCGTCCCCTTCCCGTCAGTCGTCGGAGGCCTCGGGCAGGGCGGCGAACCCGTCCCCGGAGGCGGCGTGGGCGGCCAGGACACCGATGAGCGTGGCACCGTTGTGGAGTCGATCGGCGAGCACGGCGCGCACCGTCTCCTCCAACGGCAACCACTCCGAGGCCAGGTCGGTCTCCTCGTGCTCGCGCACGAAGTCGATCTCCTCCTCCGGCACCTCGGACAGGTCCCGGGCCAGGAAGATGTGGATCCGCTCGTTGGAGAAACCGGTGCTGGGGAAGAAGGCGGGCAGCCGATGCCAGGTGGCGGCCCTCAGACCGGCCTCCTCCACCAGTTCACGACGCGCGGTGGCCAACGGCCCCTCGCCCTCCGCGTCGAGGACGCCCGCCGGCAGCTCCCACAGGGTGTGCCCCGTGGGGTGCCGGTACTGGCGCTGAAGTAGAACCCGGCCCTGATCGTCCAAGGCCACGATCGCCGCGGCCCCGGGGTGGTCCATGTAGTCGCGGGCGGCCACGGTCCGCCCCTCGCCGCCGGCCCCGGGCATCTCCACCCAGTCGGTGCGCATCCCGCACTTGGGCCCGCGGTAGCGCTCCTCGGAACGCTCCACCGGCCATGACTCGGGGGCGTCCGCGACCCGCGCGTACGCCCCCGACGTCTCGTTCTCGATCCGACGGGTCTGGTCGGCCATACGGCCCCTCTCAAAGACCGGGCCCCACCCGTCGGTTCCGCTCGCTAGGGCTCCTGGTGCTCCAGCGCGGCGGAGATCAACCCGCGGAAGAGCGGGTTGGCGTTGGTCGGGCGGGACCGCAGCTCCGGGTGCGCCTGCGTCGCGATGAAGAACGGGTGGGCGTCCCGGGGCAGTTCCACGTACTCCACCAGCTTGCCATCGGGGGAGAGCCCGGAGAACACCAGACCCGCCTCCTCCAGCCTGGAACGGTAGGCGTTGTTGACCTCGAAACGGTGCCGGTGACGCTCGGAGACCTGCGCCCGACCGTCGTAGAGCTCCCGGGCCAGGGTGCCCTCGCCCAGGTCGGCCGGGTACAGACCCAGCCGCATGGTGCCGCCCATGTCGCGGTCACCGGAGACCACGTCCTGCTGGTCGGCCATGGTCGCGATCACCGGGTCGACGGCCTTGTCGTCGAACTCGGTGCTGTTGGCGCCCTCCAGGCCGAGCACGTTGCGGGCGTACTCGATGACCAGACCCTGAAGACCGAGGCAGATGCCGAGCAGCGGCACCTTGTTCTCACGCGCGTAGCGGATGGCGCCGAGCTTGCCCTCGATACCGCGCACCCCGAAACCACCGGGGATGAGGATGCCGTCGGCTCCGTCGAGCTCGGCGGCCGCGCCCGAGGGGCTGGCGCAGTTGTCGCTGGCCACCCAGCGGATGTTCACCCGCGTGTCGGTGGCGAAACCGCCGGCGCGCAACGCCTCGCTGACCGACAGGTAGGCGTCGGGCAGGTCGATGTACTTGCCGACCATGGCGATGGTGACCTCGTGGTCGGGCTGGTGCACGCGGCGCAGCAGCTCGTCCCACTCCGTCCAGTCCACGTCGCGGAACGGCATGCCCAGCCGACGGACGACGTAGGCGTCCAGGCCCTCACGGTGCAGCACCTTGGGGATGTCGTAGATGGAGGGGGCGTCGGGGGTGGAGACCACACCGGACTCGTCCACGTCGCACATGAGGCTGATCTTGGACTTCAGGCTCTGGGTGATGGGCCGGTCCGAACGGCACACGATGGCGTCGGGCTGGATACCGATGCTGCGCAGGGCGGCGACCGAGTGCTGGGTCGGCTTCGTCTTCATCTCGCCGGACGGGCCGAGGAAGGGGATGAGCGACACGTGCAGGAAGAAGCAGTTCTCCCGGCCGATCTCGTGCCGGATCTGACGGACGGCCTCCAGGAACGGCTGCGACTCGATGTCGCCGACCGTGCCGCCGATCTCGGTGATGACGATGTCGACGTCGGGGGCGTCCATCGCGTAGATACGCGACTTGATCTCGTTGGTGATGTGCGGGATGACCTGCACGGTGTCGCCCAGGTAGGCGCCCTGGCGCTCCTTGGCGATGACACTGGAGTAGATCTGACCGGTCGTGACGTTGGCCGACGCGGACAGCTCCACGTCGAGGAAACGCTCGTAGTGGCCCACGTCCAGGTCGGTCTCGGCACCGTCGTCGGTGACGAAGACCTCACCGTGCTGGAAGGGGTTCATGGTCCCCGGGTCAACGTTGAGGTAGGGGTCCAGCTTCTGCATGGTGACCCGCAGGCCTCGCGACTTCAGGAGTCGACCCAGGCTGGAGGCGGTCAGGCCCTTGCCGAGACTGGAGGCGACGCCGCCGGTAACGAAAAGGTGCTTGGTACTCGCGGCGGATGCCAAAGTGTTGCTCCCGTGGTGTGATTGGCTACGGCGGGCTCGAACGAGCCGAGAGGCCGTGCGGCGGTCCGGGTCCGAGCGGCGGCGAGGGCCGTTCCAGCACGTCGGACTCCACGGGGCACCAGGATAACAGGCCCCCCGTTCGCCCACACCCGGGAACGCCCTCCGGGTCTCGGCTGTTCCCCGGGCTCCTTCGCGCGGCCCTCGGCAAGCCCGACGGACAGGGCGTTCACGTTCCCTCGCGCACCGGACGGGTGGCGAAGGCAACAGTCGGAGACCGCCCCGGATCGTTCACGGCCGGGGCGGCGATCCCTCGGTCAGGCGGGGAATCCGCCGGCGCGTCCCAGGTAGGCGGGCGGGGTCTTACCGAGCCGCTCCCCCATCCAGTCGCCCAGCGCCGCGGCCTCGGACAGGCCGATCCCCGTGCGCATCCCGCTCCGGTGCAGCAGGTAGAGCAGGTCCTCGGTGGCGATGTTGCCGGTCGCGGCGGGTGCGAAGGGGCAGCCCCCGAAACCGCCCAGGCTGGAGTCCAGCACGCGGACGCCCTCCTCCACGGCGGCCAGGGCGTTGGCGTAGCCCGTGTTCCGGGTGTTGTGGAAGTGGCAGCGCAGCGTCCGCCCGGGGGCGACCTCTCCGACCGCCCTCGTCAGCTCACGGACCTGGAAGGGCACGCCCACGCCGATGGTGTCGGCCAGCGCGATCTCCACGGCGCTCGTGTCGGCGACGCGCCGCGCCACCTCGCGCACCCGTTCCGTCGAGACCTCGCCGTCGAAGGGGCAGCCGAAGGCGGTGGAGATCGTGACGCTCAACGGCACCCCGGTGCCCTCCAAGGCCCGGTCCATGTCGGCCAGGGAGTCGAGCATCTCGTCGACGGTGGCCCCCTGGTTGCGGACGCTGAAGCCGTCGGTGGCCGGCACCGCCACGTTGATCTCGGAGACCCCGGCCGCCAGGGCCCGGTCCAGGCCACGACGGTTGAGGGCCAGGCCGATGAAGGAGGCCCCCGCCCCCCGGTCGACCCCGGCCATGATCTCCTCGGCCCCGGCCATCTGCGGTACCCGCTTGGGGTTGACGAAGCTGACCGCCTCGATCCGCCGGACCCCGGCGGAGACCGCCCGGTCGATCAACCGGATCCGGTCCTCGACCGACAGCACGGTGGACTCGTTCTGGAGGCCGTCGCGCGGACCCACCTCCACGATCTCCACCTGTTCGCCGCCCTCGGGCCCACGATCGTCCGCGGCCATCACAACCACCTCTCCCGCCCCATCGCGTTATCGCGCCCAGGCTAGTGGAGGCCGGTCGAGAGCCACGTCACCGGGGCTCCCCACCGTCGTGTTCAGCGCAGGGCGAGGGCGGGGCGGACCTCCCAGGTCGTCCACACCGGGCGGTAGCCCATCCGGTGCCAGAACGGCCCCGAGAGCGGGTTCATCTCCGCGTAGTTGAGCACCGACACCGCCACCCCGTGACTGTCCAGGGCCTGATGCGCCTGACTGACCAGAGCCGTACCGATCCCGTGGCCGCGCTCGGCGGCGGTCACCACCGCGTAGCCGATGTGCGCGATCGGGCGGGCGCGCACCAGGGACCTGGCCCAACGGGAACGCTCGGGCGGGGACACCCACAGCAGACCGACCGCGCGTCCCCGACGCTCGGCCAACCAGATCCACGAACGCGAACGGTTCAGCGCCCGCGCCGAGACCTTACGGGTCTGCTCGGCGGTGTCGGGCTGGAGGAAGACCCCGCCGAAGTGCTGCTCGTACCGGTGCTCCTCCATCAGCAACCCCACCACCTGGGTCAGGTCGCTGATGTCGGCCAGGCGGATCGTCACATCGCGCGGAGGCAGCGACGGCGGCACCCCGCGACGCCGCTGCCGGGCCGCGAGCACCGTGTAGGGCTGGAGGCCGTGACGTTGCAGCGGGATGATCCCCTCCACGTCCCGGGCCGGCCAGCTGACCAGGGCGGCCGACTCCGACCCGGTGCCGGTGGGCAGGTCCTCCAACTGGTCGCGCCAGCTGGTGAGCAGGGAGTCCAGGGCCCGCGCCGGTTCGGGGCCACCGACGATGGGGGTCAACCAGTGCTGGTCGGGGACGCCCCATATCCGGCCGACCTCGCCCGGCTGGTACCAGGTGTAGTGCATACTGCCCGCCGCCACGGGGTGGCCGTCCTCGTCGCTGACGGTCAGGAGGGGGTAGGAGTTGGGGGCGAAGCCCACGGGTTCGGGCAACAGGGGATCGGCGTCGGCCCAGCGTCGGGCGGCCGAACGCACCAACGGGTCGAGTCCGACGTCGCCCCCGGGAGACTCGTCGTGTCGCACCCGCGCGACGTAACCGCTCATCCACCCCTCCCCTAGCGGGTCCTTGCCAAGCGAACACCCACGGCCGCGGCCTCGCCGCGGCGCCCATGATCATCGTGCCCACCACGCGGACGTATCGGCGCGGTGGGGACGGAACGACCGTACCGCCTCATCCTGGCACCGATACGCGAAAACGGGGAACCGTACCGATGGTACGGACCATCCCGCCCTCCGTGGCGCCTCACACGAGTGCGGGTGGACGCGCTCCACGGTAACGGATCATGGCCCGCCCACCGAGGGCGGGGCGGTGCGTACGAGAGCGCGAGCGCCTGCCACATAGGGGTTTCGGAGTCCGCCCGGGGTGGAGGGCGAGGGGGTTCAGATACCGGCGTCGCCGCCCTCGGTGACGGTGGTGTTACGGCCGTGGTTGACCACCACGGGGTCGCCTCCGGCGAAGGAGACCTTGTTGTCCACCCCCACCAACACGATCTTCTCGGCGCTGCCCACCTCGACCACCGAACCACGACCGCTGGCGCGCACCAGACCGCACTCGCCGTCCAGCACCACCTTGGCGTTGTCGGCGGAGACGACGACCTTGCGATGTTCGCAGTCCTCGTGGACGTCGGCCTCGTCGTCGACCACCAGGATCACCTCGTCGTCGACGACGTTGCCCTCCGGCTCCCGCTCGCGGTCCTCATCGGTCGATCCCCGCCCCTCGTCCACGGCATGGGTGCGTCCGGAACCCGGGTCGACCTCGTCGGGGGCCGCCTGCTCCACCCCACAGCCGACGACCAGGGAACCGAGCAGCGCAGCGCCGCCCACGAGTCGAAGAACTCGACCACCCATGAACTCCCCCATAGCAAAAACCGATAATCGCGACATAGGTCCGGGACAAGACCCAAGACTATGTCACGTGAAGGTAACTATGCGACCCAAGAGTTCTGTGATCGTTCTCTTTTCGAGACAGGGTCGGGGATGTGGGAGGAACTCCTGAAAGCCCCTCCCACCCGGAAACGTCCGCTCAGCTCATCCCCGCGGCGTCCATACCGCGCAGCTCGCGCTTCAACTCGCCGATCTCGTCGCGGAGCCGGGCCGCCAGCTCGAACCGCAGGTCGGTCGCGGCCTGGTGCATCTGTTCGCTCAACTGCTCGATGAGTCCGGCCAGCTCCGCGCGCGGCATGTTCGCCACGTCCGCCTTCTCGCCCAGAGCCGGGACCGGGGCCTTCGTCGCCTTGGCCCCCTGGCGGTAGCCGGTCGACATCAGCTCCTCGGTGTCCACGTCCTCCCGGTTCAAGGTGTCCAGGATGTCGGCGATCTGCTTGCGCAACGGGGTCGGGTCGATCCCGTGCTCGGCGTTGTAGGCCAACTGCTTGTCCCGGCGCCGGTTGGTCTCCTCGATCGCCGCGCTCATCGAGTCCGTCACCCGGTCCGCGTACATGTGCACCTGACCGGACACGTTACGGGCCGCGCGACCGATCGTCTGGATCAGGGAGGTCTCCGAACGCAGGAAGCCCTCCTTGTCGGCGTCCAGGATCGCCACCAGCGACACCTCCGGCAGGTCCAACCCCTCACGCAGCAGGTTGATCCCGACCAGCACGTCGAACTCGCCCACCCGCAACTCGCGCAGCAGCTCCACCCGGCGCAGGGTGTCCACCTCGCTGTGCAGGTACCGGACCCTGATCCCCAACTCGGCGAAGTAGTCGGTGAGGTCCTCCGCCATCTTCTTGGTGAGCGTGGTGACCAGCACCCGCTCGGATCGCTCGGCCCGCTCCCGGATCTCGTGCACCAGATCGTCGATCTGCCCGTCCGTGGGTTTGACCAGCACCTCCGGGTCCACCAGACCGGTCGGCCGGATGACCTGCTCGACCACATCGCCGCCGCTCTGCCGCAGCTCGTACTTGCCGGGCGTCGCCGACAGGTACACCGACTGCCCGATCCGTCCGGTGAACTCCTCCCACTTCAACGGACGGTTGTCCAACGCCGAGGGGAGTCGGAACCCGTGGTCCACCAGGGTCCGCTTACGCGCGGCGTCCCCCTCGTACATCGCGCCGATCTGCGGCACGGTCACGTGCGACTCGTCCAGGACCAGGAGGAAGTCCTCGGGGAAGTAGTCCAGGAGCGTGTTGGGCGCGCTTCCGGGATCGCGGCCGTCGAAGTGCCGCGAGTAGTTCTCGATCCCCGAGCAGGTCCCCAGCTGACGCATCATCTCCAGGTCGTGGGTGGTGCGCATCCTCAGACGTTGGGCCTCCAGCAGCCTCCCCTGACCCTCCAGCTCGGTGAGCCGCTCGCCCAGCTCCGCCTCGATCGAGGCGATCGCCCGTTCGGTGCGCTCCTCGCCCGCGACGTAGTGCGAGGCGGGGAAGATGAACATCGCGTCGCTCTCGCCCAGCACCTCACCGGTCAGCGGGTGCAACGTCAGCAGACGTTCGATCTCGTCACCGAACATCTCGATGCGGATCGCCAGTTCCTCGTAGACCGGGATGATCTCGATGGTGTCCCCGCGCACCCGGAACGTCCCCCGGGTGAACGCCATGTCGTTGCGCGAGTACTGCATCTCCACCAGACGGCGCAGCAGGTCGTCGCGGTCGACCTCCATGCCGACCTCCAACCGCGCCATCCGGTCCACGTACTCCTGCGGGGTGCCCAGACCGTAGATGCACGACACCGACGCCACCACGATCGTGTCCCGCCGGGTCAGCAGCGAGTTGGTGGCCGAGTGCCGGAGCCGCTCCACCTCGTCGTTGATCGACGAGTCCTTCTCGATGTAGGTATCGCTCTGCGGGACGTAGGCCTCGGGCTGGTAGTAGTCGTAGTACGAGACGAAGTACTCGACCGCGTTGTTCGGCAGCATCTGCCGGAGCTCGTTGGCGAACTGCGCGGCGAGCGTCTTGTTCGGCTGGATGACCAGCGTGGGCCGCTGGAGCCGCTCCACCGTCCAGGCCACCGTCGCCGTCTTACCCGTACCGGTGGCGCCCAGCAGCACCGTGTGCGGATCGCCCGCCCTGACCCGCCTGGAGATCTCCTCGATCGCGTGCGGCTGGTCCCCCGCCGGGGTCATCTCCGAGACGACCTCGAAGGGGGCCTCACTGCGTTCAATGTCGCTGACCGGTCTCACTAGCCCTCAATCTCCCGTCGAACCACAGGCCGACCCGAGCCGCCCGTCCCCTCTCCCTCCAACGCTACCGACCCCCGGTGACATCCCGGCCGATGGAAGTCCGGCCGCGTCGCGCCGCGGCCCCTGGGAACACGTGAGGTCTAGGCGGCTCTGCGCAGGAGTTCGTTCCACAGCTCCTCGACCCGGCGTTCCAGGTCCTCACGGCTCCCGGAGTTGTCCACCACCAGGTCGGCCGAGGCCAGACGGGTCTCCCGATCGGTCTGGGACGCGATCCTGGCGCGGACCTGCTCGGGAGGCATCCCCCGGTCCCGGGCCACCCGCTCCACCCGCGTCTCGTCGGGGGTGTCCACCACGACCACCACGTCGTACAGCGACTCCAGGCCGTTCTCGACCAGCAGCGGCACGTCGTAGACCACGACCTCGGCGTCGGAGTCCAGAGCCTGTTCCATCAGGCGGCCACTGCGCTCGGCCACCTTCGGATGGACGATCGCGTTGAGCCGTTCCAACCGCTCCTCGTCGGCGAACACCAACTCCCCCAACCGGGGACGGTCCAACCGCCCCTCCGGGGTGAGCACCCCCGCACCGAACTCGGCGACGATCTCCGCCAACCCGGGCGTGCCCGGTTCCACGACCTCGCGGGCGATGGCGTCCGCGTCGATGACCACCGCGCCGAAGGAGGCCAACGCCGCGGAGACCGCGCTCTTACCCGAACCGATACCGCCGGTGAGTCCCACTTTCAGCATGGCTGCACCCTAGGCCATGGGCACCGGAGGCACACGCCGCGGCTCCCCCTCACAGCGCCGCTCCCACCGCGCTCAACTCCTTGCGCATGTGCACCATCACCAGATGGTCGGCCACCCTCTCCCGGTGCGTCTCGGCGTACCCCACCTCACGGTAGAGCCGCTGCTCCTTCGCGCTCTGCGCACCGGTGAACAGCGTCAACGCCGCCAGATCCGGCCGTCGCTCGCGCAACTCCTCCTCGACCCGGGAGAGCAGCGCCCGGGCGATCCCACGACGTCGCAGATCCGGGGCTACCACCAACCGGCCGACGACCCCCGTGGTATCGGTGACCCCGGCCCGCACCGCCCCGACCACACGGGCACCGACCACCGCCTTGAGCACCAGAGCCCCCTCGTCGGCCAGAAGCGTCTCGATCCGGCTCAGGCCCTCGGTGAGCGGCAGGATGAACGGATCCCCGTACGCCTGCGCCTCGTCGACGTAGGCGGCGCGCTGGAGGGTGAAGATCTCCCCCGCGTCGTCGGGACCGGCCTGGTGGATGTCGAACACGTCGCCTCCTCGACGGCCCCCGCCTCTCGAGGACCCCTCCTGGCACCCTAGGGCGGCCGGAGGCGATACGCGGGGGATTCGCGGACACGGCGAAGGGCCGCCCCCACACATGGTGGAGACGGCCCCTCGTCAGAGTGTCACTCGGGCTCGCGCCCGATGGACGAGTCGATCAGGACTCGCCACCACCCGCCAGCTTCTCGCGCAGAGCGGCCAGGGCCTCGTCGGAGGCCAGGGCACCGCTGCTGCCGCTGTCGGAGCCGGTCGAACCGGTCTGACCGCCACCGGTGTACTCTTCCTCCTCCTCGGGGAGGGGAGCGTTGGCGGCGGCGTCCTCGGCCGCGCGGGCCTCCTCGACCTGCTTGCGGTGAGCCTCGAAGCGAGCCTGCGCCTCGGCGTAGCTGCGCTCCCACTCGTCCCGCTGAGCCTCGAAGCCCTCGAGCCACTCGCCGCTCTCGGGGTCGAAGCCCTCGGGGTACTTGTAGTTGCCCTGCTCGTCGTAGTCCGCGGCCATGCCGTACAGGGTGGGGTCGAAGTCCACCTGGTCGGGCGAGACGGCCTCGTTGGCCTGCTTCAGCGAGAGGCTGATGCGACGACGGTCGAGGTCGATGTCGATGATCTTGACGAAGATCTCGGTGCCGACCTGGACGACCTGCTCCGGCACCTCGACGTGGCGCTCGGCCAGCTCGGAGATGTGGACCAGACCCTCGATGCCCTCCTCGACGCGCACGAACGCACCGAACGGAACCAGCTTGGTGACCTTGCCGGGAACGACCTGGCCGATCTGGTGGGTCCGGGCGAACTGCTGCCACGGGTCTTCCTGGGTCGCCTTGAGCGACAGGGAGACGCGCTCGCGCTCCATGTCCACGTCGAGAACCTCGACGGTGACCTCCTGGCCGACCTCGACGACCTCGCTCGGGTGGTCGATGTGCTTCCAGGAGAGCTCGGAGACGTGCACCAGACCGTCGACGCCACCCAGGTCCACGAAGGCACCGAAGTTGACGATCGAGGAGACGACGCCCTTGCGGATCTGACCCTTCTGGAGGGTGTTGAGGAACGTCTGGCGAACCTCGGACTGGGTCTGCTCGAGCCAGGCACGGCGGGACAGGACCACGTTGTTGCGGTTCTTGTCCAGCTCGATGATCTTGGCCTCGAGCTCACGGCCCACGTAGGGCTGGAGGTCGCGGACACGGCGCATCTCGACCAGGGAGGCGGGCAGGAAGCCGCGCAGGCCGATGTCGAGGATGAGACCACCCTTGACGACCTCGATGACGGTGCCGGTGACGACGCCGTCCTCTTCCTTGATCTTCTCGATCGTGCCCCAGGCCCGCTCGTACTGAGCGCGCTTCTTGGACAGGATCAGACGGCCTTCCTTGTCCTCCTTCTGGAGAACGAGGGCTTCGACCTGGTCGCCGACGGCAACGACCTCACCGGGGTCGACGTCGTGCTTGATCGACAGTTCCCGAGAGGGAATCACACCCTCGGTCTTGTAGCCGATGTCGAGCAAGACCTCGTCTCGATCGACCTTCACGATGGTGCCCTCGACAATGTCACCGTCGTTGAAGTACTTGATGGTCTCGTCGATCGCCGCGAGGAAGGCTTCCTCGGACCCGATGTCGTTGACCGCTACCTGGGGTGTCGAGGTGGCCTCGGTGCTGCTCGTCATTTGTGGGTGGACTCCGGATACGGACAGGTTCAGAAAATGGGCACGTCGTGGGTTCGGGCTGGTCGATCCGTCGTCCAGATGCAAGAAGCAGGGCCACATGTACGGAACGAGCCGTCCGTGACCGCCGACTACCGGGTCCAGAGTGGTGACCGATGCGGTGCAACCCTTCGCCCCCTACGGAGACGACAGACGCACGCACGAACCCACAACACTGAGGCCAGAATATGAGACATGGGCGTCCTGGTCAATCGGAACCCGGGAACGCCAACCCGGCGAAGGCCATGATGGACGCAATTTACCCGAGCCCCGAGGGGAAGTTCAACCGGGCCACGCCGACCCTCCGACCAGGCGCGCCACCCGATGTCGCCCCTCGGAGAACACCCCTTCGCGGCGACCGTGAGGATTCCTCCGAAAAATCACGAATCCCCCGGATCGACGAGCCTCTCAGTCCATCGGAGGACGTGAACGCGAGCGCTTGACCTCGCCCCGCCGTCTCTTGGCGTCCACCCGTCGCCGCTTCGCGGCCCTGCTGGGCCGACGGCTACGACGCTCCGGCGGCGGAGGCGCGATCGCCTCCTCCAGAAGGCGGGCCATCCGCTCCCTGGCCTCCACCCGGTTGCGCGTCTGGGAACGGTGACTCTGCGCCGACACCGTCAGCACCCCGTCGACCAGGCGCCCTTCGAGACGTTCCAGAGCCCGGGCCCTGCGGGTGGCCCCCAGAGCCCGACAGGAGGCCACGTCCAAGGAGAGCGACACCCGGGTGTCGGAGGTGTTGACGTGTTGTCCGCCCGGCCCCGAGGACCGGGAGAAACGCCACCTCAACTCCTCGGCGGGAACGGTCACCGGCCCCACGGCCAGACCCTTCGTGGTCTCGTCGCTTCCCGTCACCGTTCCCGCTCCTCTCCTACCCGCGCCGACCGGGCCCCGGAGCGCCCTCAGTGCGCGGCGTCATGCCAGTTCTGCCCGCTGCCGACCGAGACACCCAGCGGAACACGCAGATCATAGGCCGTGCCCATCTCGTGCGTCACGAGGTTTTCGACCGCCTCACGCTCGCCCGGAGCGACCTCCACCACGAGTTCGTCGTGCACCTGCAACAGCACCCGGGAGGCGTGCCCGCCCTCGGTGAGCGCCGCGTCCACCTGGAGCATCGCCACCTTGATGATGTCGGCCGCCGAACCCTGGATCGGCGCGTTGAGCGCCATCCGCTCGGCCATCTCCCGCCGCTGACGGTTGTCGCTGGTCAGGTCGGGCAGGTAACGCCGCCGGCCCAGGATCGTCTCGGTGTAGCCGACCTTGCGCGCCTGCTCCACCACCTCGTGGAGGTAGTCGCGCACCCCGCCGAAGCTGGCGAAGTAGTCCTCCATGAGCTTCTTGGCCTCGTCAGGGGCGATCCCCAACTGCTGGGAGAGACCGTAGGCGCTCAGCCCGTAGGCCAACCCGTAGCTCATCGCCTTGATCCGGGAACGCGCCTCCCCGTCGACCTCCTCCACGTCGATGTCGAACACCTGCGCCGCCATGTGCGCGTGGAAGTCGTAGCCGCTGTTGAAGGCGTCGATCAACGCCTGCTCACCGGACAGATGCGCCATGATCCGCAATTCGATCTGGCTGTAGTCGGCCGTCAACAGCTCCTGGTAGCCCGGGCCCACCACGAACGCCCGCCGGATACGACGCCCCACGTCGGTGCGGATCGGGATGTTCTGGAGGTTGGGGTCGGTCGAGCTGAGCCGGCCGGTCGCCGCCACCGTCTGGTTGAAGGTCGTGTGGATGCGGTCGTCGTCGGCGATCGTCTTGATCAGACCCTCGACCGTGGTCCGCAGCTTGGTCTGGTCGCGGTGGTGCAGCAGCACCCCCGGCAGCTCGTTGTCGCTCTGGGTCGCCAGCCACGCCAACGCGTCCGCGTCGGTGGTGTACCCCGTCTTGATCTTCTTGGTCCGGGGCAGCCCCAGGTCCTCGAAGAGCACCTGCTGCAACTGCTTGGGCGAGCCCAGGTTGAACTCACGCCCCACGATCTCGTGCGCCCGGGCCACCGCCGCGCGCCCTGCCGAGGCGAACTCGCCCTGGAGCTCCTCCAGGTAGGGGCGGTCCGCGGCGATACCGGCCCGCTCCATCCTGGCCAGCACGTCCACCAGCGGCAGCTCGACCTCGCGCAGCAGATGGTCGCCCCCACGACGGTCCAGCTCGGCGGAGAGCACCACGGCCAGGTCGCGGACGGCGGCGGCCCGCACCGCGAGCCCGTGTCCGCGCCCGTTCTCGACCTCCTCGCCCAGGTCCAGGGAGAGCTGGGCGCCGTCGTCCTTCTCCTCCAGCTCCAGACCCAGGTACTTACGGCACAGGTCGAGCAGGTCGAACCGGCGCTGCCCGGGCTGGACCAGGTAGGCGGCCAACGCGGTGTCGCTGACCACCCCGCCCAGTTCCCAGCCGTGCGCTCCCAGGGCCAACAGCGCGCCCTTGTACTCGTGCACCACCTTGGGCCGCGCGGGGTCGGCCAGGAAGGCCGCCAGAGCCTCATGGTCGGAGGCGTCCAGAAGGGTGGGGTCCACGAACAGCGAGGCACCGCCCGCGACCGTCACCGCGAGCCCGTCCACACGGCCGGTGCCCTGCCCCCAGGTGCCCTCCAGGGCGATCCCGGCGGGGGCCGCCCCGGTGACACCGTCCGCCGAGGCGTGCTCGGTGAGCCAGTCGGCCACCCGGCCGGTCTCGGCCACGGTCACGTCCACGTCGAAACCGGCGACGTCCGCGCCGTCCTCGGCCCCCTCACGGCCGTCGTCGCCGGTGCGCACCACCGCGTACAGCCGCTCGCGCAGGTTGGAGGCGAACTCCAGGTTGTCGAAGAGCGCGTCCACGCCGGCCCGGTCCGTCTCGCCCAGACCCAGGTCCCGCACGTCCGACTCCAGCGGCACCTCGGTGACCAGCTTGTTGAGCCGCTGGTTGCGCAGGACGTCGGCCAGGTGGTCGCGGAAGTTCTGCCCGGCCTTGCCGGTCACCTCGTCCGCGCGCTCGACCAGCGCCTCCAGGGAACCGAACTTCGTGATCCACTTGGCCGCGGTCTTGGGGCCGACCCCGGGCACGCCCGGAAGGTTGTCGGCCTTCTCCCCCACCAGGGCGGCCAGGTCGCGGTAGCGCTCGGGCGGCACCCCGTACTTGTCCTGGACCGCCTCGGGGTCCATCCGGCGCAGGTCGGACAGGCTCTTGCCCGGGTAGAGGACCGTGCAGTCCTCGGTGACGAGCTGGAAGGCGTCCCGGTCGCCCGAGGCGATCAGCACCTCCATCCCCGCCTCGCAACCCTGGTGCGCCAACGTCGCGATGACGTCGTCGGCCTCGAAGCCGGGCGCGGACAGGTTGGTCACCCCGATCATCCGCATCAGGTCCTGGGTGAGCGGAACCTGGGAGGGGAACTCCGGCGGGGTCTCGGACCGGCCCCCCTTGTAACCGTCGTACTCCTCGTCCCGGAAGGTGGGACCGGACAGGTCCCAGGCCACCGCCACATGGGTGGGCTCCTCATCGCGCAAGAGCTTCACCAGCATGGAGGCGAACCCGTACACGGCGTTGGTCGATTGCCCGGTACTGGTCCCGAACTTCTCCACCGGCAGCGCGAAGAAGGCACGGAAGGCCATCGAGTGGCCGTCCAGAAGGAGCAGGCGGGGACGCCCACCGGCGGTCGGGGCTGTCTGTTCGGGGGTCTCTCGCTTGGTCACCACAGGTGAGATCTTAGGATGCGCCGCGGACACTCCGAGGCCATCACCACGAGAACACCACCCGACCCCGGCCGGTTCGACCGGGTAAGGGACCACCTGAGCGGATCGAAAGGCACCATCATGAGTACAGACGCCGGGGAACTGCGGGATCTACTGGAGTCCGGCGCCCTCTCCGCGGGCCTGGGCGAGACGATGGGCATCGAGATCACCGAGGCCACGGCCGAGCGTGTCGTGGGCCGTATGCCGGTGGAGGGCAACCGCCAGCCCTTCGGGCTCCTGCACGGAGGCGCCTCCTGCGTCCTGGCCGAGTCGCTGGGCTCGATCGGCTCCAGCATCCACGCCCACGGCTTCGACCGCGTCGCCGTGGGCATCGAGATCAACGCCACCCACCACCGCTCCGCGGTCGAAGGCCACGTCACCGGTGTCGCCACCCCCGTCCACCTGGGCCGGACCCTGTCCACCTGGGAGATCGTCATCACCGACGACCAGGGACGCAAGGTCTGCACCTCCCGCCTGACCTGCATGCTGCGGGACAAGCCGAACGGCGCCCCCCAGGGAACCTGAGCCCGACTTCACGAACAACCCCAGAACGACTACCGAAGGCCCGCCCCGGCAAGAGCGCCACCGCCCGGGGCGGGCCTTCTCGCATATGGACGGAGTACCACGAGAACACGCACGCCGCCCGGGCCGCACCCTCAGGAGGCACGACGTGGCACCGAGTACCCGATGACCACAGCTTCATAACGGCACGGAGGCGAGTAGGACGCAACCACTCCCCCACACTTCCCGAAGCCGAACTTACGTGATTAAGCTCCCCTAAAGTTCCTGATTAAGCCATGCCACACATCAAGGGCATCAGAACACATCCTCACCATCGGCACGGCCACCCCCCGACCCAGGCCGTGCGACGCCGGTTGAACGGAGCGACCACGATCATGGCAAGCAAGAAGGTCCTAGGATTCACCGCCGCGACCGCGGCCCTGGTACTGGGGCTGACCGCGTGTGGCAACGGCGACGGAGGTGACGAGTTCACCTTCGGGATCCTCTACCCCCAGACCGGTGCCCTCGCCTTCCTCGGCCCGCCCCAGATCGCCGCCGCCGAATACGCCATCTCCGAGATCAACGAGGCCGGCGGCATCCTCGGCGCCGAGGTCCCCGCGATCGTCGAGGGTGACGAGGCCGGCGACGGCGCCCAGGCCAACGAGGCCGCCAACAGCCTCGTCAACAGCAACGTCAACGCCGTCATCGGCGCGGCGGCGTCCGGCATGACCCAGGCCACCTACGACACCATCACCGGTGCCGAGATCGTCCAGTGCTCGGGATCCAACACCGCCCCCGACCTGACCGACATCGACGACGGCGGCTACTTCTTCCGCACCGCGCCCAGCGACCTGATGTCCGGCCCCGTGCTGGCCCGCAAGATCGTCGAGAACAACCAGCTCAGCGTCGGCATCGTCGCCCGCGCCGACGACTACGGCAACGGCTACCTCGGCGCGGTCAAGGACGAGCTCGAGGGCCTGGGAGCCGAGGTCGTCCTCACCGAGACCTACGACCCCGACGCCACCAGCTTCGACTCCGTCATCAACGCCGTGAGCAGTGAGGAGCCCGACGCCGTCGCCCTCATCTCCTTCGAAGAGGGCGCCCAGGTCGTCGCCGAGCTCCTGGAGAGCGGCCTCGAAGGCGACCAGCTCTACATCACCGACGGCCTCAACGACCCCGACCTGGGCACCACCGTCAACGAGAACGACCCCAGCGTCGTCGAGGGCATCACCGGTGTGGCCCCCGGTGCGGACAACCCCGAGTTCAACGAAGGACTCCGCGAGTCCGCGCCCGACCTGGACGTCTTCCAGTTCGCGCCCCAGGTCTACGACTGCGTCACCGCCATCGCCCTGGCCGCCGAGTCCGCCGGCTCCACCTCCCCGGCCGACTACGTCGAGCACCTCCCCGAGATCAGCCGCCCCGACGGCACCGAGTGCGGCACCTTCGCCGAATGCCGCGATCTGCTCGCCGAGGGGCAGAGCATCGACTACCAGGGTGTCAGCGGCAACATCGACTTCGACGACAACGGCGACCCCACCTCCGCCACCTTCGAGGTCTTCCACTACGGCCCCGACGGCCACGAGGTCCTCGGCTACGAGGAGTACTCCTCCGAGGAGTGACCTCCCGGGCGTAACGCCCCCGAGGTGAGACCACCAGCGACACCCAGACGCGCCCATCGGGGGTGCGGGGCCCCGCCCCGCACCCCCGTACGGCTGTCATCCCCCGGACACGGTCGTCCCCCATCCCGCCCGACCGCCACACGACCCGGGAACCCCACTCGAACGGACCCCCATGACGACCCGACCAGCCCTGGCGCTGTCCACAGCGGCCCTCGCCCTCGTACTCGCCTCCTGCTCCCTCACCGGGGACACCGAGGACACCTTCACCTACGGGATCCTCTATCCCCAGACCGGATCCCTGTCCTTCCTCGGCCCCGCCCAGATCGCCGCCGCCGAATACGCCATCTCCGAGATCAACGAGGCCGGCGGCATCCTCGGCGCCGAGGTCCCCCCACCCGTCCGGGCCGACGAGGGCGGTGACAACACCCGGGCCGACGAGGCCGCGAACGGCCTCGTGAGCGACGACGTCAACGCCGTCATCGGCGCCGCCTCCTCCGCCATGAGCCAGGCCACCTACGACACCGTCACCGGAGCCGGCATCGTCCAGTGCTCCGGCTCCAGCACCGCCCCCGACCTGACCGACATCGACGACGACGGCCGTTTCTTCCGCACCGCCCCCAGCGACCTCATGGCCGGCCCCGTCCTCGCCCGGCGCATCGCCGACGACGGCAACACCTCCGTCGCCGTCGTCGCCCGCGCCGACGGCTACGGCACCGGCTACCTCACCACCGTCGAAGAGGAACTCCGCGCCCTCGACATCGACGTCGTCCTCACCGAGACCTACGATCCCGACAGCACCAACTTCGGCGCCGTCGTCGGCGGCATCGTCGAGGCCGCCCCCGACGCCGTCGCCCTCATCTCCTTCGAAGAGGGCGCCCAGGTCATGGCGGCGCTCCTCGAAAGCGACATCGGGGGCGAGCGGTTCTACCTCACCGACGGCCTCAACGACCCCGGCCTCGCCGAGACCATCACCGTGGACGCCCCCGGCCTCATCGAAGGCACCACCGGGGTCGCGCCCAGCGCCGACAACCCCGAGTTCAACGAAGGACTCCGCGCCTTCGCCCCCGAACTCGACGTCTTCCAGTTCGCGCCCCAGGTCTACGACTGCGTCACCGCCATCGCCCTGGCCGCCGAATCCGCCGGCTCCACCTCGCCCGAGGAATACGTCGAACACCTCCCCGAGATCAGCCGCCCCGACGGCACCGAGTGCACCGCCTTCGCCGAATGCCGCGATCTGCTCGCCGAGGGGCAGAGCATCGACTACCAGGGCGTCAGCGGCGACATCGACTTCGACGACAACGGCGACCCCACCTCCGCCACCTTCGAGGTCTTCCACTTCGGCCCCGACGGCTACGAGATCCTCGACTACGTCGACTACAGCGCCGACGGCCACTGACCGACGGGCGCACCGCGCGAGGAACGAAGAGAGGGGGTGGGCCCGCGGGCCCACCCCCTCCTCGTACCACCGGATCACCCCTTGGCGAGCGTCCCCAGGTACAACTCGATCACGTTCGGATCGTTCAACAGATCCCGCCCCGAACCCGTATAGGCGTTACGCCCCTGATCCAGGACGTATCCACGATCACAGATCTGTAGACACCGCCGGGCGTTCTGCTCCACCATGATCACCGAGACACCCGTGGAGTTGACCTCCTTGACCCGCTGGAAGACCTCCTCCTGATAGATCGGCGACAACCCCGCCGTCGGCTCGTCCAACAACAGCACCGACGGGTTCATCATCAACGCCCGACCCATCGCCACCATCTGACGCTCACCGCCCGACAGGGACCCGGCCTTCGCCCGACGCCGCTCCCCCAACAACGGGAACAACTCCGAGACCACCGCGAACCGCTCCGAGAACGTCCGAGGACGCAGGAACGCCCCCATCTGCAGGTTCTCCTCGATCGTCAGGGAGGGGAACACGTTCCGCGTCTGCGGAACGTAACCCACGCCCCGCTCCACCAGGCTGTGCGCCGGCAACCCGGCGATACTCGAACCCCGCAGCGTCAACGAGCCCTCGCGCACCGGGATCAGACCGAAGATCGTCTTGATCAACGTCGACTTGCCCGCGCCGTTCGGCCCGATGATCGCCACGACCTCGCCCTCGGTGAGCGTCAAGGTGCACCCGTTGAGGATGTTCACCCCGGGCACGTAGCCGGCCACCATGTCCCTGGCCAGAAGCAGGTAATCCTCCGGACCGCCCACCTCCACCGCGGCGGCCTCCGCCTGCTCCAGAAGCTCCTCACGGTGCTCCTGGACGGCGGACGCCTCCGCCGCCTCGACCGGAACCTCCTCCGGCCCGGAACCCGAGGCCCCGTTGCCCTCACTCATCGCCACTCACCGAGCCCTCGTCCTCGACCTCCTGGGCACCCAGGTAGGCGTCGATCACCTGCTGGTTCGACCGGATGTCCGAAGGACGACCCTCCGCGATCACCCGCCCCTGCGCCAACACCACGATCCAGTCGCTGATCCCCATGATCACGTCCATGTCGTGCTCCACGAACAGGACCGTCTTGCCCTCGTCGCGCAACGACGTGATGTGGTGCAACAACGACTGCACCAACGCCGGGTTCACCCCCGCCATCGGCTCGTCGAGCATGATCATGCTCGGATCGGTCATCAACGCGCGCGCCATCTCCAGCAGCTTGCGCTGACCACCCGACAACGCCCCGGCCATGTCCCGACGCTTGTCGATCAGCTTGAAGCGTTCCAACAGGTCCAGAGCACGCTCGGTGTTGACCTTCTCCTGCCGACCCCACACGGAGCGCAGGAACGCGCCCCCCATCCGCTCGCCCGTCTGCCCCTGAGCTCCCAACAACATGTTGTCGAGCACCGACAGACGCGTCAGCGCCTTGGTCAACTGGAAGGTCCGCACCATCCCGGCCCGGGCCACCTGGTGACCCCGCTTGCCGTTGATCGACCTCCCCTCGAACGTCCACCGACCCGAGTCGACCCGATCGAACCCGGTCAACAGGTTGAAGCACGTCGACTTGCCCGCGCCGTTCGGCCCGATCAACGCCGTGATCGTGCCCCGCTGGACCTCCAGATGCTCCACGTCCACCGCGGTCAGACCGCCGAAGGAACGCTTCACACCGTCGACCACCAGAATCGGATCCGACTTGGCCGACCCCGGCTCGGGCAGCGCCCCCGCCATCCGGTCGACGACCGCCGCGGAACCGTTCACCTCGTCACTTGACATTGACCAACATCTCCTTGCGGTCGCCGATGAGCCCCTGCGGACGGAAGACGATCAACAGCACCAACATCACACCGGCGAAGGCCAACTGGATCGCACCGAAGTCCGGACCCGACAGGAAGGGCAACCAACCCTCGCGCCCCATCCACCTCAAGAGCCCGTCGGTGAAACTCATCAAGAACCAGAACGCCATCGAACCGAGAATCGGACCGAACACACGACCCGCGCCGCCCAACAGCAGGATCACCCACAGGAAGAACGTCACCTGCGGCTTGAACTGGTCCGGCTGGATCGCCCCCTGGTGCATCGCGAGCATCGCGCCCGCCAGAGCACCCAGCAGACCGCCCAGGACCAACGCCTGCATCTTGTAGGCGAACACGTTCTTACCGAGGCTGCGCACCGCGTCCTCGTCCTCACGGATGCCCTTGATCACACGCCCCCACGGGCTGTGGATCAACAACCAGGTCAACAACACGGCCAGGCCCACCAGGCCCCACGCCACCGTCATCAACCACAGCTGGTTGCCCGTGAACACGAACGAACCGAAGCCGTACCGCGCGCCCCCGTCGAACGGATTCACCGCGCGGAACCCCGACGACAGGTTCTGCAACCCGTACACGCCATTGGTCACCGACTCGGCGAAACCCGCCCGGTACACAAGACGCAGCACCTCCGCCGCCGCGATCGTCGTGATCGACAGGTAGTCCGCCCGCAACCGCAGCGTCGGAATACCCAACAGCAACGCCAACACCACGGCACAGGCCAGACCCACCAGGAACCCGACCGACACCGGCAGACCGAAGACCGCCACGCTGATACCGACGCCATAGGCGCCCACCAGCATGAAGCCGACCTGGCCGAAGTTCAGCAACCCCGTGTACCCGAAGTGCATGTTCAGACCGACCGCCGCCAGCGCGTAGATCGCGGCGATCGGACCCACCGCGGATCGAGCGGCCTCGGCGAGGATCATGAGAATATCCATCGTCAACCTCTCCTAGCCGACCCGCTCGCGCTGCCCGAGCAGACCCTGAGGCCTGACCAACAGCATGAGGATCATCAGGGCAAGAGCCCACGCCTGCATCAACTGCGTGGGGAACCACAGGGTGGACAACATCGCCACCAGACCGACCGAGATACCGCCGACCATCGCTCCGTACGCCGTGCCCAGACCACCGAGGATCACCGCGGCGAACATCAGCAACAGAAGACGGAAACCCATCTCGTAGTCGACGACCTGGTTCAAACCGAAGAGCACACCGCCCAGCGACGCCAGACCGCCACCGAGCAGCCACACGTACAGCGTCACCCGGTCCACGTCGATACCGGAGGACTCCGCCAGATCCCGGTTGTCCGAGACCGCGCGCATCGCCTTTCCGATCCGCGTGAACTGCAACAGACACGCCACCAGCACCAGGACCACCACGGCCACGCCCATGATCACCAGATCCCGGGGCGGCATCGAGATCGGCCCGATGTGCACCAACTCCTGCACCTGGAAACCCGCGTAACGCGACCGGTTCGCACCGAACATCACCAGGATCACGTGCCGCAGGACCAACGCCAGACCGATCGAGACGATGAACATCTGGATCAGCGCGACATTGCGCTTGCGCAGCGGACGCCACAGGTAACGCTCCAACGAGCCGCCCAACACGGCGCCCATGACCACCGCGATACCGGCCGCCGCCCACAGCGGCACCTTCCACCCCAGATCCGGGAAGAAGACGCCCAGCACCGTCGCCAGGGCGATACCGGCCATCACCGACACCCACTGAAGGGCGACCAGGACCGTACGGCCGAGCCTGCCCTCCATGAAGGCGCCCAACAGGACCGCCACACCCAGACCGGCGAAGATCGCCAACAGCGAATTGCCCATACCGGCCGCGCCCGAACTGAACAGCAACGCCATCATCGCGCCGAAGGTGACCATGTCACCGTGCGAGAAGTTGATGACCTGCGTCGTCCCGAAGATCAGCGACAGACCGATCGCGGAGACCGCGATGACCAGGCCGAACAGCAGACCGGCCGCGGTCAGCTGCACGAAGCGCTCGCCGAAGCCGCCGCTGACGCCCTCGACCTCCACCGACTCGTCCTCGGCCGACGACCCCTCGTCGTCGCCCTCGGTCGCCTCGTCGTCCGGAGAGGGAGACTCCGACTGCTCGGCCTCCGCACCCGACGAGGCCCCGGCCACGTCCAGAAGAACGATGAACGGCCGCCGGTCTCCGGACTCGACCTCGACCTCCGCCTCACCGTTCGAGAGCATCGGCGTCTCACGAACGGCGAAATCGTCGGGGATGGACTCCTGGTCCACCACCACACGGTAGGTGCCCGGTCCGGGCAGCTCCGCTTCCCACATTCCATCGGGGTCGGTGGCCGCCGCCACGATCTCGTCGCCCTCCTGGAAGACCGTGATCTCGATGCCCTCGACACCTTGATCACGATCATCAGGCTGAACGATCTGACCGTGCAGCGATTCACCGCCCTCTTCGTCTGCCGTCGCCGCCGCCCCCGGGATCACCAGGAATGCGGTGATCAGGGCGAGCAACACGGTCACGAGGCGTGTGCGCACGCGCGCTCCTTGCGCATCTGAGGTAGGTGGCACCCCTATATGAGGATTCGGGGGCCACTGTCCTTTAGCTGTTCGGTGCGGTGAGTTTAGCCCGATTTATGCCGACCATTCAGCGCCGCTTAAGCCACGTGACCCAACCGTCACCCCATTGTGCGCAAGCGATATCAAATCGGTACGGGATACGCATTGACCCTGAACACCCGTTCAGAAATATGCCGAGAACACGAACTGATCAGGGACGTGGACCCACCGTCGGTGTCCGAACGACCACTCACGGAACAGCCCGCGCACACGAAGAAGGGGCCGCGCCCCACACGGGACACGACCCCTGATCGATCCGATCCACGACGGGTGTTCAGCCCGCCTACGGAACCTTCGTTAGCCCTTCTGACCTCCGAGGGTCTCCACCACGGTCTCCGCGACCTTGCGCATCGTCAGCCGGCGATCCATCGAATTCTTCTGGATCCACCGGAACGCCTCCGGTTCGCTCATCCCGTGCCGGCTCTGCAACAGCCCCTTGGCCTGCTCCACGACCTTGCGCGTCTCCAGACGATCCTGGAGATCGCCCACCTCCGCCTCCAACGCCGCCAACTCGGCGTAACGGGAGGTGGCCATCTCGATCGCCGGCACCAGGTCCGACTTGCTGAAGGGCTTGACCAGATAGGCCATCGCCCCCGCCTCACGCGCGCGCTCCACCAGTTCACGCTGGGAGAAGGCCGTCAGGATCACGACCGGGGCGATCCGCTCGGCGGCGATCCGCTCGGCGGCCGTCAGTCCATCGAGCACCGGCATCTTGATGTCGGTGATCACCAGGTCGGGACGGTGTTCCCGGGCAAGCCTGATGGCGGCCTCCCCGTCGCCGGCCTCGCCCACGACGGCATAGCCGTCCTCTTCGAGCATCTCCTTGAGATCCAGGCGGATCAGGGCCTCGTCTTCCGCGATCACCACACGGCTCTGCGTCCTCGTCACGTATACGAGGTTACCGAGATCCGCTAGTATGCTGTTCGTCGGCCCCGGCAATGCCGGTCGATCGTGACCCCACCGTTGACCGCGCGTCACCGGAACCGACAGCAGAAAAATTTCAGAGAAACACTTGACAAGTGCACTCGCCCCGATATTCCAACCGGCAGAGAAGATGAGCTCAAACCTCATACAGTGTGGGTTCGAATCCCACTCGGGGCACAGATCGGCCACTCGCCATACGCGGGTGGCTTTCTTGCTGTTCAGAGGCCTCCAAACCGGAATGTCGTATGCGTGAGCGAACATGCACGCTATGTACTCACCTCATGACAGGCGCCTGGCCGTCTCTCTGCTCGATTCCGGAATCTCCTCCACCGAAGTGAGCCGGCGGACGGGGATCGACCGTTCCACCCTCCGCGAGTGGACTCGAGACCGTTCTCTCGTGGACAGGTATCTCGGTACCGACCTCTGCCCCCGGTGCGAGCCGATCCCCCGCCCTCCCTCCAGGCCCGATTCCTACGCCTATCTTCTGGGGCTCTATCTGGGGGACGGTTGTCTGACCCCGGCGGGAGATCCGACCAAGGGGGTCTGGCGGTTACGGATCATGTGCTCCGACGACCGGCCCGGACTGATCGATGAGTGTGCCCGGGCTCTGGCGCTGATCCGTCCGGATCACGTGGTCTCCCGGGTTCCCTCGCAAGGCTGCACCGAGGTGCACGGGAACTGGAAGCACTGGCCGTGTCTTCTCCCCCAACACGGCCCCGGCAAGAAGCACGAACGCCGCATCGTCCTGGAGCCCTGGCAGCGACGGATCGTGGACGAGCACACCGGACCCTTCGTCCGTGGCCTGATCCACTCCGATGGTTGTCGTCTGGTCAACCGGGTGAAACGGAAGACGCCGAAGGACGGGCGGACGCATTACGAGTATCCGAGGTACCAGTTCGTGAACGTCTCGGTCGACATCGTGGAGCTGTTCACCGAGGCCCTGGATCGGCTGGGCATCGCTTGGAAGAGGCACGTGCAACGTCGCGAGGAACCGCGTCGTGACCTGCATGTCGTATCCGTGTCCAAGCGGGACGCGGTGGCGCGGATGGACGGCTTCGTGGGGCCCGAGTACTGAGCCGCCCGCCCGGACGATCCGTCCTTCTCGTTCGGGCGGGCGGGGACGCTCAGCGCTCGCTCTCCTCCCAGCGTTTGCGGACCTCCTCGGTGATCTCCTTCATGGGGGTGCGCTGGGTGACGCGGATGTGGTTGCCGAAGGGGTCGCGCAGGGCGCAGTCGATGCCGTAGGGCTGTTCGACGGGTTCCTGGGTGAACTCGACGCCCTTGGCGCGGAGCTCCTCGTAGGTGGCGCGGCAGTCGTCGGTGTCGAGGACGGCGGCGAGCCCGAGGGCGCCCTTGGTGGTGAGGTCGCGTACCCGGGCGGCGGTCTCCTCGCTGAGAGCGGGTGGTCCGGGGACCTCCAGGAGGATCTCGTGGTCGGGGTCGTCTGGCAGGGCGATGGTGAGCCATCGCATGAAGCCGAGGTCGACGTCGCTCGATACCCGGAATCCGAGTGTGCCGACGTAGAAGTCGAGGGCCTCGTCCTGGTCGAGGACCTGGATGGAGGTGATGCCGATGCCTGTGAACATGTTCGAACGCTATGCCGAGGGGGTGGGGATGTGCTTATCCGAAACCGCCGTGTCGGGTCCAGGCCTTGATGAAGCAGGCGGGTACGTGGACGGGCGCCACTTCGGCCCGGTAGCGGGTGGGTGGGCGGCCGATGACCTCGGTGAAGGTGCGGCTGAAGGTGCCGAGGCTTTCGAAGCCGACCATGAGGGCGATGTCGGTGACGGGGGTGTCGGTGTCGCGGAGGAGGGCGCAGGCGCGTTCGAGGCGGCGTCGTCGCAGGTAGCGGTAGGGGGTCTCGCCGAAGGTGTCGCGGAAGAGGCGGGTGAAGTGGGAGGGGGACAGGTGGGCGAGGCGGGCGAGCGCGGGGACGTCGAGGGGGTGGGCGTAGTCGCGGTCCATGGCGTCGCGGGCGCGGAGGAGTCGCAGGTTCTGTCTTTCGCGTTCGCGGTTCATGGTCGGCCGTCTCCTTCGGTGGTGGCGGGCCGAGTGTAGAGGCGGGGTCAGACGGAGCGGAGGTGGTCGCGGAGGGTGCGGGCGACGCGTCCCATGAGGGCTTCGGCGGCGGGTTGGTGGCGTGAGGGGACCTGGGAGGCGGTGAGGGCGGCGATGGCGTAGGCCTCGCCGTTCTCGTGTTCGACGACGCCGATCTCGTGGCGGTGGTTGAGGACGGTGCCGGTCTTGGAGGCCCAGGTGGAGGCGTCGGTGGTGAAGTCGGGGGCGAGGCGGTGGCGGATGGCGTTGTCGGCCATGAGTCCGCGTACGCGTCGGGCGACGTCGGGGTGGATGGCGGTGGGTCGCCAGAGGGCTTGGAGGAGTTCGATGTGGGCTCGGGCGGAGCCGGAGTTGGCGAGGGTGACGTCGAGTTGGGGGATGTCGTGTCCGCGTCCGTCGGTGCCGGCGCGGATGGCGAGGGTCTGGGCGAGGTGGTTCTCGTCGGGGGCGAGGCGTTCGGCGGGTGTGGAGCCCAGGCTCTTGATGCTGTGGCGGACGGTGATGCCGTGGATGTCGTGTTCGCGGAGGAGGCGGTCGACGGTCTCGGGCGGGGTGAGGTCGAAGAGGGCTTCGGCGGCGGTGTTGTCGCTGAGGCAGGTGCTGAGGTGGAGGAGGTCGTCGATGGCGATGGTGACGGGGTGGCGGAATTTGCTGAGGCCGAAGGGGCCGGTTCCGGGTGGTCCGGTGACGGCCGGGACGGGGGTGATCTCGATGCGGGTGGCGCCGTCGAGTTCGCCTTGGTGGATGCGGTGGAGGGTGGCGAGGGCGAGGGGGACTTTGACGAGGGAGGCGGTGGCGTATTCGGTGTCGGGGTCGATGCCGATCTCGTGTCCGGTGTGGAGGTCGCGGACGAGGAAGGAGGCGTGGAGGCCGGCTTCGTCGAGTTCGGTGCGCAGGTGGTGGGTGATCACGGGGTGTGGGCTCCGAGGCAGCGGGCGATGTGCGGGTGGAGGTGGGTGCGGAGGGTTTCGGCGTGTTCTCCGGTGATGGTGTGGTCGCGGGTGGGTCGTATCTCTCCGATGGGACGCCAGTGGAGGTCGAGTCGTTCGGCTTGGGCGGGTGTGCAGAGGAGGAGGTCGTCGCTGGTGAGGACTTCGGCGGTGGCGGTGCTGAGGTCGGTGGCGAGGGTGATCTGGGCGGGGTGGAGTCCGAGTGAGGTGCCGGTGCGGGTGAGGGGGTCGCGGATGTGGGGGGTGTCGTCCTCGGGTTGGATCCAGAGGCGTCGGCGGGGTGTGGTGTCGGTGCGGCCGGCTCGGAGGGTTTCGAGGTAGAGGGTGTGGGCGGCGGGGGGTCGGTGGGCGGCGAGGCCGAGGGGGGCGCTCCAGTGGGCCTGGTCGGGTGGGACGGCGGTGAGGGCGGTGCGGACCTGGTGGGTGTGGAGGAGGTGGGTGCGTTGGGCGGGTGGTGCGGGGTGGGGTTCGAGGTTGAGGTCGTGTTCTCGGGCGTGGGCGGTGAGGTGGGCGAGGTCGAGTGTGGTGCAGGTGGTGGGGACGGCGATGCGCAGTGGTGTGCGGCGGGCGGTGGCGGCGTCGTGTTCGAGGGTGTGGGCGAGGTCGATGAGGCGGCGTGCGGCGGGGAGGACGGCGTGTCCGAACTGGGTGAGGGTGGGGTGGCGTGTGGAGCGGTCGAAGAGGGGGGCGCCGAGGTGTTTCTCGAGTGCGGCGATGCGTCGGCTGGCGACGGGTTGGGGGATGCGCGCGGCGGCGGCGCCGTGGGTGAAGCTGCCTCGGTCGCTGACGTGGACGAAGGCGACGCAGGCTCCTACGAGGTCCATGAGGTGGGATCATATCGAAAACGCATGGGATTGATCGTTTCCGTCTTGGACGGCATGGGCGGAGTGTGGTGAGACTACGGGGGCGGGCCGGGTCCGGTCCGTTCTCTCGATCTCCTGGGGGTCTTTGTCATGTGGAGTCCTGTGCGGTCCGGCCTGGTCGCGGCGTTGGCGTTGGTGCCTTTGGTGGGTTGTGGCACCGCCGGGGAGGGCGCTTCGGAGGAGGTGTCGTCGGCGGACGCGCTGGTGGACGTGGAGGCGGAGTTCGAGGCCTTGGAGGCCGAGTACGACACGCGCCTGGGCGTGTACGCGTTGGACACGGGTTCGGGTGAGGAGGTGGAGTTTCGGGAGGACGAGCGGTTCGCCTTCGCCTCGACGTTCAAGTCGTTGTTGGCGGGGGTGGTGTTGTCGGAGAACTCGTTGGAGGAGATGGAGCGGGTGATCACCTATGACGAGGACGTGCTGGTGTCCCACTCCCCCATCACCGAGGAGAACGTGGGGACGGGGATGTCGTTGTTGGAGTTGTGCGACGCGACGGTCCGGTTCAGTGACAACGCGGCGGCGAACCTGTTGTTGGAGGAGTTGGGCGGTCCCGAGGGGTTCACGGAGTCCTTGGAGGAGCTGACCGGGGACGATGTGACGACCCTGGACCGGTATGAGACGGATATGAGCGCGGCGGTCCCGGGTGATGAGCGGGACACGAGTACTCCGGAGGCTCTGGCGGGGAGCCTGGAGGCGTTCACGTTGGGGGACGTGCTTCCGGAGGATCGTCGTGAGGTCCTGGTGGACATGTTGGTGCGCAACATGACGGGCGACGCCGTGATCCGGGCGGGTGTGCCCGAGGGCTGGGTCGTGGGCGACAAGACCGGGACCGGCGGCTATGGGACGCGTAACGACATCGCGGTGGTGTGGCCGGAGGAGGGCGATCCGATCGTGCTGGCGGTGTTGTCGACCATGGAGGTGGAGGACGCCGAGCCTCAGGACTCGTTGATCGCGGAGGCCACCGAGGTGGTGGTGGAGGCGCTCGGGTAGGGCGTTTCCGAGGTTCTCGCGGGGTTCCGGTCGCCGGGTCGTGTGCGGCCGGAACCTTCGTATTTACCCAGCCCTTTCGACCCGTAATAGGCCTTTTGTCACTTTTAAGTGATCCCAGCGGCCTGAACCGGTCACATCACGGCCACAACCTGAGTACAACCTGTGGCTCAGGGCGCCGAGAACACTCGATGTCCCTGATCCTTGATGCGGAAAGCCCGGTCCGGACGGGCTTGCGCGAGGAGAGGGGAAGCGGGTGTTGACCGCGGTGGCCGGGGTGATCGGCGCGCTGGTGATCGGTGCCTGGGTCGTGGTGGCCTGGGGGTCCCGGCGTCGTCAACCGTGGCTGTGGGCTCCGGTGGCCCTGTTCGCGGTCGCGCTGGTCGCCCTGGATCTTCCCGGCTGGTCGTTCGTTCCGTTGACCGTCCTGGCCGGCGGCTCGTTCGCCGAACTGGTCGTGGGGGCGCGGGAGCATCCCACGATCCGCACCAAGACACCCGACGCCCCCTTGAGCACCGAGCGGTGGGCGGCCGCGGTGGCCGCCCCGTTCCGGGTGGCCCTGGCCGAGCCGTGGGACGTGGTGGCCCGTCCGAGTCTGCGTCGTCGTTACCGGAGGATGTTGGAGCGCCAGTGGGGCGTGGTCGACCGTGATTCGCTGTTGGCGGCGGTCGACGGTCTGTTGGAGGAGCTGCGCAACGGTCCGAGCCTGGATCTGGTGGTGGACCTGAAGGCGGGGCTGGCCCGGTCGCGTTTTCCCGACGGTGGCGCGGACACCGGTGCGATGGTGCGATTGACGTCCGAGCAGGTGACGCGTCTGCGGACGGTGACCGGTGTCTCCGAGGGCGACGAGACGGTGATGATCGGCGCCTACCAGTGGTGGAAGTCGGTGCACATCATCCGGCTGGTGTGCGGCGGGGCGACGTTGGACTGGTTGAGTCCGGTGGAGACGCAGACGTTGTTGCATCGGGTGGCCTCGGATCTCCAGCGCCGCTATTCCTCGTGGGGGCGGTTGTCGTCGGCGTTCCACGCCGGTTATCTGCTGTGGCCGGATCGTCGGGTGGAGATCGACGAGGGCGACGCGGATCGGGTGTGGGTGGCGCTGGGGCTTCTGGACGAGGATCCGCGTAGTCCCTGGAATCTGTTGCCGTGGGACATGCCGTTGGAACGGGTGTCCTTCGAGGGCGGGGTCTCCTCCGGTCAGGAGTGATCCCCGCGTCTCCGGCCGACCGCACCGGTCGGCCCGGAACGCTCTGGCGCGGCTCATACGCCGAGCTCCGGGCCGGACCTGATGCGGCCCGTGGGGTGCGCCGTCGTGGCGCCGTGCGTCAGCTGCTCAGGGAGACGGTGTCTCCGAGGCGGTGGACGCGCAGGAAGTTGGTGGAACCGGGGGTTCCGGGCGGGCTTCCGGCGACGATGACGATCTTGTCGCCCTTGTTGTAGTCGCCGAGACGGAGGAGCTCGCTCTCGACCTGGCGGACCATGTCGTCGGTGTTGTCGACCCAGGGCACCAGGTTGGTCTCGGCTCCCCAGGTGAGGGAGAGCCGTCCGCGGGTGCTCGCCTCGGTGGTGAAGGCCAGCAGCGGAATGGGGGAGCGATAGCGGGCCAGGCGCCGCGCGGTCTCACCGGACATGGTGAAGGCGACCAGGGCCTTGGCTCCGACGGTGGCGCCGATCTCGGCCGCGGCGCGGGCGATGGCCCCGCCGGTCGTCTCGGGCACCCGGTTGAGGATGTGCGAGGCCCGCAGGGATTCCTGCTCGGCGGCGCCGACGATGCGGGCCATGGTCTCGACGGTCTCGATGGGGTACTTGCCGACGCTGGTCTCTCCGGAGAGCATGACGGCGTCCGCTCCGTCGAGGACGGCGTTGGCGACGTCGGAGGCCTCGGCGCGGGTGGGCCGGGGGGCTCCGATCATGGACTCGAGCATCTGCGTGGCGACGATGACCGGCTTGGCCTTGTCGCGGCAGCGTTCGATGGCGCGCTTCTGCACCATGGGAACGTTCTCGAGGGGCAGCTCGACGCCCAGGTCGCCTCGGGCGACCATGACACCGTCGAAGACCTCGATGATGTCGTGGAGGCGTTCGACCGCCTGGGGCTTCTCGATCTTGGCGATGAGGGGGACGGTGATGCCCTCCTCGTCCATGATGCGGTGGCATTCCTCGGCGTCGGCCGGGCTGCGGACGAAGGAGAGGGCGACCATGTCGACGCCCTGGTGGAGGGCCCAGCGCAGGTCCTCCTCGTCCTTGTCGGTGAGAGCCGGGACGCTGACGGCCACTCCGGGGAGGTTGAGTCCCTTGTGGTTGGAGACGGGTCCGCCGAAGATGACGCGGGTCTGGACGTCCGTGCTGGTGGTCTTGGTGCACTCCAGCACGACGCGGCCGTCGTCGATCAGGACGCGGTCGCCGGGGCGGACGTCGCCGGGGAGTCCCTTGTAGGTGGTGGAGACCCGGGTGGAGTCGCCGGGGACGTCCTCGGTGGTGATGGTGAACTCGTCGCCTTCGGCGAGTTCGATGGGCCCGTCGGGGAAGGTGCCGACGCGGATCTTGGGGCCTTGGAGGTCCGCGAGGACGCCGACGGCCCGGCCCGCGTCCTTGGCGGCCTGCCTGAGGTTGGTCAGACCGGCGAGGTGGTCATCGTGGGTTCCGTGGCTGAGGTTGAGTCGCGCGACGTCGAGACCGGCGTCCACGAGACGCCGGAGGGTCTCCGGGCTCGAGGTGGCGGGTCCCAGGGTCGCGACGATTTTTGCTCTACGTGTCACACGTATCACTTTAGAGCGTTCGGAGGATGAAGTGGTCTAAACCAGGTTGCGATCCGTCGTATACGAGGTGCTGCGGGGGTGAATTCGGTGACCCTCCGTGATGGCCAGGGGGTGCGCTCCGGGGGTGGCGGGAGGCCTGGGATCGTTGCCCTGTCAGGGTTCTCGTCATCCTCCGGAGGGTTCCGTGGTGTCCGAACGTGACCGTGTCCTGGCCGCTCTGTCGGCCGAGGCGACCTCTTTGGAAAACGCCCTTTCGGGCCTGTCGGAGCGCGAAGCGGTCTATACCACTCGGTGTCCTCCGTGGGACGTGGCGGCGTTGGCGGTCCACACGGTGGGCTCCTTGCACCAGACGACGGTGGCATTGGAGGGCCCCTCCCCCGCCGCCGAGGAGGTGTCGGTGTCCGCCTTCGGCTATTACCGGCCCGAGGTCCGTTTCTCCCCGGAGGTGAACCGGGCGCGGGTGGAGAGCGCGGTGGAGAAGGCGGCCCGGCGGTCGGACGCCGGGGAGCCGGGGCGGGTGTTGGGTCGCGTCCGGCGGGAGCTGTCGGCGCGTCTGGCAGTCGAGCCGCTCGACCGGGCCGTGCGGACCCGGCATGGGGACGCGATGACGTTGACGGACTACCTGGTGACGCGGGTGATGGAGCTGTCGTTGCACGGGCTGGACCTGGCGGACGCGTTGGGCCGGGATCCGTGGATCTCCCCGGAGGGGCTGACCCTGGTCCGCGATGTCCTGTTCGGGGCCGCGGATCGTGACGCGTTGGAGCGGGTGCTGCCGGGGGTGTGGGACGGCGGTGAGGCGACGGTGGCGGCCGTGCGCGCGGTGACGGGGCGTTCGTCGGAGCGGGTGGAACGTTCTGTTCTGGAGGCGGCCGGGGCGCGTCTTCCGGCGCTGGGCTGAGGTGTTCCGCCTCCGGCCTCTCCCCGGAGCCGGAAGCGGAACGTCGTCAGCGGGCGCGGCGCGGCCGGGGGAGGTCCGGGACCAGGTGTCCGTAGGCGCGCAGGATGCGCAGGCGCTGGATGGTGCGCATCCCTTCGCGTTCGAAGGTCGCGGTGGTGTCCCAGTGGTCCCAGCAGGCATCCCAGCCCCCGTCGGGGCGCTGCTGGTCCTCGAACACCTCGAGGTTGTGTTCGATCTCGGTGTCGGTGAACAGGGGCCGGGCGATGTGGTGGGGGTGCGATGCCAGGTCCAACGGAGTGTGGACGTGGCCGGTGGCGCGCGGGTGCACGTCGATGACGGCGCGGATCATGGTGGACAGGTGGTTCATCGCGGTCAGCGCGCGTGGCCGGTCGGGCACGTACTGGAGGAATCGGCAGATGCCGATGGCCTCGTGCGGGTCGGTCCAGCCGAGCGCGTCGATCCTCTTCCAGCAGAAGGCCGTGGCGTGGTCGCGCCACGGGTGGGTGATGTGGTTCTTGTGCAGCAACCCCGTGATGCTCGCGGTGACGTCGAGACGACTGGAGAAGTCGGTGGTGTGCTGGTACCAGGGCGCGGCCTCGGTGTGGCGGACGTTGGGCAGCACGTCGGGCAGCCCTCCGTCGTCGTTGGAGACCGAGGCCAGGTAGCGACAGACGCCGTAGCCGAGATCCTCGGGGATCGTTCCCAGTTCGTCGAGGTGGCGCAGGGCCAGTTCGGTGGCCACGGGCTGGCTGGAGTGCCCACGCAGGTCGGGGTCGAGGCTGTTGCCGTAACCCCCGTCGAGATTGCGGTGGGCGACCAGGGCGGCACGCACGGGTTCCGCCGGTCCGGACTGGAAGTGGTAGGCGAAGCGGTGCCGGTCGACGAGCCGGGCGCTGCGCATGATGAAGTGCTCTGCTGCGCGGTAGGAGTCCCAGGTCACAACGGTCATGCTTCGACGGTAAGCACACATACCCGGTGGGTGAATAGCGCGACGGGGATCCATTCGCGATCTTTACGCCCGGTTCTCAGAGGAGTGGCGTTGGCGACGTCTGTGGAGGATGAGGGCACCGATCCAGGACACCACGACGCTGAGGGCGACGAGGAGCTGGACGGTGAGGAGGTGCTCCCGCGGGTAGACGACGCCGGTGAGGTAGTGCTCGATGAAGCCGCCGGGCGGGAGTCCGGCCTGTCCGGCCCTCTCACGGCCCCAGGTCTCGATGTCGGTGAGGGGGCAGTCCCAGCCGATGAGGGTGATGCCGAGCCCGTAGAGCGCGCAGGCCATGTGCGGCCAGAGAGCGGGGAGGCGGTACCAGGCGAGGTAGCCGCCGACGGCCACGTAGACGAGGAAGGCCATGTGAAGGACCATGGCCCCCTCGCCGACGAGCCGGTAGATCATCCTTCGAGGGTAGGTGTCGGTCGCGGAGGGTGTCATCCCTCGGCCGGGGAGGGGCCGAGACGAACCCGGCCCCTCCCCCGCTCGACCTGCCCCTAGACCAGAGGGCGGGCGGTGGGCGGGATGGCGGTGGGCAGGTCGCCGCCCCCGCCGAGCGCCCGGTCGACGGCGGCCGCGGCGGAGCGGCCCTCGGCGATGGCCCAGACGATGAGCGACTGGCCCCGTCCCATGTCCCCGGCGCAGAAGACGCCGTCGACGCTGGTGCGGTATTCGGCGTCGCGGACGACGTTGCCGCGGCCGTCGAGTTCGACGCCGAGCTCGTCGAGCAGGCCCTCCTTCTCGGGGCCGACGAAGCCCATGGCGAGGGTGACGAGGTCGGCGGGGATCTCGCGTTCGCTGCCCTCGACGGGTTCGAAGCCGTTCGGGCCGCGTTCGACGTCGACGAGCTTGAGGGCGCGGACGTGGCCGCGTTCGTCGCCCAGGAACTCCAGGGTGTTGACGGAGTAGATCCGGCGGCCGCCCTCCTCGTGGGCGCTGGTGACCTTGTACAGCATCGGCATGGTGGGCCAGGGCTGGTGGTCGGGGCGCTTGGTGGGCGGCTTGGGCATGATCTCCAGCTGGGTGACCGAGGCGGCCCCCTGCCGGTGGGCGGTGCCGACGCAGTCGGCGCCGGTGTCGCCGCCTCCGATGACGACGACGTGCTTTCCGCGCGCGTCGATGGGGGCCTGTTCGAGGTCGCCCTCCTGGACCCTGTTGGCCAGGGGCAGGTACTCCATGGCCTGGTGGATACCGTCGAGTTCGCGGCCGGTGGCGGGCAGGTCCCGCCACCGGGTGGCGCCGCCGGTGAGGACGACGGCGTCGTGGTCCGCCCTGAGCCGTTCGGCGGTGATGTCGACGCCGACGTCGACCCCGGTGCGGAAGGTGGTGCCCTCGGCGGTCATCTGGGCGAGGCGGCGGTCGACGTGTCGCTTCTCCATCTTGAACTCGGGGATGCCGTAGCGGAGGAGGCCTCCGGCGCGGTCGGCGCGTTCGTAGACGGTGACGTCGTGGCCGGCGCGGGTGAGCTGCTGGGCGGCGGCGAGTCCGGCGGGCCCGGAGCCGACGACGGCGACCTTCCTACCGGTGCGTCGGGTGGGGGGCAGGGGTCGGACCCAGCCCTCCTCCCAGGCGCGGTCGATGATGGAGACCTCGACGTTCTTGATGGTGACGGCGGGCTGTGAGATGCCGAGCACGCAGGCGGATTCGCAGGGCGCGGGGCACAGTCGGCCGGTGAACTCGGGGAAGTTGTTGGTGGCGTGGAGTCGTTCGATCGCCTCGGCCCAGTCGTGGGTGTGGACGAGGTGGTTCCACTCGGGGATGAGGTTGCCCAGGGGGCAGCCGTTGTGGCAGAAGGGGATGCCGCAGTCCATGCAGCGGGAGGCCTGTCGGGTGACGGTCCCCCGGTCGAGGTCCTCTTGGACCTCGCGCCAGTCCTGGATGCGCACGTCGACGGGTCGGTGGGCGGGGAGCTCCCGCTCGGTGATCTTCAGGAAACCCTTGGGGTCGGCCATGTTCTTCCTCCTTTCGGTTGTGGGGCTCAGGACTGCGCGGAGGCCATGACGGCCTCGTCGACGTCGCGGCCTTCTCGTTCGGCCTCGGCCCTGGCGAGGAGGACCCTCTTGTAGTCGCGCGGCATGATCTTGGCGATGCGGTCCAGACCGCGGTCGCCCTGGGCCAGGAGGCGTTCGGCGACGGCGGAGCCGGTCTCGGCGTGGTGGCGTTCGAGGATGTCGGTGAGGAAGGTCCGGTCCTCTTCGGTGGTCTCCTCGATCTCGACCATGTCGCCGTTGACGTTCTCGGGGTTCAGGTCGAGGACGTAGGCGATGCCTCCGGACATGCCGGCGGCGAGGTTGCGTCCGGTGCGGCCGAGGATGACGGCGCGGCCTCCGGTCATGTATTCGCAGCCGTGGTCGCCGATGCCCTCGACGACGGCGGTGGCGCCGGAGTTGCGGACGCAGAAGCGTTCGCCGACGACACCGCGGAGGAGGATCTCTCCGGAGGTGGCTCCATAGCCGATGACGTTTCCGGCGATGATGTGCTCTTCGGCGACGAGGGCGCTGTCGGTGTGGGGGCGGACGATGATCCGGCCTCCGGACAGGCCCTTGCCGACGTAGTCGTTGGCGTCTCCCCGGAGTCGCAGGGTGATGCCCTTGGGCACGAAGGCGCCGAAGGACTGACCGGCGGTTCCGGTGAAGGTGACGTCGATGGTGTCGGTGGGCAGGCCTCGGGCCCCGTGGCGTCGGGTGACCTCGTATCCGAGCATGGTGCCGACGGTGCGGTTGACGTTGCGGACGGGCAGTTCGAGCACGACGGGTCGGCCGAAGTCGAGGGCCCCTTCGCTGAGCTGGACGAGGGTGTTGTCCAGGGCCTTGTCGAGGCCGTGGTCCTGCTTACGACGGTGGGAGCGGTGGTCTCCGGTGAGAGGCTCGACCTCGTGGAGGATCGGCGACAGGTCCAGGCCCTGGGCCTTCCAGTGGTCGACGGCGTCGGTGGTGTCGAGCAGGTCGACGGAGCCGATGGCCTCGTCCAGGCTGCGGAAGCCGAGCGCGGCCAGGTACTCGCGGACCTCTTGGGCGATGAACTCGAAGAAGTTGACGATGTACTCGGCCTTGCCGGAGAACCGTTCCCGCAGGAGGGGGTTCTGGGTGGCGACGCCGACGGGGCAGGTGTCGAGGTGGCAGACGCGCATCATCACACAGCCGGAGACGACGAGGGGCGCGGTGGCGAAGCCGTACTCCTCGGCGCCGAGGAGGGCCGCGACGACGACGTCGCGTCCGGTCTTCATCTGGCCGTCGGCCTGGACGACGATACGGTCGCGCAGGCCGTTGAGCAGGAGGGTCTGCTGGGTCTCGGCGAGGCCGAGCTCCCAGGGGGTGCCGGCGTGCTTGAGCGAGGTCAGCGGTGAGGCGCCGGTGCCGCCGTCGTGTCCGGAGATGAGGACGACGTCGGCGTGCGCCTTGGACACCCCGGTGGCGACGGTGCCCACGCCGGCCTCGGAGACCAGCTTGACGTGGACGCGCGCGGAGGGGTTGGCGTTCTTGAGGTCGTGGATGAGCTGGGCGAGGTCCTCGATGGAGTAGATGTCGTGGTGGGGCGGCGGCGAGATGAGGCCGACGCCGGGGGTGGAGTGCCGGGTGTCGGCGACCCACGGGTAGACCTTGTGGCCGGGGAGCTGGCCGCCTTCGCCGGGCTTGGCGCCCTGGGCCATCTTGATCTGGATGTCGTCGGCGTTGCCGAGGTAGTGCGAGGTGACACCGAAGCGTCCGGAGGCGACCTGCTTGATGGCGCTGCGGCGCAGGTCGCCGTTGGCGTCGGGGGTGAAGCGGGCCGGGTCCTCGCCGCCCTCTCCGGTGTTGGACTTGCCGCCGAGGCGGTTCATCGCGATGGCGAGGGTCTCGTGGGCCTCGGCGGAGATGGAGCCGTAGGACATGGCCCCGGTGGAGAAGCGCTTGACGATGGCGGAGACGGGTTCGACCTCGTCGATCGGCACGGGTTCGCGCACGCCCTCCTTGAGGCGGAAGAGTCCGCGGAGGGTCATGAGCCGTTCGGCCTGGTCGTCGACCTTGCTCGTGTACTCCTTGAAGATCTCGTACTTGCGGACCCGGGTGGAGTGCTGGAGCTTGAAGACGGTCTCGGGGTCGAACAGGTGCGGTTCGCCCTCGCGGCGCCACTGGTACTCGCCGCCGACCTCCAGGCGCCGGTGGGCGGCCGGGGTGGCGGTGTGGGCGTGGCGGTGGCGGAGGGCGACCTCCTCGGCGAGGACGTCGAGGCCGACACCGCCGAGTCGGGAGGTGGTGCCGGTGAAGCAGCGGTCGATGACGTCCTGGCCCAGGCCGAGGGCCTCGAAGATCTGGGCGCCGGTGTAGGAGCCGACCGTGGAGACGCCGATCTTGGACATGATCTTGAGGACGCCCTTGGCGTAGGCCTTGAGGGTGTTGCGGGCGGCGGTGTCGGCGTCGATGTCGCCGAGGGTGCCGCGTCGGACCAGGTCGCGGACGGTCTCCAGCGCCAGGTAGGGGTTGACGGCGGAGGCGCCGTAACCGATGAGGAGTGCCACGTGGTGGCACTCGCGGACGTCGCCGGCCTCGACGAGGAGACCGACCTCGGTGCGGGTCTTCTCGCGGACGAGGTGGTGGTGCACGGCCCCGGTCAGCAGGAGCGAGGGGATCGGGGCCCGGTCGGCGTCGGCGTTCCGGTCGCTGAGGACGAGGATGCGGGCGCCGGCGGCGATGGCCTCGGAGACCTCGGTCTCGATCCGGTCGAGGCGGGCGTTCAGGGCGTCGCCGCCTCCGTCGACGGGGTAGGTGCCGTCGATGGTGTGGGTGCGCAGCGCCGGGTCGGTCTCTCCGGCGGCGACGATGGCGGCGAGGTCGCTCTGGTCGACGACGGGGGTGGGCAGCGCGAGACGGCGGGCGGCCTCGGGGTTCGGTCCACGGTGCAGGAGGTTGCTCTCCGCGCCGAGGAGGGTGGTGAGGCTGGTGACCATCTCCTCGCGGATGGCGTCCAGCGGCGGGTTGGTGACCTGTGCGAAGTTCTGCGAGAAGTAGTCGAAGAGCAGGCGCGGTCGGGTGGAGAGGGCGGCGACGGGGGTGTCGGTGCCCATGGATCCGATGGGTTCGGCGCCGGTGCGGGCCATCGGGGTGAGGATGACGCGGAGCTCCTCCTCGGTGTAGCCGAACACCTGCCGGGCGCGGTCGGGTTCGGTGACCGGGGCGGGGTCGGCCTCGGGGAGGTCGTCGAGGTGGACGATGCCGTTCTCGACCCACTCCCGGTAGGGGTGTTCGGCGGCGAGCTCGGCCTTGATCTCCTCGTCCTCGATGATGCGCCCTTGGGCGGTGTCGACGACGAAGATGCGGCCGGGCTGGAGCCGGCCCTTGCGGACGATGGTGGCGGGGTCCAGGTCGAGGACGCCGGCCTCGGAGGCCAGGACGACGAGGCCGTCCTCGGTGACCCAGTAGCGGCCGGGGCGCAGTCCGTTGCGGTCCAGGACGGAGCCGACGATGGTGCCGTCGGTGAAGGACACCGAGGCGGGGCCGTCCCAGGGCTCCATGAGGGTGGAGTGGTACTCGTAGAAGGCCCGGACGGCCGGGTCCATCGTGGTGTGGTTCTCCCAGGGCTCGGGGATCATCATGAGGACGGCGTGCGGCAGGCCGCGTCCGCCCAGGTGGAGGAGTTCCAGGACGTCGTCGAAGGAGGCGGTGTCGGAGTCGTCGGGGTCGACGATGGGCAGGATCCGCTCCAGGTCGCCGGGGATGAGATCGGTGGCGAGTCCGGCCTCGCGGGACCGCATCATGTTCCGGTTGCCCTTGACCGTGTTGATCTCCCCGTTGTGCGCGACGTAGCGGAACGGGTGGGCGAGCGGCCAGGAGGGGAACGTGTTGGTGGAGAACCGGGAGTGGACCAGGGCCAGGCCGGAGGTGTAGCGCCGGTCGGACAGGTCGGGGAAGAACGGTTCGAGCTGGGGCGTGGTGAGCATGCCCTTGTAGGCGATGGTGCGCGGGGACAGGCTCGGGAAGTAGGCGCCGGTCTCGTGTTCGGCGCGCTTGCGGACGCAGTAGGTGTGGCGTTCGAGGTCGATGCCGGTGAGGCCTTCGGTGGGGGTGCCCTCGCGTCCGGTGACGAAGATCTGCCCGAAGTAGGGCATGGACTCGCGGGCGGCGGGCCCGCTGTAGCGGGGCTCGAAGGGGACCTCGCGCCAGCCGAGCAGGGTCAGTCCCTCGTCGGCGACGATGGCGTCGATCTCGGCGACGACCGAGGCGCGTTCGGCGGCGTCGACGGGGAGGAATCCGATACCGGTGGCGTAGGCGCCGGCCTCGGGGAGTTCGAAGTCGCAGACCTCGCTGTAGAGCTCGTGCGGGATCTGGGTGAGGATGCCCGCGCCGTCGCCGTCGTCGGGGTCGGCTCCGGAGGCGCCCCGGTGGTCGAGGTTGCGCAGGACGGTGAGGGCCTTGCTCACGGTGTCGTGGGTGCGGCGCCCGGTGAGGTCGGCGACGAAGCCGAGTCCACAGGCGTCGTGCTCGTGGGCGGGGTCGTAGAGGCCCTGGGGGGACGGTCCGGTGTTCGCTCGGGCGGACGAACGTCGCACGTGTTCAGCGGGCATCGGTCCTCCTGTCGTCATGAAGTGGGCTTTTGTGAAAAGCGCGTTCGGGACGACGTTGGCCCTGCTGCGTGCGTGATTCTGTTGTGCTCTCGCCGGGACGCTCCCGCCGGGGCGGGTGTGTTCCCGATGCCGGAAGGGTGCGCGCCTCGGAGGGTCGGCGGTGGTCGGGGTGCCCGTGGTTCGGGCCTCCGCCACCGTTCGACGTGGGCGGCACGCTGTGTCGAACGGGTCGGTGACGGCGCCGCGGTGCGCTCTCTCCGGTCCCGTTCGCGTCCGCCCGATGCGAGGCGACGCGTGTTCCTCTCGGGGTCGTTCCCGAGGGATCCGGCTCAGCGAATGTTTCCACGAGGAAACTTCACCAAACCTCTCCATGTCAAGACATCACCCTCGGGTGGTGTCCGTTTCACCTCCCTTCGGGGAGGTTCCATGGTGAAGTTCGTGCTGGTCACGAGGGTGTGGTGGGCTTCGGGGCGGGGTGTGGGGACGCTTCGGGAGTGATGTCCCCCTCATCGGTGACGTACCTGTCCCGGCCCGTGTCGCCGCACACGTGCGTGTGCCGTGGGAGGATCGCCAGATGGCAGGACACCCGACTTCCCCCGGCCCGGATTCCGGGGCCTCGAACGATCCCACCCGTGGACCGGGCTCACCGGTCCCGGATCTCGCGACGTCCCTTCGCGGCGACGCGGACCCTCCTCTGCCCGCGGCGGCCGAGAGGTTCCTGCGCGAGCACGGTGTGGACGCGCCACGCCCTCGGCAGATCCTGGCGTTGCTCTCCGACGGACGTTGGTGGAGCGCGAACGATCTGGTGCGGGCCGGCGGTGTGGCCCATTCCGTGGTGAACTCGCTGCTCAAGGCGTTGGACGAGGCCGGTGAGGTGACTCGGGACGGAGACCGGTTCCGGTTGGTGCGGCCCGAGCACTATCGCGGTGCCTCGGCCCCCTCGCTGGCCGATCCCGTGGCCCATCTGTTGTCCGATCATCCCAGGGCCGCCTCCGAACTGGTGCGGGCGGTCGCCGAGGGCCCGGCATCGGACCTGGATCTGGACCACGTGTCGGCGACGGCGGAGACGGCGTTGCGTCGCGCGCTCTTCCTGGACACCCGTTTCGATCTGCGTCGACGGACGCTGTTGTGCGTGGGCGACCACGACCTGACCTCCCTGGCCCTGCCTCTGGTCCGGCCTGGGGTCCGTGTGCTGGTCGTGGACCTGGACGAGCGGGTGTTGGCGCACATCGACGCGGTGGCCGAGCGGCTCGGGCTGCCGGTGCGCACGCACAGCGCCGACCTGCGTCTGGGGTTGCCTTCGAGCCTGCGCGAACAGGCCGACGTGGTCTTCACCGACCCGCCCTACACCCCGGAGGGGGTGGAGTTGTTCGTGCGACGCGGGGTGGAGGGCCTGGCCGACCCCAAGCGGGGTCGTGTGCTCGTGGCCTACGGGGCCAGTGAGGCCACTCCGAAGCTCGCGGCGGCCACTCAGGCCCGGCTGGTGCGGTCGGGTCTGTTGATGGAGGCCGTGTGGCCGGACTTCAACCGGTACCTGGGGGCGGAGTCGATCGGCGCCGCCAGCGACCTGTACGTGCTGCGGCCGTTGGCGAAGCCCTCGCCCTCCTCCGGTGGCGACAGCGCGCGGGTCTACAGCCAGGGCTCCAACGCCAAGGAGGCGCGGGGGCGTTTGGACGCCGAGCGGGCCGCCGCGGTGCTGGAACGGGTGGCCGAGGAGGACGTGGAGGGTTCCGACGCCCCGGCCCTGGTCGGCGACTGGCCGCGCGAGGTCCGTCGTGAGGTGCGGGTGCGGCTGTCCACCTGGATGGACTCGCCGACCGCGGCGGGGACGTGCGCGGTGGTCGATCTCACCGGTGGTTGGGATCGGTCGGCGCCCCGGGTGGCGTTGGCCTCGACGAGCGACACCGTGTACGTGCTGGTGCCCTCGGCCTCGACCTGGGTACGTGACGAGGCCGGTCAGAAGGCCTTCCGGGCGATGGTGGAGCCGGGCGCGCGGGTGCGGTTCCTGCGCGGTTTCGGAGCCCCCGATCTGACCGCGATCCGGTTGACGCGCAACCCGGATCCGGGTGGGAGCACGGGTCGCCTCCTGGCCCATGTGCAGGGGCGGGCCCACGGCACGCTCACCACGACGTTGCGGACCGGTCTGGTGGAGGTGGCCTCCTGGCGGGGCCGCCCGACCAATAAGCGCACGGCCCGGCAGACGGTGGCGTCGGCTCCGGCGTGGCTGCCCGGGCACAGCCTGTTGGACCTGCCCGAGCATCGTTTCTCGGAGTTGCGGGTGTTGGCCTCGGAGCTGGTGGCCCGGGTGGAGGAGTCGCAGGGCGCCTGAGCCCCGGTCCGACGACACCGCGGGCCCGGAGGGGGTTCCCTCCGGGCCCGCGGTGTGTCCTGTGGTGTTCCCCTACTGGCCGGGCTCCACCGGAACCTGTTCCTGAGGGACCTCTTCGGTACCGGGCTCGACGGGGACGCCCGCCTCTCCGGTACCGGTCTCCCCCGTGCCCTCGGTACCGGGTTCGGCGGGGACGCCCTCACCGGTCGTGTCGGGCTCGCCGGTACCGGTCTCGCCGCCCTCGTCACCGTCGCTGTACTCGACCAGGCGACGGAAGAGGGGCTCTCGGAAGTTGGCCAGGGCCACCAGCGGGGTGGAGAGGGTGACGCGTTCCTCCACCGATTCGGAATCGGTCGGCTGAACCCAGACCACGACCAGGTAGTGACCGCTGACGATGGCGTCGGCCGCGCTGTATCCGGAGCCCAGACGGTCGAAGGGGTCACTGCCGGAGGGGGCGAGGAGGAAACCGGGGTCGACGACCTCCTCGGCGGACTCGTCGTCCTCGGGTTCGGGCGCCTCCATGGCGTCGGCGACGGCACGGCTGCCCTCGACGTCGGCCAGGTTGAACACGGCGGCCACACCGAAGTAACCGTCCGCGACGTAGGTGGCGCGTCCGACCTGGGAGCAGTCGGCCGCCGCCAACGCGTCGGTGACCTCCTGACCCCAGACGGCGGCGGAGCAGTCCTCGGTCAGGTCCGAGTCCCGCAGGGTGAAGTCGATGCTCTGGCTGGAGATCTCGGCGTTGCGGCGTTCGAACAGCTCGCCCTCGTTCAGGGGGCGCGAGTCCACCTCGCGGGAGGCGAGCACCTCGTTCATGCTGCCGGCGTCCCGGATCTTGTAGACGACCGGGCGCGTCTGCTGGGCGGCCGCGTCCTCTCCCTCGTCCCCCGTGAACCTGAGGAACAGGAAGGTACCGAGGACGGCGAGCACCACGACCAGCGCCACGACGACGATGATCAGGGTCCGGCCCGGACGTCCGGCCTCCTTCTTGCGTCGGCCACCGCCCCGGCGGCGCCCGCCCTCGGCGGAGGGGGCCGTCGAGGTCCGGGACTCGTCGGGCTCGCTGTTCTTCCTCCGGCGGCCCGGCCGGCCGGGCGTCGATGGTTCAGAAGGGGACACCCAAAGGACCTTTCCGTGGGTTCGGGCCGGTCACCGAGGTGACCGGCCCGCTTGCGCTCGGGATTCGGGGGGATGGATCCTCCCCCGGTACGACCCTGGCGGGGACGGGTCGATCTGTCCGAGATCCTATCGGGGCGCCCGACAGGGCCGAACAGATCCACCGTCTCCGTCGTCACTCACCGTCGGGACGGTTCGCGACGACCTCGTCGTAGACGAACGAGAAGGCGTTCATGGAGGCCACGTTCAGGGTCGCCATGTCCGTGTCCTTACCGGGCGGCTCCCCGTCGACGCGTCCCGACCAGAACACGGCCAGGTAGTGGCCCATGACCTGGGTGGAGGCCTGGCTGTAGCCGTCCTGGAGTCCGGGGATCCCCTCGTCCTCACGGGTGAGGAGGAAGCCGGGGCCGGTCTCGGCATTGGTCGGGTCCATCGCCGCGGCCACCTCGGTGGCGCTCTCGCTGTCGGAGAGGTCGAACAGGGTCACCTGCGCGACGTAGTCCTCCTTGGAGTCGGTGTAGACGCCCGAGGCCGCGTTGACGCAGCCGCCGTCCAGGAGACTCTGACCGAGCTCCTCGCCCCACACCAGAGAGGTGCAGGAGTCGGTGACCTCGGAGGCCCTCAGGTCCAGCTTCATGTCCCCGAGCTCGAGCTCGTCGACGGAGCCGAACACCGAGTCGTCGGTCATCGGTTCCGCGTCGGCGGGACGCTCGTCGATGGCCCCGAACACCTCGGGGTCGTCGGGCTGGAAGAGGTACAGCTCCGGGGTGAGGGTGCTGTGTCCCTCGGGCGGGGCCACGATGGAGTCCTCGCCCCCGGCCGAGCTTCCTCCGCCTCCGGTGACCAGCTGGAAGCTCAACAGGCCCAGGAGGGCGACCAGAGCGAGGCTGAAGGCTCCCAGGAGCACTCCGAGCACGGCGGTGCCGCGCTTGCGCTTGCTCTGCTCGGCGAGGGTGTACACGATCTGGTTGGGCCGGTCGCCCAGGACCGAGACCTTCTTGATCGCGGACGCGGAGAAGGCGGAGACACGGTCGACACCGCGCTTGTCCTTGCCCTTGCCCTTGTTCTTCCGTCGCCCACCGCGACGACCCGGACGTTCCGCCTCGGCGTCCTGCTCCGGCTCGTCGTCGTGGTACTCCGCGGCGTCGTCCTCGGCGTCGCGGGTGTGGGTGTGGCCGTACTCCTCGGAGAAGTCCTCCTCGGGGTCGTAGCCCTCGTCGTATCCGTCGTCCTCACGCTCGTAGTCGTGCTCTTCGACGTGGTCTCCGGTGTGGGTGCCGGAGGCGTGACGGGTTCCGCCACGCCGTCCCTTGCGTCCGTAACCGGACTCGGCTCTGCTCACGGTCTTTCTCAATCGTCAACCCGTGGTCTGCTCGACTGGTGGGGAGAACTCCCTTGGACGCGGTCGGCCACGGGCCGACGCGTCGGGGTTCACTGTCCCCGATCTACTCGGGCTTCGACCCGGAGTCGCCTCCGGCGCCTTCGGCACCGTCCTCCGCCGAGCCCTCGCTACTAGATCGCTCGGGACGCGGATGGTATTCCGTGCCGGCTCCACTGGAAGCGTCCGTGACCTGGTCGAACCCCGAATCGTCGGTGTCCACGGCGCTGTAGACGGTGCCCTGGTCGTCGGTGTCACGCGCACCTGTGTCCCCGAACACCTGGGTGCCCGCGTCGTGGCCGTGCGGGACCACCGCGGTGGAGAAACGGTCCAGGCGGCTACCGGCCCACACGAAGTAGGCCAGGGCGCCGAGGAAGACGACGATCGAGGTCCAGTTGTTCAGACGCAGGCCGAGGAAGTCGTTGGCCGGGTCCACGCGCAGGTACTCGATCCAGAAGCGGCCGACGCAGTAGCCCATGACGTAGAGGGCGAAGAGGCGCCCGCCCTGGAGGGAGCTCTCGAAGCGACGGCCGAGGTAGGCCAGGAGGATCGCCAGGCCCAGGCACCAGAGGGATTCGTAGAGGAAGGTGGGGTGGTACGTGGTCACACCGGGCTCCATGCCGGCGCGAAGGTAGCCCTCGGGGGTGAGGTTGATCTCCACGGCCCAGGGCAGGTCGGTGGGACGGCCGAACAGCTCCTGGTTGAAGTAGTTGCCCCAGCGACCGATGGCCTGGGCCAGCGGGATGGTGGGGGCGATGGCGAAGGCGAGCTTGGACATCGACAGCCCGCGTTTGCGCGCGACCAGCCATACGCCGAGGGCTCCGAGCGGGATGGCCCCCCAGATACCGAGTCCGCCCTCCCAGATGTAGAAGGCGCGGATGGGCTCCTTGCCCGGCCCGAAGTAGAGCTGGGCGTCACTGATGACGTGGTAGAGGCGTCCACCGATCAGCCCGAGGATCACGGCCCAGACGGCCATGTCCATGATGGTGCCGGGCTCTCCCCCCATCGCCTTCCACCTGCGCTCGCTCCACAGGACGGCGACGATGACGCCGGCCAGGATGCACAGGGCGTAGAAGTGGATCTGCAGGGGCCCGATGGGGATCGCGTTGACCTCGGGGCTGGGAATGGCCGCGAGGGCGCGACCGTACTCGATCGCGCCCTCGAAGGCTGTCGACGGCAATGTCAATGCTCTGCTCTCGGGTTCGCCCCGCGCGCGGGGTTCTTGTCAGGGGTTGTCCGCGTCGCCCCCGTCGCCCATCGGTCGAGTCTCGACCTCGCCCGGTCCCGCGGAGGCGATCGCCTCGGACAGACCGCGTGCGGTCATGGCGCTGTTGTTGTCGAGCAGTTCGCCGTTGATGTAGACGGAAGGTGTGCCGCGGAACGCGTTGTCTCCGCTGTAGCGAGTGTAAGCCGTTCCGGTGGCGTCGATGATCTCGCCCGTGTAGGTCCCGTCGAGGAACGAGGAGTCGTGCCCGTTCTCGTCGCCCCACTTGAGCAGGTCGGCCAGGACCATGGTCCCCAGGGTCTCCTCGCCGATCTGCTCGGTGGCGTCCTGGGTCAGGGCGGGAAGGAACTTCTCGGTGAACTCGGTGACGATCTCGGCCTCGGAGTCGAGGCGTTCGTCGAACTCGGCGCCCTGGGTGTCGTCGCCGCCGGCCTCTCGGAACCATCCCTTGAGTTCGTCGACGTCGAAGCCTTCACGGCCCTCGGTCGGCTGGTTCTCGAAGAGCAGGTCGTTGTACTGGACGAAGAGGTCGTGGTCGGCGGCGGCGCGGGCGGCGGCCCCGGCCCGCAGCGAGTTGCTGCTGATGGGGACGGGCTGCTGGGCGAAGATGCTGACCGGCCGGAAGTGGACGATGGCCTCGCCCTCGGCGGCACGCTCCTTGAGGAGGTCGCCGTTGAGGAGTTCGAACTGGCGGCAGGCCGGGCACTGGTAGTCGGCGTACACCTCGACGACGGGGGCCTCCACGCCCTCGTCGGCCATGACGACGCTGCCGTCGTCCTGGAGGGTGGTGGTGGCCAGCGGGCCGTCGTACTCGTCGCCCTGACCGTAGGTGAGGACGGCGTAGCCGACACCGACGACGAGCAGGACCACGAGCGCGGCACCGCCGAGGACCAGAAGGGTCTTGTTGCGCTTGGCGGCGCGCTTCTCCCTCTCCCGCTGTTCCCTGAGTTTCTCTCGGGAGCGCTTGCGCGCTTCACTGCCCATGCTTTCCCCTGTTTCCGATGTTGCTGAAGTGATCGACCGTGCTGTGGAGTGGCCTCCGGCTCACTTGTAGAGCCCGAGGGTCCGGTCGAGGGCGAAGGGTGAACGGGGCCATATCGCGATGAACGCGCCCAGCGCCGCGAAGACGATGTCGCGGGCGATGGAGAGCCCGTAGGTGGTCTCCCCCGGTTCGACCTGTCCGCCGCCGCCGAAGCAACCGCAGTCGATGTTGAGGCCGCGGGCCATCGCGGAAAAGATTCCGGCGATGAAGACGACCATGAGGATCGCACTGACCGCGCCCACGTATCGGGTGGCCAGGCCGGCCAGGAGCAGCAGGGCCAGCGCGAGTTCGAAGAGGGGGAGGGTGTAGCCGATGAGCCGGGCGATCTCGTGGGGGAAGAGGTCGTAGGCCTCCACCGCCTGGACCGACAGTGCCGGCGGGAACTTGGTGACGGCCGCGGTGATGAGGACGGCGGCCAGGCCGAGGCGGCAGGCGAGGCTGATCCAGGGTTGGACGGTCTCCCAGCGTGTGGGGGGACGGGGGGCGGCGTCGTCTGGTGTGTCCGTCATCTGAGGCCTTCGGGAGAGGGGTCGGTCGTCGGCGAGCGTGGCGCCGGGCGCCCGGGCCGTCGCTCTTCGTGTCGATAGAGATCCTACTTGCTGTAGTGGACGGGTGACACTGGGTTCGAACCCCGTGGTGACGGAGCGGCACCCGGCGACCCGGAGCACCGCCATCACATCACCGACACGCCGTTCTCGGGACCGATCCGGCCGTTTTCCCAACCCCTTCTCACCCGATTCTCACCCTCTTAACCCGAACCGCGATCGAAGAGGTCCACCGGCCCGAGAACGCCTCCGTCACTCTCCTCCCCCGAACGCGATTCGCCCCTCGGGCGGGACCCGAGGGGCGAACGGTGGAACAGAAGGCGATCAGCGGGAGCGGACGCCTCCGGCCAGCTCCTCGGCGAAGGAACGGACCGCGATCAGCCCGGTCTCCAGGTCCGGAGCGTCCAGGATCCGCTGGCAGAACCCGGCGCCGACGATGACCCCGTCGGCGTAGGCGGCGACCTCGGCGGCCTGGGCCGCGGTGGAGATGCCCAGCCCCACGCAGATCGGCAACTCCGAGTCCCGGGTGACCTCGCGGGTGCGCCGGACCAGGGTCTCGGCGGTGTCGGCGACCTGGGCCCGGGTACCGGTGACGCCCATGAGCGAGGCCGCGTACACGAACCCGCTACAGGCCTCGGTGGTCAGCGCCAGACGCCGGTCCGAGGAGGAGGGCGCCACCAGGAAGATCCGGTCGAGCCCGGCCTTCTCCGAGGCGTCGTACCACTCGCGGGCCTCCTCCGGGATGAGGTCGGGGGTGATGACCCCGGCCCCGCCGGCGTCGGCCAGGCCGGTGGCGAAGCGCTCCACGCCGTAGCGTTCGATCGGGTTCCAGTAGGACATGACCAGGGCCGCGGCACCGGTGGCGGCGGTGGCCTCCACCACTCGGAACACGTCCTCCGTGGTGGTGCCGGAGTTCAGCGCCATATCGGCAGCCCGCTGGATGGTGGGGCCGTCCATCATGGGGTCGGAGTAGGGCAGGCCGACCTCGATGACGTCGCAGCCGCCCTCGACCATGGCCTGGACGACGCGGATGGAGGACTCCACGTCGGGGAAGCCCGCGGGGAGGTAGCCGACGAGGGCGGCCCGGCCGGCGGCGCGCGCCTCGGCCATCTTGGTCTGCAATGTGGTGGTCGGCATCAGGCCTGTCCCTCCGAGTCGACGAGGCCGAAGTAGTCGGCGGCGGTGTTGACGTCCTTGTCCCCGCGTCCGGAGAGGTTCACCAGGATGATGGAGTCCGGGCCGAGCCTGCGGCCCAGCCGGATCGCCCCGCCCAGGGCGTGCGCGCTCTCGATGGCGGGGATGATGCCCTCGGTCCGGCACAACAGCCGGAAGGCCTCCATCGCCTCGGCGTCGGTGACGGGCTCGTAGGTGGCGCGGCCGGTGGCGGCCAGGTGGGCGTGCTCGGGCCCCACCGCCGGGTAGTCGAGTCCGGCGGAGATGGAGTGGCTGGGCAGGGTCTGGCCGTACTCGTCCTGGAGGACGAAGGTACGGGCCCCGTGGAAGACCCCGGGGCTGCCCGCGGTGATGGAGGCGGCGGTGCGGTCGGTGTCGGCGCCCTCTCCCCCGGCCTCGAAGCCGTACAGGGCCACCTCCTCGTCGGGGATGAAGGCGGCGAAGATCGCGATGGCGTTCGACCCTCCGCCCACGCAGGCGGTGACGGCGTCGGGGAGACGGCCGGTGAGTTCCAGCGCCTGCCTGCGGGCCTCGGCGCCCACGGTGAAGTGCAGGTCGCGCACCAGCTTGGGGAAGGGGTGCGGTCCGGCGGCGGTGCCGAAGAGGTAGTGGGTGCGGTCGACGTTGGCGACCCAGTCCCGGAAGGTCTCGTTGATGGCGTCCTTGAGCGTGCGGCTGCCGATCGTGACCGGAACGACCTCGGCGCCGAGCATCCTCATGCGGGCGACGTTGAGGGCCTGACGGCGGGTGTCCTCCTCGCCCATGTAGATACGGCACTCCAGGCCGAGCAGCGCGCAGGCGGTGGCGGTGGCCACGCCGTGCTGGCCGGCACCGGTCTCGGCGATGACGCGCGTCTTGCCCATGCGCTTGGTCAGCAGGGCCTGGCCCAGCACGTTGTTGATCTTGTGCGAGCCGGTGTGGTTGAGGTCCTCGCGCTTGAGGAGGATGCGGGCGCCGCCCGCGTGCTCGGAGAAGTTGCGGGCCTCGGTGAGCAGGCTCGGACGGCCGGCGTAGTTCTTGAGCAGGTCGTCGAACTCGGCCTGGAAGACCGGGTCCTCCTTGGCCTTGGCCCATTCGGCCTCGACCTCGTCGAGGGCGGCGATGAGGGCCTCGGGGGCGAAACGCCCACCGAAGCGGCCGTAGTGCCCCAGCTCGTCGGGCACCGGTTGAGCGTGACTCATGGGAAGTTCTCCTGGAAGGAGGCCGACCGCGGTGGTTCCCCGCCGACGTTCGCGCCGCGGGGAGGCCGCGCGCCGACCGGCTGTGCGCCGCCGGGGTCCGGCGGCTCGATTGGTTCGGGTCAACGCGGCGACGGGAACCCGCGGACGTGTACGCCTACGGGCTCCCTAGAGCCATCGCCATCGACGGTGGAGCGTGGTGCGCCCCTCGTACTCCGTCGTCGTCGCCATCGTCGGTGGTTCCCTTTAGTTCCGGTCGCGCAGAGCGGGGTGGGCTCCGGCGGTCACCAGGTCGGCGACGGCCTCGCGCGGGTCGCGTCCGCGGACGAGGCTCTCGCCCACCAGGACGGCGCCCGCCCCGGCACCGGCGTAGGCCAACAGGTCGTGCGGGCCTCGTACCCCGGACTCGGCGATCCTGACGCGGTCCGCGGGGATGAGCGGGGCGAGCCGGGCGAAGGTGTCCCGGTCGACCTCGAGGGTCTTGAGGTTGCGCGCGTTGACGCCGATGACGGTGGCTCCGGCGTCCAGGGCACGGGCGACCTCCTCCTCGTCGTGGACCTCGACCAGGGGGGTCAGCCCGAGGGAGCGGGCCCGCTCGACCAGGGAGACCAGGGCCTCCTGGGACAGGGCCGCGACGATGAGCAGGACGGCGGAGGCTCCGAAGACGCGGGCCTCCCACAGCTGGTAGGAGCTGACGACGAAGTCCTTGCGCAGCAAGGGCGTGTCGACGGCGGCGTGGACCGCACGCAGGTCGTCGAGGCTGCCTTTGAAGCGGCGGCCTTCGGTCAGCACGCTGATCCAGGTGGCACCGCCGGCCTCGTAGTCGCGGGCCAGCGCGGCCGGATCGTCGATCGTCGCGAGCGGGCCCTTGGAGGGGCTGGCGCGCTTGACCTCGGCGATCACGTGGACGCCGGGGCGGCGCAGGGCGGCCTCGGCGTCCTGGGGGGCGGGCACCGACTCGGCCTTGGCCTTGAGGCTGTCCAGCGGCAGTTCCTCTTGCCGCTGGGCCAGGTCAGCGCGTACTCCGTCGAGGATCTCGTCGAGCACGCTCACCAGTTCCAGCTCCCTCGTGAAGATCGTTTCTCGGTGGCCGTTCCGGCGATCGGGCGCGGGTCGGCTCGGCGGGCTCGGACACACCGCCGTCACACCGTGTGTTGGTCATCGTATCCACCCTCGGCGGCGTGGGGGGCGTCGACCCCGGATCACCACGCCGTGGAGTTCGGGGATCACCAGGACGGTAGGAGCGGGGCCCCGGGCGCGAGGAAGGAGAACCAGGGCAGATTGCGCAGAATCCAGAAGGTGACGATGCCCGCCAGAATGCCCCAGAGGGCCCAGGTGGGGACCAGGGTCCGGGGGCGTCTGCGGTGCGGCCACAGGCTGTTCCTCAGCCAGGTGAGGTAGGAGTACAGCGCGAAGGGCAGGAAGGCCACGAGCAGGGGGTTCATGCTCAGCGCGCCGAGGACGTCCAGGTGGGTGAGGGCGGCCAAGGCCCGGGTGGTACCACAGCCGGGGCAGAAGGTGCCGGTCAGCGCCAGCCAAGGGCAGCCGGGGTAGAAGCCCGGCTGGTTGGGGTCCACGCTGTGGAGGAGGACCACGCCGACCAGGCCCGCGGCGCCGAGGCTCAGCGGCCAGGTGGCCGGGTGGACGCGCCCCAGCAGCTGGGAGAGGCGGCTCCGCGGGGCGGGGGCCGGGCCTTCGGCGGGGAGGGGCGTCTCGTGGGGCTGCACGCGCCTCAGCGTACCCGGGCCCGGGAAACGGCTTCGCCCCCGACGGTGCCGGGGGCGAAGACGGAGGGTTCGTCCGGGCCGGCCATGGGCCGGGCCGAACGGGTCTCGATCACACGCGATCGATCAGTAGCCGCTGTACGAGGCGGTACCCGCGGCCCCGAAGAGGACGACCACGAAGATGAAGTAGCCCACCCAGAAGACCACGTTGATGATGAACAGCACCAGACCGATGATCCCGAGGATCTTGGCGGTGTTGGCGTTGGACTCGGCGCCGGCGTAGTCCCCGGCGGTCCACTTGCTGTTCACCTGGAGGGCGAAGATCAGGCCGATGATCCCGATCAGCGGGATGCAGCTGATGATGCCCAGGATGTTCTGGATGAGGTAGTTCTTCGGCGGCTCGGCCGAGGGCGGACCCCCGAAGCCGGGCTGGCCGCCGGTGGGAGGCCCGTAGCCGCCCGCGGGCGGGCCGTAACCGCCGGTGCCGTAACCGCCGGGCGGCGGACCGGGGTTACCGGGGGGCGGAGGACCATAGCTCATGAGTAAATGTCTTTCCGGAAGAGGACAAGGGTTTTCACGCGACGCCGCCTGAGCACACGTCGCCCCAACGGGGTACAGGGTCGGGGGTCACCGGTACGCAGCCGACGGATTCGCATCGTGTCGGTTCGACGAGACAGCGACGAACCGGATCGAAACGGCTGACAGGACCGATGAAGTGAATGTACCCGCCACATGGGACCTTCGTCTATTTTCCGTTACTCACCCGTTGTGACCTGTGTTTTCTCCCCCCCGACCCGAAACGGTGTCAGTTGCCGCTCGTGGCGGCGGCCTTACGGCCCGCTTCCCACTCCTCGCGCGTCGGCGGGATCGGGCGGGGCTCCTTACGGCCCAGACCGACCTTCTTCATCACACCGGCGATGATCGAGAGCACGACGCTGGCGGCCAGGGCGATGATGGTCCACGTCAGCAGGGAACCGCCGGCGATGACGGCGATGGCCGCCACGGTCCAGGCCACGATCCAGCTGATGGTGAGGAACCAGGCGGAGACGGTGTTGCCGTGGTCGTCGTGTTCTTCGTGGTGCGCGTCGGCCATCAGTGGTTCTCCTTCGATTCGGCCGGCCGGTCGGCCGGCGGTGCGGGTTCGGTGTCGTCACCGGGTTCGGCCCGATCCACCGGCGCGGTCGCGGTGGGCGTGCCGTCGCCCGGGGCGTCAAGTGTGGGGTCGTCACCGGCATCCAGCGATCTCCACAGGTCGGCAGGTGTCTCCGCCTGGTGCGGACGCGGTGCGGCGTCCCGATCGTACCGGTTGCCCATCCCCGGCCAGGCAGGGGCACGCACGAGCGCCACCAGACCGCTCAGTGCCAGGAGGAGCCCCCCGGCGGCCCCCATGAGGGGCCCCAGGGCGTGGACTTCGGGGGTTCCGACGACCTCGCCGGTTCCGGCGGTGTCGGTGGCCAGGTCGGCGATGGCACCGATCAGGGCGTCGGGGCGTGTGGCCGACCACAGAGTGGTGAGCGCGAACACACCGCAGAGCACGATGAGGGCGCCGACGACCCGACGCGCCCAGGAACGGGTGGCGTACAGGCCGGCGATCCCGGCGAGGCCGGCCCATCCGAGGCCGCTGAGGGCTCCGGCGAGTTCGCCTCCGGTGACCTCCACCGGGACCGGGGCGACGGGCCCGGGAGAGCTGAAGGATCCGGTCACCCAGACCCGCCCGGAGGCCGCCAGCATCAGCGCGGCCCCGGCGATCATGGCGAGGGTGACCACGCCGTATTCGCGCCGGGCCCCGGTCCTGGAGGGTGTGCGCGCGGTGGTCACAGCAGCCGTCCCGCGTCGAAGCACGTACGGTCGCCGGTGTGGCAGGCGGCCCCGGTCTGGTCGACGCGGAGCAGGAGGGTGTCCCCGTCGCAGTCGAGTGCGACGGACACCACACGCTGGGTGTTGCCGGAGGTCGCCCCCTTGACCCAGTACTCGTTCCTGCTGCGCGACCAGTAGGTGGCCTCGCGTGTGGTGAGGGTGCGGTGCAGGGCCTCGTCGTCCATCCAGGCGAGCATGAGGACCTCGCCGGTGTCGTGTTGCTGCACGACGGCGGGGACGAGCCCCTCCGGGGACCGTTTCAGGCGCGCGGCGATGTCCGGGGCGAGGTTGCTGACGCTCATGCTCCCAGGTTATGGGGGATCCGCGATCGATGCTCACCGGGTGCGGGCGAACGGTCTTCGCGCACACGATCTAGAGTGCGAGCGTGCGCGGCCCGGCCGCCTCACGACCCCGACCACCTGGAGACCTTCCGTGACCGCCGACTCCCTGGCCGCCGATCTGGCGGGCAAACCCGAAGCGCTGAGCGCGCTCTCCCGCCGTTTCCCGCGCTGGGACCCCTACGCGGCGCTGCCCGCCCTCCTGGACGACGAACCGGCCTCGGTGCGGTTCCTGGCGATCGGATCGGCCCACCGGGCCTGCTCGGTGGCGGCGGCCCGGCTGCGTCGTGCGGGGATCGGCGCGCAGGCCGACCTCTCCTCCTCCGCGGAGGAGCCACCCGCCGGCCCGGAGACCCTGGTGGTGGGGGTGACCCTGGGCGACGGTCAGCGGGAGCTGTGCGCGAGCCTGGAGCGTTATGTCGGCCGTTCTCCGGTGGTGGTCCTGGCCCCGGATCCCGACACGGTGGTGGCCCGGTACGCGGACCTTCTGGTCCCCCTGCGCACGGGTGAGGAGGCGAGCGGTCTCGGCTGTCACGCCTACCGGAACGCCTTGGCGCTGCTCCTGCTGTTGGGGCACCGTCTGGGGGCTCCGGTGGGCGGGAGCGGGAACTTCCCCGGCCTGTTGATGCGGGTCTCCCACGCCGAGGAGACCCTGTTGAAGAGGGCCCCGGAATGGGTGCCCGAGGTGGCCGAGGTGTTGGAATCCCCGTCCGGGGTGCACCTGGTGGCCCCCGCGGAACGGCTCGCCACTGCCTGGCAGGGGGCCCTGGTGCTGCGTCGGGGTCCGATCCGGACGGCCCACGTGGCGGAGACCGGAGAGTGGTCGCACACCGACCGGCATCCGGCCGCGGTGACGGACTACCGGGCGTTGCTGTTCACCGGTTCCTCCTACGACCAGAGGTTCGCCGAGCACCTGGTGCAGTTGCGGGGCGCCTTCGTGGCGGTGGGCTCCACCCCCGATCGGGAGCGCGTACCGGGCGCGGCGGCGACCGTGCGCTATCCCGGGGACACCGATCCGGACGTGCGTCTGCTCACCGAACCGTTGGTGCCCGAACTCCTGGCCGCCCACTGGTGGGCCCGGGGCGCCGTGGTCTCCACATGACAGGGGAGATCATCCAGGAGAACCGATCGGGCGGGCATCCGAAACGAGTGAGAAGTAGTGACCGCCGCGTTGCATGAGGTCTTCATGGTCACCCATCTCGACGACAGCACCCTGATTCATGACGACGATCTGATCCGCGTCCTCGACCGTGCTCAGACGATGAGCGATGATGATCCGGGTGCATCCCAGGTTCTTCAAGTTCTCCTGAATCCTCTTCTCCGTCGCCACGTCGAGATGACTGGTCGCCTCGTCAAGAAGGATCATCCTGGGTTCGGCGATCAGGGCCCGAGCCAAGGCCAGGCGCTGCCGTTGGCCGCCTGAGATCCCGGACCCACCTTCACCGAGAGGGGTCTCGTATCCCATAGGCATGGACATGATGTCGGATTCCAAGCAGGCGCTTCGCGCAGCCGAAGCCACTTCGGCAATGGTGGCGTCGGGAGAGTTCAACGCGATGTTCTCAAAGATCGTACCGCTATACACAGCACAATCTTGAAGAACAGCACCAAATTGCTTACGAAGCTCCACGACATCCAATTCATTGATATCGACGCCATCGAACTTCAAGCTTCCCGCCTTCGGAAGGTGAAGAGCCAGAGCCAGCTGCCCAAGTGTGCTCTTGCCGCAGCCTGTGGGCCCCACGATCGCCAACGAAGACCCACTCGGAATATCAAGGGAAATGTTCTTCAAAATCGGAGCACCAACGCCTTGATACCCGAAGCCCACTTCCCTGAAGGAGATATTCGGCTTCAGGTCGGAAATCTTCTTGAAAGAATCACCCCTTTGCTCTACTTCTTCATGAGAAATGCCCTGAATCCTCGACACATGGACACCGACCGTCTGAAGCGACTGGTAGACCTGCGAGATGGAACTGATAGGCGCCATAGCCATACCCACCAGACCGTTGGCAGCCACCATTGTCCCCAACCCCACAGAACCCTCAAGGACCGCAGCAACACCGACAAGCAACAACATCAAGGGAACACCGACTCTGCTCACCTCGAAGAACGCAGTCAGAAGATTCTGGAGTCGCTCCTCTCGAACCGTTGCCAACATCTGCCTGGAAAAATGATTTTCCCATCGCCTATAAGCATAGGCCTCACCACCCGAAGCCTTGATACTCGAAATCCCATTAATGGATTCCGCCAAACTGCTCTGACTCAACGAGAAGGCGCTCACCTTGCGCTCACTCTGCATCCTGATGATCGGAGTAAAGAGAAAAGCAACAAGGAGCTGACACAGCATCACCACAAGCGCCATCAACCCAAACAAAGGGAAGATCCAAATAAGTAGGATGACATAAATTATTCCAGCAAAAAGATCAAGCACGAGTGTCGCAAAATGAACACCCAACGCCTCTCTGGCCGCTACCGTACTTGATGTACGCGTTAGAATGTCACCGGCACCTCGATTTTGGAAGTAGCCGAGAGGAAGCCGAAAAATCTTTCCCATGAGATTAGTCATCAACGAAATATCGATCTTCGCCCGGAGCCTTACCAGGATCGCACCCCTGGCGTAGACGGAAACCGCATGACAAATAATGAGGGTGACCATTGCCCAAAATAGATGACCCATGGGTGTCAACGAACCACCCATGGTGGCCATGTCGACCATATATCTCATGAAAAGCGCGGGAATGGCCCCGAGAATCAGCACTACCGTGGAAACAGCAAGAAACGGAACAAGGAGACCCCGACCAACAGGAAGCTGAGCCCTCAGGTAATTCAGGGTCGACTCAGATTCGATCTTCGGAGGAGACCATTTCTCATCAACCGCAAATGTCAGGACCACTCCGGTGAAGTAACGACCCATCTCGGCACGATCGGATCGACGTCGACCAGCAGCCGGATCGATGATGTAAAAGGTGTCTCCGACAACCTTTTCCAACACGACGTAATGCCCGAACCCCCAATGGAGAATAGCCGGAAGCTCAAAGGACTCCAAGTTGCGAATATCAGACTTGTAAGATCGTGTGGTGAGACCGTAAAAATCTCTGGCGAGAGCGACGATATCTCCCGCATTGGCACCATCACGACCAATATTCAACTGAGCCCCCAGCTCGCTGGACCTCACATGGACGCCGAAATAACCCAGCACCATAGCAAGGCATGCGGCGCCGCATTCACTTTGAGAATCTTGGAGTTTAACCGGTGTTCTACGTGCCATTTTCCAGACTCACCCCTCACTACCAACACCGGAGATGAGAACGCTCAAAAGCGACCTGCTCTCACTCATCAGCCTCACTTCTCCAGAGAGACTGTGCAAGACATCAATTCCATTGTTCCAGGCGAGATTCGGAACCAGTTCATACTGCGAATCCCCTTCTCGACTCCGAGCATCAGAAAAAGAATCCTCTGGCACCAGGAGCACGGGAAACATCGAAGATCCAACTTCAAGATAGAGACTTCCCCCTTCTGAAACCGACACAGAATCATTAGTCGAAACTATAATCCCCTCATCGGTTTCCTCCAGAACAAGGAAGTCATAGCCAACCCCAGAGGGAACCGCGAAAGGGACGACAAGGGCACCAAGGATAAGCGTGAGGAAAAAAGCGAATCTAAATTTATTCAAATCCAACAGAGCCGCCACTTCGGAAATACTGCATTCCGAACCTCGACCAATGCCGTCTCTGGTCTTCTTCTGATAATATTCCAAGGCCTCCGGCAGAAAAGGAGAAACAACTTCACGAGACCCCGACAAACTCTTTTCCATGTCCGATCAGATCACCTTCGGGGGGTCGAGCAGGAGAGCCGATGGGATGTTTTCGAAGTCAGACAACTTGAGGATCTCATACCCGATCCCGGCAATCCCAGAAAGGAACCCCGGTGAAAATTTTTCTTCAACTTCACCCGTATTCCATGCATGCGACGCCCCTTCCAGGATGAGCTCATAAAGAGAACTATGCAGCACCTCATCACGGCCACCCATGATCTTTTTATAAGCCATCAAGAATTCAAGGTTTCCGGAAATGCCATGACAGGCTACATGCGAACCGTCGGCTCGGATAAGATGCCCATCATCGCCGATCGTTCTCGAACGGGTGAAGTTTTCGGCTTTCGATAGATCCTCGGCCAGGTACTGGTATTTAATTTCGAGATTCGCAACAGTTCTCATGATTCCAATGCGCGCGAATCCAACACCTGGAGCACCGTGGCACCAAGCCATCATGCCTTGATCAGAGCCGGAGCGAAGATCCGGCCAGGTCTGCTTTTCCTCGTCAAAGCAAGAGGATTCATAGTTCAGAGCCCCATCGATAAATGACACATACCTCTCATCCGGAGAGACCTCGTTGAGACGGGCAAAAGCATAGGCAACACCACTCGCCCCATGAGAGAACCCAGCGAGGTGGTTCTGATCCCCTCCCCATCCCCATGAAATAGAATCATTATTTCGAACGGCATTATTTATCAACTTCTCCGCAGCTGATCTAGCGGCAGCCAGAGCTTGAGAATCAGGCCGGACCGCATGAAGTGAAAGCAGCGAGAGTATCGCCCCTGCACTGCCCTCGATCACATCATTCTCGAGATCCCTGGCAACTCCTTCTTCAACTAGGGGTACCAGGCTCTCCGCCGCATCCCAGAGTTCTTCACGCCATTCATTCTTCTCAGACCAGCCTCCCGCATGAGCAAGATAATAGATCAGTGATCCAACTCCGGAAAACGCTCCAGGTTTCATATTCCCTGTGCTCTTTTTCAGGTCATCGACCTCCCAAAGAACCGTTCTACTCACAGCATCGGCGACCTTTTGCACCCAAAGCTCCCCACTTCTCGCCCCAAGAGCCGAAAAGAACAAGCCGATTCCTGAAATTCCATACGCGATATCCATGCCAGCCGACTCATACCTGAGATGGCCGTCAAGGAGTGGGCTCAGTGAAAGCCACCCTATGCACCCATCACTTTGAACAGAAGAATCCAACAGATCCCGAGCAATGTCCAAGGCCGCTTCAAGTGGGGAGAAGTTTCGAGAGTCACCTCCACCATAAGATTCCTTTCTTTTTTTCTTCAATTCAGGCTTGGCAACGTCACGGGCCTCAGCAAAGCTTGCTCGTATAATCAGCTTTTGTTGGGAAAGTTCTTTTTCACTGAACCCGGACACTCTGCTCGCTGCATAAGAAATTCCTGATTCCGGAAGAAAATCTTCAACGAAAGAGCCGTCGGAAGCGACTAGTCCTCTACTTTCTGGAAGAGATTCAAAGAAGGGGACGTTCGAGCTACGAAGATCGTTCATCTCATGGCGCACCAGCCTCTCTCGGCCCGGAACACCTCTAGCCAGATTTCCCAGGCTCAAAAAAAGCCTTTCCTGGTCCAGAGCATCCCTCAGATAGTCAGGGTGCCACGAAGCATTTATGAAATCCATATAAAGGAAGGTAGGCGCCACAACCCGCCTCATCCTCACCGAAGAGAACTTCTCCAGGATCCCTTTCTTTCCAAGCCATTTATCCTTTTTTTCCATGATGGTTCGGTACATCCAGTCGAAGCCGTCGATCATGTTCTCCACATGGTCGGCTGCGCTGATGCTACCCCCATGAAGTTTCAGAATGTTCTCAGAGGGAGATCGAACCTGAAACTCTTTTTGAGATATGATCATCTCATCGGTGCCGACACCTTGAGGAACAGGAGATGAGAACCTACCACGCCCCTTCTTTGATCCGAATGCACTCATTTCAAATGCATAAGGACCACTGTCCGACTCCATCACAACAGCCTGAGGAAGAAGTCCGGTGTTGATCACGGAATTTTCAATAAGATTTTTTTCCGGCCTCTTCTCCTCCATTACGTAAGGATGATGGAAAAGAGTTTCAAAATCGATAATAGTCGGACTGTCTCCACATGCGATCACATTTTCATAGTGCATATCCGTAGCGCAAAGTGCATGGAGAAGTGCAAGAAGAGCTCCGCCACGCCAGTAATAATCTTCCGCCTCTTTTTCGGAGGAGACTGCTCGAGGTGAGACATGATCCATCCATCCATAATCACCCCTATCCCACGATTTCACCTTCAGTAGTGCAACCCGGGGTGAAAGATCATTCACCCATTCAAGAACATCGTTCCAAATTTCATCAGATTTGAGAGATTTCGGTTTGTAAACGAGCTTAGAGCCCCCGAAGTCAACTACAGCAACGCTTCTTCCGGACCTGTGCCTGTCACCCGCGCCAAAATAAACATCCGACAAACAACTCGGATCGATATCAAATTTTTCACGCAGGAACGGCGCATCAAAAACAAGTCTTTCGGTAAATTCAGACACCACTCCCCTCCAATCATGGAGGAGCAACTCGATCTTTCTAAGAAGAACCGGATACTCTCCCCAGAAGGATTTTTTGTACTCCACATCCGACTGGATCTGGTTGAATTTTTTAAACCTCTCTCTAGAATCATGCCCATCAAGGCGGCCTTCCAATCTGGCAACATTGAGCTCCAGTACATAGGTCTGGAGCATGAGCTTCTTTATTTCTTGAATGGGAAATCTGGATAGCATTATACTGGGCAAACTCGAAAGTTCAGGAATCCCTGAAACAATCTTTCTGAGGTCTCTCGCCACCTGAACCTGGTAACCCCAAATGAGTTCTTCCGCAGCCCGTACGGTGCCCATCTCTTCTACGCCGAGAAGAAAACTCTCTCCACCGAGATCAGAACCCAAGGACCAGAAATGAGCAACACGAGAAACCCACTCAGGCTCCTTGGCATCCCCCTCTCTATTCTCTGCCCCACCATCAAAAACTCCCATCAGAAGCGGAGCATCAAAACCCATAGAATGAAGGGTTGAAGAAAATTCTTTCTCCCCTACAGCCTCCTCCCATTTTTTCTTCTGCCACCTCCTCTCCTCCTCTGAAAGGAGAAAACAATCACCTCTTTCATGAACATAGAGAGCCCTTTGCCAATCAGACTTCAAGATAGAGAACTTCTTCATCATCACTCCAAAGAAAAGTGGCCGACGCTGAAAACATCGGCCACTCAAATTAATCTAGACCGTACATCCGAAATGACTTGATCTAAAAATCAACGCCGGGTACGCATGTCGATTACCTAGCAATCAAACACGTAGGTAGCCGCACACCACCCGGTACCAACAGCCGAAACAATGCATTTCGAACCGGTGATAGCGCCGTTGACCGCACCCAACTCGGTGTCGGTCAGCATCCGAACATTCGACGAACCGGACGGGTGTTCCGGAACTTCAACTCCAGCTGCAGCCAATTCTTCACGGTAGCGGGGGCTCTTCCAAGCGTGCACTGCATCCATTAAAATCACCCTTCAAAGAAATAATTCAATGTCTACAATCAAGCACTTGAACCCTACCAACACCCTCCACCAAAACAGGACAAGATGAACATAAGCAGACGAACCTACATGAACACACCAACGCTGAGCTGCGGCTATGCACACCCAAACTAGATCCCCTGTCCGGATTCGGCCATCTCGGGGCCAAACAAGGTGGATCAGGGAGCCTGTTCTCACCTTCAGCTGCAGAGTAGCCCCTTGCTCCCGAAGCACAGGCAGGTCACACCATCGACTCGGGGACACCGGTTCGAGACCTGCGTACAGGCTGTGGTCGACCGTTTCACGACCACAGCAAGGAGCGGTACCCCTCGGCACCCACTCGTTTCTTTGAGAACCCTTCGCAACGAATACGGATCTCGAAACGATCCAGGTCCCGGTGCGCGACCTCGACGGTCTACGTACAGGGAAAAGCGAACAAACAGGCCCCGGACGTGCGTCTGCTCACCGAACCGTTGGTGCCCGAACTCCTGGCCGCGCATTGGTGGGCCCGGACGGACCGCTGAGCACCGGCCGTCCCGGACCGCCCGTCTCCGAGGAGCCGGGTACGGACGGTCCGGGCGTGATCAGGCGGAGGACCGGATCCAGGAGGCGTAGAGGTCGGCGTACACGCCCGGCCGGCCGACCAGCTCTTCGTGGGTTCCGCTCTGCACGATCCGACCGGCGTCGAAGACCAGGACCCGGTCGGCGGCCTCGGCGGTGGAGAGCCGGTGGGCGATCGCGACCGAGGTGCGGCCTCGGGTCAACCGGTCCAGGGCGCCCTGGATGCGCATCTCCGTGTGCGGGTCGACCGCCGAGGTGGCCTCGTCCAGCACCAACAGGTCCGGATCGGCGATGTAGGCGCGGACCAGGGCGACGAGCTGCCGCTCGCCCGCCGACAGGGATTCGCCGCGCTGACCGACCGGTGTGTCCAGACCGTGGGCGAGTCCGCCCAGCCATTCGGCGAGACCGAGCTCGGTGATGGCGGTCTCCAGTTCGGCGTCGGTGCTCTCGGGCCGGGCGAAGCGGATGTTGTCGCCCAAAGAGCTGTCGAACAGGAAACCCTCCTGCGGGACCATGACGACACGGCTTCGCAGGGAGGAGAAGGCGACCTCCCTCAGGTCGACCCCGTCCAGACGGACGGTCCCGCTCTCGGGGTCCATCAGCCGGGTGAGGAGTTTGACGAAGGTGGTCTTGCCCGACCCGGTCTCGCCGACGACCGCCACCCGGGTGCCCGGGGTGATCCGGACACCGACGTCGTCCAGGACCACGGGCCCCTCGGGATAGGAGTAGGTGACCCGGTCGAAGTCGACCCGGACCGGGCCGCGCGGCAGGACGCGACCGGCCTCGCCGGGATCGGCGATGTCGGGAACGGTGTCCAGGACCCCCAGGACGCGCCGCCATCCGGCGATGGCGTTCTGCGCCTCGTTGAAGATCTCGGTGGCCATCATCATGGGCTGGATGAACAGGGTCATGAGGAAGAGGAAGGCGATGAGCTGACCCGCGGTCAGATCTCCTCCGAGCCCGAGCCGCACACCGGCCAGGACCACGGCCGCGTTGGCGATGGCGGCGACGATCTCGGCGAAGGGCGAGACCGCCATGGACAGACGCTGCGCCTTGACCTGGGCCCCGCGCGTGGCCAGGACGGTGGTGTCGATGCGTTCGGCGGTGCGCGCCTCGATGCCGTGGGCGCGGATGACGGAGGCCCCCATGACGGTCTCGCCGACCGCGCCGAGCATGTCGCCGGTACGTTCGCGGACCTTGAGGTAGGCCTTGGACAGCAGCTTCTGGAGCCAGCGCACGCCGAAGAGCAGCGGCAGGAAGCAGACCCACACGACGATGGTGAGCTGCCAGGAGTAGACCGCCATCAAGACGGTGGCGACGAGGAGCTGACCGGTGCTGACCAGCAGGAGCAGCCCGCCCCACTGCATGAAGTGGCTGATCTGGTCGACGTCGCCGGTGACCCGGGAGACCAGGGCGCCCTTGCGCTCACTGTTCTGGGTCAGGACGGACAGGTCGTGGACGTGCCGGAAGGCCTTGCGGCGCAGGGTCGCCAGCCCGGACTCGGTGGCCCGGTACAGGCGCACGTTCATCAGGTAGGAGCAGATCATGGTGACGACCAGCAGCGCCGCGCAGGTCGCCACCATGCGGGTGACGAATCCCAGGTCGGGGCCGCCGCTCCCGGTGAGACCGTTGTCGATGATCTGCTGGACGGCGATGGGGACGATGACCTTGCCCGCGGTCGCGACCAGGGCGAAGATCAGGGTGAGCCACAGACCCTTGGCGAACTCCGGGGACAGCCTCAGGCCTCGTTTGAGGGTGTCGATCGCGCCGTCCCGGCTCTGGTGCAGGGACAGGACCGGATCCCGTTCGGGGCCGCGCTCCTCGTGCCCCTCCTCCGGACCCTCGTCGGTGCGGGGACGTGTGGGTACGCTCATCGGCTGCTCTCCTCGGTGGCGTCGCCGTCCCTCTCACGGCGGTGGGGTTCGATCGGCGCGGGCTCCTCCGGGAGGGGTTCGCGTTCGGCCTCGTTCTCGGCGGAGGCGCGTTCGTAGGCGGTGACCAGCCGGTTGTAGCCGGGTGAGGCGGTGAGGAGTTCGTCGTGGGTCCCGCGGGCCAGGATCCGCCCCTTCTCCATGTAGAGCACCTCGTCGGCGAGCTCGATGGTGGCGCGACGGTAGGCGACCACGACCACGGTGGCGGAGGAGTCGCGTTCCCGGAGCCCGGAGAGGATCTGGGCCTCGATCTGCGGGTCGACCGCGGAGGTCGCGTCGTCCAGGATCAGGAGCCGGGGCCTGCGGACGATGGCGCGGGCCAGCGCCAGACGTTGGCGTTGCCCTCCGGAGAGGGTGGTGCCCTTCTCCCCCAGTTCGGCGTCGAGGCCGCCGTCGAGGGCGCTGATGAAGCCGTCGGCGCGGGCCAGGCGCAGGGCGGCCCAGACCTGGGCGTCGTCGACGTCCTCGCCGAGGGCGATGTTGTCGCGGACGGTGTCCTCGAACACGAAGGTGCCCTGGGGGACGAGCGCGGCGTGCCGTGGCACCTGGTCGCGGGCCAGGTCGCGCAGGTCGACGTCGTCGTAGGAGACGGAGCCGGTGTCGGGGTCGACCAGGCGCATCAGGACGGTGGTGAGCGTGGACTTGCCCGAGCCGGTGGGACCGACGATGGCGACGGTGCGCCCCGGCGCGATGTCGAGGTCCACCCCGTCGAGGACGGTGGTGCGGGCCCCCTCGTCGGTGTCGGCCATGAGGTCGCGGCCGTCGACATCGTAGGAGTCGGCGTAGGAGAAGGTGACGTCGCGGGCGCTCAGGGCCAGGCCTCGGTTCGAGGGTTCCAGGACGCGGTCCCCGTAGACCATCGCCCCGTCGGACCTCAGGACCGACTGGACGCGGTCCCAGCCCACGACGCTGCGGGGCAGGTCGCCCAAGAGCCATCCGAAGGAGCGGATGGGCAGGGCGAGCAGGGTGAAGAGGAAGGCGATCTGGACGAGGTCGCCGGGTTCGATGGCGCCCGTGGACAGGCGCCACATGCCCAGGAGGAGGACGGCGAGGACACCGAGGTTGGGCAGCGCCTCCATGAAGGGGTCGAACATGGAGCGCATGCGTCCGACCTGGATGAGCGCGTCGCGCAGACGGTGGGCGGCGTGCGTGAAGCGTTCGGTCTCGGTGTCCTCCCGGCCGAGGGTCTTGACGACGAGGGCGCCGTCGAAGGACTCGTGGGCCACACCGCTGACCTCGGCCCGCAGGGCCTGGGCGTGGGAGGCCATCGGGGAGACACGGCGTTGGAAGACGACGTTGGCGGCGGCCAGGGCGGGGAAGACGACGAAGGCGACCAGGGCCAGGATCGGGTCGGTGACGATCATGGCGACGGCGGCGATGAACAGCATGAACACGCTGCCGACCACCATGGGCAGGGGCGCCAGGGGCTGCCAGGCGGCCTCGACGTCGGCGTTGGCGTTGGAGAGGAGTTGTCCGGTGGGGTGGCGGTGGTGCCAGGCCAGCGGGAGCTCGAGGTACTTGCGGGCCACGGAGCGCCGGTAGCGGGCCTGCATGCGGAACTGCATGAGGCCGGCGAGCAGGCGGCGCAGCGCCAGCCCGACGGCCTTGCCCAGACCGACGGCCAGCAGGAGGGCGGCCGCCATGGTCAGCGCGGCGGCGGTGGTCTCACCCGAGGAGAAGGCGGGGATGATGGTCGCGTCGGTGATGTGGCCGAGGACGGACGCCGAGCCGACGGTGACGGCGGCGTGGAGCATGGCCCCGCCGACGGCGGCCAGGAAGATCCAGGGTTCGGTCCGGGCGGCGACCCACAGGACCCGCATCCCCCGTCCGAAGACCTTCTTGTGCCGGTTCGCCTCGTCGAGGTCGGGCCGGTCCCGGGTTCCGGAGCCGGGTTCGCGTTCCTCCTCCCGCTCCTTCGGACTCGTCGCCGTGCTGCCCTGAGCCATACGCCCCCGCTTCCTGTTCCGTGACCGGTCGGTCGGGTGTTCCCGCACCCCGAAGGCCCCGGGGTGCCGGGGGAGGTCTCGGGGCGTGTCGGGCCACAACCTATCCAGCGGCTCCGACAGCTTCCACCGGATTGTTTCAGCGCGAGTCCGGTTCTTGCTATTCCGTCCGCTCCGGGCACAAATCGGTGAACGGGGCGCGAAGGGCGGGTACGTGCGACGGCCCCATCCGTCTCGGCCCCTCCGCCCGGCCGGCCCGGTTCCGGGCCGACCGCTTCGGGTGTCCGGGACATGGCGGGGGCCCGGCCCCTCTCGTAGAGGAGCCGGGCCCGAGGCGCGGAACGTGACGACCGGTCGGTCAGCCGCGCGCGCCCTCGACCTCTGCGGCGGGGGCGTCCATCGGCTGGTCCACGGCGGCCGGGGCCTCGGGGGCGGTCTCCTGGGCCGGGGCCTCCGGAGCGACCTCCTGGGCCGGGGCCTCGATCGGCTGGTCCACGGTGGCGGGAGCCTCCGGAACGACCTCCTCGGCCGGAGCTTCGACCGGGCGCTCCGTGAGCTCCGGGATGCTCACGCACCCGTTCTCGACCTGCTCGGTGATGGTCTCCTTGAAGGTCAGACGGCCGTAGATACCGTCGACCCCGATACCGGCGCCCCGCTGGACCTCCCTGACGGCCTCCTCGGTCTCGGGGCCGTAGAAGCCGTCGATGTCGAGACCGGCGTCGTACTTGCCGTTCAACAGCGACTGGAGGGCACGGACCGCGTCACCCTGGTCACCGGGGCGAATGCCGTCCGCCTCCGACGGGAAGAGCTCGTTGCGCATCTTCACCCAGGTGTCCACGTCCAGGACACCGTCGACCGGAATCGTCCCCGCGTCCTCCTCGAACGCGATGACGGTCGCCTCGACCTCCTCGGTGAACAGGCAGCCGGGCCGCTCGGTCTCGAAGCCCAGGTGGCTCAGGAAGTACTGGGCGGCCAGGATGTCGATGTTCGGTCCGGGGTTGTCGACCGACCACTCGGGCCAGGCTCTGGCCTCGATCTGCTCGATGACCTCCGCCGGGGTGCGGTCGAGGTCGTCCGCCGAGGCGGTCGGGGCGAGCATGAACATGCCCCCGAAGACGAAGGCGCCGGCCGTGGCCAGGGAGACGGCCCGTCGGGCGATACCGCTGCTGAACTGCTCGGACATGATGGGCGTCGACTCCTTATCGTGTGACTGAGACGACAGCATGCTCACACGGATCACGAGGGAGTTAACCCAGCGCCACGCATGTGTAACTTTCGGTCACGTCCGGACGGTCGGAACGGCGAAGGCCCGGGCCGCCCTCACGGGGACCCGGGCCTCGTGCGTCGAGAACTACGGAAAGACGGCGGACCGGCTAGTAACCGCGCACCCGCTCGGCCTCACCGGCCGGAGCCTCGACGGACTTCTCCGCGACCTCCGGAGCCTCCTCCTCGACCGTTTCGCGCACGGCCTCCTCGGGGGCGACCACCTCGGCCGGCTTCTGCGCGGCCTCCGGAGCACCCTCCCGAACCGGACGCTCGACGGCCTCGGACTCGGCGTCCGCGGCGGGCCGCTCGTCCTGGGCGATCCGCGGCAGGTTCTGGCACGTGCTACCGCCCGGGGCGGTGATGGTGCCCTTGTAGGTCAGGCGACCGAACGCGCCGTCGACACCGATGCCGAGACTGCGCTGGGCGTTCCTGACCGCGTTCTCGGTGGCGGCGTCGTAGTACTCGTGGAGCGAGAGGCCCGCGTTGTACTTGGAGTTCAGCAGCACCTTGACGGCGAGGACGCCCCAACCGCGGTCACCGCGCTTGTAGGCGTCGGCCTCCGTCGGGAAGTGCATGTTCCGGATCTTCACCCAGGTGGTCGAGTCCAGGACACCGTTGACGGTGATCCCCTCACGACGTTCGAAGTTCCGAACCGTCGATTCGGCCCGGTCGTTGTAGAGGCAGCCCGGGTTCTGGGTGATGTAACCGAGGCCGTTGAGGAAGAGCAGGGCGGCCTGGACGTCGACGTTCGGGCCGGGGTTACCGACCGAGTACTGAGGCCATGACCTCGCCTCGATCTGGCTGATGATCTCCACCGGGGTCCGCTCGTAGTCGTCCGCGGCCGCGGGCGGGGCGAGCATGACCACGCTGCCGAGGGCGAAGGCCCCCGCCGTGGCCAGGGACGCGACGCGACGAGCGATTCCACTGGTGAGCTGCTCGGGCATGATGGGTTCTGACTCCCCTGTCGAGTGACTGAGACGACAGCATGCTCACACGGAGCACAAGAAAGACGACCCTGCGCCACGCGACAATCACCCTCCGCGTTTATCTTCGCTTTAGAACTGCCCTGACCTGGGATGATTCGTCCCCCCACAAGGCCACCAGGTCACCAGAAGGGGCCGGCTCGTCTCCGACCCGGCCCCTTCACCTCTTCACCTAACGAACCGGGTGTCCGGCCTCGCGCAGGCTCCGTTTCACGTCGGCGATGGTGAACTCGCCGAAGTGGAAGACGGTCGCCGCCAGCAGCGCGTCGGCCCCGGCCTCGACGGCGGGAACGAAGTGCTCCACGGCCCCGGCTCCGCCCGAGGCGATCAGGGGCACGTCCACACGGGCCCGGACCCCCCTGATCAGTTCCAGGTCGAACCCGGCCTTGGTGCCGTCGGCGTCCATGGAGTTGAGGAGGATCTCCCCCGCTCCCAGCTCGGCCGCACGCTCGCACCACTCGAGGGCGTCGAGCCCGGTTCCGCGACGGCCGCCGTGCGTGGTGACCTCGAAACCGCTGGGCGTGGGGGCGTCGCCCTCACGGACCCGACGCACGTCGGCGGAGAGCACCAGGACCTGCCGACCGAAGCGCTCGGCGATCTCCTCGATCAGCTCCGGCCGCGCGATGGCCGCGGTGTTGACCCCCACCTTGTCGGCGCCGGCGCGCAGGAGTCGGTCCACGTCCTCGGTGGAACGCACCCCGCCGCCGACGGTCAACGGGATGAACACCTGGTCGGCGGTGCGACGCACGACGTCGTAGGTGGTCTCCCGGTCCCCGCTGGAGGCGGTCACGTCCAGGAAGGTCAGCTCGTCGGCGCCGCCCGCGTCATAGGTGCCCGCCAGTTCCACGGGATCCCCGGCGTCGCGCAGGTTCTCGAAGTTGACGCCCTTGACGACCCGGCCGTCGTCCACGTCCAGGCAGGGGATGACCCGGATGGCCAGGCTCACCGCCGACCGCCCTTCACCAGGGCCAGGGCGTCCTCCAGGGTGAAGGCGCCCTCGTACAGCGCGGTGCCCATGATGGCGCCCTCCACACCGACCGGGACCAGGGTGGACAGGGCCTCCAGGTCGGCGAGGCTCGACACGCCGCCGCTGGCCACCACCGGCTTGTCGGTGTGCTCGCACACGGTGCGCAGCAGGTCCAGGTTGGGGCCCTTGAGGGTGCCGTCCTTGTTGACGTCGGTGACGACGTAACGGGCGCAGCCCTCGGCCTCCAGACGCTCCAGGGTCTGGAAGAGGTCGCCGCCGTCGCGCGTCCAGCCCCGGGCCGCCAGGGTGGTGCCACGGACGTCCAGACCGATGGCGATCCTGTCCCCGTGGTCCGCGATGATCCGGGCGCACCACTCCGGGTTCTCCAGGGCCGCGGTGCCGATGTTCACCCGGGCGCAGCCGGTGTCCAGGGCGGCCTTCAGGGACTCGTCGTCACGGATCCCGCCGGACATCTCGACCTTGATGTCGAGACGGCCCACGATGTCGCGCAACAGTTCGCGATTCTCGCCGCGCCCGAAGGCGGCGTCCAGGTCCACGAGGTGGACCCACTCGGCGCCGGCGTTCTGCCAGGCCTCGGCGGCCTTGAAGGGGTCGCCGTACCGCCCGCCGGTACCCGCCTTGCCCTGGACGAGCTGGACGGCCTGTCCGCCCGCGACGTCCACGGCCGGCAGCAGTTCGAGTGCGGGGGTCGACGGAGTGTGCTCGCCGGTCATCATGCCTTCTCGTGCTCGGTTCGGTACTGGATGGAGGTGCTCTCGTGTTCGGGGTCCCGAACACGGGCCGGTGGGCGGGTGGCCCCGACCGGCGTCGTCACAGGGTGGCGACCCAGTTGGCCAGGACCCGCGCCCCGGCGTCGCCCGACTTCTCCGGGTGGAACTGGGTGGCGCTCAGCGGGCCGTTCTCCACGGCGGCCACGAAGGGCTCGCCGTGTTCGGCCCAGGTCACCCGGGGTGCCGGGATCCGCTCGCTGGAGGCGACGAACTCCCAGTGACGTACCGCGTAGGAGTGCACGAAGTAGAAGCGCTCCTCGGGGTCGACGTCGGCGAACAGCCGCGTGCCCTCGGGCGGTGTGACGGTGTTCCAGCCCATGTGGGGCACCACGGGGGCGCGGAGCCGCTCGACCGTGCCGGGCCACTCTCCACAGCCCTCCGTGGCCCGATCCTCGGAATGGACGTCGGCCTGCTCGACACCCCGGTCGAAGAGGACCTGCATTCCCACGCAGATCCCGAGGACCGGCCGGCCTCCGGCCACACGGCGACCGATGACGCGGTCTCCGCCCGCGGCCTTGAGGCTGGCCATGCAGGCGCTGAAGGCGCCCACCCCGGGGACGACGAGCCCGTCGGCCTCCAGGGCGACGCGCGGGTCGGAGGTGACGGTGACGTCGGCGCCGGTGCGTTCCATGGCGCGCTGGGCCGAACGCAGGTTGCCCGATCCGTAGTCGAGGACCACCACGCGTGAGGACATCGAGGGTGCCTTTCTAGAGGTAGCCGAGCCGCAGCGCGCCGGAAACCACGGCGAGCACGACACATCCGGCCAGGGCGACGGCGATCAGGCGGTTCTTGTTCCACAGCACGTAGACACCGCCCGCGAGGAAGCCGCCGAAGACGATGAGGAGCAGTCCCCAGAGGTCGGTGTCCATCTACAGGACGCCCTTGGTGGAGGGGACGCCGGTGACCCTCGGGTCCTTCTCGGTGGCCACGCGCAGGGCCCGGGCGAAGGCCTTGAACTGGGCCTCGACGATGTGGTGGGCGTTGCGGCCGTAGGGCACGTGGATGTGCAGGGCCACGCGCGCCTGGGCCACGAAGGACTCGAAGATGTGCCGGGTCATGGTGGTGTCGTAGTCGCGACCGATCACCGGGGCCATGCCCTCGGGCTCGGTGTGCACAAGGTAGGGACGGCCGGAGACGTCGACGGTGACCTCGGCCAGCGCCTCGTCCAGGGGCACCTTCGCGTCGGCGAAGCGGCGGATGCCGGCGCGGTCGCCGAGCGCCTCGCGGAAGGCGGCGCCCAGGGCCAGGGCGGTGTCCTCCATGGTGTGGTGCGAGTCGATGTGCAGGTCGCCCTCGGTGCGCACGGTCAGGTCGAACAGGCCGTGCTTGGCGAGCTGGTCGAGCATGTGGTCGAAGAAGCCCACGCCGGTGGAGACGTCGGCGATCCCGGTGCCGTCCAGGTCGACCTCGACCAGGACCTTGGTTTCCTTGGTTGCGCGTTCGACGCGCCCGGTGCGGCTCATGATGATCTCTTTCGAGGAGAACGGTGGGACGTGGAAGGGGCGGGTCAGCGGCCGGTGGCCTTCAGGAGGGCGTCGCGGAAGGCGACCATCTCCTCCGGTGTGCCGACGGTGACGCGCAGCCAGCCGGGCGGACCGACCTCGCGGATGAGGACCTGCCGGTCGAGCATCCGACGCCAGACCAGGTTGCGGTCCTCGAACTCTCCGAAGAGGACGAAGTTGGCGTCGGAGTCGGCGACCGAGAAGCCCTCCGAGCGCAGCCAGTCGACGAGCGAGTCGCGTTCGCGGCGCAGGTCGGCGACGGCTCCGAGCAGCTCGCCCGAGTATTCGAGCGCGGTGAGGGCCACCGTCTGGGTGACGGCCGACAGGTGGTAGGGCAGCCGGACCAGCTGGAGGGCGTCGACCACGGCGGGGTGCGCCGCGAGGTAGCCCACGCGCGCTCCGGCCAGGGCGAAGGCCTTGGACATGGTCCGGGAGACGATGATCCGGGGGTGCTCGTCGAGCAGGGTGAGTGCGCTGGGCGTGCCCTCCCGCCGGAACTCGGCGTAGGCCTCGTCCACGACGACCACGCCGGGGGCGGCCCGGGCGACACGCTCGATGTCGGCGAGTTCCAGGGCGGTCCCGGTGGGGTTGTTGGGCGAGGTGAGGAAGACGACGCTGGGCCGGTGTTCGGCGATCGCCTCCAAGGCGGCGTCGACGTCGATACGGAAGTCGGCGTCGCGCGGCACCGAGACCCACGCGGTTCCGGTGCCCCTGGAGATGATCGGGTGCATGGAGTAGGAGGGCTCGAAGCCCATCGCGGTGCGACCGGGGCCGCCGAAGGCCTGGAGCAGCTGCTGGAGGATCTCGTTGGAGCCGTTGGCCGCCCATACGCCGGCGGCGGTCAGACCGTGGCCGAGGTAGGCGGCCAGTTCCTCGCGCAGGCGGAGGGCGTCCCGGTCCGGGTAGCGGTTGAGCCCGGTCGCGGTGTCGGCGACCGCCTCGGCCAGGGCCTTGGCCAGGGCCGGCGAGGGGGCGTGCGGGTTCTCGTTGGTGTTGAGGACCACCGGCACGTCCAGCTGGGGGGCACCGTAGGGAGAGCGTCCCCGCAGATCGTCGCGGAGCGGAAGGTCGTTCAGGGTGAAGCTCACTGGTCTCACACTCGTGGTCGGTGGTGGGAGGGGCGGCCGACGTCTCCTGTGACTCTGGTGGTCGGGGAGCTCCGGTCGGTCCGCCCGCTCCGTCGGGTGTGGTCGGTCTCAGTCCCGGTCGTCGCCGTGCCCGACCCGGGCGGCGATCGCCTCGCCGTGGGCGGGCAGGTCCTCGGCCTCGGCCAGGGTGATGACATGGTGGGCGACGTCGGCCAGCGCGTCGCGGTCGTATTCGACGACGTGCACCCCGCGCAGGAAGGTCTGCACGCTCAGCCCGCCGCTGTGGCAGGCGCAGCCCCCCGTGGGGAGGACGTGGTTGGAGCCGGCGGCGTAGTCGCCGAGCGAGACCGGGGAGTGCGGCCCGACGAAGATCGCCCCGGCGTTGCGCACCCGGTCGGCCCACACGGACGCCTGGTCGGTGATGACCTCCAGGTGTTCCGCGGCGTAGGCGTTGACGACGGCCAGGCCCTGTTCGAGGTCGTCGACCAGGACGATGCCGGACTGGGGACCCGCCAGGGCCTCCAGGACACGCTCGCTGTGCCGGGTGGCGGCGGCGCGCACGGCGAGACGTTCGGTGACCGCGTCGGCCAGGGCCTCGTCCGGGGTCACCAGGACGGAGGCGGCGACGACGTCGTGCTCGGCCTGACTGATGAGGTCGGCGGCGACGTGGTCGGGGTCGGCGGTGTGGTCGGCCAGAACCGCGATCTCGGTGGGGCCGGCCTCGGCGTCGATACCGATGATGCCCTTGAGCAGGCGCTTGGCGGCGGCGACCCAGATGTTCCCGGGGCCGGTGACCATGTCCGCGCGCGGGCAGTCCTCGGTGCCGTGGGCGAACATCGCCACGGCCTGGGCTCCGCCGACCGCGTAGACCTCCTCGACGCCGAGCAGGGCGCAGGCGGCGAGGATCGTCGGGTGGGGCAAGCCGCCGAAGTCCTTCTGGGGCGGTGAGGTGACCGCCAGGGAGGACACGCCCGCCTCTTGGGCGGGGACGACGTTCATGATGACGCTGGAGGGGTAGACGGCCCGTCCGCCCGGCACGTAGAGGCCGACCCGGTCGACCGGGATCCACTTCTCGGTGACGGTGCCGCCGGGCACCACGCGGGTGGTGTGGTCCTCACGCCGTTGGGCGGAGTGGACCTTGCGGGCGCGCCGGATGGACTCCTCCAGGGCGGCGCGCACCCGGGGGTCGAGTTCGGTGAGGGCGCGGTCGAGGGCGTCCTTGGGGACGCGGATGTCGGTGAGCCGCACACCGTCGAAGCGCTCGGTGAGTTCGATCAGGGCCTCGGTTCCGCGATGGCGTACGTCATCACAGATGGGACGGACGCGTTCGGTGGCGTCCGCCACATCGATTTCGGCGCGCGGAAGGGAGTCGCGCGGGTCGTCCTGGGAACCTCGGAGGTCGATTCGACTGATCACGGCCCCAGTCTAGGGGCCCTGGGCCGGATCGGGGCCGGTGGAGTCCGAATGATGGACACCACACCGCTCCGACCGGCGCGAACCCCGCGACCGAGGTCGTGGCGAGCATCGCGCGACAAAAGTCCCGAACGCTTCGCCAATAAGCTTCCCCTTACTTTGGATCACCTTACCTAATGAAGCTTTTGAAAGGCTTGCCTAACAAATTCACACGCCTTTTCTGACGTTTCGCAAATGCCATTCGATGGTCTATATTGGTGACATGACTTCCACCAAGACCGGCGATAGCAACCTTTCCAAGTTCCACCGTCTCCTCGTCGACCAGGTGCGGCACGAGTTCACCGCCTCGCACCAGTACGTGGCGATCGCCGCCTGGTTCGACGACCAGGACCTGCCCCAGCTGGCCAGGGTCTTCTACGAGCAGTCCCTCGAAGAGCGCGACCACGCGATGATGATCGTGCGGTACCTGCTCGACAACGACGTGTCGTTCGCCCTTCCCGGCGTGGACGAGATCGAGACCGATTTCTCCGCCACCCGTGATCTGGTCGCGCTGGCGCTGCGTCAGGAACGTCAGGTGAGCGACCAGTTCCAGCGTCTGGCCAAGGTCGCCCGCGACGAGGAGGACTACACCGGGGAACAGTTCCTCCAGTGGTTCATCCAGGAGCAGGTCGAGGAGGTCGCCAAGATGTCGACTCTGCTCAACGTCGTCGACCGTTCGAACGGCAACCTCTTCGACGTGGAGACCTTCGTGGCCCGCGACATGCCCAGTGAGACCGAGGGCGGTCAGAACACGCCCGGGACCGCCGGCCCGTCCGTCTCCTGACGACCGATGCCCCTCGTGCCCCGAGGCCCCGCCCGAACCCGGGCGGGGCCTCGTCGTGTCCGCGCCGGGACCCGGGGAGAGGGGCGCGACACACCGTTCCGACAACGCCGGGACTCTTCGGACCTCGAACCGGCGGCATACTGGGACCATGCCTGAGGCCCTGCCGATCTTCCCGCTGAACACCGTGTTGTTCCCGGGGATGACCATCCCGCTGCACGTCTTCGAGCACCGGTACCGGAGGCTGGTCTCGGAGCTGCTCGGCCCGACCCTGGCCGGTGGCGAGGTCGGCGGACGCGAACGCGGACCCGTGCGTTTCGGAACGGTGTGGATCGAACTCGGTCACGAGGTGGCGAGCGAGTCGGGGCAGGGCGCCGGCGGCACCGATAGCGGGGTGCCCGGCACCGCGGGGGGCGGAGGCCGTCCGACCCTGCCGCTGGTGAGCCCCGTCGGCTGCACCGCGGTCGTCCGCGACGTGCGCACCTACGAGGACGGGCGCTACGACCTGGTCGTCGAGGGCGGTACACGGTTCCGGATCGACGACCTGCCGGAGGTCGACGCCTCCTCCCCGGACGAGTACTCCAGCGCCTCGGTGACGCTGCTCCCCGAGGCCATGGGGCCGGACGCCGAGGAGCACGCCGAACGGGTGCGCGACCTCTATGAGGTGTACCGTGGCCGCTTGTCGGAGATCGGTATGGCTCCGGAGACCTCGCGCGACCTGCCCCGGGATCCGGTGGCCCTGTCACACACGGTGGCGGCCTCGATCGTGCTGGATCCCGCCGAGAAACAACGCCTGTTGGAGGCCGAGGACGCCGCGACCCGGCTGGCGGTGGCGGCTCGTTTCCTCCGCAGGGAGAATCGCATCGTGACCGCCCCCACCCTGCCCAACCTCCCCGCGGGTCCCTTCCTCGACAACGGCGTCTCCTTCAACTAGATCCCTATGTGGAAAGCCGAGGTGACCCATGAGTGGAAAAGCCACGCCCGCTACCGTGGCCGCGGGTCGGACCAAGACCACCTACACCCTGCACCCCTATGAGGCGCCCGAGGAGAGCGACGGGCACTCCTACGGGGCCGACGCCGCGGACGCTCTGGGAGTGCCGCGCCATCGGGTGTTCAAGACCCTGGTCGCCGAGGTGGACGGTGTGTTCACCGTCGGGGTGGTGCCGGTCGCCGGCTCCCTCGACCTCAAGGCACTGGCCGCCGCGGTCGGCGGCAAGAAGGCGACCATGGCCGATCCGGCCCGTGCCGAGAAGATCACCGGGTACGTCCGCGGAGGCATCAGCCCCCTGGGGCAGCGCAAGAGGCTGCGCACCGTCATCGACTCGTCGGTCACCTCGCTGGTCTCGGTCTACGTCTCCGCCGGACGGCGGGGGCTCCAGATGGAACTGGCGCCCGCGGACCTGATCGCGCTGACCGAGGCGGTCACCGCTCCCATCGCCGCTCCCTGAGGCCTGAGCGCGAGCGTCGGGTGAGCCCCACCACGAGGGTCGAAGCCGTGTCGCACAAGGGGCGGTGGACCTGCGCACAGTCGCCCACGGACTGTTGCCCACCCCCCTACCCGGGGGTAGCTTTGTGACATGCCCGACACCTCATCCCCCTACCGATCCATCCCCGACATGTTCGCCTCCCGCGTCGCCGAATCCGGCACGCGGGAGGCGTTCACCCACCCCGTCCCCTCCCCCGACGGCGGCCCCGAGACCTGGCGGACCCTGACCTGGAACCAGGCGCGCGACCGTGTGCGCGACCTGGCCCTGGGGCTGCACTCCCTCGGCCTGACCTCCCAGGCCCGATGCGCCATCGCCTCCAACACCCGGATCGAATGGATCCTCGCCGACCTGGCGATCCTGTGCGCGGGCGGCGCCTCCACCACGATCTACCCCTCCTCCACCCCGCCCGACTTCGCCTACATCGTGTCCGACTCCGGGAGCATGCTGGCCTTCGCCGAGGACGACGAACAGGTCGCCAAACTGCGCGAACAGCGCGGCGCCATGCCCGGCCTGTCCAGGGTGATCGCCTTCGAAGGCGCGGCGGGGGGAGACGACGACTGGGTCATGGGTCTGGACGAACTGGAGGCCCTGGGCGCACGTCGGCACGCCGAGGACCCGGAGCTGTTCGACGAGCTGGTCGCCGCGGTCCGCCCCGAACACCTGGCCACCCTGATCTACACCTCGGGCACCACCGGCCGCCCCAAGGGCGTGCGGCTGGACCACGCGAACTGGCTGTACGAGGCCCAGGCGCTCCAGACCCTGGACGAGGAGCTGCGCGCTCAGGGGCGGGGGCTGCTCACCGGCGACGACGTGCAGTTCCTGTGGCTGCCCTTGGCCCACGCCTTCGGCAAGGTGATGCAGATGAGCCAGTTGCGTCTGGGGTTCGTCACCGCCGTGGACGGACGGGTGGACCGCATCGTCGACAACCTGTCCATCGTGCGGCCGACCTTCATGGCCGCCGCCCCTCGCATCTTCGAGAAGGTGTACGCCAAGGTCGTCACCCAGGCCCGGGAGGGCGGCGAGACCAAGTACCGGATCTTCCGTTGGGCCGCGGACGTGGGAGACCGGGTGGCGCGGCTCCGAGAGAAGGGCGAGGAGCCGACCGGCCTGCTCGCCGCCCGGCATCGGATCGCCGACCGACTCGTGTTCTCCCGACTGCGCGCCCGCTTCGGCGACCGGCTGCGCTTCCTCGTCTCCGGTAGCGCCCCTCTGGCCCCGGAGATCGGCCGGTTCTTCTCCGGTGCCGGGATCACCATCCTGGAGGGCTACGGGCTGACCGAGACCTCCGCCGGTTCCTTCCTCAACCGTCCGGGCGAGGCGCGTTTCGGCAGCGTCGGGCTGCCGCTTCCCGGCACCGAGGTCAAGATCGCGGAGGACGGCGAGGTGCTGTTGCGCGGTGGCGGGGTGATGCGCGGATACCACAACCTGTCCGGCGCCACCGAGGCCGTGCTCACCGAGGACGGCTGGTTCGCGACCGGTGACATCGGCACCCTGGAGGACGGCCACCTGCGGATCACCGACCGCAAGAAGGAGCTGATCAAGACCTCCGGTGGCAAGTACGTGGCGCCGCAGAGCATCGAGAACCGTTTCAAGGCCCTGTGCCCGTACGCGAGCAACCTGGTCGTGCACGGCGATCGGCGCCCCTACTGCGTGGGCCTGGTCGCCCTGGATCCCGAAGCGATCGAGGAGTGGGCGGAGAACAACGGTCTGGGCGCGCTGAACTACGTCGGGCTGACCAGGGAGCCGAAGGTCAGGCGCATGGTCCAGGAGGCCGTCGACGAGCTCAACAAGGGGCTGCCCCGCCACGAGACGATCAAGGACTTCGCGATCCTGCCGAACGGGCTGACCGTGGAGGGCGGGGAGATCACGCCGAGTCTGAAGATGCGCCGCCGAGCGGTGGAGGAGAAGTACGCCGACCTGCTCGACGGGTTGTACGAGAAGGCGCCGCGACGTTCTTGACCGCCCTCAGTCCCGCCGTTCCCCCGGGTCGGGTTCCGGAGCGGCGGTCGGGGCCGGCTCGGGTTCGGGGACACCGGGCTGGTCGGAGCGCAACAGGCTGACGCCGTCGAGCAGACCGTATTGAAGGACGTGGACGAAGGGCCACACCACCAGGAAGGCGGTGGCCTGGAGCCGAAGCGCGCCCATGACGGTGTCGCCGGGGTCGGCGGTCAGGACGATCTCCCGAGCGGGTGCGTCGAGGGCGACCCCGATCCGCCAGACCAGGATCGCGGCCACGGCGGCCGCCACGGCGCTCACCAGGAGCAGAGGCAGGCGCAGGTCCTGGAGGCGCCTGTCGGCCAGGGTGAACTGGGCCATGTAGCAGAGGTAGCCGGTGATCATCCCGGCCACCGCGGTGATGACGACGAAGTAGCCCTCTCCCGCGAAGGCCTCCTCGGAGGTACCGGGGAAGATCTCCCCCTCCCCCAGCGCGGTCACCTCGGGGCGGGGCGCCAGCCACCACCAGAGGGGCCCCAGCAGTGCGCCGAGCAGGGCCACGGCCCCGAACACGCACGCCGCCACGATCAGGGCGCGTGCCACCCCCGAAGCACCCGCGCGGGCGCGCTCCGCCTTCACCCTGTGTACTCCCCTCCGCCCGGACCTGCCGAAAACCAGTGGATACCGGACACGACCCGAAGGACAATACCCGCATGTACGACGAGAGCGATCCCGTGCCCCTTCTCAAGCGTGTCGATCCTCCCATGGCCGCCGACGAACGGACGATGCTGCTGGCCTGGTTGGACCGGCATCGCGCCACGGTGCACGCCAAGTGCGCGGGGTTGGACCCGGAACTCGCCTCGGCCGCTCCGATCCCGACCTCCCCGATGACCACCATCGGCGGGATCGTGTCCCATCTGCGCTGGGTGGAGGCCTTCTGGTTCGAGGTGGTGATGCTCAACCAGCCGGACGAGGCCCCGTACTCGGAGCGGGACCCCGACGGAGAGTTCCGGGTCGGAGCCCGACGCCCCCTCGGCGAACTGTTGGCGGAGTACGAGGAGCAGTGCGCCCGCTCGCGGGAGATCACCTCCCACCTGGAGCTGGGCAACTCCTCACGCCGTGTCCTTCAGGAAGGACGCACCACCCTGCGCTGGGTGATCACGCACATGATCGAGGAGACCGCCCGGCACAACGGTCATCTGGACCTGCTCCGAGAGCTCGCCGACGGTCGCACCGGCCTCTAGGGATTCGAGGCCCGCCACCGCTACGCGACGAAGGGGTCCGGGGCGGTGATCCACCGTCCCGGACCCCTTCGTCGATGGGCCCGCGAAGAGCCCGTGTGAGACCTCAGCCCTCCCGTTCCGCGTCGGGGTCGTCGCCTTCGACGTCCTCCTCCTCGGCGAGGATCAGGTAGAGGTTGCGTCGGGTCTCGTTCAGCAGACGCTTGGCCCGCTCCACCTGCTCCGGGGTGCCCGCCTGGGCGACCTGGGAGGCGGCCGCGGCGAGCTGGTAGGCCAGGCCGCCGATCTCCTCGTAGTACGACCGGGTGTCGGCGTAAGCGTCGGCCCCCGCCTCCCAGGGCGGGGTGAGCCCCTCTCCCTGTTCCTCCAGGTAGGCCCGGCCCTCGTCGGTGAGCCGGTAGGGGCGACGGCGCCCCTCACCCGCGACCTGCTCGATCAGGCCCTCGTCCTCCAGCTGCTGGAGCATCGGGTAGACCGAACCGGAGCTGGGGCGCCAGGCCCCGCCGCTGCGCTCGCGGCCTTCGCGGATGATCTCGTATCCGCTGCGCGGCTCCTCCGCCAGGAGCAGGAGGATGCCGGTGCGCACGTCGCCCCGTCGAGCTCGAGGGCCACCGCGCCGGCGGCCGTGTCCCCCCTCATGTCCGGGGAAACCCCCGGGACCGAAGGAACCACCGGGGCCGAAGGGCGCGCCCGGCCCGAAGGGGCCACCGGGCCCCATGGGGCCTCCGGGTCCGAACGGTCCACCGGGGCCCCTGCCCCACGGAGGGTGCGGAGGATGCGGTGGCCGGGGCGGCTCCGGAACCTCCGCCCGGTGCTCGTGGGGGCCGTGGTGCCCGTCGATCCATGCCTCGTCCGAGGCGGTGTGGGCGTCGTGTCGGTCCCGACCCGGGATGAAGCGGTCGAAGCGTCGTTCCGAACGTCGTCCGCCCCAGGACCAGGGGCCGGGAAGTGCCATGGCTGTCATGTCGTTCTCTTCTCTGTAGATATTCCAAGACAGTCGTTCACTGTCTCGATAGCTCAAAGATATATCGCTAACTATCTTCTGGCAAGAGGGCGGCACGAAAAAGGCCCCCGTGTGCGACACCGCACACGAGGGCCCTGGCCGGAGCGTCCCTACCGGGACCTCGAAGGTCAGTAGTCGACCGAGTACGCCCCCAGCAGGCTCTTCACCTCACCGTTGAACTCCGGGGAGATCCGCACCGAGTAGCGCTCGACCGCGTAGACACGCGAACGCACCGGGTTGTCCACCCGGATCCGCACCGGGGTCTCCCCCTTGTGCGTGCTCAACACCTGACGCAGATCACCGATGAGCTCCGGGGTGAGCCGCTTCTCGTCGACGGTGAGCAGCACCGGGGGTTCGCCCTCGGTGATGTGGGAGATGTCCAGGATCGACATCTCCGAGGCGAACATCGAGTATGTGCCGTCACGGTCGTTGAGCCGGCCCTTGACCGTGACCGCGGTGTCCTCCAGCAACGCCTCCACGTACAGCGGATACGTCTTGGGGAAGAACAGCACCTCCATGCTGGAGTCCAGGTCCTCCACCGTGGCGATCGCCCACTGGTTGCCGGCCTTGTTGGTGCGCTTGTCGACCTTGGAGATCAGCCCCGCGATCCGCACCTCCCCGCGCTCGCGGGCCAGGTCCCCGGCCATGATCTTGGCGATCGGGACGTCCCGGGAACGGGCCAGCACCCGTTCGGCGCCGGCCAGCGGGTGGCTGGACACGTACAGACCCAACATCTCGCGTTCGAAGGCGAGCTTGGTCTTGCGATCCCACTCCTCGTCGCCCCACTGGATGTCCAGCCCGATGGGGGTGGAGTCGCCGTCGTCCCCGCCCCCGAACAGGTCGAACTGACCGTGGGCCTCCTGCTTCTTGGAGCTGATCATGCCGTCCACCGCCATCTCGTGGTGGCGGTACAGCTCCCGCCGGGGCTGGCCCAGGGAGTCGAAACCGCCCGCCTTGATCAGCGATTCGATCACCCGCTTGTTACAGGCCGCCAGCTCGATCTTGGACAGGAAGTCGGTGAAGGAGGTGAACTTGCCCTTCTCGGTCCGGGTCTTGATGATCGAGTTGACCACGTTGGCGCCCACGTTGCGGACCGCGCCCATACCGAAGCGGATGTCGGAACCGACCGGGGTGAAGCGCAGACCGGATTCGTTGACGTCGGGGGGCAGGACCTTGATGTGCTGGGCCCGGCACTCGGCCAGGTAGACCGCCATCTTGTCCTTGTCGTCACTGACCGAGGTCAACAACGCGGCCATGTAGGCCGCGGGATAGTTGGCCTTGAGGTAGGCGGTCCAGTAGGAGACCAGCGCGTACCCGGCGGCGTGCGACTTGTTGAACGCGTAGCCTGCGAAGGGCAGCATGACGTCCCACAGGGCCTGGGTGGCCTCCTTGGAGAAGCCGCGCTCGGCCGCGCCGGGGAAGAACTTGGCCTCCTCCGCCTCCAGGGCCTCCTTCTTCTTCTTACCCATCGCGCGACGCATCAGGTCGGCGCCGCCCAGGCTGTAACCGGCCAGCTGCTGGGCAATGGCCATGATCTGCTCCTGGTAGACGAGCAGGTGGAAGGTCTCCCCCAGGATCGGCTCCAGGGCGTCCTTGAGCTCCGGGTGGATGGGGGTGATCTCCTGGCGCCCGTTCGACCGGTCGGCGTAGTCGTTGTGGGCGTTGGCCGCCATCGGACCGGGTCGGTACAGGGACAGCACGGCCGCGATGTCACCGAACTTCTTCGGCTCCATCCGCTTGAGCAGGTTGCGCATCGCGCCACCGTCGAGCTGGAAGACGCCGAGGGTGTCGCCACGGGAGAGGAGTTCGTAGGTCTTCTTGTCGTCCAGGGGCAGCTGCCCCAGATCGATGTCGATCCCCTCGGACTCCTTGATGGACTTGACCGCGTCGTCCATGATCGTGAGGTTGCGCAGGCCCAGGAAGTCCATCTTCAGCAGACCCATGTCCTCGCACTGAGGGAAGGGGAAGCCGGTGATGATGGCGCCGTCGGTGTCGCGCTTGTGCAGCGGGATGACGTCGAGCAGGGGTTCCTTGGACAGGATCACGCCCGCCGCGTGCACACCCGTGCCCCGGGTCAGACCCTCGATACCCCGGGCGGTCTCCATGACCTTGTTCACCTGGGGGTCGTTCTCCACCAGGTTGCGCAGCTCGATGGTCTCGCTGTAGCGCTCGTGCTCGGTGTTGAACACCGCGTCCAGCGGGATCTCCTTGCCGCCCACCGCGGCCGGGAACGCCTTGGTGATCTGGTCGCCCACCGAGTAGGGCATGCCCAGGATCCGGGTGGAGTCCTTGACCGCGGCCTTGGCCTTGATGGTGCCGAAGGTCAGGATCTGCGCGACCCGCTCCTCGCCGTACAGGCGGGTGACGTAGTCGATCATCTCCCCGCGCCGACGCTCGTCGAAGTCCAGGTCGATATCGGGCATGGTCACACGTTCGGGGTTGAGGAACCGCTCGAACAGCAGACCGTGCTCCAACGGGTCCAGGTCGGTGATGCCCAGCACGTAGGCGATCATCGAACCGGCCGCCGAACCACGCCCCGGGCCCAGCGCGATCCCCGCCTTGCGCGCGTACTGGCAGATGTCGGAGACCACCAGGAAGTACGCCGGGAACCCCATCTCGTTGATGATGCCCAGCTCGAAGTCGACGCGCTTACGGACGTCGTCGCTCACCCCGTCCGGGTAACGCCCCTTGAGCAGCCGCTCGACCTCCTTGGCCAGCCAGGAGGACTGGGTCTCGCCCTCGGGGACGGGGAAGGTCGGCATGAGGTCGCGTTCGGCGAACACGCCCTCGTAGGCGTCGGGTTCGATGCGTTCGGCGATCAGCAGGGTGTTCCTGCACCCCTGAGCCCACTCGTCGAAGTTCAGGATCCCGCGCATCTCGTCCGGCGTCTTGAGGTAGTAGCCCGAGCCGTTGAACCGGAACCGGGTCGGATCGTCCAGGTTCTTGCCGACCCCGACCGCCAGGAGGGCGTCGTGCGCCGAGGCCTGCGACTCGTACACGTAGTGCGAGTCGTTGGTCACCAACGGCGGGATGTCCAGCGCCCGCCCCACCTTGAGCAGACCGTCGCGGACCTCCTTCTCGATGGAGACCCCGTGGTCCATCAGCTCCAGGAACACGTTCTCCTTGCCGAAGATGTCCTGCAGCTTCGCGGCGTAGTCGATGGCCTCCTTCTCCTGGCCCAGCCGCAACCGGGTCTGCACACCCCCCGAGGGGCAGCCCGTGGAGACGATGATGCCCTCGCTGTTCTCCGCCATCAGGTCCAGGTCCATCCGGGGCTTCATGTAGTAGCCCTCGATGGAGGCCAGGGACGACATCTTGAACAGGTTGCGCAGACCCGTCTCGTTCTGCGCCAACATCGTCATGTGCAGGTAGCGGCCGCCACCGGAGATGTCCTTGCCGCCCTCGGCCGAGGCGTCGTCCGACCCGCTGGCCCGCCCCCAGAACACCCGCTTCTTGTGGAACCGGGACTCGGGGGCCACGTAGGCCTCGATCCCGATGATCGGCTTGACCCCCGAGCCCTTGGACTGCTGGTAGAACTCGTAGGCGCCGAACATGTTGCCGTGGTCGGTCATGGCCACCGCCGGCATCTCCAACCGCGCGGCCTCGGAGAACAGGGGCTTCAACTTCGCCGCCCCGTCCAGCATCGAGTACTCGGTATGGACGTGCAGATGAGCGAAGGAGTCGGCCATGGGTGGAGTGCTCCCGGAAAGACTTGTAGGACGGATGGTGTCCCACGAGCCTACGACTTTCCCATGACGTTCGCGGCCGCCTGTGGACGAACGGGCCCCTTCCGGAGGACGTGATGTTCCCCCGGCCCGCGGGTCGTGGGCGTGGGAGCGACTCCACGCCGTCCGGCAGGGGCCCGGGTTCCTCTTCGACGTCCGGAGACCACCTCCACGTCACCGACGCTTCCCACCGAGCTGCTAATCTCCCGCCGGTCGCGTCGCGACCATCATCGTGAGATCGCCCTTCCGAGAGGATCCCCGTGTCCGTCAGAACCCGTCGAGTGGCCTCCACCGCCACTCTCGTTCTCGCCGCCTCCGCCCTGGTGGCCTCCCCCGTGCCGGCCTCGGCCTCCTCGTCCGTGCCCGAGCCTCCGGGAGAGCGCGAGGTACGTTTCGCCACCTTCAACACCGCCCTGGAGCGCCCGGAGGAGGGCATGCTGGCGGAGGAGCTGGCCACGCCCGACAGCGAGCAGGCCCGCAACATCGCCGAGATCATCCAGCACGTCCGTCCCGACGTGCTGCTGGTGAACGAGTTCGACCACGACGACGAGGGCCGGGGACTGAGTCTCTTCCAGGACAACTACCTGTCCGTGGGGCAGAACGGGGCCGACCCGATCGACTACCCGTACGTGTACAGCGCGCCGGTCAACACGGGCGTGGCCTCGGGGGTCGACCTGAACGGCGATGGAGCCGTCGTGACCGAGCCGGGGAGCCCCGAGTACGCGGAGGACGCCTTCGGGTACGGGCTCTTCCCCGGCCAGTACGGGATGGCCGTGCTCTCGAAGTACCCGATCGTCACCGACGAGGTGCGCACCTTCCAGACCTTCCGCTGGGCCGACATGCCGGACGCGCTACTGCCCACCGATCCCGAGACCGGCGGGTCGTACTACTCGGAGGAGGCCCTGGAGGTCCTGCGGCTGTCCTCCAAGAGCCACTGGGACGTGCCCATCGACACCGGTCGCGGGCGGCCGGTACATCTGTTGGCCTCCCACCCCACTCCCCCGACCTTCGACGGCCCCGAGCGGCGCAATGTGGCCCGCAACCACGACGAGATCCGTTTCTGGGCCGACTACGTCACCCGACGCGACAGCGGTTACATCTACGACGACGAGGGGGTGCGCGGCGGACTCGCCCCCGGGGCGCCCTTCGTGATCGCCGGCGACCTCAACGCCGACCCCAACGACGGTGACGGGCACCCCGAGGCCGTCACCCGGCTGCTGGACCACCGGGCCGTGGTGGACGTCCGGCCCTCCGGCCAGGGCGGCCGCGGGGCGGCGCAGCGCCAGGGCGGCGCCAACGAGGACCACGTCGGGGACCCCGGGCTGGACAGCGCGGACTTCAACGACGAGCCGGGGCCGGGCAACCTGCGGGTGGACTACGTGCTGCCCTCCCGTTCGCTCCCCGCCCGGGGTTCGGGGGTGTTCTGGCCGACCGTGGACGACCCGCTGTTCCGCCTGACCGGCGACTATCCCTTCCCCAGCTCCGACCACCGTCTGGTCTGGGTGGACGTGGCGCGTCCCTAGGGACGTTCCCCCGGTCGGCCGGTGCGCCGGCCGGGGCCGCTCGTTCCGGACCGGGGTCGGTCTCGGCCGGCCGCCTCCTCTTGGGCGACGGCCAGTCCGGCACCGATGACGCTGTCCATGATGGTGGCCAGGTGTTCGGCCCCCAGCCGGGGAGCCCGCTCGGCCATGCGCTCGACGAGTTCGCGCTCACGCGTCATGTCGCGTCCGGCGAAGTAGCCCACCGGCTTGAGCCGCTGGACCTGGGCCGCGACCAGCGCCCGACGTTCGAGGAGCTCGGCGAGCTCGGCGTCCATCAGGTCGATGCGGCCGCGCAGGTCGCGGATGCGCTCGTCGACGTTCTCTGTGCCGGTGGCGTGGTGACGGTCGTGCACGATGTCCCTTTCCGGGGGTGGTTGCGTACGCGGATGCGGCGCGACCGTACGTCCCGGCGGGAAACGTGTTCGGGGCGTCGGCCGCCCGAAAAGACGAAGGAGCACCGGGCGTGTGCCCGAATGCTCCGATAGCCGACGTTCCCGTTCTCGCTCAGGTGTGAGCGGCCGACGGGTCCGTCGGCGGCCTAAACACGAAAGCGCGGTGGGTCATGGGTGCGATGCTACTACAACGGCGAGAGGCCGCGCCCGGAGCGGACACGGCCTCGACATGCGGGGTGCTCCCCTACTCGGGGACCTCGACCCGGATCATGAGCGCCTTGCCCTCGGCGGTGACCTGGCCGTGGGCGCGGATACGACCGGCCACGTAGACCTTGCGGCCCTCGGTCCGCTCCACCCAGGAGGTGATCTCCAGCGGGGTGAACAGCGGGGTGGGGCGGCGGTAGTCGATCTCCAGTCTGGCGGTCAGGCCGGGGCTGGTCTCCACCGAGGAGACGCTGCCGACGGCCTGGTCGAGCATGGCCGCGATCCACCCGCCGTGGACCAGCCCGGGAGGCCCCTGGTAGATGGTGTTGAGGGTGACCTCGGCACGCATCCCCTCGGGGGTGCGCATGAGGGCGAGTCGGGGCGCGGCCGGGTTGGTGTCGCCGGCGACGATGTTGGTGATGGTGCCGATCTCGGTGGTGCCGTCGCCGAGGTCTCGGGTGACCATGGTGCCCACCTGGCGCCGGTCGACGTCGAGGCGGTCCGTGAGCCCTCGGACGGTGGCGGCGGCCTCGGCCAGGGTCTCGGTGTCGGCCCGGGTGTTGCCGACGGCGTCGATGAGGTCGTGGACGCTGGAGACCAGGGAGTGCAGCTCGGCGGGGAGGGAACCGCCCTCGACCAGGGGAAGGCCGAAGGCCCGGGGGTCGGGCGTCTCGGTGGTCGGTTGCGTGTTGACCGTCATGTGTTCCTCGTCGGGTCGGTGTTCGTCGTCGCCGGCCCGTACCGTGGCCCGGCCCACGTCAAAACCGAATCGTACTCGGTCGTATTCCGGTGGGCGCGAGGGGCGACATGCGCCCCCCGTCACACGTCACGGAGACGGGGGACACATTCGGGAGGATCCGCTCAGGTCAGAACGTGTTCCATGTGCCGGTGCGGGATGTTCGCGTCGAGGAACTCCTCACCGTGGGCGGTGTACCCCAGCCGCTCGTAGAAGCCCAGCGCGTGGGTCTGCGCGTGCAGCTCCACCCGCTCCAGCCCCAGCTCGCGCCCCAGGTCCTCCGCGGCGCGCACCAGCGCCGCGCCGATCCCGCGTCCCCGCCCCTCGGGCAGCACCGCCATGCGGCCCAGGAGCCCCACGCCCGCGCCCTGGTCCACCAGGCGGACGGTGCCGACCGGGACCCCCTCGTCCAGGGCCAGGAGGAAGGCGGCGGTGGCGTCGCGCTCGTCCCATTCCTCATCGATGGGCACCTTCTGCTCGGCGACGAACACCGCTCCCCGGATGACGAAGACGGCCGCACGGTCCTTCTCGTCGTGGGCGCGGCGGATCTGTGGCTTGCTCATCCGCGCAGACTAACGGACACCTTCGGTCCACCTCTAACCTGGGTGTATGGGCATGCCCGACGAAGTCCACCCCACCGTCGAGGACCCGCGTGTGGAACGCGCGCGGTACTGGCGGTTCTCCGGGCTGCCCGATACCGAACTCCTCACCGCTCGCTTCGTCACCACCTCCTTCACCCGGCACACCCACCCCACGTACACGATCGGGATGATCACCGGGGGGATCGAGGAGTACTCCCATCCCGGAGGCCGGTCCCGGGTCGGTCCCGGCGGGCTGGCGGTCGTCGGCCCCGGCGAGGTGCACACCGGACACGCCGGGATCCCGGAAGGGTGGGGCTACCGGGTCTTCTACCCGGCCCGCGAGGTGGTCGAGGGGGTCGGGCGCGAGCTCGGGATGCGCGGGACCCCCGGTTTCCGCGAGTCCGGAATCGACGCCCCCGAGGTCTCCCGGGTCCTGGTGGCCGCGCATATGGCCGCCGAGCGGGGGGAACGCCTGACCTCCTCCGCCCTGCTCCGGCGTGGGCTGGCGATGCTGTTGCGCTCCCATGGGCGGGAACCGGTCGGGAACGTCGTCGAACCCACCGCCCGGCCCGAGGTGGAGCTGGCCCGCGAGCTGCTGACCGGGGCTCTGACCGATCCGCCGTCCCTGGAGGAGCTGGCCGCCCGGGTGGGTCTGGGGCCCTTCGCTCTCAACCGGGCCTTCCGTTCCCGCTACGGGCTTCCGCCGCACGCGTACCTGAACCAGCTGCGGGTGGACCGGGCCCGGACCCTGCTGGCCGCGGGCCGACCGGTGGGCGAGGTCGCCTCGGAGGTCGGGTTCGCCGACCAGCCCCACCTGACCCGCCACTTCCGCCGCCATCTGGGGGTGCCTCCCGGCGCCTACCAACGGGCCCTCCTGTCCCCCTGAGACGGACCACCGCCTCTCCGCCGGCCCCGAGGCGGCAAGAACGTTCAAGACGGAACGCCCGGACCCGCCTAACGTGGGCGAACGTGATGTTCTTGTCTCGACTACGTTCCCCGGCCGTCCGGGACAGCCTGGGTATCGGTATCGCCGTGGGCGCCGCCGGCCTGGCCTTCGGTACGGCCGCCGTCGCCGCGGGGCTCTCCCCCGCGCAATCCGTGTTCCTGAGCGCGTTCATGTTCACCGGGGCCTCCCAGTTCGCCCTGGTCGGGGTGATCGCGGGGGGCGGAAGCCTCGTCGCGGGCGCCTTGGGCGCACTGCTCCTGGGCGCCCGCAACACCCTGTACGGGCTACGACTGACCGACGTCCTCGGCTGGAGGGGGTTCCGGCGCGCCGCGGCCGCCCACGGGGTGATCGACGAGACCACCGCCGTGACCCTGGCCCAACCGGACCGGCGGTCCGCCCGGACCGCCTTCCTGACGACCTACGTCGTGTTGGGGGTCTTCTGGGTGCTCTTCACCCTGGTGGGGGCTCTGGCCACGGAACGGGTGAGCGACATCGACGCGTTCGGCCTGGACGCGGTGGGGCCCGCGATCTTCCTGGGGCTCCTGTGGCCGCGGCTCCGTGACGGAGACGGCCGTACCCGCCTGATCGCGTTGGTGGGCGCGGGCGTGGCCCTGGCGACCACCCCTCTGCTGCCGCCCGGGGTCCCCGTGCTGCTGGCCGCCTCCGCCGCCGCCATCGCGCTGATCGGCACCGGAGGGCGGACGAGGCCCTCCTCCGAGAGCCGCTCCGAGGAGGTGGGGGCATGAGCCTGTGGATCGCCCTGATCGCCACCGCCGCCGGATGCTATCTGCTCAAGTACGCGGGGATGGCCGCCCCTCGACGCCTGCTGGACCACCCCTGGGTCCAGAGGTTCGCGGTCGCGGTCCCCGTCGCCCTGCTCGCGGCCCTGATCGCGGTGGAGGCCCTGCGGGGAGAGGGACAGGCGTTGGCCTGGGACACCGCCCGCATGGCCGGGGTGGGCGCGGCCGTGCTCGCCCTCGCCCTGCGGGCGCCCTTCCTGGTCGTGGTCGTCGTGGCGGCCGCCACGACAGCCGCGATGCGCGCCTTCGGGCTCTGAGCCGAGGGATCCGGGTGACTTGTGGCGGCTTGTCCACAGGCCTTTTGTTCCGGCCTTGACCGGCCTCGGGAGGCCTGCGAGAGTCGGCCGCATGTCACCCGGGACACGCTCGTCCCGGTACGCCTTGAGAGGACCTTGCGACGATGGAAGGACCCGCCTCCATGGCCACTGCCGCACAACGGCCCCAACCCCCCACCGACACCGCCGCCCACGCGGCGGTGGAGGTCCTGGCCGCGGCCGGGATCCAACGCTGCTACACCGTCCCCGGGGAGAGCTTCCTCGAACTGTCCGACGCCATCGACCGACACCCCGGGATGCGGTTGATCTCCACCCGGCACGAGGGCGGCGCCGCCTTCATGGCCGAGGCCGACGCCAAACTCACCGGGGTCCCCGCCGTCGCCGCGGCCACCCGAGGTCCGGGCGCGTCCAACCTGGCGGTGGGGGTGCACACCGCCATGCAGGACTCCACCCCCATGATCGTCTTCCTCGGCCAGGCCGAGACCGAACGGCTGGGTCGCGAGGCCTTCCAGGAGGTGGACCTGACCGCCTTCTACGCGCCCATCACCAAGTGGTCCACCACGGTCCACCGGGCGGACCGGCTGGCCGAGATCACGGCCCGGGCGATCAGGATCGCCACCACCGGCCGCCCCGGCCCGGTGGCGATCGCGGTACCGGGAGACCTGTTCGGGCAACGGGTGGGCGAGGTGCCGACCCCCCGTCCGATGTCCCCGCCGCGCCCGCCCCTCTCGGAGGAGGACCGCGACCGGCTGGCCTCCTGGCTGACCCGGGCCGTACGACCGGTGATCATCGCCGGCGGCGGGGCCCGGGCCGCGCGCGAGGACCTGGTGCGGGTGGCCGAACGCTACAGCGCCGGCGTCTACGCGGCCTGGCGCCGCCAGGACGTGTTCCCCAACGACCATCCGCTGTACCTGGGCCACCTCGGTCTGGGGGCGCCCAGCGCGGTCCTGGGGGCGTTGGCCGACGCCGACGCGGTCCTGGTGGTGGGCTGTCGGATGAGCGAGACCACCACCCAGGGGTACCGGCTCCCCGAGTCCGACGGGCGCACCCGGGTGGCCCAGATCGACATCGACCCGGAACAGGTGGGCGCCACCAAGGACGTGTGGGCGGGTGCCGTGGCCGACGCCGGGGAGGCGCTGCGTTCACTGGCCCTGGCCCCGGGCCGGCCGCTCTACCGGGATTGGAGCGCGGCCCGAAGGCTGTGGATCGAGAGCTCGGCGGTGCCCTCCGACGTCGAGCTCCACCGGGGCTCGCGTATGCACCCGTGGGCGGTGATCGCCGGTATGCGGGACGCCCTTCCGGAGGACACCCTCATCACCAACGACGCCGGTAACTTCGCCTCCTTCCTCCACCGGGGCTGGTGGTATCGGCACGCGAACACCCAGCTCGCGCCGACCAGCGGCGCCATGGGCTACGCGGTACCGGCCGCGATCGCCGCCAAACTCGCCGCGCCGGAACGCACGGTGGTGGCGGTGGCCGGCGACGGCGGCGCGTTGATGACCGGTCAGGAACTGGAGACGGCGGTCCGTACGGGGGCGGCCGTGACCGTGGTGGTGTTCCAGAACGGTCTGTACGGGACCATCGCCATGCACCAGGCCCGTCGGCTCGGACGGATCGCCGGAACCGAGATCGGCGGCCCGTTGGACCTGGCCGGCTACGCCCGGGCGTTGGGAGCGCGGGGCGCCACCGTGCACACCCGGGAGGAGCTGGAGAAGGCCCTGTCCGAGGCGGTCACCGCGGAGCTGCCGACCCTGGTGGACGTGCGCACCGATCCGGAGGTGATCAGTCCGACCGCGACCATGTCGGATCTGTTGGGCGAGGTCTGAGGCCCGCCCCGGCCGGCAGGGTCACTCGTCCTCTCCCACCGCGGCCTCGCGCAGGGCGCGGACGACGGCGCGGATGGCGGGTCGCCGCGATGCGTCGGTGCGCCAGAAGACGTAGACCTGCCGGACCAGGGCGGGTTGGACCGGGATCATCCTCACCCCTTCGGGCAGGGGTCCCCTTCCCATGCGCGGCATGACGGCGGCGCCGATCCCGGCCGCGATCAGCGCCAGTTTGGTCTGGTGTTCCTCGACGTTGTGCACGATCCGGGGTTCGCCGCCGCGCCGTCGGATCATGTCGTGCAGCCAGTCGTCGCAGATGGAGCCGCGCGACCAGCTGATCCACGGAAGGTCGAGGATCTCGTCGAGTTGGAGGAGTTCGCTGTGGGCCAGCGGGTGGTCGGCGGGTAGGGCGATATCGCTGACGTCGTCGGTGATGGGGGCCCGCGACATGCCTTCGGGCAGGGGCATCGGGGCCCCGTCCCAATCCACGACCAGGGCCATGTCGGCCTCTCCCCGCATCATGGAGGGCAGGATCTCGTGGGGCTCCTCCTCACTCAGTTCCACGTGCAGCCCGGGGTGTTCCTCGCGTAGCGCGAGCAGGGCCCGTGGGAGCAGCCCGCGGATGGCGGTGGGGATCGCCGACAGGCGCAGGTGACCGGTGACGTCGTCGCGGTGGGCCTCCAGGTCGGCCTCGGCCTGGTGGACCAGCGAGAGGATCCGGGAGGCGTGGTCGACGAGGAGTTCGGCGGCGGCGGTCAGTCGCACCCCGCGGCCGTTGCGTTCGACGAGGGGTTGGCCGACCTCGCGTTCGAGTTTGGCGAGTTGTTGGGAGACGGCCGAGTTGGTGACGTGGAGGGCCTGGGAGGCCGCGCTGAGGGAACCGTGGACGGCGATGGCGTGCAGGACCCGGAGCCGGTCGACACTGAGCATGTAAGAGATACTAACTTCTGAGTTTAGAAGAATGAAGTAGACCTAAGAATAAGTACGGGATAGAAACATCCCATGGCCACCTCTTCCACCGGGCTCGCCCACTCGCTGTCGGGCTGGCGCGCCAAGTTCGCCGTCCTCGCCCTGGTCTGGGGCATGAGCTTCGTCCTGATCCGTGTCGGCGCCGAGGTGTTGACCCCCGTCCAGCTCTCCCTGGGACGCATGCTGACCGGGGCCCTGCCCCTGCTCGCGGTCCTGCTCCTACGCGGAGGCCGCCTGCCCACCTCTCCCCGGCTGTGGGGCCACCTGTTCGTGGCCGCCCTGCTGCTCAACACGATCCCCTTCACCCTGTTCGGTTACGCAGGGCAGCTCATACCGTCGGCCCTGATGGGGATCGTCAACGCCTCGACCCCGCTGTTCGGAGTGGTGTTCTCGATCCTGCTGCTGTCCGACGAACGCCCCGACCGCGACCGCCTGCTGGGACTGGCCATCGGCTTCCTCGGCGTGCTCACCGTCTTCGGGGTGTGGAACTCCCTGGAGGTCTCGGTGATGGAGGATCGCGACTCCCTGATCGGCATGCTCCTGGTGGTGGGGGCCACCGCCTGCTATGGAATCGGCACCCCCTACCTGCGCCGGTTCGTCGCGGGCACCTCGCACGGGGCCCTGGAGCTGAGCGCCCTCCAACTGCTGCTCGGCTCGGTACCCCTGCTCCTGATCGCCCCCTGGGCGGGCGGGATACCCACCGACCTGACCTGGAGGGCGGCCTTGGCCGTGGCGACGTTGGGCGTCCTCGGGACCGGTTTCGCCTACGTCCTCCAGTACGGCATCGTGCGTGCCGCGGGGGCGACGGTGGCGACCACGGTCACCTACGTGGTGCCGGTGGTGGCGATCGGCGCCGGGATCGTGCTCATGGGCGAGACCCTGAGCTGGAATCAGCCGTTGGGCGCCCTCGTGATCATCCTGGGCGCGGCCCTGTGCCAGGGGCTCCTGCGTTCACCCCGCGCGACCCGCGCCGGAACACGCTCCCCGGACCACGACGCCCGCCCACGACCGACGGCCACCGCCCCGGAGACACCCGAGACCCCCGTGGGCACGCGGGGCCCCGGCACGACCCCCCGTCCCTGAGTCTCAGGGACGGGGACACGAGATCGCCCGCGCCCCGCGAGAGAACGCGGGACACGGGCGATCGGGCCTCGTACGCGGGCTACTCCTCGCGGAGCCGCTCCACGGCCTCGGCCAGGTCGTCGGGGTAGGGGCTGGAGAACTCCACCGGCCGGTGCTCGGTCGGGTGGTCGAAGCCCAGCCGGACCGCGTGCAGCCACTGACGCCGCACACCCAGCCGCTCGGCCAGGGTGGGGTCGGCGCCGTAGAGCATGTCCCCCACACAGGGGTGGCGCAGCGCCGCCATGTGCACCCGGATCTGGTGGGTACGCCCCGTCTCCAGCTTGATCTCCAACAGGGTGGCGGCCCGGAAGGCCTCCTCCGTGTCGTAGTGGGTGATCGAGGGGCGTCCGCCCGCGACCACGGCCCATCGACCGTCACCGGCGGGGTGCCGACCGATCGGGGCGTCCACCGTGCCCCGGAACGGGTCCGGGTGTCCCTGGACGAGCGTGTGGTAGCGCTTGTCCACGGTGCGCTCCTTGAACGCCCGCTTGAGCACGCTGTAGGCGGTCTCGCTCTTGGCGACCACCATCAGGCCGGTCGTGTTGGCGTCCAACCGGTGCACGATGCCCTGGCGTTCCGCCGCGCCGCTGGTCGCCAGCTGCACACCGGAGGCCAACAGCCCCTCCAGGACGCTGGGACCGGTCCAACCGACGGTGGGGTGGGCCACCACGCCGATCGGCTTGTCGACCACGATGATGTCGGCGTCCTCGTGCACGATGGTCATACCCGGGACGGGTTCGGCGCGCGGGACCGGAGCGGTGGGCGGCGGCGGAAGGGTGACCTCCAGCCAGGCCCCCGCCTGGACACGGTCGGACTTGCCCGCCTCGGTCCCGTCCAGCAGGACGTTCCCGTCACCGATGAGTTCGGCGGCCCGGGTCCGGGACAGGCCGAACATCCGCGCGATCGCGGAGTCGAGCCGGTCGCCCTCCAGACCGTCCGGTACCGGCAGGCTCCTGGTGTCGCTCATGTGTTCTTCCGTCCCTCGCCGTCGTCCTCACCGGTGGTCGCCTCGGTCTTGTCGTCCGAGGCCAGGGTCCCGTCGAGGTCGATCCCCCTGAAGGTCAGGAAGACCACCAGGCAGGCCCCGACCACCACGCAGGAGTCGGCGAGGTTGAACACCGGCCAGTTGGGCAGCCGGATGAAATCGACGACGGCCCCGTGGAAGGGTTCCGGTTCACGGAAGAAACGGTCGACGAGGTTGCCGGCCGCACCGCCCATCATCAATCCGAGCGTGATCCCCCACCACACGCTGCGCACCCGGAGACCGATGTAGGCGATCCCGAGGACCACGAGGGTGGCCACGATGGTGAACACCCACGTGTACTCGGTGCCCATCGAGAAGGCGGCACCGGTGTTGAACACCAGGGTGAACTGTAGGAAACTCCCGATCACGTCGACGCTCTCGCCCTGGCGGAAGGTCGCCAGGGCCCATTCCTTGGTGGCGAAGTCGACGGCGATCGCGGCGACCGCCACCAGCAGCAGGAGTAGGTACCTGCGCGGGCGGGCGCTCTTCTCGTCGGTCGTGGCCATGTTGCCGTCCCCGGAGGGCTCCATCTCGGTCAGCGACGCTCCTCGCGCTGTTTGCATGTGACGCACAGGGTGGCCCTGGGAAAGGCCTGGAGACGCGCCTTGCCGATGGCCTGGCCACATGACTCACAGGCCCCGTAGGTCCCCGCGTCCATCCGTTCGATCGCCCGTTCGCTCATGGCGAGCAGGTCACGAGTATTGTAGGCCAACGCCAGATCGTGTTCGCGTTGGAAGGCCTTGGCGCCGACGTCCGCGGGGTCGTCCCCCGCCCCTTCGACCGGGTCGGTGAGCCGCTCGGCGACCTCGTCCTCGTTCTCCCTGAGCTCGGCCTTGCGGACCTCGATCTCGATCTCCAGCAGACCTCTGACCTCGGCGAGCTCCTCGGGGGTCCACGGGCTCTCCCCCGCCCGGACCGGTAGCCTCGCCGCCTGGGTGACCTTCATCGCACTCCCCTTTCGGGTGGCCCACGGATCCCCCGCACCCCTGACCGGACCACGAGGGCGCGCCCCCTACGCGTTGCCGTGGGCGATGATGCCGCGAAGCCTAGGCAATGAACCGGTTCAAGGCAACGATCCCGGCCGCCGGATCGGACGGTGGTAGAGCGCGGTCGGCCGCACGATCGTGCCGCCGAACATCCCCCGATCGACGACGGTGCCGGTGTCCTCCCACCCCTGCGCCTCGTAGAAACGGCGGGCTCGGGTGTTGGCGGACAGCACCCACAGCACCGCCCGGTCCTCGGGGCATCCGTCCATCGCCGAGTGCACGGCGGTGACCAGTCTCTGATTGACCCCACTGCCCCACACCGAGGGCAGTGAGTAGAAGGCGCCCAGGTCCACGACCCGGGTCCCCTCCCCCTCCGTCCCCCGGGGAGCGTCCGTCGTCTCGAAGCCGGCGAAGGCCACGACCCCGTCCCGTTCCTGCGCCACGAGGACGCCGTCCCCGCCCCTACCCTCACGGAGACGGGCCTTCCACATCCGGGTGAGCCGTTCGGGGTCGAGACCGTCCAGGAGCTCGTCGGGGATGATCCCCCGGTAGGCCGCCTGCCAGGAACGGACGTGGACCTCGGCGATGGACGGTGCGTCGTCGGGCCGTGCCTCACGGATCGTCATGCCCACCATCATCGTCCCGAGGTACCCGCCCGACCAGGGCCCTAGGGCCCGATGGCCCCATATCGGTCACTCGGCGACGGCGAAGCCCCCGTAGTCCTCGGCCAGGAGGGACAGGTGCGGTTCGTCGAAGACGGCGGGGCCTCCGTGCGGACCGGTCGACACCTCGATCACCCAGTCGACGTCCTCGGCGTCGTCCTCCCCCGCGAGCATGTCCCGATGCACCGCGCAGGGCTCGTAACCCTGTTCCAGGAGCTGTTCGGCCAACTCGTCCGCGTCCTCGCGGTCGGGCAGGGTCACCAGTACCGTCCCCCGTGTACGCTCCACCATCACCGCGCCCCTTCCTGTACGGTTCAGCGGCCTACCTCGCCGTACTGCGTTATCCTGAACCCGTGTCGATGGGGACGAGTAGCGTTGGCCCCGACCGGGCGGACACAGCCTATGAGGGGCTGGACCGGCCAAGCGACCCGGGGACGGTGTGAGCCCGGGGGTACGACCAGCGCGAAGATCACCCCGGAGCGGCCGGAGGAACAGGCGCCCGTCCCGAGAAATCGTGGATCCGCCCCAGTAGAACCGGCGTTGACCCAATGAAGCGGGACCCGCCGCCGAACCGCCCAGCGGTCACGGCCGCGGCTCCAAGGAGGGTGGTACCGCGGGGCCCAGGCCTCGTCCCTCCGTCAGGAACATCCCTGATGGAGAAAGGTACGACGGTGACCGACGACCCCCGGCCCGAATCCCGCGCGCTGCCCCAACTGCCCGCTCAGATCGACCTGCCCGCGATGGAGCGCGAGATCCTCGGCCGCTGGTCGAAGGAGAACGTCTTCCAGCGCTCCCTGGACCAGACCCGCGGCAACGAGAACTGGGTCTTCTACGAGGGCCCGCCCACCGCGAACGGACAGCCCGGCGTGCACCACGTCGAGGCCCGCGCGTTCAAGGACGTCTTCCCGCGTTTTCGTACGATGCGCGGTTACCACGTCGACCGCAAGGCCGGCTGGGACTGCCACGGCCTGCCCGTCGAGGTGGCCGTGGAGAAGGAACTCGGTCTGAGCGGCAAGAAGGACATCGAGGCCTTCGGCATCGCCGAGTTCAACGACCGTTGCCGTGAGTCCGTCCTGCGCAACGTGGACGCCTTCACCGCCATGACCGAGCGCATGGGCTACTGGGTGAACATGGAGGACGCCTACCGCACGATGGACCCGCGGTACGTGGAGTCCGTCTGGTGGGCCCTGAAGCGGATCTGGGAGAAGGACCTGCTGGTCCGCGACTACCGGATCAGCCCCTACTGCCCGCGCTGTGGCACCACGCTCTCCGACCACGAGCTGGCCCAGGGGTACGAGACCGTCACCGACCCCTCCGTCTACGTGCGGTTCCCGGTGACCTCCGGCCCGGCGGCCGCCCCCGAGCACCCGACCTCCCTGCTGGTGTGGACCACCACCCCGTGGACCCTGGTCTCCAACACCGCCGTGGCCGTGCACCCCGACGTCGAGTACGTGGTGGCCACCGACGGCGATGAGCGTCTCATCGTCGCCGCGCCCCTGTTCGAGCAGGTGCTCGGCGAGGGCTGGGAGCTCACCGGCGAACGCTACGAGGGCGACGAGATGGAGCGTTGGACCTACCAGCGCCCCTTCGACCTCGTCCCCTTCGACGAACCGGCGCACTTCGTGGTCCTCGCCGACTACGTCACCGTCGAGGACGGTACCGGTCTGGTGCACCAGTCGCCGGCCTTCGGTGCCGACGACATGACGGTCTGCCGCGCCTACGGTCTGCCCGTGGTCAACCCGGTCCGCGCCGACGGCACCTTCGAGGAGGACCTCCCCCTGGTGGGCGGGGTGTTCTTCAAGGAGGCCGACAAGACGCTGGTCCGCGACCTCAAGGACCGCGGTCTGCTCTTCCGTCACCTGAACTACGAGCACTCCTACCCGCACTGCTGGCGCTGCCACACGGCGCTGCTCTACTACGCCGTGCCGTCCTGGTACATCCGCACCACCCGGATCAAGGACGAGCTGCTCGCCCAGAACGAGGTCACCAACTGGGTGCCGGAGAACGTCAAGGAGGGTCGCTTCGGCGAGTGGCTGCGCGGCAACGTCGACTGGGCCCTGTCCCGTAACCGTTACTGGGGTACCCCGCTCCCGATCTGGGAGTTCCCCGATGGCCGCCGGATCTGTGTGGGCTCCCTGGCCGAGCTGAGCGAGCTCAGCGGCCAGGACCTGTCCTCGCTGGACCCGCACCGTCCCTACGTCGACGACATCGTCATCCCCGACCCGGACGCCGACCCCTCCCTGCCCGAGGAGCAGCGGGTCGCCCGTCGTGTCCCCGAGGTGATCGACGCCTGGTTCGACTCGGGTTCGATGCCCTTCGCGCAGTGGGGCGCCCCGCACGTCGACGAGGAGACCTTCAAGGCCAACTTCCCGGCCCAGTACATCTCCGAGGCCATCGACCAGACCCGCGGCTGGTTCTACTCGCTGCTGGCGGTCAGCACCCTGGTGTTCGGTCGTAACTCCTACGAGAACGTGGTCGTCCTGGGCCACATCCTCGCCGAGGACGGCCGCAAGATGAGCAAGCACCTGGGCAACGTCATGGAGCCCATCCCGGTGATGGACCGCCACGGCGCCGACGCCCTGCGCTGGTTCATGCTGGCCTCCGGATCGCCCTGGACCGCCCGCCGGGTCGGTCACGCGGCTCTGGAGGAGATCGTCCGCAAGGTGCTGCTGACCTACTACAGCACCACCTCGTTCTTCACTCTGTACGCCAACGCCGGTTCCGGTTGGGACCACTCGCTGCTGGCCCAGGCCCCCGCTCCCCAGGACCGTCCGATGCTGGACCGGTGGCTGCTCTCGGAGCTCAACGAGGTCGTCCGCGACGTCACCAAGGCGATGGAGGAGTTCGACACCACCGGCGCGGGGCGTCGTCTGACCGCGTTCGTCGACGACATCTCCAACTGGTACGTGCGACGTTCCCGCCGCCGGTTCTGGCGCGGGGCCCAGAGCCCCGAGGGCGCCGCCGCCTTCGCGACGCTGTTCGAGGCGCTGGAGACCGTCACCCTGCTCATGGCCCCGGTCGTGCCGTTCCTGACCGACCACGTGTGGTCGGCGCTGCGCCGCCCCGAGGCCGCCGACTCGGTCCACCTGGCCTCCTGGCCCCGGGTGAACGAGGACCTGATCGACCCCGCGCTGTCCGAGCAGATGGCGCTGGCCCGTCGTCTGGTGGAGCTGGGCCGTTCGGCCCGCGTCGACTCGGCGCTGCGCACCCGTCAGCCGCTGGCCCGCGCCCTGGTCGGGGCCCCCGGCTTCGCCGACCTGCCGGAGCAGCTGCGCGACCAGGTGTCCGACGAGCTCAACGTGGCCGGTCTGGACTCCCTGTCCTCGGTCGGCGGCGACCTCGTGGACTACGTCGTCAAGCCGAACTTCCGAGCGTTGGGCAAACGGTTCGCCAAGCGCACGCCGCTGGTGGCCAAGGCCGTTCAGAGCGCGGACCCGGCCGCCCTGGTCGAGCGGGTGCGCGCTACCGGCTGGGCTCAGGTGACGGTCGAGGGCGAGTCGGTGGACGTGAGCGCCGACGAGATCCTGGTGACCGAGCAGCCCCGTGAGGGCTGGGCGGTGGCCTCCGAGTCCGGAGAGACCGTCGCGCTGGACCTGGAGCTGACCCCGGAGCTGCGCCGCGCGGGTCTGGCCCGGGAGATGGTCCGGATGCTCCAGGAGGCCCGCAAGAACAGCGGCCTGGAGGTCTCCGACCGGATCCACGTGTGGTGGGCCACCGAGGACGAGACCGTCCGGCTGACGCTGGAGGAGCACGCGCGGACCATCGCCGGTGAGGTGCTGGCCGACAGCTTCGTGGCGGGCGCGGGAGAGGACACCCCGCACTCGACCCGGTCCGAGGAGTTCGGTGTGACCTTCACCTTCCGCAAGGCCTGATACGACGACGAAGGGCGCCGTCTCCCGTGGGGAGGCGGTGCCCTTCGTCTCGTTCTCAGCCGCTGTAGGAGGAGTCCTTGCGACCCTCGGCCCGGTCGCGTTCCTCTTCGTCGGCGTCGACGGTCTCGTCGAGGATGGCCGCGTAGGCGATCGCGGCGTCCTCCTCCTTCGTCGACCGTTCGGTGTCTTCGCCGTCGGTGTCGTCCTCGGGGTCCGTCCCGGAGGTCTCCTCGGGTTCCGGGGGGTCCTTCTCGGCCTTGTCGGAGGTCTTCTCCGCCTCTTCGGGGGCCTCGTCCTCGTCCCGGACCTCGGTGTCGTCCCCGGTCGAGGCGTCGGTCGTCTCGTCCGGCGTGTCGGAGGCCGAGGTGTCCTCCGTCGCCTCCGCGGCGACCGGCGCGATCGGATCCTCCGTGTCCTCGCGCTCGTCCGCCCCTTCGACCTCGGTCGGCTCCGTCACGGTCTCGGAGGTCGGGGAGGGCTCTTCGGTCTTCTCCTCGTCGACCTCATCGGCCGTGTCGATAACGGCCGGCGCGTCGTCCGTCCCGGTCTCGTCCGACCTCTCCGAGGTCTCGACGTTCTCGTCGGAGATCGGCCCCGTCTCCTCGGACGCGGCCTCCTCCTCGAGGTCCATGTCGCCGGAGACGGGCGTATCGGGGTCGGTGGTGGCCGAAGCACCGGCCGGGGCGTTCTCGTCCTCCTCCGGGGCGGTGAGGGCCTCGGAGGCCCCCTCCCGCTCCGACGGTTCGGTCCGCTCGACCGCGGTGTCGCTCTCGGAGGTCTCCGGTTCGCGCGTGTCGTCGTCGGTCGCGGACTCGTCGTCCTTCGTGCCGGCGGTCTCCGAGGGTTCCTCGGACTCTCTCCGGTCGATGTCCTCCCGAGCCTCGGCCACGGGGGCCGGCCCGGGTTCCCCGACGGGTTCCTCCACCGCGGTCACGGTCTCCGGTTCGGGCTCCACCGGGGTGGAGGCCTCCTCCGGTTCCGTGACGGTCGTGGGCTCCTCGACGGGTTCGGAGGCCGATCCCTCTTCGGGCTCGGCCTTCACGAGGTCTTCGTGCTCCTCCCGCTCCTCCTCGGCCGTCGTGGCCTCGGGGGCGGAGGTGGTCTCGTCGCGGGCGTCGTCGCCCGCGGTGGGGGTCTCGGTGTGGGGCGGGGTCCGGGCCGCCATGACCGGTTCGGTCCGATCGCCCGCGGTGGGGGTCTCCCAACGGGGGATCTCGAACTCGGGGTCCTCCGCACCGTCGTCCGTTCGGTGCGTCTCGAAGGTCTCCCCCACAGGGGTGACCCGCACCGGCGGTTCGGCCGGTGCGGGTACGCGCCCTGTCGGCTCCTGCTCCCACACGGGGCCCGGCGCGATGCCGGCCCCCGGCCCGGTCGTCATGGGGACGGACGACTTCCCCAAACCGCCCGTCCGTACCGTTCCCGGTCCGTCCTTGCCGAACCTGCCTTGGAGGAGCGCCCCCAGTAGGAGGAGGACGCTCAGTCCGCCGAGTCCCAGTGCGATGTACACCAGGGTGGTCTCGGCGAGCACCAGAGCAGCCGCGATGACGGCTATGGCCGCCAGCACCGCCACGGTGGCGAGGATGCTAAGGATCACGGGTCGACCAGGGCCTTTACACGTGTAGAGCTGGAGTCTTCAGTTGTTCGGAGCTACCTGCCGCCGAGAGCTCAGCGGCGCTCGTGCGGGGTCTCGCCCGGGTGGAAACCACCGTGCTGGGCGGGCTCGGGCTGACCGAACGGGTTGCCGCCGGGGCCGTGCTGCTGGAGCGCGGGGGCACCGCCGGACTGCGGGTTCATCGTCTGGAAGCCGCCCGTGGTGTTCGGGTTGGGCTCCACCGACTTGCCCTCTTCGTTGAGCTCGCGCAGCTGACGCTCGAAGTAGTCCTTCAGGCGGCTGCGGTACTCGCGCTCGAAGTCCTTGAGCACGTTGACCTTGTGCTCGAGCTCCTCGCGCTGCTGGACGAGGCTGCCCATGACCTGACGGTGGCGCTCCTGGGCGTCGCGGTCGAGGTTCTCGGAACGGGCACGGGCCTCACCGATGATCTGGTCGGCCTGACGGCGCGCCTTGCCGAGGATGTCCTCGGACTCGTGGCGGGCGCGGCCGAGGGTCTCGTCGGCCTCACGGCGGGCGTCGCTGATCGCCTGGTCGGCGGTCTGCTGGGCGAGGGCCAGGACGCGGGCGGCCGTGTCCATGTTCTCCTCACCGCCCATGGCGAGGTTGGCGCCGGTCATCTGCATCGGGGCGGGCGGCTGGGCCGGCTGCTCGACAGGCTGCTGCGCCTGCACGGGCTCCGGGCGCACCTGCTCCATCTGCTGCTGCGGCTCCTGCTGCTCCTGAGGCTGCTGGAAGTCCTGCATACCGGCGTTGGGGACCTTGCCTCGAAGGCACTCGGCCAGCTTGCCGCGCAGTTCCTCGTTCTCCTGGATCAGCCGGTCGAGTTCCGACTCGACCTCGTCGAGGAAGGCATCGACTTCCTCTTCGTCATATCCCGGCCGAAGCCGGGTGGTGCTGAACTGCTTGTTCCGCACATCGGCGGGTGTCAGCGGCATGTTCGTCTCCTTGGCGCGCTTGGAGTCTGTCCGTAGGGACGCTACCCGATCGTGACCTTACGGCAATCCAGATCATGACCAAGACCACATATCGGAATCCAGGGCGGTTTTTTCGCCCTGGCCCTTCCCTGTCACAGTCCCATCGCCAGCCTCGCCAGAATGCTCTGGAGAAGCAGGATGGCGAAGAAGAGGATCAGCACACTCAGGTCGAGTGCGATGCTCCCCAGCCTCACCGGTTTGATGAACCTGCGCAGGAACCTCAGTGGCGGATCGGTGATCGTGTACACGATCTCAGCGAGCACGAGAACGAACCCGCTGGGTCGCCAGTCCCTCGAAAAGGACTGCACCATCTCCAGTACCACCCTCGCGATCAGCACGAAGACAAACAGCTGAAGCAGCGCGGACAGCACTGACAGAACGATACTCACGGTCGTTCCCCGACCCAATCTCTGGACAAATGTGATGGTCTAGCTCTGATTGAAGAACCCTCGCTCGGCGATCCGCGCCTTGTCTTCGGCGGTCACCTCGACGTTGGCCGGGGACAGCAGGAACACCTTGTTGGTCACGCGTTCGATACTGCCATGGAGACCGAAGATCAGACCAGCCGCGAAGTCGACCAGACGCTTGGCGTCGCTGTCGACCATCTCGGTCAGGTTCATGATCACCGGCGTACCTTCCCGGAAATGCTCTCCGATCGTACGCGCCTCGTTGTACGTGCGCGGGTGGAGCGTGGTGATCCGAGCCAGGTCGGCGGTAGAGGCGGTCGTGGTGGTGCCACCGCGCCGTTCACCCGTTCCCAGGTAATCGCCGGTGTCCGTCACGTCGTCGCCTCGTGTTTCCCCGCCTCGCGCAGGATCGGCGTCGCGGTCACGCTGCTCCTCCGCGCCTTCGTCGAAATCGTCGAACTCATCATATTCGTCCGCATAGCGGTGATCGTAACGGTCGTCCTCCACGAGGCCGAGGTAGACCGCCATCTTGCGCATCGCGCCGGCCATCTCATGTCCTCCGTCGTCCTCGCGGCCCCGATCGAAGCCGACTCCTCCGTCTGCGCCTGTCCTGCGCCCGCAACGGCGGGGCGGGCGCCCATTCGGGCGAACTCCACAGACAGGCCCCAAGGTCTATGTGGGGACATTACCCCACGTTCGTCCCTCGGGCGCCGAGCAACGCCGCACCAAGGCGGAGGTGTGTCGCTCCTCGCTCGATCGCCGCCTCCAGATCCCCGCTCATCCCGGCGGAGATCATCGTTGCCCGAGGGTAGCGATCACGAATCCGCCCCGCCACCTCGTGAAGTCGACCGAAGGCGGTGTACGGGTCCCCTCCCAAGGGCGCGACCGCCATGACACCGCCCAAGGAGAGCGCCTCATGTTCTTCGATCAGGTCGGCGATCCCGGGAGCGTCGGACGGGTCCACTCCGCCACGCGGCCCCAGGACACCCGCCTCGGAGTCGTCGTCGAGGTTCACCTGGACCAGACAGGTCAACGTGCGCCCCGCCTCCGCCGCGCGGTCGCCCAGGGCCCGGACGAGTCTGGCCCGGTCCACCGAGTGCACGACGTCGGCGTAGGAGGCCACCGAACGGGCCTTGTTCGTCTGGAGCTGGCCCACGAAGTGCCAGGTCAGATCGAGGTCGGCGGTCTCCGCGGCCTTGGGGGCGGCCTCCTGGTCCCGGTTCTCTCCGACGTCGACGACGCCCAGGGAGGCGAGGGCGCGCACGTCGGAGGCGGGGTGGGTCTTGGTCACCGCGACCAGGGACACCTCGGAGGAGGAACGCCCCGCCTTGGCGCAGGCCGCCTCGATCCTGTCCCGCGCGGCCTGGAGGTTGGCGCGGATCTGCTCGGTGCGCGCGGGATCGATGTCTGACACGACTGTTCCTTCTGTTCCCTGCTGTGGTGGTGATCCTCGGGAGGAGGGGACACGGTCCCCGCCCCTCCCGTCCTACGAACGGTCCGCGGTCGCCGGGGCGCGCCAGATGAAGGAGGCGAAGCGTCCCGTGGGCGCGCCGCGACGGTGGGAGAAGAGGTCGGGGGTCTCCAGGGTGCACCGGCCGTCGGAGGTGATGTTCTCCACCCCGGCCCGGCGCAGTTGGGCGGTGACGGCGGCCGACATGTCCACCCCGGTGGTCCCTCGATGGGTGGTGGAGGCCGCCTCGGGCGTGAGCTCCGCGGTCTCGGCCTGGAGTTCGGGCGGTACCTCGTAGCAACGACCGCAGATGGTCGGGCCGAGGAAGACGGTGATCCGGTGGACGACGGCCCCGTGGGCGACCATGCTCTCGACCAGGTTCGCCGCGATGCCCTTCGCGGTGCCCGCGCGCCCCGAGTGGGCGGCCCCCAGGATCCCCGCCTCGGCGTCGGCGGCCAGGATCGGAAGGCAGTCGGCCGCCATCGAGGCCAGGACCAGGTCGGAACGGGTGGTGACCACGGCGTCGCAGGTGCCCACCCCTCCGGGTTCGGTGGCCACGAGCACGTCGGCGCTGTGGACCTGGTTCATCCACACCACACGGTCGACGTCGAAGCCCAGGTCGCGCGCGGCACGACGGCGGTTGTCCATCACCGCCTCGCGATCGTCGCCCACCCCCAGGCCCAGATTGAGCGAATCGTAGGGGGGACGGCTCACGCCGCCACCGCGTTCGGTGACGGCGGCACGGACCCCGTGCCCCAGATCGATGACGTTGCCCATCGGTGTGTCCGCGGTCCCTTTCCTCGGTCCCCGGAAGGACGCTCCTCACGAACGGTCCGGGGCGGCGACGGCCCCGCCACGAGGGCGGGGCCGCTATGACACGTCGATGGTACCGGTGGGACTACTTCAGGAACTCCGGCACGTCCAGGTCGTCGGGGTCGTCGAAGATGACCCGACGGCGGGGCGTGGGAACCTCGCCACGCCGCTCGGAGGCGTCCGAGACGGAGTGGATGTGGCCGGTTCCGGTCTCGGATTCGGCGACGGGCTCCGTGGCCCGTCCCTCCTCGACCTGGCTCGTCCGCGGCTCCTGATAGGCCTGGACGGGCTCGCTCTGGGAGTCGTCGTAGGAGGGGACCTGGTGGGTCTCGCCCTGGAACGGCTCCGGCTCGGGTCGCAGCGTCTGCGGGGCGGGCTGCGGCTCGGGGCGCGCCGGCGGCGCCTGCTGAGGCTCGGGCCGCACCGGCTCGGCGCTGACCGGAGGATGGACCGGAGGCATGGTGGACCGGGGCGTCTCCGGCTCAGGACGGGCCTGGCCGGAAGAGGTCACCCACGGCATGCTGGTGGCCGACGCCCCGCTCGCGCCCGCGGTCGACGGAGCCGTCTTGGCGGACGCCTCCTCTGAACCGGACGTGATGCCTGCCGTGGGGGCGACGGCCTCAGGAGGGTCCACCGGGCGGCGCTCCTGCGCCGCCGGGGCACCGACCTCGGGTTCGTCGAACCCCGCGGCTATCACCGTGACACGCACCTCGTCGCCGAGGGCGTCGTCGATGACGGCTCCGAAGATGATGTTGGCCTCGGGGGCCGCGGAGTTGGCGACCAGCTGAGCCGCCTCGTTGATCTCGAACAGCCCGAGATCCGAGCCTCCCTGTATCGACAGCAGGACTCCGTGCGCCCCGTCGATACTGGCCTCCAGCAGAGGTGAGGAGATCGCCAGTTCGGCCGCCGCCACGGCCCTGTCGTCCCCTCTCGCGGATCCGATTCCCATCAGCGCCGATCCCGCCCCGGACATGACCGACTTGACGTCGGCGAAGTCCAGGTTGATCAGGCCCGGCGTGGTGATCAGGTCGGTGATCCCCTGAACACCGGAGAGCAGGACCTGGTCGGCCGCCTTGAAGGCGTCCAGGACACTGACCTGACGGTCGGAGATGGACAGGAGGCGGTCGTTGGGGATGACGATGAGGGTGTCGACCTCCTCACGGAGCATCGCTATCCCCGACTCCGCCTGGGTCGCCCGCCTCTTGCCCTCGAAACCGAAGGGGCGGGTGACCACACCGATGGTGAGGGCTCCCAGGGAACGGGCGATGTTCGCGACGACGGGGGCGCCACCGGTACCGGTGCCACCACCCTCACCCGCCGTGACGAAGACCATGTCGGCCCCCTTGAGGACCTCCTCGATCTCCTCACGGTGATCCTCGGCCGCCTTGCGGCCGACATCGGGGTTCGCGCCGGCGCCCAGGCCACGGGTGAGCTCGCGGCCGACGTCGAGCTTGACGTCCGCGTCGCTCATCAGCAGCGCTTGGGCGTCGGTATTGATCGCGATGAACTCGACGCCCTTGAGCCCCTCTTCGATCATTCGGTTGACGGCGTTGACACCGCCGCCGCCGATACCGACGACTTTGATGACCGCGAGGTAGTTCTGCGGTGCTGCCACGACGAGGGGCCTTTCCGCTCGCATGAGCCGTTCCGTCTTCGCGTCCGTCGACCAGGGGTCGAGGAACACGCCGGCGGACCGGCATCCGGTTCTACAGAGTGTGCGTTTCGGGTTCTTCCACCTTCACCGCCGAGGCGGTCTCCGGCGAGGACCCCGGGTCACCGGTACCGTTCCCCCTCCGTCACCGCGGCCTTGGGGCCGAGAGACGGTTCGCTTCCAGAAGCGGCGGCGAAACGGTTCCTGCGTATCCCGAAAAGCGTGTTTTAGTGTGTTGTTGACGGTGGTTGTGCTTCCCGACAGTAAGCGGACCGTCGGGTGCGGGCAACCGATGATGACTTCAGCCTAACCGCGTATAACGCAAGGAAGCGAAGTGCGCACTCGGCGCGTCGCGTCTGGAATGTCCTCGCGGTCCGCCGTTTCCTCGGGCAGTGGCCCTCCGGAACCCGCTCACGACCCCTCACCACGTCCATTCCGGCTCAAGACCGGCCCTTGGTCGACGCTTCACCGAACGATGGCCAGGTCCGGGGTTCCGACGTCGTAGACACGCCCTTCCTGTGAAGGGTGCTCGCGCATGAGGACACGCAGGATGTCGCTCTTGTCCGCCGTGGCCTCGGAGTCCCCCCACTCCACGACGGAACCGTCACCGAGCTCGATCATGATCTCGTCGGTGTCGCGGGCGTCGATGAGCTGGATCCGGGCGAGCAGGGAGTCGGGGGCCTCCTCGACGATGTCGGCGGCGGCCCGGACCGCGGCGTTGTCCTCCAGCTCTCCGGAGACACGGACCAGCGGTCGGTTGCCCGGACGGGTCGGGGAGTCCTCGATGCGCACACCGTCCCGGTCGACCGACCGGTACTCCTCCCCCACCCGGACCGCGAGCAGAGGCCGTCGTTCGACGACCTCCACTCGCAGGGTGGCGGGCCAGCCACGGGTCACGGTGGCCGACTCGACCAGGTCCAGGCCCTCGACCCGCTCACGGCCGCCGTCGAGGTCCACCCGGATCAACGGGGTTCCGGTGTCCACGGCCACCGCGGTCTCGACCTCCTGGGCCGTGACCCGTTCGGTCCCGGTGACGGCCACGTCCCGGACCACGAGCAGACGTGAGCCCAGGAGCACCCAGACCACGGCACAGACCAACGCGACCACGAGGAGCACCGCGAAGGTGACCTTCCAGGGGTCCGAGCCCCCGCGCGCCGTCGTCGCCCGTTCGCTCCCACCCCGGTCAGCGCCCACGTTCATGCCCCCTGGCTGTCCGCGCCGTCGTCTTCTTCTAGTCGTTACGCGTGTCGCCCGCCGCGGCCGCCAAGGCGGCCACGATGTGCGGACCGAGTTCGGTGACGTCGCCCGCGCCCATGGTCAGGACGATGTCGCCCGGGCGGGCGAGCTCGGCCACCCGTCGTACGGCCTCCTCGCGGCCGGGCACGTACCGCACACGGTCGTGGCCCACGCGGGAGGTGATGGTCTCGCCGGTCACCCCGGGTTCGGGATCCTCGCGCGCCGCGTAGACCTCCATCACCACGACCTCGTCGGCCAGGGAGAGGGCGTTCGCGAACTCCTCGGCGAAGATACGGGTGCGGCTGTACAGGTGCGGCTGGAAGAGGGCGACGACCCGGCCGAGGGGAACGTCCTCGTCGTCCTGGGAGAACGACTCCAGGGCGGCGCGGGTGGCGCGCAGGTCGGCCTCGATCTCGGTGGGGTGGTGGGCGTAGCTGTCGTAGACGCCCACACCGCCGCCCTCGCCCTTGAGCTCGAAGCGGCGGGCCGCCCCGGCGAAGTCGGCCACACCCTCCACCGCGACCTCCAGGTCGTGACCGAGCTCGTCGGCGACCACGACCGCGGCGGCGGCGTTGAGGACGTTGTGCCGCCCCGGAACGGCGACGGTACCGTCGATCGGCTCCCCGTCGGCGGTCTGAAGGGTGAACTCCGTCGAGAAGCCGCGTGCGCGCACTCGGGTGATCCGGTGGTCGGCGTCCTCGGCCTCACCGTAGGTGAGCACCTTCTTGCCGCGTTCCCGGGCGATCTCGGCGACCCGGCGGGCGCCGGGGTCGTCGATACCGACGATCAGCGTGCGCTCGACCCGGTCGACGAAGTCCGCGAAGTTCTCGTGGATCTCGTCGATGCCGCTGTAGTTGTCCAGGTGGTCGGCCTCGACGTTGGTCACCACGGCGATCTTGGGCGAGAGCATCAGGAAGGAGCCGTCGCTCTCGTCGGCCTCCACCGCGATGACCTCCCCGACACCGGCGTCGGCGCCCAGCCCGGTGGTGACCAGCTTCCCGCCGATCACGTAACCGGGGTCGACGCCCAAGTGCTGGAGGACCACGGTGATCATGGAGGTCGTGGTGGTCTTGCCGTGGGTTCCGGAGACCGCGATGCCCTCACGGCCCAACAGGAGGGCGCCCAGCGCCGCGGCGCGGGGCAGGATCCGCAGACCCCGCCGACGCGCCTCGGCCAGCTCCGGGTTGTCCTCGCGGATCGCGGAGGAGATCACCAGGGTCTCGGCGGTGTCGAGGTTCTCGGCCGCGTGGCCCACGTGGACCCGCGCGCCCATCCGCTCCAGGTCGCGCAGGGTGTCGCTGTCCCGGGCGTCGCTGCCGGAGACCTCCACACCGGACTGCAACAGCACACGGGCGATACCGGACATGCCGGCCCCGCCCAGGCCGATGAAGTGGGTGCGTCCCAGCTTGTCGACGGGGACGGGTTCGGTCGGTCGGACCAGGCTCATCGTGCGTCCTTGCCGTCGTCGTAGTAGTCCTCGTAGCCGTCGTCGTCGGGCAACGGCATGTCGGGGGTGGGTTTGTCCCCTCGGGCGATCGCCATGACCTCCCGGGCCAGCTCCATGTCCGCGTCGCGGCGCCCCATGCGGGAGGCAGCCTCGGACATCGACACGATCCGGTCGGTGTCGGTGAGCAGCGGGATCAGCCTCTGGGCGATCCACTCGGGGGAGAGCTCGGCGTTGTCGACCATCACCCCGCCGCCGGCCTTGACGATCGGCTCGGCGTTCATGGTCTGCTCACCGTTGCCGATGGCCAGCGGTACGAAGGCGCCGGGCAGCCCGACCGCGGTGAGCTCGGCGCAGGTCATCGCGCCGGACCGGCACATCGCCATGTCGGCGGCGGCGTAGGCCATGTCCATACGGTCCACGTAGGGGACGGCGACGTAGGGGACGCCGTCCTGCGTGAGGTCCTGGGGCTCGTCGGCGTTCTTGGGGCCGACGACGTGCAGGACCTGCACCCCCGCGTCGCGGAAGGCGTTACGGGCGGCGAAGGCCGCCTCGTTGACGCGCTGAGCGCCCTGGGAGCCGCCGAAGATCAGCAGGGTCGGCAGGTCCTGGCGCAGTCCGAAGTAGGTGCGGGCCTTGTCGCCCATGGCGAGCCGGTCCAGCGAGGTGATCTGACCGCGCAGCGGGATGCCGATGAAGCGCCCGTTCCGGATCTGGGTGTGGGGGTGCCCGGTGAACACGTGGGGGGTGAGTCGCGCGCCGAGCCGGTTGGCCAGCCCCGGCAGCGGGTTGGCCTCGTGCACGACGATCGGGAGTTTGCGCCGACGCGCCGCGAGGTATCCGGGGGTGGCGACGTAGCCGCCGAACCCCACCAGGACGTCGGCCTGAAGCTTGTCGAGCTGCTCGCCGGCGGCGCTGAGGGCGCCCGCCAGCTTCCCCGGTACGGAGAGCAGTTGTGGGGTGAGCCTGCGCGGAAGGGGGACCGCGGGGATCAGGCTCAGCTCGTAGCCGCGCATGGGGACCAGCCGGGTCTCCAGCCCCCGCTCGGTTCCCAGGCAGAGGATCTCGGTATCGGGGTCGATGCGCCGTAGCGCGTCCGCAAGTGAGAGTGCGGGCTCGATGTGCCCGGCCGTGCCGCCTCCGGCGAGGGCTACCCTCATCGTCGTCGATTCCTCCTTGGCCGGTCCCCCACCGGGACCGGTCCGCTCTTGTGCTTGGCCGTCGTCTTGGTGCCGCGTTCGCGCGCCGTGCGGGGGACGCTCGGCGCGGTGGTGCGCCTGGAAGGCGCGCCTCCGCCACGATTCTGGACGGATGCGGCGAACTTCTCCAGGCCAAGCCAGCTTAGAGCCCTTTGGACCCAACTGGGACCCCGGGCGGCCAGCGCCTTCTGCGCTTGAGGCTCGTTCCGGGCGATGGCGAGGAGCACACCGAGACCGATCATGGTGGGGATGAGCGAGGACCCACCATAGGAGACCAGCGGCAGTGGAATGCCCGTGACCGGGACCAGCCCGATGACGGCCGCGATGTTGATCATCGACTGGCCGATGATCCAGGTCACGATGGCGAAGGCGGCCAGGCGCGAGAACGGGTCCTTGACCCGGAAGGCCACCCGCAGTCCGGCGTAACCGAGCATGCCGAACAGGCCGAGCACGACCAGGGTGCCGATGAGGCCGAACTCCTCGCCGATGATGGCGAAGATGAAGTCGGACTCGGCGTAGGGAAGGAAACCCCACTTCTCACGACTGGCGCCGATCCCGACCCCGAAGATCCCGCCGGTGCCCAGGGCGTAGAGACCGTGCAGGGATTGGAACCCCGAGCCGGTCGGGTCGGCCCCGGGGTCGAGGAAGGCGGTGATACGGCGGAGCCGGAAGGGCTCGATCGCGATGACGATGGCGGCCAGCCCCAGGACCAGGCCGAACATGCCCACGAACAGCTTGCCCGGGGCGCCCACGACCCACAGGAGGCTGAGGAAGACGACCAGCAGCACCAGGGTGGTGGACAGGTCGGACCCGAGCAGGACCAGCAGGGTGAGCAGACCGCAGCCCGGCAGCAGCGGGATGAGCAGGTGGCGCCACTCGGTGAGCTCCTTGAGCTCCTCCTTGCGGGCCAGGATGTTGGAACCCCACAGGACGAAGGCGAGCTTGGCGGGCTCGGAGGGCTGGATGAGCAGGCCGCCGATCTCCAGCCAGCGGATCGCGCCGTTGACCTCGGTGCCCTGGAAGGCGGTGAGCAACAGCAACGCCACTGAGAGGATCATCGCCGGGTAGCCCACGAGCCGGAACACCCACAACGGGAGTTGGGAGGCGATGATCATGAGCGGCAGGCCGATCGTCGCCGACACCAACTGGCGTTGGAACACCGAGAAGGCGGACCCGGTCTCGGAGATGGAGTTGACCATCGTCGAGGACAGGACCATGACCAGGCCCAGGGCGATGAGCATCATCCCGGTGCCGAGGATCAGGTAGTAGGAGGTGAGTGGTCGGTCCAGGGACCGAGCCCACTCGCGCCAGAGCGCGCGTTCCCTTCCACCGGAGGCCGTACGCCCCCGGCTTCGGGCCGTACTGGGAACCGCTGTCGTCGCCGCCATCCACACCCTCCGCACGATCGGCGCCTCAATAGTGGCGTACCCGCGGGTCGGGAACCGTGGACATTTCCCGCGTGTTGGCCATCTTTGGCGACCTTCGGGGGTGTCGCCGGACACACGAGGGCCGCACGCCGACTCTGGGTGATCGGCGAGCGACCCTGCGCAGTGGATCTCGTGGGGTTCGGAGACCTCAGCCCAGACGGTGGACGGCCTCGGCGAAGAGACGGCCTCGTTCGGGGTAGTTCGTGAACATGTCCATGGAGGCCGCGGCGGGGGCGAGCAGGACGGTGTCCCCCTCGCCCGCCAGGGCGGTGGCCTCGGCGACCACGACGTCCATGACGGTGTGCCCCTCCGGGGCGTCGGCGGCCGGCCCCTCGACCTCGACCACCGTCACCTCGGGCGCGTACTCGTCGAGCGCCTCGCGGATACGGGCCCGGTCGGCGCCGATCAGCACCGCGCCGCGCAGCCGGTGGGCCGCCGAGGAGACCAGGTCGTCGACCTCGGCGCCCTTGAGCAGTCCACCCGCCACCCACACCACGGAGGGGTAGGAGTTGAGCGAGGCCGCGGCGGCGTGCGGATTGGTGGCCTTGGAGTCGTCGACGTAGTCCACGCCCGCGACCCGGGCCACGTGGGCGATCCGGTGGGGCTCGGGGACGAAGGCGACCAGCCCGGCACGGACCGAGTCCGCCGCCACGCCGACCGAACGGGCCAGCGCCGCGGCGGCCAGGGCGTTGGAGACGTTGTGCGGGGCCGCCGGACGCACGTCGGCCAGGGTGGCCAGTTCCTCGGCGCTGCTGTGCGGCTCGTCCACGAAGGCCCGGTCCACCAACAGGTCCTCGACCACGCCGAGTTCACCGGCGCGGGGCGTGTCGGAGCGGATCCCCACCAGCGGGGTGTGCGGGTCGCCCTCCTCCTCGGCCAGCCGGACCGACCACGCGTCGGCCGTGTTGACCACGCGCAGGGTCCCTCGCGCGAACACCCTGCCCTTGGCCCGCGCGTAGGGTTCGAGCCCTCCGTGCCAGTCCAGGTGGTCGGGGGCCACGTTGAGGACGGTGGCGGCGTGCGGGCGCAGGGACTCGGACCAGTGCAGTTGGAAGCTGGACAGCTCCACCGCGAGGATGTCGTGCACGTGCCCTTCGGCGTCGGGCAGGACGGCGTCCACGATCGGGGTGCCGACGTTGCCCACGGCGAGCGCGTCACGGCCGTCGGCGCGCAGGATCGACTCCAGCATGCGCACCGTGGTGGTCTTGCCGTTGGTGCCGGTGATGGCCAGCCACACCTGGTCGGCGGGCTTGAGACGCCAGGCCAGCTCCACGTCGCCGATGACCTCGACACCGGCCTCGGCGGCCCGTTCCGCCAGCGGGGAGTCGGGGCGCCATCCGGGGGAGATGACGACCAGGTCGCAGCCCTCGGGCAGCGGGGTCTCGCCCAGGACGACCCGGGCTCCGGCCTCGGTCAGCTCGGCGGCGACGCGACGGGTGGTCTCGTCGTCCCGGCCGTCGACGACGACCACCCGGGCCCCCCGGGCCAGGAGTGCCCTGGCGACGGGGGGTCCGGAGACGCCCAGACCGGCGACGCAGACCAACGCGTCCGCGAAGGGATTCTCGTCCCCGACGGAGGCCGGGGACGGGGTGGTGTCGGAAGGTCCTTGGTGCGGCATGCCTCTAGCTTGGCATCCATTCCAGGTAGAAGAGTCCGATCGCCACCGCCACGAACAGGCCCTGGATGATCCAGAACCGGATCACGATGGTGGTCTCCGCCCATCCCTTGAGCTCGAAGTGATGCTGAAGGGGCGCCATGCGGAACACACGTTTCCCGGTGAGGCGGAACGACGTGATCTGGATCATCACCGACATGGTGATGATGACGAACAGGCCACCGATGAGCAGCAGCAGGAGCTGGGTGCGGGTGGTGATGGCCAGACCCACGATCAGACCGCCCAGGGCCAGCGAACCGGTGTCGCCCATGAAGATCTTGGCCGGCGGGGCGTTGAACCACAGGAAACCGATGCAGGAGCCGAGCACGGCGGAGGCCACCACGGCCAGGTCCAAGGGGTCGCGGACCGTGTAGCAGCTGGAGGTGAGGGCCTCCACGCAGGACTGACGGAGCTGCCAGTTACCGATGATGACGTAGGCGCACAGCGACAGGATCGTCGCACCGGTGGCCAGACCGTCCAGACCGTCGGTGAGGTTGACCGCGTTGGAGAAGCCGACGATGAGGAAGAGCGCCCAGATCACGAAGACGCCGATCATCAGCGGCGGCCCGAAGTCCCGGAGGAAGGACAGCTGGGGCGCGGCGGGGGTGTAGCCGTACCCGTTGGGGAACTGGGTGACCCCGTAGGCGAAGCCGACACCGACGATGGCCTGGCCGACCATCTTCGCGCCACTGCGCAGACCCAGGCTGCGGCGCTTGTAGATCTTGATGAAGTCGTCGAGGAAGCCGACGGCGCCCATACCGACGAACAGGAACATCACCAGCAGGCCGGAGACCGTGGGGGTGGTCCACAGGGCCAGGTGCGATCCGAAGTAGCCGATGACGGCACCGAGGATGATGACGATGCCGCCCATGGTGGGCGTGCCCTGCTTGGTCTTGTGGCCCTCGGGTCCGTCGTCCCGGACCTCCTGGCCGAACTTGAACCGGTACAGGAGCTTGATGAGCGGCGGCATCAGCAGCATGGAGACGATCAGAGAGAGCGCCGCCGCAACGGTGATGCCGATCACTGGTCATCACCCTTGGTGATGAGGTCGATAACCCTTTCGAGCGCAGCCACGCGCGATCCCTTCACAATGACGACGTCTCCTGTGCGCATCCGTTGGCGCACCGCTTCGGCTGCCGCCTCGGCGTCGGGCACTCGGATGCTCTCACCGCTCCACCGCCCCTGGTGGGCGGCGCGTTCGGCGCCGACGGCGATGCCCTCGGCCGCCGGGCCGACCACGACGAGGTGGGCCACACCGGTCTCGGCGGCCAGTTCACCCACCTTCTCGTGTTCGGCGTCCCCGTCCTCACCGAGCTCGGCCATGTGGGCGAGCACGGCGATGGCGCGGCGGTCCCGGGCCAAGGAGCCCAGGGTGGTCAGCGCCGCCCGCATCGACTCGGGGTTGGCGTTGTAGGCGTCGTTGACGAGGGTGACACCGTGATGTTCGGTGACCTCCATCCGCCAACGGCTGACAGGGGTGGCCGCGGCCAGGGCGACGGCGATGTCCTCGATGTCCATACCGAGCTCGTCGGCGACGGCGGCCGCGGCCAGGGCGTTGCTCACCTGGTGGGCGCCGACCAGCCCCAGCTCGACCCGGGCCCGACGGCCGCTCAGGTTCAGAGTGAAGGACGGGGCGCCGTTCGCCTCGATGACCACGTCGGTGGCGCGCACCTCGGCCTCCTCGGCGGTGCCGTAGAGCACCACACGCGCCCGAGTGCGCGAGGCCATGGCCCGCACGCGCGGGTCGTCGGCGTTGAGGACGGCCACGCCGCCCTCGCCGCGCCGTTCGGTACCGGCCGGGAGGGACTCGACGAGCTCCCCCTTGGCCTGGGAGATGGCGTCGCGGTCGCCGAACTCGCCCATGTGCGCGCTGCCCACGTTGAGGACCACGCCGATCCGGGGCGGAGCGATCCGGCACAGGTGGGCGATGTGGCCGATGCCACGGGCGGCGACCTCCAGGACCAGGTTGCCGGTCCCGGTGTCGGCGCGCAGCACGGTGAGCGGGTGGCCGATCTCGTTGTTGAAGGATCCCGCCGGGGCCACGGTCGGGCCCAGGCGACCCACCACCTGGGCGATGAGGTCCTTGGTGGTGGTCTTGCCGGAGGAGCCGGTGACCCCCACGATCTCGGTCGTGGCCGCTTCGCGCTTCGGATCCCCGAGTTCACGGGCCACGTACGAGGCCAGACGGCTCAGTGCCGTCACCACCTCGTCGTCTCCACCGTCCACCAGCAGGTGAGGGGCGTCGACCGGCCGTGAGGCCAGGACCGCGACCGCTCCGTCCGCCACGGCGGCGGCGGCGAAGTCGTGTCCGTCGACCCTCTCGCCCTTCAGAGCGACGAAGAGCGCTCCGGGCTCCACCTGCCGCGAATCGATGACGACGGGGCCGTCGACGACGGCTTCGGGGCGCGCTGATCCGCCGATGGCGGTTTGGGTGATCTCAGCGATCCGATCGAGCGTGAGCGCGATCAAATCCACTCCTCATGTCAGGCCCGGCCCACGGCGCCCCAGGGGCATCGGCCACCCGGCCTCGGGTTCGAGTCAGGGGATGGCACCGCGGATACCGTGCGCGCGGGGCCGCGCCGGGCCACGGCGAACCGGCCGGTGCCGGGCCGTGGGCGCCACGTGGGCGGCGCTTCGGGCTGCGATTGCCGGACCTACCTTAGAACATGTTGGGGCGTTCGGAGTCCCGGCGGGGCCCTGCGCGGAGCAATATGCTCCACTTCGTGATCGGGAGCGGACGTTCGGCTCTCGATCCGCGCACGTCGCACGGCGTGGCGCCGCCGGGACGCGATCATCGACCGCGTCCCGGCGAAGGGAAGGCATCGATTCGGCGCCCTCCCCGGTGTGTCGTGGGCTCAGCCCGGGTCAGGGGCCCGGTGCACGTTCTGGAGCGCACTGCCCAGACGTTCGCTGGCCCGACTGCGCAGAGCGTCCTCGATGGCGTTGAGCAGGACCTCGCGGTCGTCGAAGGGCAGCATCTCGCCCTTGACGTACTGGCCGGTCTCGTGGCCCTTGCCCGCAACGACGATCACATCGCCCGGCCCGGTCCTGGCCACGCCCAGGCCGATGGCCTCGGCCCGGTCGAGTTCCACGGTGACGTGGGCACGGTGGTTCTCGGGGACCTTGGCGACCCCTTCGAGCATCGCGGCCGCGATGGAGACGGGGTCCTCGCTCCGAGGGTTGTCGTTGGTGATGATCACCTGGTCGGCCAGGCGCGCCGCGGCCTCGCCCATGAGCGGGCGTTTGGCCCGGTCACGGTCGCCACCACAGCCGACCACCATGGTGATCCGCCCCTTGGTGGTGGCGCGCAGCGAGTCGAGTACCGCCTCGATCGCCCCGGGCTTGTGCGAGTAGTCGACCAGGGCGGTGAAGTCCTGTTCCGACGCCGCGCTCCGGGCCGCCACCGGCTCCATCCGCCCGGGGACCCCGGGGGCGGCCGCCACACCGGCGATGGCGGTCTCCATGGGAAGACCGGCCTCCACCAGACCGACGATGGCCGCCATGGCGTTGGAGACGTTGAAGGGGCCGGGCAGGGCCACCGAGGCCTCCGCCTCCATTCCGCCGGGGCCGACCACGCGGAAGGAGCTTCCGGTGTCCCCCAGACGGACGTCGACGGCGTTCCAGTCGGCCTCCATGCCGTTCTCGGGGCCCGCGTCCGATCCGCCCTCCACCGCGAAGGTGGTGACGGGGATGTCCCCGCGCCCCGCGACCATGTCCACCAGGGCCCGACCGAAGCGGTCGTCGGTGTTGACCACCGCGATGTCGCAGTACTCGGGCGTGAACAGGCGCGCCTTGGTGTCGAAGTAGTCGCGCAGGTCCGAGTGGAAGTCCAGGTGGTCCTGGGACAGGTTGGTGAAGATCGCCACGTCGTAGCGGGCTCCGCCGACCCGGCCCAGGGCCAGGGCGTGGCTGGAGACCTCCATGGCGGCGGCGGTGATCCCGCGTTCGGCCATGACCGCGAACAGGCCGTGCAGGTCGGTGGCCTCGGGAGTGGTCAGGGAGGAGGCGACCCGTTCGTCGCCCACCCTCATCTCCACGGTGCCCACCAGGCCGGTGCTCATACCGGCCTTGCGCAGACCGGACTCGATCAGGTAGCTGATCGTGGTCTTGCCACTGGTCCCGGTGGTACCGACCAGGAGCAGGTCCCGGGCGGGGTCGCCGTAGACCCAGGAGGCGACCGGGCCGAGCACGGCCCGCACGTCGGGCACCACGATCACCGGCAGGCCGGTGGCGGCGGCGCTCTCGGCGCCCTCCGCGTCGGTGAGGATCGCGGAGGCCTCGGCGTCGGCCGCCTGTCGGGAGAACTCGGCGCCGTGGACACGGGTACCGGGCAGGGCGGCGTACAGGTCGCCCTGTCGGACGCGCCGGGAGTCATGGGTGATACCGCGGACATGGACCTCCCGTGGGGGCATGTCCGCCGGGCGTTCCGGATCGGTGTCCGGTCGCAGCAGGGTGGCGTCCGAGCCGAGCGTGGTGACGAGGTCGGACAGTGGACGGAGACTGGTGTGTTCAGGTCGCATTACCGGTGGCACGAGTGGAGGTTAACGGGTGCGGAGGACCGGTCGGTAATTTCCACACCGGTACCGTCGGCGTTTCCCGCCTCGGGGCCCGTTCCAGGTCGTCCCGGGTATCGAAGAGGAGGGGGTCCGGTATGGATCGGGGTTCGATGGTGACGGAGGGGCCCGGCCGCCCGGAGCGGCCGTTGGTCGTGGACGGGGGCCTGGCGACCCGACTGGAGGCCTACGGGCGTGACCTGGGTGGAGGTCTCTGGTCGGCGCGGCTGCTGGCCGAGGAACCGGAGCTGATAGCGCGGGTCCATCGCGACTACTTCGAGGCGGGCGCCGACGTGGCGATCGCCGCCGGATACCAGGCGAGCGTGGCGGGGTTCGTCTCCCTCGGATACTCGCGAAGGAGGGCCCTGGAGTCCATCGCCCGGTCGGTGGAGCTGGCGGTCGGGGAACGGGACGCCTTCGGGTCGGGGCTGGTGGCGGCCGGGGTCGGACCCTACGGTGCCGCCCGGGCCGACGGGTCGGAGTACACCGGCGACTACGACCTGGACGAGGAGGGGCTCTACCGCTGGCATAGGGAGCGCTGGAACGTACTGACCGATGCCGGGGCCGACCTGGTGGCCTGTGAGACCCTGCCCTCCCTGGCCGAGGCCAGGGCTCTGGCCCGGCTGACGCTGGAGACCCCGGGCGCGCGGGTGTGGTTCTCCTTCTCCTGTTCCGATGGGGAGCGGATCTCCGATGGGACACCGTTGCGCGAGGTGGCGGCGGAGTTGGCGCCGCTGCGCGAGAGCGGACGCCTCGTGGCGGTGGGGGTGAACTGCGTCCCGCCCCGGCACGTGCCCTCCCTGGTCCGCGCGGTCGCCTCGGCGGGGCTGCCCGCCGTGGCCTACCCCAACTCGGGCGAGGGGTGGGACGCCGCGCGCGGTGTGTGGACCGGTTCCGGGGAGAGCGAGCGCTTCGGTGAGGCCGCCGTCTCGTGGTGCCGGGAGGGGGCGGTCCTGGTGGGCGGCTGCTGCCGTACCGGGCCGGAACACGTGCGCGCCGTACGCGAGGCCCTGGAGGACGCGGGGCTCCGCTGAGCGACCGGAGCTCGCACGGCGGCGGCCCCTCCCCCGATCTCCGGGAGAGGGGCCGCCGTCCCTCATAGGCTCCGAGGCCCCGACTCAGCCCTCCTCGTTCTCGAACAGGCGGATCGCCGGAGGCTCCTCGTCCGTCGGCGGCACCTTGAAGGTCTTGAGGGCGAAGGACATGATGTCGTTGAACACCGGACCCGCCGCCTCGCCTCCGTAGTAAGTGCCCTGAGGGTCGTGCAAGACCACCTGGACCACCAGTTCGGGGTCGTCCGCCGGAGCGAAACCGGCGAAGGTCGCGGTGTACCCGCCCTCGTCGTAGCGGCCCGTCTCGGGGTCGATCCGGTTGGCGGTACCGGTCTTGCCCGCCACCCGGTACCCGTCGATACGGGCCTGGGGCGCGGTGCCCTCGTCCCCGGTGACCGCCTCCAGCATCAACTGGAGCTGTTCGGCGGTCTCCTCGCTGATCACCCGGTTCCGTTCGGGCTCCTCCGACGGGGTGAACTCCCCGTCGGGGGCGACGGTGCCCGCGATGAGGCGGGGTTCGACGCGCACACCACCGTTGGCGATGGTCGCGTAGACCGACGCCATCTGGGCGGCGTTCACGGACAGGCCGTGCCCGATGGACACCGAGGGAAGCTGGGTACCCCACCAGTCGTCGGGGTCGGTGAGGACCCCGGCCTCCTCGCCCGGCAGGGACAGTCCGGTGGGCTGCCCCAGCCCGAAGTCGGTCATGTACCGGTGCAGGACGTTCGCGCCCACCTGGTCGGCGATCTTGATCGTGCCCACGTTGCTGGACTGGGCCATGATGCCGTTGACGGTCAGACGCTGGGTGCCGTTGTTGGTGGAGTTGCGGAAGGTCTGGTCGTAGTACTGGAGCGCGTAGGGGACGGTGTAGACCGTCTCCGGGGTGGTCTTGCCCTCCTCCAGGGCCGCCGCCATGGTGATCACCTTGTTGGTGCTGCCCGGCTCGAAGGTGGCGGCCACCGCTCCGTTGGCCCACTCCTCGGCACCGCTGGAGGCGATGTCGTTCTGGGAGTAGGACGGGTAGTCGGCCATCGCCAGGATCTCGCCCTCCTTGTTGGAGACGACGACGCTGCCGCCCTGGGCGTCCAGCTCCTCGACCCGGTCCGCCAGGGCCTGGTAGGCGTACCACTGGAGATCGCGGTCCAGGGTCAGGCGCACGTCCTGGCCGGCCTCGGGTTCACGGACCAGCCCGCCCGCCATCGGGATCTGGGTGCCGTCCTGGGCCACCTCGACCTGACGTTTCCCGGCCTCGCCGGCGAGGGTGTCGTCCAGGTAGCCCTCCAGGCCCTCCAGCCCGTACCCCTCCGAGCCCACGAAACCCACCAGGTCGGCGGCTCCGGTCTCCTCGGGGTAGACACGCTGGTAGTCGACCTCGGCCCCCAGGCCGGAGAGCCCCTCCGAGCGCAGGTCCTGCCAGTCCGTCGGCGAGACCTTCCGCGCCACCACCTGGTAGCGGCTGGGCTTGGCGTCCACCTTCTCGGTGACGTCCTCCTCGTCGAGGTCGAAGCGGGTGACCAGTTCGTCGATGAGCCGATCCCGCTCGCCCTCCTCGACCTCCTCGGGGTCGACGAAGACGTTGCGGACCTCCACCGACAGGGCGAAGGGGTTGCCCTCCGCGTCGGTGATCCGCCCGCGCAGCGTGGGGATGTCGATGGTCTGCATACGCAGGTTGGCGGCGGCCTCGGCGTAGGTGTCGGCGTTGATCCCCTGGATCTGGGTGAGGCGCCCGGCGAAGAGCACCAGGATCACGACGATGATGATCCCGCCGACCTTGATCCGTTTGCGCGGATCCCCCTGCCGAAAGGTCCGCCGCAACAGAGGCGGGGGCGGTGGGGGCGTCGAGCCCCCGCGTCGGGTCGGGCGTTCCCCGCCCCGACGCACCTGACGCGCCGAACCGCCGCCCCCCGCGGCGGAACGCGGGCGCGCGCCGCCCGAGGGACGGCGCGACTGTCGCTGTGGGCCCTTGCTCGGCCGGGACCCGGAGCGACCGGTCGCTCCGGGCCTGCGCGGGTCACGAGGGCGTCGGTCCCGAGGCGTGCTCAATCATCGCTCCCAGCGTCCCCGGTGATCTCACCGTTGTCCAGATCCAGGAAGAGCGGGGCGTCGCCCGGCTCCATCCCCATCCTCTCGGCCTCCTCGGCGATGCGCTCCGAGGTCTCCAAGTGGGCGACGGACTCCTCCAGCTCCTGTTCCACGTACGACATCTCGCGGTTCTCCGACTGGAGGCTGGTGATCGTGTAGGCCTCCTGCGCCACGACGCTGCGCAACAGCAGGAGGCTGACCAGGGCTCCGGCCAACAGGCACAGGATGAGCAGCACGAAGGGGATCTTCGGTGCCCGCCCCGGGGCCGCCGGTCGCGCGCTCCGGGTCCCGGCCGCGGGGGCCTTGGTCCGCACGGGACGGGTCGGGGCGGCCGGACGGCCGGCGGCCCCGGTACGCCCTTTCCCGGTCCCTCGCCCCTTCGTGGTGCGGCGTGTGTCCGTCTTCGTACCCATGTGCTCTCCCTACTGCCGCGACGGCCTGCGCACGCGTTCGGCCGCCCTGAGCCGGGCGGACTGCGCGCGCGGGTTGCGTTCGTTCTCTTCCTCCGTGGGGAGTTCCGCTCCCCGGGTGAGGAGTCGGAGTTCCGGTCGACGGTCCGGGAGGGGGACCGGGAGGTCGGCGGGTGTGGTGTCGGTGGCCAGGGCCGCGAAGGCCCGCTTGGTCATCCGGTCCTCCAGGGAGTGGTAGGACAGCACCGCGATGCGTCCCCCCACCGCCAGCCTCGACAGGGCCGCGGGGAAGGTCTCCTGGAGGATCGACAGTTCGGCGTTGACCTCGATGCGCAGCCCCTGGAAGGTGCGCTTGGCCGGGTGCCCTCCGGTACGACGGGTGGCGGCGGGGATGGCCTCCCGGACGAGTTCGGCGAGTTCCCGGGTGGACTCGATCCGCCTCTGGGCCCGGCGGCGTTCGATGGCCCGGGCCACACGCGGCGCGAAGCGCTCTTCGCCGTAGGTGCGCAGGACCCGGATGAGCTCGCCGACGGGGTAGTCGTTGACGATCCGTTCCGCGGTGAGTTCCTGGCCCTGGTCCATGCGCATGTCCAAAGGCGCGTCGTGGGCGTAGGCGAAACCCCGCTCGGCCTCGTCCAGCTGAGGGGAGGAGACCCCCAGGTCGAGCAGGACGGCGTCGGCCTCGGCGAAGCCGGCCTCGTCCAGGGCCCGGGGGATCTCCGAGTAGATCGCGTGCGCGAAGTGGGTGCGGTCGGCGTAGGGGGCCAGGCGCTCGGCGCTGCGTTCCAGCGCGGTCGTGTCCCTGTCGACGCCGACCAGGCGCGCCTCGGGGCAGGCCCTGAGCAGCGCCTCGGAGTGTCCGCCGAGCCCGAGCGTGCCGTCGACCAGCACCGCTCCGGGCCGTTCGAGCGCCGGAGCGAGCAGTTCGATGATGCGGTCGCGCATCACCGGTACGTGCAGAGCGTCGTCCCCGGCCTCGGCGGGCGCCCGGCCCGCCTGGTCGTGGGCGGTGATGTCGTCGTGGTCTGGCCGGTCGTCCCCGTCGGGCCGATCCTGCTGCCGGGTGTCCCCCATGCGGTGCTGTTCCTCCACGCTGTCGCGGTCTCCCCCTGAGTCCGTGACGACGCCCCGGGGGCGTGCCACGGTGTCCTTCGCGTGGCCCGGCCGGTGATCGCCGGTGGGCCTCCGGACACGGCCGCCATTGTCCACCTTTTCGGCGGGTTCACGCTCACGACCTGGCGCCGGGGAAGTCGCGCCAGCTCGTGCGGCCGTCTCCGGAGACCGCTACCGGTCCCGGCACCGCATGGTCCGCGTGTCGTGGGAGCGAACGGCCGGGGCCGCCTCGCTCACGACATCCCGGGCAGCACCTCCTCTGAGAGTCGGGCGAACACCTGCTCCTGTTCGGCCTCGTACTCCGCCCACGCGTGGGCGTCCCAGATCTCCAGGCGCGTGTCGGCCCCGATGACGACGCACTCGCGTTCCAGACCCGCGTAGTCGCGCAGCTTCGGGGGGATGGTGACCCGGCCCTGCTTGTCGCAGGCCTGGTCCGACGCGCCGGAGAAGAGCATTCGACCGTAGTCGCGAACCGCCTTGGCGGTGACCGGCGCCGAACGCAGGGATCGGGTGAGATGGACGAAGCCGTCCGTGGGAAAGACGTAGAGGCAGCGCTCCTGGCCCTTCGTGATCACCACACCCCCCGACAGTTCGTCGCGGTACTTCGCGGGAAGGAACAATCGTCCCTTCTGGTCGAGGCGAGGTGTGTGGGTGCCGAGGAACACGCTCTCACCCCCTCACCCCCCATGTGGAGAATTCACCCTCTCCACGCCGCTCCACCTTACTCCACTCCTCCCCACCGTCAACAGCTCCAATCGGTGTCGATCCCCCGAATGATCGACAAATACGCAGGTGGAAGCGGCGCGTTCCGGGCAGGGCGGCCGTGCCCCCTCGCGCGCGTCGGGGGCACCGCCGCGGGGCCGCCCCACCCGGGGTTCCGGGTCCCTCTCTCCCCCGGCGCCTCCGCCCCGCCCGTCCCTCTTGGGAGCCCTTCGACCGTTTTTCCGCGTCCATCCCGCTTTTTCACACCACCCCCGCACCGATGATCGGGATAATGATTCGGGACCAATGGCCACTTCCGTTCTCCGGCTCCGCACGAGACCACCGATTCCGGCACTTTGGTTTGCAATCGGTCCGATTGGGCCTAGCCTCGGATCGATACACCTGGACATAGGGAGCGGGAGGGGTCTGGTGTCACTCGACACACGGCACGACGAGCACGAGGGCGGACTCCGGGAGGACCTGGGAGCCGTCTCCGCCGTCGCCGACCGCATCCGTGAGGCCATCGAGACGGTCATCGAGGGCAAACCCGACGTGCTCCGGGTCCTGTTGACCGTCCTGCTCGCCGAAGGGCATCTCCTCATCGAGGACGTGCCGGGTGTGGGCAAGACCATGCTGGCCAAGGCCCTGGGCCGGGCCGTGGACTGCTCGGTCCAACGCGTCCAGTTCACCCCGGACCTGCTGCCCGGCGACATCACCGGGGTCAGCGTCTACCACCAGGATCGCAACGAGTTCGAGTTCGCCCCGGGCCCGGTGTTCGCCAACATCGTGCTCGGCGACGAGATCAACCGCGCCTCGCCCAAGACCCAGTCCGCCCTTCTGGAGTGCATGGCCGAACGCCAGGTCAGCGTGGACGGCAGGACCCACGAGCTGGAACGCCCGTTCATGGTCGTGGCCACCCAGAACCCCTCCGACATGGAGGGCACCTACTCCCTCCCCGAGGCGCAACGAGACCGTTTCATGGCCAGGATCTCGGTCGGCTATCCCTCCCCCCAGGCCGAACTCGACATGATCGACAGCCATGGATCCCGGTCCCCCCTGGAGAACCTCTCCCCCGTCACCGACGCCGCCCGGATCCGGGATCTGGTCGAACGGGTGCGCCACGTCCACGTGGCCCCGGGCATGCGCCGCTACGTCGTCGACCTGGTCAACGCCACCCGGACCTCGCCCGAACTGAGGCTGGGCGCCTCGCCCCGCGCCACCCTGCATCTGGTGCGGGCCGCCCGTGCCCACGCCGCGCTGAACGGTCGCCACTACGTCGTCCCCGACGACGTGCAGACCCTCGCCGTGCCGGTCCTCGCCCACCGGTTGCTCCCCGGCCCCGAGGCCCGGATGGAGCGTCTCACCGCCGAGCAGATCGTGGCCGAGATCGTCTCCCGTCTGGCCGTCCCCGGCCCCCGCTGACCGCCCCCTCGCCTCCGTCCTCCCGCCCTCCCGAACCCCGATCGACCTTCCGAGAGACCGCTCATGCGTCCGCACCGCACCCTCACCGCCCGCGGCGGCCTGATGGCGACCTTCGGGACGATCGCCCTCGTCGTCGGCCTGGTCGTCGGTCAACGCGAGATCGTCGGCGTCGGTCTCCTGCTGCTCCTGCTCCCGCCGATCGGCGCCCTGACCCTCATCGGGGCCCTGGGGCGTGTCACGCACAGCCGGGACCTGCGGCCCCGCCGGGTCGCGGCGGGCTCCGACTCCCGTGTCCTGATCCGGATCGGGAACTCCTCCCTCGCCTGGCCCGTGGGCCGGATACGGATCGAGGACACCGTCCCCGCCCTCCTGGGCCACGAGCCCCGCTACACGCTGGGGCACCTGGGCCCGCGCGCCGTCCGGGACATCACCTATCTCGTGCGCCCGGCCGTACGGGGCCGTTATCCCGTCGGGCCGCTGCGGATCACCGTGCTCGACCCCCTGGGCTGTGTGCGGGCGACCCGCGACCTGGGCGCCCCCTCCTCACTGCTCGTCACCCCGCGCTTCGTCCCTCTGGGCTCTCCCGGAACCTCCGACGGCTCCCACGGCGAGGACGCCCCACGACGTTCGGTGACCGGGGTCGGCGAACAGGATCCGATCCCCCGCGCCTACCGGCACGGTGACGAGCTGCGCCGCGTGCACTGGCGCTCCACCGCCAAACACGGCGAGTTGATGGTGCGCCGCGAGGAGCAGCACCACCGAGAACACGACGTCCTCGTACTGGACACCCGTGACCACGCCCACCTGGGCGAGGACGAGGACGATTCCCTGGAGACCGCCGTGAGCGCGGCCGCCTCGATCGTCCTGCACCTGATGGAGCGTGGGCACCGGCTGCGTCTGCACACCGAACGGGGACGGCTGGGCACCGAGAACCCCTCCGAGGTGCTGGAGGAGCTGGCCGTGGTCGAGGCCTCCGAGGCCACCTCCCTGGCCGAGGCCGTCGTGGGACCGGGCGGGGCCCACGGTCCCTCGATCGGACTGTTCGTGGCGGTCCTGGGCGCCCTGAGCGCCGAGGACGTCTCCTCCCTGATCACCGTGGACGACTCGGCGACCCGTGTGGCGGTGCTGTGCTCCGGAGCCGACTGGCCCGACCCCGAGGCCCCGACCCGGGTCGCGGGCCTGCTCTCCGAACACGGATGGCGGGTGCTGTCCATCGACCACCCGACCGAACTCCCCGCGCTGTGGCACCGGGCACTGTCCACCGAGGACGGATGGGCCCCGACCGCCACCGCCTCCCGAACCCCCTGGGAAGGTCCGCGTTGAGAGCGTTGATGTCCCTGGCCGTCCTGGTCACGATGCTGGCGTCGCTGCCGTTGTTCGGCGGTCTGATCAACGGCGGTACGTGGTGGATCCAGGCCGCCGTGTTCATGGCCGTCGTCGCGCTCGTCTCCGCCGTCTACCGGTGGTACGTGAACGACTCGGTGGCCGTGCCCTTCCTCCAACTGTTCGCCGTGGTCCTGCTGTACACGCCGATGTACGCCCCGGGGACCGCCGCCCTGGGTGTCCTGCCCACGCTGGAGACCCTGAGGCGGACCGTCGACCTGATCGAACAGGGCCTGGGCACCATCGCCTCCGGTTCACCGCCCGTGTCCCCCACCGAGGGGCTGACCCTGATCGTCGCCCTGCTGTTCGTGGTGTTCGCCATGACGGCGGACTTCCTGGCGGTGACGGCGCGCTGCCCCGGCATGGTGGGCGGTCTCCTGCTGACCCTGCTGTCGGTGCCCCTGTTCGTGGACGACGCCGGCCTCCCCTGGGTCCCGACCGCGATCTGCGCCGTCGGTTTCCTGACCCTGCTGGCCCTGGACACATGGGTCCGCAATCGGGAGTGGGGCGCCCTGATCCCCTCGGCCGGCGGCCCCGTCTCCCGGGTGAGCGGGGTCGTCGGCGGTACGGGCGTCGTGGCCGCCGTCGTGGTCCTGGCCCTGGTGCCCGCGCTGCTGCTCCCGCTGACGATGTCCTCGCTGCGCACCGACGCGTTCCATGCCCTCGTCGGCGACCGACGGCTCGGCGGCGCGAGCGACACCGTGACCACCACGCATCCGTTGGTGTCCCTGCGCCGCGATCTGGCCGCCACCTCCGACCGGACCGTGCTGACCTACCGCACGGACGACGAGGACCCCGAGTACCTGCGCACCTTCGTCCTGGACGGGTTCGACGGCGAGAACTGGACGATGACCCCGGTACGCACCGGGCGCGACAACGCCCTCGACGACCCTCTGCCGCGGCCCCCGGGCCGGGAGTGGGGACCGAACGAGGAGGTCGTGACCACACGGATCACACCGGCCTCGGGGACCCCGTCCATGGACTTCCTGCCTCTGCCCTACCCCTCCGTGTCGGTGGAGGTCGACGGCGATTGGTACGTGGATCCGGCCACCCTGATGGTCTTCACCACCGACACCCCGGTGGAAGGGGAGGAGTTCGTGGTGCTCTCGGCCCGTAACCGGCCGGGGGCCGAGGCCCTCTCCTCCGCGGGGCCTCCCGGCACGTCGTTGGACGACCATCTCGCCCTGCCCGGCGGCTTGGACGGCCGGGTGGGGGAACTGACCGCCTCCCTCGTCGAAGGCGCCGGGTCCGACTACGAGAAGGCCCTCACCCTCCAGGACTTCTTCACCGACGGCTCCTTCACCTACGATCTGGCCCCTCCCCCGGTGCCCACCGGCTCCGATCCCCTCGCCCACTTCCTCTTCGACGACCGGACCGGCTACTGCGAGCAGTACGCCGGGGCGATGGCGGTCATGGCCCGCCAGGCGGGGATCCCCTCCCGTGTCGCCGTGGGGTACACGGCCGGCAGCCCCGACGGCGGCGATCGTTGGACCGTGTCCGCACGCGACGCGCACGCCTGGCCCGAGCTGTACTTCGAGGGTTCGGGCTGGGTGCGCTTCGAACCCACTCCGGCCGCTCCCGAAGACGGCCAGGGCACCGCCTCCCGACCGGACTACTCCTCGGAAGGGGACTCGGCCGACGAGGAGGCCTCCCCCTCCCCTTCGTCCGACCCCGAGGAGAGCGCCTCCCCGGAGGCGACCCCGTCCTCCCCCGAGACGGACGGCGCGACCGCCGGCGGCTCGGACGGCACGGAACGGGACGACGCCTCCGGCACGTCGGGGTCCACGCCACCGGCCTGGCTGCCCGCGGTCGGTGTCGCTCTGGCCGCCCTGTTCCTACTCTGCGCCCCGCTGCTGTCACGAGCGCTGATCCGCCGTTCCCGGCGGGCCTCGGTCGGTTCCGGAGGGGTCTCCTCCGCGCACTCGGCCTGGCGCGAGGTGCGCGACACCTGCCTGGATCTGGGGACCGCCTGGAACCTGGAGGAGAGCCCGCGCGCGACCGCACGACGGTTGGGGGCCTCCCTTCCGGAACCCTCCGAGCCCGCCCGTGCCGCGTTGTGGCGGCTGGCCCTGGCAGAGGAGACCGCCCGTTACGCGCCCGAACCGCACACCGTACAGAGCTCGGGCGTCGACCTGGACACGGTCGTCACGGCGTTGACCGCCACCGTTCCACCCGGCCGACGGTGGCGCGCCCTCTTGATCCCGCTCTCGCTCCTGCCTCGGCGGCGGTCGGGGCCGGGGGACGAGCCGGCCCCCGCGCCTCTCTGAGCCGGGTCGCCCGCCGGCTCCACCGAGCGGACACGGCGGGCCCCGGCCCGCGAGGTCATCGGCCCCTCACGAAGAGAAAGACGGTGGGGCCCGTAGGCGACCACCTATGGTCGTCCACGGACCCCACCGTCAGGCATGTCCCGGTGCAGGAAGCGTTTCACCGGAGAGGCGGGGCGTACCCCGCCCGCCCGGTCAACGTCCGTCGCCCTCCTGACGACGACGCCAACGCTCCTCGAAACGGTTCATCATCCCGGAGCGTTTGTCGCCCCTGCGCCTCTTGGGCGCGGCCTCCTCGGTGGCCATCTCGGCTCCGCCACCCGACGACTTGCGCCAGGCGTTGGCCCCCATCAGGAAGGAGGCCAGCATGATGACGAAACCGAGGACGCTGATCGTCACCGGCAGCACCATGGACGTGTCCGGGTTGCTCAGCAGCAGACCCAGGAGCAGCAGCACGATACCGACGACGAAACCGATTCCGGCCCTGATGATCCAGCGCTTGTAATGCACCGAGGGGTTCGTCTGCCGAACGGTGTTGGCGAACTTCGGGTCCTCGGCATACAGCGCCTGCTCGATCTGGTCGAGCATGCGCTGCTCGTGTTCAGAGAGCGGCACGGCGCCTCCCTACGGCAGTCCCCGGTTGGGGTGACGGGTACTGGTGAACGGTCTCTTGATCAGTGGTATGCCCAGAATACGGTGCGCTAGCGCCTGGTGGAAAGAAAAGCTGCGTCTGTATCGGGCCCACCACGGCCACGATACCCCCGCCCTGTAGAGGAAACACCGGCTTCCATGCCTCTCTTCTTACCTGCTTCCGGTTCTCCCCTGAGAACGCTCGGGGGTCACCGAAAGTTGCCGCATCATACGTCGTTTTCATCACTCTTGGCCAATATGGCCGACTGTATCGCGCCTGGCCCGAAACGAGCCGTTACGCGGTCCATAACCCGTTCAACGTCCCGCCAACCCGTGTCCTCCTCCCCCAGGGTCATCTGACGGGGGGTCAGCTCCGCCGGAGAGACCCCCTCCACACGTACGCCCACCAGGCGCAGCGGCGTGCCCCTGAGCCCCGAGGACGCATGGAGCTCACGGGCCACGAGACTGATCTCGTGAGCCACGTCCGTGCTCTCCGTGAGGGTTCTGGACCTGGTGATCGTGGAGAAGTCGGCCCTCCGCAGCTTCACGCTCACCGTGCGTCCCACCTGCCCCGTGGCACGCAATCTGTGCGCCACCTTCCCGGACAGGCGCAGCAACTCACGATCGACCAGATCCGGGTCGTCCACGTCCACGGAGAAGGTCTCCTCGGCCCCGACGCTCTTGTCCGGAGCGTCGGTGACCACCGGGCTGGGATCGTGTCCCCGTGAGAGCTCGGCCAGCCGCACACCGGCCTTCTCCCCCAACTCCATGCGCAGCAATTCGACGTCGGCCCGGGCCAGGGCACCGACCGTGCGCAGCCCCAGACGCGCCAGACGTTCCTCGGTCCGATCCCCCACCCCGGGCAGGGCGCCGACCGGCAACGGATCCAGGAACCTCTGGACCGTCGCCGTGGGGACCACCAGGAGACCGTCGGGCTTGCAATGGGTGGAACCGAGTTTGGCCACCAGACGTGTGGCGGCCACGCCCACCGAACAGGTGAGTCCCTGCTCGGCGCGGACCCGCTCACGAATGGTCGCGGCGATGCGCGCCGGACCGCCGGCCACACGTCGGGCACCGGACACGTCGAGGAAGGCCTCGTCCAGGGACAGAGGTTGAACCAGCGGTGTGAACGATCGCAGAATGTCCATGACCGCCTCGGAGACACGGCGGTAGCGCGCCCCGTCGGGCGGATAGACCAGGGCGTCCGGGCACAGACGCAGGGCCCGGCTCATCGGCATGGCCGAATGCACCCCGTGGCGGCGGGCCGCGTAGTCGGCGGAGGAGACCACGCCGCGCGGCCCCGTACCGCCCACGATCACCGGACGATCGCGGGCCTCGGGCCTGCGCAACCGTTCGACGCCGGCGAAGAACGCGTCCATGTCCAGGTGCAGGACGTCGCAGTCGAAGTCCGGACCGGAGCCGTCCACGGGAAAACCCGCGCCCAGCGGGACGATGCCGTCAGAGGTGACCACACCCCGCAGAGCGGCCCCGCGTTCCAGCTGACGTCGGCTCATGTCGCCAGATTACGTCCTGCCCCGTGCCGTCCGCCCCCGCCCCCTGCCCCGGTCAGCCGCGGTGGGCGATGACGTGCAGCTGGGTGGCGATGCCGATGAGCTCGGGATGCCCGGCCGCGGCCTTCTCCAGCTCCAGCAGGTGCTGCCCGGCCTGGGCGTCGCCCTCCCAGGCGTGCCCGGGGATGACGTCGGTGAAGACCCGCACCCCGCGGACGCTCTCCCCGGTCAGGCCGGCCGCGCCGACCAGTTCCAGCAGGCCCTGCCGGGTGAACCGGCGCGGCATGGGGTCGGCCTCGCCCCAACGACCGTCGGGATCGGACAGCAGACGGTGGGCGTCGGCGACGTGCCCGGCCAGGGCGCGGTGCAGGGCCCCGGCGACCGCGTTGGTCGCCAGCAGGCTGACCGCGCCCCCGGGCCGGGTGACGCCGACGACGTCGGCCAGCGCCGCCGCCGGGTCCTCGACGTACTCCAGGACGTTGTGCACAAGCACCAGGTCGGCGCCCTCGGCCGGAACCAGGGAGGGCAGATCGCGGGTGTCGCCCTGGACCCCGCGCACCGTCACACCGCTCTCGGCGGCGCGACGTTCCAGGGCCGCCAGCGAGTCCGGGTTGGGTTCGACGACGGTCACCCGATGGCCGAGCTCGGCGAGCGGGACGGCGGCACCGCCGGTGCCCCCGCCCGCGTCGACGATCTCCAGGGGAGCGCCCTCGGACAGGTCGGGCAGCAGACGGGCCAGGGCGTCCCACACCACCGCGGTTCTGGCGGCACCGGCCGCACGCGCCGGGCCGGTCGTACCGCTCACGCCGAGACCACCGATGGCGGTCGCGGGCGTGCCGCTCCTGTCAGTCACCTGGTTCCCTCAATCAGCTAGTAACCCCGACACCCGACCCCGGAGGGCGGGCTCAGAGCGAGAGCGTCGACTTGTTCTCCAACAGCCTGGACAGGAGTCCGCTGATGAAGTTGGGCGACTCGTCGGTGGACAGCTCCTTGGCCACCCCGACGGCCTCGGCGATCGCCACCCCGTCGGGGATGTCCTCGGCCCACAGCAACTCGTAGGCGCCCATCCGGAGGATGTTGCGGTCCACGACCGGCATGCGCTCCAGGGTCCAACCGATGGCGTACTCGTCGAGGAGCTCGTCGATCCGCCCCCGCCGCTCGTCGACGGAGCGGGCGAGCCGCTCGGTGAACTCGTTGATCGGCGGTTCGGGCTGGGCCCTACGGCGCTTGATGACCTCTTCGATCGTGATGCCGCGGACCTCGGCCTCGTAGAGGACCTCGACCGCGCGCCGCCGGGCCTTGCGTCGTGCACCGCTCATCAGTTGACACGCCCGAGGTAGTCACCGGTGCGGGTGTCGACCTTGACGCGCTCGCCCTGGTTGATGAACAGGGGCACCTGGATGGTGGCACCGGTCTCGACGGTGGCGGGCTTGGTGCCGCCGGTGGAGCGGTCGCCCTGGACGCCCGGGTCGGTCTGGGTGATCTCCAGGTCGACGGCGGCGGGCATCTCGATGTAGAGCGGGTTGCCCTCGTTGGTGGCCACCGTGACCTTGGTGTTCTCCAGCAGGTAGCCCTTGGCGTCGCCGACGACGGTCTCGGAGACCGGGATCTGGTCGTAGGTCTGGGTGTCCATGAAGATGAAGGACTCGCCGTCGTGGTACAGGTACTCCATGTCGCGGCGGTCGACGTTGGCGAACTCGACCTTGGCGCCGGCGTTGAAGGTCTTGTCGACGATCTTGCCCGTGAGGACGTTCTTCAGCTTGGTACGGACGAACGCGCCGCCCTTGCCCGGCTTGACGTGCTGGAACTCCAGGACGTTCCAGAGAACGCCGTTGTCGAGTCGCAGGGTCGTGCCGTTCTTGATGTCGTTCGTCGTGGCCACTTAGGTCGTCTCTCCCAGGGGTTTGACACGTCGGAGACCGGACGGGGTGGTCCGGTCGGTGTTCGGTGGGACGAAGCGCGATCCGGGCCCCCGAGCGGCTGACGCGGCTCGGGGCGCGGACACTCCCCGCCCCTACGCATTCTAGTGGCTTCGCGGGCCCCGGAAACCGTCCGAGACGGCCCGGTAGGCCTCGTCCAGCAGCTCAGGGGCGGGTCCCGCCAGGATGGCGGGGCGTGCCGGGCCGTCCAGGACCACGAAACGCAGCGTGTTGCCACGGGCCTTCTTGTCGACGCTCATGGTGGCGCGCAGGTCGTCCCAGGAGTCGGCGGTGTAGGAGACGGGCAGCCCCACCGAGGCGAGCACGTCACGGTGGCGTCGGACCAGGTCGGCGTCGATACGCCCGTCGGCGTGGGCGAGTTCGGCGGCGAAGACCATGCCCACCGAGACCGCGTATCCGTGCCGGAAGGTGTAGTTCTCGGCCTTCTCGATGGCGTGCCCGAGGGTGTGCCCGTAGTTGAGGATCTCCCGGCGGCCGCTCTCGCGCAGGTCGCCGGAGACCACGTCGGCCTTGAAGCGGATGCCGCGTTCGATGAGTTCGCGGGTGTGCCGCCCCTCGGGGGTGGTGGCGCCCTCGGGGTCGTCCTCGATCAGTTCGCAGATGACCGGGTCGTCGACGAACCCGGCCTTGATGATCTCCGCGAGACCGCCGATGTAGTCGGCCTTGGGCACCGTGGCCAGGGTGGACAGGTCGCACAGGACCCCGGCCGGGGGGTGGAAGGCCCCCACCAGGTTCTTGCCCTCGGGGGTGTTGATACCGGTCTTGCCGCCCACGGCGGCGTCGACCATGCCCAGCAACGTGGTGGGCACCAGCACCGAACGCACCCCGCGCAGCCAGGTCGCGGCGACGAAGCCGGCCAGGTCGGTGGCGGCCCCGCCGCCCACGCCCACGACGGCGTCGCTGCGGGTGAAGTTGAACGAGCCCAGACGCGACCACAGATCGGCGGCGACGGCGACGGTCTTGGCGGCCTCTCCGTCGGGCACCGGCATCGGGCGCACCGTGTACCCGCCGGCCGTCAGAGCCTCGGAGACCCGGGCCGCGATGTCCTCCAGCCCCTCCGGGTGGATGACCGCGACCTGGGCGGCGCCCTCGACCAGGGCGGGCAGCTCACCGAGGAGGTCCTCACCGACCAGCACGTCGTAGCGTCCGGCGGAGTCGCCCACTCCGATACGGGTCACGGTCACTTCTCGGCCTTTCCGGTGGGGAGGGATTCGACGATCGAGTCCACGATCTCCTCGGGGTGGTACTCCGTCGTGGGGACGGTCACCGAGGCCAGGGCCTCGTAGATCGGAAGCCGCTCGTTGAGGAGCTTGCGCAGTCGGGCGCGCGGGTTCCCGGCGAGCAGCGGGCGGGCCACGTCCATACCGACGCGCTTGGCGGCCTCGCCGAACTCGACCTGGAGGTAGACGACATGGTGGACGGCGAGGTCCTTACGGGTGTCCTCGTCGAGGATCGCGCCGCCCCCGACGGCGATGACCCCTTCCCAGGAGCGCAGACCCTCCGCGACGACCTCGCGCTCCAATGCCCGGAAGCCCTCCTCGCCGTCCTCGACGAAGATGTCGCCGATGGGCTTGCCCGCGCGCCTCTCGATCTCGGTGTCGGTGCACAGCAGGTCCGCCCCGAGCCGGCGGGCCAGTGCCTCTCCGACGGTGGATTTGCCCGAACCGGGCGAACCGATGAGCACCGCGATCGCTCTTGCCACGCTCTGCCTACCTATCGGGGTCCGTCCCCACGCGCGCGGGGACCGTTCCGGTCGTCTGTCGATGCGGGGTCCGGCGGCGATGGGCCCATGGCCTCGGGGAGGGCCGCCGGTCGCGCCCCTCCCTCTGTCTAGCAGACGGAGCGTCCCCACGCGCGCGAAGGGAAAAGGGGACGGCCCGCCCCCGACGAGGGCGGGCCGTCGACTCTCTAGCGGATCGTCAGCGAGTCCAGGTAGCCCTGGAGGTTGCGGGCGGTCTCGGCGACCGAGTCGCCTCCGAACTTCTCGACCGCGGCCTCGGCGATGACCAGTGCCACCATCGCCTCGGCGACCACGCCCGCGGCGGGCACAGCGGTGACGTCGCTGCGCTGGTGGTGGGCCTGGGCCGGCTCACCGGTCCCGGTGTCGATGGTGTCCAGGGCGCGCGGCACCGTGGCGATCGGCTTCATCGCCGCGCGCACGCGCAGCGGGTCACCGGTGCTCATACCGCCCTCGACGCCCCCCGCGCGGTTGGTGCGCCGACGCACGCCGTCGGGCCCGGGCTCGATCTCGTCGTGTGCCTGGGAGCCCCGACGGGCCGCGGTGCGGAAGCCGTCGCCGACCTCGACGCCCTTGATCGCCTGGATGCCCATGAGGGCGCCGGCCAGACGCGCGTCCAGACGACGGTCCCAGTGCACGTGACTGCCCAGACCGGGAGGCAGGTTGTAGGCGAGTACCTCGACGACGCCGCCCAGGGTGTCCCCGGACTTCTTGGTGTCGTCGACCTCCTCGACCATGCGGGCGCTGGTCGCGGGGTCGAAGCAGCGCAGCGGGTCGGCGTCGACCGCGGCCAGGTCCTCGGGGCGCGGCTCGGGGGCGTCCTCGGGCACCGAGACCGGGCCCATGGACACGACGTGGCTGATGATCTCGATCCCCAGCGCCTGACGGCAGAAGCTCCGGGCGACCTCTCCGATGGCCACGCGCGCCGCGGTCTCCCGGGCGCTGGCCCGTTCGAGGATGGGGCGGGACTCGGTGTGCCCGTACTTCTGCATGCCCACGAGGTCGGCGTGGCCGGGTCGCGGACGGGTGAGCGGCGCGTTGCGCGCCACGCCCTCCAGTTCCTCGGCGGGGACCGGGTCGGGCGACATCACCTTCTCCCACTTGGGCCACTCGGTGTTCCCGACCTCGATCGCGACCGGTCCCCCCTGGGTACGGCCGTGGCGAATGCCTCCGATGACGGAGACCTGATCTTTCTCGAACTTCATCCGGGCGCCTCGACCGTACCCGGCGCGGCGGCGGAGCAGAGCGGCGGCGATGTCGTCAGAGGTGACGGACACACCGGCCGGAAGGCCCTCCAGAATCGCGACGAGTGCCGGTCCGTGGGACTCCCCCGCGGTCAGCCAACGCAACATGTGCACGATCCTCCCACGGATCGGGGGGCGGAGTGGAACCCGACCCCGGGTCAGGGCACCAGGGGCGCCCCCGTGAACACCGTGGCGAGGGTCGCGGCGATCATGAACGGGCCGAGCGGAAGGGGTTCGGATCGGGTGACCCTGCGCAGCAGCAGGAGCGCCAGACCGACCAGGGAGAAGGAGGCGAAGGCCCAGAGGACGCCGACCATCGCGCCGAGCGGGCCGGCGGCCCAACCCGCGTAGAGGCCGGTCAGGCCGGAGAGTTTGACGTCGCCGAAGCCGAGACCGCGGGGGTGGATCCGCCACAGGAACCAGTACAGGACGGCGACCAGGACGAGGCCGATGAGCGCGTGCGCGCCGCGTTCGAGGTCCGGACCCGCGGGCGGCAGGAGGACGGCGGCGGCCAGCAGCGCCCCCGCGACGGGGTAGGCGGGGCCCACGAGGGCGTCGGGCAGACGCATCACCCGCAGGTCGATGGCGCAGAGCGCGACGCCCAGGGCGATCAGCCAGAGGACGGCCGCCGCCCCGAACGGGGACCAGCCCGCCGGTTGGTGCGCCAGAAGTGGAACGGTCAGGGCGAAGAGCGCTCCCGTGACCACGACCGTCGGAAGGTGGGACGCGATCGGCCGCCCGCATCCCGGGCACCGTCCATCGCCGAGGATCCCGCGCTCCACCGGTACGGGCAGACCCCGGACGAAACGGAGCGCCGTACGACAGTGCGGGCAGCGCGGCGGCGCCGGTCCGGGGTCCTCCCGAGGCCCCTCCACCGGCGGTCTCGATCCTCGTTCGGGCGCGCCTTCCGGGTGCCCGGGCCCGGGTGTGGCACCGTCCTGACCCGGGGGGTTCTCGGGGCCGGCGTGCTCCGCCGGACGAGAGGACACGGCCACGTCCGCGTCGGCCGGGCCGAACAGGTGGACCAGGCGTCCGGTGCCGCGGCCGACGATCAGGCCGAGCGCGCCGAGGGCCGCGGCGGCCACGACCGACCAGAGCACCGGGGAGGCCATGAGGGCCGAGGGGGTGGACATGTTCGGAAACTACCGGCCCGGAAGGCTCGGCGACAGTGGCTCGCGCGACCTGTGGACAGAGCGGGGAGGGGCCGGCGGCCGCCTCCGGTCACTCTTCGTCGCGTTGGGCGCGCACCACGGCGCTCAGTTCGATCCCGCCGGGAAGGACGTGCCGGAGTTCGTCGGCCAGACGCTCGGCGACACGGCGCAGCGACTCGTCGTCGCGCTCCTCCAGCTCCAACCGGATACCGATGTCACAGCGTTCGGAGGCGTGGATGCGCACGCGTTCGATACCGAACTCGGCGTGGGTCACCCGATAGACCAGGGACAGGACCTGGGGGTCGTCCTTGGGTTCGGGGACGGTGCCGTGCTCGGCGAGCATGGTGAGGAAACGGCCCTGGACCGTGTACGGGACGGGGCCGGAGACGTCGAGGACCAGCGCGTCGGCGTTCTCCTCCAGGGTGGCCTGGCAGGCGTCCTTGGTGGTGAAGGGCACGGGGCGGGCGTCGGGTCTCCAACGTCGGACCGCGTCCACGGAGGTGAAGGCGAGCACGCCCCGGCGACCGTCCTTGCCGGTCATGATGGGGATCGCGACCTCGCTGTTCTTGTCCTTGGTGAGGCCGCCCACCCCCTCCTCGGTCTCGGTGGCCACGGCCACGACGGGGATGAGCACGCGGGAGTCGCTGAGCGCGGACAGGACCTGGCGGTCGCCGACCTCGCCGGCGGCGTGGTCGCGCAGCCGGCTCTCGACTACCGGGTCGGCGCTGCCGTCGTCGTCTCGGAAGTTCTGGGCGCCGATGATGGATGGTCTGCTCACGGGGTCCGACTCTACCCGGGATGCGCCTATACGACGGGTACGCCTCTTCGACAGGACCATGTGACCTCTCCCCCTCCCGGGCCGCGGACGGCCGTTCCTCGGGGGCGATCGGCCGTGTGCCGTGTGCCCCTGCCACAGCTTCACAGGCGGGCGCGGCGCGGGGTCGCGTTTCCTCACGAAAGACGTGAAACGGTCGCGAAAGGACCCCGACGCCTCGGTTTCGACGGGCGACTGAGATGTCTAGGGGCGTTCGGATGCGCCACCGAGCGCGGCGACGATCTCCCGCAGCTGACCGACCTGTTCCCGGCTGAGCCGGTCGAAGACCAGCGAGCGGACCCGCGCGGCGTGCCCCGGGGCGGCCCGACGCAGGAGTCGGTCGCCCTGGTCGGTGAGGACCGCCCACAGGCCGCGCCGGTCGTCCGCGCAGCTCTCCCGGCGCACGTGGCCGTTGCGCTCCAGTCTGGCGATCTGGTGGGAGAGCCGACTCTTGGAGACGATGACACTGTCGGCGAGGGAGCGCATACGCATACGCCGATCGGGCGCCTCCGACAGATGGGCGAGGATGCCGTACTCGATGAGGGAGAGTCCGTCGCGGTCGCGGAGATCGTGTTCGAGCTCGTCGTAGATCCAGGAGTTCATCCGCAGGAATCCGCGCCAGACGCCCTGTTCGTCGGCGTCGAGCCAGGCCTTGTCCATGGGTGGATTCTAGCGGGAGGACCTTGCCGGACGCGGACCGAACACCTAAACTACTTCCCAGGAAGATATTTCTAAGGTAGCTTGTTCTTAGCAAGACAGCCGGCCCGGAGGCGGGCCGCGACACGATTCAGGGAGAGACACCATGGCCGCTCAGGAACTCAAGCCCGGCACCTGGAAGATCGACACCGCCCACAGCGTCGTCGGCTTCTCCGTCCGCCACATGATGGTGAGCAAGGTCCGCGGCCGCTTCGAGAGGTTCGACGCCACGCTGACCGTGCCCGAGGACCCCACCAAGTCCTCCGTCGAGGCCACCATCGACGCGAGCTCCATCAACACCGACAACGGCGACCGCGACAACCACATCCGGTCCGCCGACTTCTTCGAGGCCGACCAGCACCCGGAGTTCCACTTCCGCTCCACCGGCCTGGAGGCCAAGGGCGAGGAGTTCGTCCTCAAGGGTGAGCTGACCATCAAGCAGAACACCCACCCGATCGAGCTCACCCTGGAGTTCAACGGCTCCACCCTCGACCCCTACGGCCTGGACCGCGCTGGCTTCTCCGCCTCCACCACCATCAGCCGCAAGAAGTTCGGCGTGGACATCGAGATGCCGATGGACGGCGGCGGCGTGGTCGTCGGCGACAAGATCGCCATCGAGATCGACGCCGAGTTCACCCGCCAGGCCTGAGACCGGCCGGGAGGGCGTCCCGGTCCGGCTCCACCCGCCGAACGACCGGGACCCCGGGCCCCTTTCGAGGGCCCGAGAGACGATGTCCGGGCGCGGCCGCCGGGGGACGGCCGCCGCCCCGGGCCCGAAGGCACGTCACCGACGGGCCCGTGAGGCCTCGGATATCGTCGGGAGGGGAGGGTCGTGACGACCCTCCCCTCCTTCATGCCGTCCACCCACCCTTCCCAGGAGCACCGCCATGACCTCCACCCCCTTCTCCCCCGAGGTCGTCTCCGCCGTCACCGCGCACATGAACGGCGACCACCCCGAGGACACCCTGATCATCTGCCGCGCCCTGGGAGGCGTACCGGAGGCCACCTCCGCCCGCATGGTCGGTCTGGACGGTGAGAGCGGCCACTACGAGGTGACCGTGGACGGCGTGGAGCGTTCCGTCCGCATCCCGTGGTCCGTCCCCCTCACCGAACGGGCCGCCATCCGCGTCGAGGTCGTGCGCATGTACCGACAGGCCTGCGCCGAACTCGGCGTCCCTCCCCGGGAACACTGACCCTTCCCTCCCCTCCGATCGGGAGATCACCGGAACCCGAAGGGCCCCTGGAGCGTCCAACAGGGAGACGAGGGGGAAGGGGCGTCGTCGACCCCACGGATCGGGGGCGCGCACCCGGGGTGCCCGCACCCCTACGTTCGGGTATCGGTACGACCTAGTGTGGAAGGGTCCGCTCTCCTTCCCCCTCGGACATCCGCACACCACCGATCGAAGGACGGCTCCGGCCTCGATGGTCACTCCCGACCCCGGTGACGAGAACGCACCGACCCAACGGATCGACCCCGTCGCTCCCACCACCCGCGTCGGCCCCGGCGCGGGCATCACGCGGCGGGTGACACGCGTGCTCCGACCAGGGGCGCGACGACCATCCACCGACGACGCCGAACCGGCGCCGACCCGGATCGTCCCACCGGAGGGCTCCGACCGGACCGACGTCCTGGACCCCGGGGCCACCCGCGTCCAAGAGCCCCTCTCCCCCACCGCACGGACGCCCGCCGACCGACGCCCCGCCTCGGCGGGCCCCTCCCCCGACGGACGCGTCCCATGGTGGCGGGTTCTCTTCAGTCCCCTCCTCGACTGGATGACCCGGCTGGTCTCCCGCATGGTCATCGGCCCCGCCGGCGACCTCGACTACGCGGTGCCCGCCGAGCTGCGCCGCCGCTACCAGATCCTCGACCGGATCGGCGCGGGCGGCGAGGCCGTCGTGTACCTGGTCGAACCCACCGACTCTCCCGGCCGCAGACTCGCCCTGAAGGTGTACCGGCCCGGACACGACATCAACCGTGAACTCCTGGACCGGCTCCGCGCACGCGGCACCGCCTCCCCCCACACGCCCGCCATCCAGGGCTATGGGACCGCCGCCAGTTCCTGGGGCGAGGACCTGGCTTGGGAGGCCCAGGAGTACTTCTCCGAGGGCACCCTGCGCGAGATCATCGACCGGGCGCCCCTGGACGACGAGGGCGCCCGCGCCGTGGTCCGCGCCGTCGCCGACTGTCTGCACCACTGGCAGCACGAACTCCAGCACAACCACACCGACGTCAAACCCGAGAACCTGCTGCTGCGCTCCTCCGAACCGCCGGTCGTGGCCCTCACCGACTTCGGCGGCGCCGTGCGCGCCACCATGAGCCGTGTCTACGGCGGCCAGGCCGTCACCGAGGCCTACGCCGCCCCCGAGGTCATCGAGGGCCGCCGCGAGGCCCCCGCGGCCTGGTGGTCCCTGGGCGTGATGGCGCACGAGCTGGTCACCGGTCGCCGCCCCGAACGCGGCGGCAACTGGTTGACCGCGCGCAACACCGAGGTCGACATCTCGGCGATCACCGACGAACGCTGGCGCCTGCTGGTGCGCGGCCTGCTCACCCTCTCCCCCGCCGCCCGCTGGGGCCACGAGGAGGTCGAGGCCTGGTTGGCCGGGGAACGCCCCACCATCCGCACCGCCCGCCGGCTGCGCCCCATCGACTTCGCCGGGGCCCTCCACGAGGACCCGCCGAGCCTGGCCTTCGACCTGCTGGACCGCTCCGACACCGGAGCCATGTGGCTGCGCAGCCACTGGCCCGAACTGCGTACCTGGCTCGATCGCGAGGTCAACGACTACACCTTCGACCGTTCCTACCTCACCGGGTTGGACCAACGCCCCGACCTCGCCCACGTGGCGATCAGCGCCCTGGCCGCCCGCTACGTGCCGGGCATGCCACCGCGCTTCCGGGGCCACGAGATCGGCTCCGACGGGCTCCTGGCCCTGGCCACCGGCGAGTCCAGCCGCCACGCGGTGGTCCGCGAGGCGGTCGAGACGGGCGTGGTCGGTCTGGGCTCCCAGCACTGGTGCCCGCACCCCTCGTGCCGTTCCGGGAGCTCCGGCCGGTGCGTGCTGCTCGAACGCGTCCAGCACGAGGTCCCGCTCCTGATGGAGCGGGTCGAGGAGACCCTGGAGCGCCTGGTCGGGACCGGCCCCGACGCGCCCAGGCGCCCCGCCGCGCACGAGATCAACACCACCTGGGCACGCGCGGTCGAGCTGGTCCTGGTCCCCGAGACCGCCTCCCGACACCGCTCGCACCTGCGACGCCGCTCCTGGCACCCCGGCCAGCGCAGCCCGGCCCCCAACGCCCCCTGGTGGCTGGAGCAACGCCGTGCCGCCCTGCGCGACGGGGACGACCCGCTGTCCTCGCGCGCCGCGACGCTCACCGCCCTGCTCCTTCTTCCCGAGGCCGACCGGATCGGCGCCGACATCGCCGAACGCGAACGCGCCGACGGCCGGGCCCGCCGTCAGGACCGTTGGGCCTCGCTGGCCGGGTCGGCCCGGGAACGGTGGGACAAGGCACGGGAGAAGGCCGCCTCGTCGGGGCAGCGCCGCGCCGAGGCCGCCACCCGCCCGGACCTGAACGCCCTGCCCGACGACCCGACCCGCCCCGGACCGGCCGTGACCGACAAGGACCGGCGCCGGCAGGAGAAGGCCGCGCGCCGGGTGGAGCGGACCATGGGGCAGATCCAGCGGGCCATGCGCGCCGGCCGCTGCCGCCGTTTCGCCTACCCCGCGGCCCTGCTCGGACTCATCGACGGCCTGGGCCGGGCCTTGCGCCCCGAGGAGGGTTTCTTCCCCGAGAACCCGATGGTCACCGACGCCTACACCGGTCTGTTGGACTTCAGCGCCAACCCGGTGAGCGAGGGCGCCGCCGCCCTGACCGACCTGCTGCCCGGCGGGATCGGCGCGAGCTGGTGGCTCCCCGTCCTGTTGGCGTTGGCCCTGTTGTACCTGGGCCGGACCGCCGCCCGGGACCGGTTCAAGGCGCGACGCCGACTGGCCGCCTTCCGCCTGTCCGTGGCCGGCTCGATCCTGATGCTCGTGGTGCTGCTGTCCACCGGGCTGCTGGCCCTGGGATCGGGGATCCTCATCCCCTTGGACGGTCTTCTGGGTTGATCGGCCCCTTCGCCGTCCTCACCCGCGTCGGGCGAGGACGGCGAAGGAGTCCGCCCCGGGATCGTAGGCGGCCCCGGTCAGGTCGCCGTACCGCTCCTCCACGACGAACCCGCCCCGAGCCAGTTCCGAGGCGAGCGAGGTCGGATCGAAGTACCGGACCCAGTTGTGGAAGACACGGACCTCCGAGGCCGTGACGATGTCGTAGCGGTCCAGGCTCACCCGCTCCCGGTCGTAACGGAACGTGTGCCGGAAGCCGTGATAGGGCTCGGCCGCCCAGAACCCGTCCATGAGCCCGGGGGCGTACTCGACGTCCTCCCGTACCCGTTCCAGGGCCGGCTCGGCGTCGACGTCGAAGAGCAGGGCCCCGCCGGGCACCAGGTGTCGGTCGACCACGTCCAACAGACGAAGCCGGTCCCGGGGCGTCATCGCGCAGTAGTCGCGCATGACCATGACGGCCAGGTCGAAGCGTTCCGACAGCCTCAGGGAGAGGTAGTCCCGACACAGGTGACGGGCGGGGACGCCCTCATCGCGCGCGACGCGTTCGGCGTACTCCACCGAGGACGGCGAGAAGTCCACCCCCGTGGCCCGGACCCCGTGCCGGGCCAGGCGGACGGTGTAGAGTCCCGGCCCGCACCCCAGGTCGAGGAGGCGGGAACCGGGTCCGAGATCGAACCGCCCCCTCATCCAGGTCACGGCCCGGTCGACGAACCCGTGTCCGTGCGAGGCCGCCTCGACGTCGGGGTCCAGGTGGTGGGCGAGCATCCGTCCGGAGATGTGGGGATCGGTCCACAGGGCGGCCGTGGTGGTGCGGCCGTAGAGGGCGGGACGCCGCCCCATCTCGGACAGGGCGGTGTACGGCGTGGTCATCGAGAGTCCTTCCGGAAAGGCCGAGGGAGCCACCGGCATCGGGCACGGCGGCGTCGTTCGTGTGGCGTTTCAGGAGGACATACCGGACACGCTACCCGGCCCGCCCCGTCGGAGCACCCGGTTTTCGGCCCCACCCGGAAGAAGGGTCAGGCCCGGTCGAGCATCTCGCTCATCCGGGCCAGGTCCTCGGCGGTGTCGATGTCCTCGGGACTGGCGATGTCGTCACAGGACACCGAGGTCACCAGATGGGAGTAGGCCCGCAGGAAGGGGCGGGCGCCCACATCGCGTTCGGCCATGGAGTAGACCGTGGACCAGTGCTCGCGCCCCAACAGCACCGGATTGCGCGGATTCCCGTTGTAGGTGGCGACCGCGGCCCGCGCCCCCTGCTCGTAGGCCTCCACCAGACGACGCACCGCCGCCGGGGTGACCAGGGGCTGATCGGCCAGAGCCACCAGGACCGCGTCCACGCTGTCGGGCAGGGCGTCGATCCCCGCGCGCACGGAGGACCCCATCCCACTCGACCAGTCGGTGTTGTGCACCGTCAGGGCACCCTCGACCCTGGTGTCCGCCGCCCCCAGCACCACCAGCACCGGCGCGCATCCGCCCTCGGCGAGCATGCGCACCCCCCGGTCGACCAGGCGTTCACCGCCCAACTCCACCAGCGCCTTGGGGCGACCGAGTCGGCTCCCCGACCCCGCCGCCAGCAGCAGGCCCGCGACCGGGCCCCTCCGCTCGCTTCCCTCGAGCCTCGCTTCCCCAGTACCCATGACGCGATGATGTCACGGGCGGGCTTCGAGGGTGGGCCACCTCGGTGAGCCCATAGGGCCCTCTTCCCGCACTGTTCCGGACTCACCGCCGTGAACAGGGCTTTCCGAATCCCCCGGGTTCCGGTTCACCCCCTCGAGTGACCGAAACCGGCCGGAATCAGTGGGGGTAGAGGCGCATCCCGATGGATCCGCCCCGTGGTCTCCCGCAGTTCCCGGCCGCTCCCGCCCCAACGGGACCCCACCATCTCCGCCACGATCGACACGGCGGTCTCCTCCGGGGTCCGTGCCCCCAGATCGAGACCGATCGGCGAATGCAACCGCGCCAGCGCCTCCTCCGAGACCCCGGCCTCGCGCAACCGCTCCATCCGATCGTCGTGGGTACGACGCGAGCCCATCGCCCCGATGTAGCCGGCCTCGGTGCCCAACGCCCGTTTGAGCACGGGGACGTCGAACTTGGGGTCGTGCGTGAGCACACAGATCACGGTGCGCCGATCGATCTCGTCGGCGATCTCGTCCAGGAACACGTGCGGCCACTTGACCACCACCTCCTCTGCGGTGGGAAAACGCCGCGCCGTGGCGAAGACCGGACGGGCGTCGCACACCGTCACCCGGTAGCCCAGATAGGTGCCCAGATCGGCCACGGCCGCCGCGAAGTCGATCGCCCCGAACACCAGCATGCGAGGCGCCGGAGCGAACGACTCGACGAACACCTCCAGCTCGTCCCCGCGCCGCTGACCGTCCACCCCGTAGTGCAACAGCCCCGTGGTCCCCTGCGCGAGCATGCCGCGCACGTCGTCGTCCAGGGCCGCGGACAACCGCTCCCCGCCCTCGCCCAGGTCCCCCTCGGCCGAGTCCGGCCACACCAGACGCCGACGACCCACCCTCCCGGCGTCCGAAGGATCGGACACGATCGTGGCCACCGCCACCGGCCGGTGCTCCTCGATGGAGTCCAGCACCGCGTCCAACCCCCGATAGGTGTCGCGACCGATCGGCTCCACGAACAGATGCAGGGTCCCGCCACAGGTCAACCCCACACTGAAGGCGTCCTCGTCACTGACCCCGTAGGTACGACGGACCGGCACGCCGGTCCGGATGACCTCCAGGGCCTCCTCGTAGACCGCGCCCTCCACACAGCCGCCGGACACACTGCCGACCACCTCACCGGAGGATCTGACCAGCATCGACGCCCCTGCCGCGCGTGGAGCGCTCTTGTAAGTGTCGATGACCGTCGCCACCGCGAACGTCTCACCCGAGGCGTACAGGTCGGCCACGGTCGCTCGTACATCACGCACTCGGCACCTCTCCCAGACTCTCCCCGGCGGGTCGCTCCGAACACCCGCGCTCCTCGATACCAACCTATGTGCCCAGGGCCACATGGAAGAGCCCCCGTTTCTCCAGGAAACGAGGGCTCGATTCGGTTTCGTCTACGAACGGAGGCGGCGCCGACCGCTCCACGGAGGGTCAGGGACGCTCGGGCTCCTCGGTCTCACCGCGCCCCAGCATCCCCCGGAACTCCTCCAGGTTGCGCCGGGCCAGATCGCCATCGGTGCTCTGGATCCCCATCACCGGCAACGAGGTGCCGTCGGACAGGTCCAACGACGGCCAGGGCTCCCCCACCGGCATCCGGATGTCCAACACCTCCGGCCACGCCAGGTGATGCGTACGGATGCCGTTGATGACGACGACCCGGTCCTCCATCGCGATCAGCCGAGGTCGGGCCAACAGGTGCAGCCCGGCGGCGACCACCAGCCCCAACATCACGACCAGCACCCGATCCTGGACACGCCAGTCGGCCGGAAGCATCACGGCGAGCAGCACCATGGTCAACAGGATCAACAGCCCCAGCCCGTAGGCGACCAACCGCACCGCGCGGGGACGCCAGGTCCTCGGGCTCTCAGGGCGCTTCGACGCCTCGTCCACGGAGTCTTCCTTCGTCCGCACCTGCCAGCTCCATCCGTGTCCACACGCCAAGGGTCCGCTCTGGGCGCGCACCGTCGACGGGGCATGGATCAGCGGCGCAGCCCCCGCAGGGTCACCGCCGTGTCCAGAGCGGCCAGCGCGGCCTCGGCGCCCTTGTTCTCGGCGCTCCCCGGCAGGCCGGCACGGTCACGCGCCTGTTCCAGGGTGTCACACGTGAGCACACCATTGCCCACAGGGGTCGCCTCCCGAAGGGCCACCTCGGTCAGCCCCTGCGTCACCGACAGACACACGTAGTCGAAATGCGGCGTCCCACCTCGAATGACCGCCCCCAGAGCGATCACCGCGTCGTGCGAGCGCGCCAACTCCTGGGCCACCACCGGGATCTCCACCGCCCCGGCCACCTCGACCACCACCGGATCGGCGGCCCCCGACGCCTTCACCACCTCCAACGCGTTGTCGAGCATCGGCCGCACGATCGGCTCGTTCCACCGAGTGACGACGATGCCCACCGACAGCCCCCGACCGTCGACGCGCTCCTGCTCCGGACGTCCCGTACCGCTCATGACCGGCCCTTCTTCGAATCGATGACGAACATGTCCCCGCGCTCCGAGCGCACGACTAACGCGTGACCCCGGCGGCGAGGTCGTGCCCCATGCGGTCCCGCTTGGTCAACAGGTAGGAGAGGTTGTCGTCGGTGACGAACGTCGGCATGGCCACCCGCTCGCTCACCCGCACCCCATGGCGCTCCAGCGCCTCCGCCTTGTCCGGGTTGTTGGACAACAGCCGCACCGAGACCACACCCAGGTCCGTGAGGATCCGGGCACCCGCCCCGAACTCGCGGGCGTCCGCGGGCAGCCCCAGCCGCAGATTCGCGTCGACGGTGTCCACCCCCCGATCCTGGAGACTGTAGGCGCGCAGCTTGTGCAGCAGCCCGATCCCCCGCCCCTCGTGCCCACCGAGGTAGACCAGGACACCGCGCCCCGCCTCGGCGATCTCGGCCATGGCCGCGTCCAACTGGGCCCCGCAGTCGCACCGGTGCGAACCGAACGCGTCCCCGGTCAGGCATTCCGAGTGCAGACGGGCCAGGACGTCGGCCCCGTCGGTCAGATCTCCGAACACCAGGGCGACGTGCTCCGCGCCGTCGGCCGTGCCCTTGAAACCGACCGCGCGCCATTCCCCGTACCGGTTCGGCATGCGGGTCTCGACCATCCGGGTGACCAGCGGCGGTGCGGCCTGCTCCTCGGTCAGGGTCTCCCCGAGGGAGGCACGGTGCGCCGCCAACTGTTCGACCGAGATCAGCTTGAGGCCGTGCTCGTCGGCGAACTCCCGCAACCGGGGCAGCCGGGCCATCGTGCCGTCGTCCTCGACCACCTCCGCCAACACCCCCGCCGGACGCAGCCCCGCCAACCGCGCGAGGTCCACGGAGGCCTCGGTGTGCCCGCGCCGGGCCAGCACACCGCCCGGGCGAGCGCGCAGCGGCAGGATGTGGCCGGGACGCACGAAGTCGGACGGCAGGCTCCGCTCACCCGCCAGCAGACGGATCGTCCGGGCCCGGTCGGCGGCCGAGATCCCGGTGGTCACGCCCTCACGGGCGTCGACGGTGACCGTGTAGGCGGTACGCAGGCTCTCCTCGTTGCGCGCGGTCATCAGCGGCAGGTCCAGCCGGTCCAGATCCTCGCCCTCCATCGGCACGCACACCACGCCCGACGTGTAACGGATCATGAACGCCAACAGTTCGGGCGTGGCCAGCTCGGCCGCGAAGATGATGTCGCCCTCGTTCTCACGGTCCTCGTCGTCCACGACCACGACGGCCCGCCCCGCGGCGAAGTCGGCGATGGCGTCCTCGATCCGATCGAGGACCACGGTCCCGTCGGTGTCGGCGTCGGCGGCCCGGTTGGTGTCGGTGACGGTCATTCCCGCTCCCTGGAGTACGTCGTGTGTGCGGTGGATGCTGTGGCGGGCACGAAAGGGGCCCGAACCGAAGGGGTGTCTAGGCCCGGACCCGGGCCACGGCGGCGATGCGCTCCACGTACTTGGCGATGACGTCCACCTCGATGTTCACGGTGGCGCCGGGCGCCAGAGCGCCCAGAGTGGTCGCCTCCAACGTGGCCGGGATGAGGCTGACCTCGAAGAACTCCTCGGCTGCGCCGGGCTCGCTGACGGCGGAGACCGTCAGGCTCGTACCGTCGACGGTGATCGAGCCCTTCTCCACCACGTACGGGGACAGTTCCGGGGCCAGGCCGAAACGGAGGACGTCCCAGCGGTCCCCCGGGTCCCTGGAGATCAGGACGGCGGTGCCGTCGACGTGCCCTTGCACGATGTGACCGCCCAGACGACCGTCGACACGGGCGGCCCGCTCCAGGTTGACCGGGGCCCCCGGGACGAGCGTCCCCAGGGAGGAACGGTCCAGGGACTCCTTCATCACGTCGGCGGTGAAGATCCCCTCGGCCAGATCGACCACGGTCAGGCACACGCCGTTGACCGCGATGGAATCGCCCCGCGAGGCGTCCGAGGAGACCAGAGGACCGCGGACGGCGAGCGCCACGGACTCACCGCCGTCGCCGGTCGGTTCGATGGAGACGACCTCGCCGAGCTCTTCCACGATTCCGGTGAACACGCCCTACGTCCCTTCGCCTGATGAGGCTCCGGGGAAAAGGGAGTGGATGAACGGATCCACGAGGGGGTCGGTGACGAAGGGGTACGCCGAAGAACGACGAAGCCCTCGTACCGTCCCAACGCGTACTGCCTCCCATCCGGACTTTCACCGTCGGTACCGGAATTCCACCGGTTCAACCGGCCGATGGATTCGGCCGGGTCGCGGACTATCACCGCCGGTTCGGACTTTCACCGACCCCGGAGCACGCGTTTGACTGCTGTCTCAACGATCGATCCTAGCCCCTTCGTTCCGGAAGCGCCTAGCCGCTGTGACAGGTGTCACCGGCCCCCTCCTCGCCCTTCCACCTCCGCCGACGTGGCCAGACCGCTGCGGACGAACGCCCTCGGCGCGCCATAGGAGGCCCAGAAGGCCGCCGCGGCGTACACCACGAAGGAGACGAGCGCCAAGGCCAGGCCGGTCAGATCGCGGAACAGGATCCGCTCCGCCACCAGGAGGACCACCAGCACCGAGAAACCCAGGACGAAACGCGCCACCCGCGCGGTGATCGTCCCCTCGGCGCTGTACCAACCACGCCGGTACAGCAGGGTCAGACCGGCCACCCCGCCCAAGAGTCCGCCACAGGCCGTGTACAGACCCGCCAGGGAGGCCCCGACCGGATCCGCGGGGGTCGGGCCGATCCACTCGGTCGTGGGGACCGTCCAGTCCCCCCGGGCCCCGTACTGCCAGGCGGTCGCGATCACGCAGGGCGTCAGGACCACGATCAGGAGCCAGAGGGCCGTGCGCCGGGGCTCCGACCCCAGCCACCAGGCGAGCACCCGGCCCTCGTAACGCAGGAACAGCCACAGGATCAGGATCCCCAGGGCGAGACCGACCACCACGTCGCCGATGAAGTGCGCGCCGAGCAGGACCCGGGAGAACGCCACCAGGAGGACCACCACCGCGGCCGCCCACATCGCCGCGCGCCGCCCCGACCGGATCGCCGGATAGCCCCAGGCGACCACCGCGGCCTGGGAGTGCCCGGAGGGCATGCCGAACCCGCTGTGATGGTGGTATCCGGTGATCCGGGCGTCGAACCAGTAGGGACGCGGGGAGTAGGACAACGACTTGAACAGGCCGTTGACCACCCCGGAGGAGATCAACAGGACGAACATGCGCGCGCCGAGACCGGCGTTCACGCACCAGAAGACGGTGGCCACCAGGACGATGAGCACGCCCTGGGAGCCCAGATGGGTGATGAGCTCCATCGGCGCGACGAGCGGACGCCCCCACTCCTGCAACCAGAGGATGGGGCCCGTCTCGGCCTCCAGGTAGGGCTCCATGACCGTATGTCCGACGCTCAGAGCGTTCACGCGCACTCCAGGGATCCGCGCCTGGCAACGCGCTCACGCCGCGCCGCTCCCCCGGTCGCCCGCGACCTCGCGTGGGGAAGACGGAGCCGCGACCAAGCGGAGGGTTACGACTACCGGGGCAGAAGCATAGGCGGCGGGCTCCGCCGATGGCCAGACCCGCGCGTGGGCGCGCCGTGATCGTTACCGGCGGGGGAGAGAAGAAGGGCGGGGCGCGGCCGCACCGGGGTGGTGGGTGCGGGCGGCCGCGCCCCTTCGGAGATGGTCTATGTGGTCGGGTTCGAGGCCCGACGGGCCTGTTCGCGCAGCGACTCGACCGCGCTCGCCGGATCCTGGGCCCCGTAGACGGCCGATCCGGCGACGAAGACGTCGGCGCCGGCCTCGGCCGCGCGCTCGATGGTCTCGTCGCTCACGCCACCGTCGACCTGAAGCCAGACGGAGGCCTCCCTGCTGTCCAGGATCTCACGCGCTCGGCGAATCTTGGGCAGAACCAGGTCAAGAAACCGCTGACCTCCGAAACCGGGTTCGACGGTCATCAGGAGAAGCATATCCATCTCTCCGACCAGGTCGGCATAGGGCTCGACCGGTTCGGCTGGGTTGAGGGCCAGGCCGGCCCGGGCCCCCTGTCGACGGATCTCCCGCAGGGTGCGCACTGGGGCGCTCGCGGCCTTGGCGTGGACTGTGACGCTGCCCGCTCCGGCCTCGGCGTAGGCGGGCGCCCAGCGATCGGGGTCCTCGATCATCAGGTGGCAGTCCAGAGGCGTGGAGGTCGCCTTGAGCAGGGACTCCACGATGGGCAGCCCCAACGTCAGGTTGGGGACGAAGTGTCCGTCCATGACGTCGACGTGCAGCCAGTCGGCGGTCGGCACCGCGGCGGCCTCGTCGGCCAGGTGCGCGAAATCGGCGCTGAGGATGCTGGGAGAGATCTGAATGCCCACGTCGGCAGTGTACAGACCCCGCCCACCGATCGACCCACCCCTCCAAGCCGACACCTTTACGAAGTAGATCCATATATGTCCGAATAAGCCCGGATCGAGGGTCCTCGATCCGGGTCGGATCAGCCGTTCCGCTTACGCAGCAGGGCCAGGAACATCGCGTCGGTGCCGTGCACGTGCGGCCAGAACTGCGCGTACCTTCCCTCCGGCCCCGCCGCGAGGTCGGGGACCTCGTCGAGGTAGTCCGGGGCCCGCAGCAGCTCCAGGTCGTCGCGCTCCGAGAGCACCCCCTGGACGATGACATCGGTCTCGTCCAGGTGTGGCGAACAGGTCACGTAGGCCACCACACCGCCCGGACGCACCGACTCCACCGCCTTCGTGAGCAGCTCCCGTTGGAGCGGGGCCAACTCGACGACGTTCTCCGGCGAACGCCGCCACCGCGACTCCGGACGGCGACGCAGAGCGCCCAGCCCGGTGCAGGGCACGTCCACCAGGACACGGTCGAAGACCTCGCGACGCCACGCGGGCCTGGTGCCGTCCGCGACGATCGCGCGCCCGGCGTCCCGAGGGGCGCGGCGTACGGCGCCGGCCACCAGACCGGCCCGCGCGGGCTGGAGCTCGGAGGCCACCAGGCGGGCGTCGCGCTGCCCGGCGAGGGAGGCCAACAGCCCCGCCTTACCGCCGGGCCCGGCGCACATGTCCAACCAACGACGGTCCTCGCCATGGGCGTCGACCCGGGTCAGCGCCAGGGCGACGAGCTGGCTCGCCTCGTCCTGGACCGCGGCCCGGTTCTGGCGCACCTCGCGGATGGCGCCGGGGTCCCCCTCCGGCAGGTAGGCGGCGAAGGGCGAGTAACGGCCGGGCTCGGCCCCGGCCTCCTCCAGGTCCGAGACCTTCGAACGTCCCGGCTTGGCGACCAGGGTCACCCTGGGACGCTCGTTGTGGGCCTTCAGCAGTTCCTCGGTGCGCGGCAGACCGGCGTCCTTCGCCCGCTCCCCGAGCGCGCGGGCCAGTTCCTTGACCACCCAACGCGGGTGGCTGTGGACGACCGACAGATAGCCGCTCGGATCCCGGTCGCGCTCGGGGGCGACGATCGCCGTCCACTCCTCCAGGTCGCGGGCGCTCACCTTGCGCAGGATCGCGTTGACGAACCGGGAGCGGTGGTGGCCCACCACCCGCCTGGCCAGATCGACCGTCTCACCGACCGCCGCGTGCGGCGGGATGTTGGTGGACAGCAGTTGGTGCGCGCCCATCCGCAGCAGAGGGAGCACCTCGCCGTCCACCGAGGCCAGCGTGCGGTCCACGCAGGTCTCCAGGACGGCGTCGTAGGTCCCCTGACGGCGCAGGGTGCCGTAGGTCAGCTCGGTGGCCAGGGCCGCGTCACGACCATGGACGCCGCGCTCGCTCAACAGGACCGGCAACAGCAGGTTCGCGTAGGCGTCGCGCTGTTCGACCGCGCGCAGCACGTCGTAGGCGACCCTGCGGGCCGGGTCGCGCGGACGGGGCGGCGGTCCGGAGCGACGACCGCCACGCCCGGACTCGGCGCCCCGTCGAGGGCGGTGGTGCTGGGAACGGGACTGCTCGCTCAACGTGTGCTCTGCCTCAACAAGCCGGGGACGTGTTCCGGCGCGCGCTCCCGCGCACGCCAGCATCGAGAGTACGGCAGCTCAACGCCCCAGAAGGTCGTCTTCGGTGGGGCGCGTCCCCCGGGCCCAGTCCACCGCCGCCATGGCCTTCTTCCCCTGGGGCTGAACCGTGCCGAGTTCGACCGGGTGGGTACTGGTGCCCACCAGGACCCGCTTCTTGTCGACGTGCAGGCGTCCCGGCTCCAGTTCGGGGCGGTCGGCGTCGGTGATCGGACGGACCGGGCCCACCTTCAGCCGGGTGCCGCGGAAGGTCGTCCAGGCGCCGGGGGCCGGCGTGCAGGCCCGGGCGACCCGGTCCACCCGCCGGGCGGGCGCGGTGAAGTCGAGTTCGGCGTCCAGCGGGGTGAGCTTGCTCGCGTAGGAGACGTCGGCCTCCGGCTGGGGCACCGGCGACAGCTCGCCCGAGGCGATGCCGTCGATCGTGCGGAGCAGCAGACCGGCCCCGGACTCGGCCAGCCGTCCCAGGAGTTCACCGCTGGTGTCGGTGGGACGGACCGTCTCTGCCAGGGTGCCGAAGACCGGTCCGGCGTCGAGTTCCTTGACGATCCGGAAGGTGGAGGCCCCGGTGACGTCGTCCCCGTGCAGCAGGGCGTGCTGGACCGGGGCCGCCCCGCGCCACGCGGGCAGCAGGGAGAAGTGCAGGTTGACCCACCCGTGCTCGGGGATGTCCAGGGCGCTCTGGGGCAGCAGCGCGCCGTAGGCGACCACCGGACAGCAGTCGGGGGCGATCTCCCTCAGCCGCTCCAGGAACCCCGGGTCTCCGGCCTTCGCCGGTTTGAGGACCTCGATGCCCTCGCTCTCGGCCAGCTCGGCGACCGGGCTCGCCGACACCTTGCGGCCGCGTCCGGAGCGGGCGTCGGGTCGGGTGACCACGGCGGCGACCTCGTGATCGGAGTCGATCAGTGCCCGGAGCGAGGGCACCGCCACCTCCGGTGTACCGGCAAAGACGAGCTTCATGGTCGGTTCCCCCTCCACAGCGGTTACGGATCACTGTTCTACCAGGGTTCCCGCCGTTCGCCGGTGGTGTCGGATCCCTCGCGCCGTGGGACCGTCGTCGCGATCTGATAGACCATGGATGATGACAGCGCAGTCCGGTGACCCCGATGAGGGCCTCTTCGACCTGCCCGCGGGGGCGAGGAAGGAGACGGCCAAGGAGAAGGCCGCCACCGCGAAGGGGCGGCGTCCGGCCGCGCGCAGGCCCGCCGACCGGCTTCCCATCGCGCGTGTCATCGTGGACACCCCCCTCCCTCATCTGGATCGCCCCTTCGACTACCGGGTGCCCGCCGACATGGACGAGAAGGCCGTACCGGGCTGTCGGGTGAAGGTCCGCTTCAACGGCCGTCAGCTCGCGGGCCTGCTCGTCGAGCGGGTGGAGAGTTCGGAGTTCGCGGGACGCCTGGCCTACCTGGAGACGGTGGTCTCCCCCGAACCCGTGCTCTCCCCCGAGATCCTGGATCTGGCCCGGGCGGTGGCCGACCGCTACGCGGGCACGCTGAGCGACGTTCTGCGTCTGGCCATCCCTCCCCGCCACGCGCGGGTGGAGAAGGAGACCGCGCCCGACGCGAAGACCTCGGACACCGACGACGGAGGCGAGGCCCCCCCGTCGGACACCGCCCCGCCCCCGGAGACGGCCGAGGGCGAAGGGCCCGCCGTCCAAGGGACGGTGGAGGCCGCCGTCCTGGGCATCGACCCGGGGCCGTGGGACGCCTATCCGGAAGGTCCCGCGTTCGTCCGCGCGCTGAGCGAGGGCCGGCCCGCCCGCGCCGTATGGAACGCCCTGCCGGGCACCGACTGGACCGACGCGATCGCGGTGGCGGCGCGGGCCGCCCTGGCCGCGGACCGGGGCACCGTGATCGTGCTGCCCGACGGTCGCGACGTGGCCTCGGTGGACGCCGCGCTCGTCCGGCACCTGGGCGAGGGACGGCACGCGGCGCTCACCGCCGACCTGGGTCCGGCCGAACGCTACCGGCGTTGGCTGTCGGTCCTGCGGGGCGGCGTCCGGGTAGTGGTCGGTACCAGGGCCGCCGTCTTCGCTCCTGTGCGCGACCTGGGTCTGGTGGTGCTGTGGGACGACGGCGACGACGTGCACGTGGAGCCGCACGCCCCCTACCCGCACGCGCGCACGGTGCTGGCCATGCGCGCGCACAAGGCGGGCGCCGGAGCGCTCATCGGTGGACACACCCGCACCACCGACGCCCAACTCCTGGTGGAATCGGGGTGGGCCCATCCGCTGCTCGCCGACCGGGCGACCCTGCGCCGGCGGGCCCCGGTCATCCGTCCGGCCGGGGACGACCGGGAGCTGGCACGGGACGAGGCCGCCCGCTCCGCCCGTATGCCCAGCCTGGCGCTCCGCTCCGCCCGAGAGGCCACCAGGTCGGGACCCGTGCTCTTCCAGGTCCCTCGGAGGGGGTACCTGAACAGCCTGGCCTGCGCCGGATGCCGGGAGCCCGCCCGTTGCGACGCCTGCCACGGCCCGTTGGCGCTGCGCGGATCGCACGCCATGCCCTCCTGCGGCTGGTGCGGGCGTGTGGCCGGACAGTGGGCCTGCCCCGAGTGCGGGGTGACGCGTATGCGCGCCGTCGTGGTGGGGGCCCGCCGTACCGCCGAGGAGCTGGGGCGTGCCTTCCCTTCGTTGGCGGTGCGCACCTCGGGCCGCGAAGAGGTACTGACCCGGGTGCCGGATCGTCCGGCGCTGGTGGTGGCCACCCCCGGCGCCGAACCGACGGTCGAGGGCGACGGCTACGCGGCCGCCGTCCTGTTGGACGGGTGGGCGCTGCTCAACCGGGCCGACCTGCGCGCCTCCGAGGAGACCCTGCGCCGGTGGCTGAACGCCGCCGCCCTGGTCCGTCCCGGAGGCACCGTGGTCGTGTCGGCGGACGCCTCCTCCCCGGTGGTCCAGGCGCTGGTGCGTTGGGATCCGGGCGGTTTCGCCGAACGCGAGCTGGCCGACCGCAGGGGGTTGGGCTTCCCTCCGGCCGTCTCGATGGCCTCGATCACCGGCGGCGCCGAGCACGTGCGCGAGCTTCTGGACCAGATCGCCCTGCCCGAGGAGGCCGAACTGCTCGGACCGGTCCCGATCGACCCCGAACGCTCCGACCAGGGTGGGCAGCCGACCGAACGCGCCCTGTTGCGGGTGCCCCGAGGATCGATCGGCGCCCTGGCCCGGGCGTTGAAGGCGGCCGCCGTGGCGCGCAGCGCCCGCCGTGACGAGCATCTGGCGCAGGTGCGGGTGGACCCGCTCCGGGTGATCTGAGTCCCCCGGATGCGGGCGTCGCTCCTAGCCGAAGTCGGCGCGGTAGAGGTCCCGGAGCAGGGCGACCTCGGCGCCGTGGTGGATCAGCTCCCGGTTCAGGTGCAGGACCAGGACGACCATCGGGAAGGTCGACCACTGGGACGGTTCGGCCGAGCCGACCGGCCGGGCCAGGTCCTCGTCGTCGAGCCGCCCCACGTACTCGGACCAGGTGAGGTAGGCGACGCGCAGGCGTTCGCGGGCCTCGTCGGCGGTCGAGGGCCAGTCGATGGTGTCGCGGTTGGCGGTGCCGTCGCCGAAGTGGCGGTCGATCCGGGTCTCCAGCACGTCGACCACGATGTGGCCGAGCCGCCAGGCGATGGTGGTGACCGGCGGCGGATCGGGTTCGGGATAGGCGCCGTCGGGTGCGTGACGTCCGTCCTCACGCCGGCGCACGGTCCAGCAGTTCTCCACCGGCTCCCAGTAGAACTCCTCGTCGGTGAGCCCCTCGAGACGGGGCCACAGCGAGAAATCCCAGTAGAAGCGGGTCTGAGCGAGGATCTCGCCGTTCCAGTTCACCGCCATCGGCTCGTACCCCTTCCTCGTTCACGGACTCGGCCCAGGCCGGCCAGGATCCCACAGCCCCGGTCGGGCACGTCCTCGTCCGGGTAGGGCCACCAGGTGAGGTCGGCGACCCCGGGCTCGAGCGTGCGGAAGGGGTCGAAGGCACGCTCCAGTTCGGCACGGGAGGCGGTGGAGGTGAGGGCGAGGTAGCCGCCGCCGCGCATGAGGGAGCGCAGGTCGCCGAGGCCATCGGGGGCGGCGCCGGAGGGGAAGGGACGGGTCATCAGAACGGCGACGGGCTCGCCGAAGTCGACGAGCCCGCTGTCACGGAGCCTGCGAAGGAGCGACCTGGTCCCGGAACCGTCACCGGACAGGGCGGTCGCGGTCCCGGAGGAGGCCAGGACGCCCGCGGTGCCCTCGGGGGCGACATGGACGACCCGGGCCTCGGGGGCGGCCTCGCGTATTCGCTCGGTCGTGCCGGGGACCGGACAGCCCCAGTCCACGAACTGGCGTACGCCCGCGTCGGCGCACAGGTAGTCGACGACCCGGCCGAGAAAGGCCTGGTGGAGACGGATCTCCTCGGCCCGTGCCGGGTCCGCCGCCGGGCGATCACGGGTGTCGAGTTCGACCACGCGGGGGCGCTGCCCTGGAACCCGGAGGGGTCGACGTTCTCGGAACACGGCCGTGAGACGACCTGCCTCGGGTCCTCGGACGTCCGTCACGATCACGCTCCCCAACCGGTTCGCCTGTGGCGGGCAGGGCGCCGGAGCCGAGGGGACCGGTCGGGTCCCCGACGGTGCGCGCCTTGCCGTCAGGGCCAGATAGTACCGTCTGCGAAAGTGATACCCGACACACCCCCGGGTGAAATGTGTCCTTCTGCTCTCTTCACACGAACCTCGGTCCCGCGTTCGTGCGGGACCGAGGTCCCGAGGGCCGCGTCGGAGCGTCCCGGACCGGACGGAGCGGGTCTCGGAGGGGGTTCAGAGCGTGGCGCGCGGGTCCGGGGCGGGGACGAGGCGACCGTCGAGGTCGACGTACTCCCAGCGCGGACCGCGGGCGACGAGATCGGCTACCGCGCCGACCAGACGGTCGACGTGCTCCTCGGTGGTCCCCACGCCGAGGCTGGCGCGGACCGCCTGGTCGTGCCCCTCGGGGAGCAGGTGGTCGGTGAGCGGGTGGGCGCAGAACAGGCCGTCGCGCACCCCGATGCCGTACTCCGCCGACAGGGCGGCGGCCAGCAGGCCCGCGGGCAGCCCGTCGACCACGAAGGAGACGATGCCGACCCGTTCGTGCTCGGCGTCCCACAGGGTCAGCTCGTGCACCCCGTCGATCTCGGCGAACCCCGAACGCAGCCGCTCCAGCAGGACCGACTCACGGATGTGCTGCTCGGCCAGGGCCTCGGGGGTGAAGGCGTCACAGGCCGCGGCCAGCGCCACGGCGCCCAGCACGTTGGGGCTGCCCGCCTCGTGCCGGGCCGGCAGGTCGTTCCAGAGGACGTCGTGCTCGCTCACCCGCCGGGTGGCGCCGCCGCCGGACAGGTAGGGGGTGGCCTCGCTCAGCCAGTCGGAACGTCCGGCCAGCACCCCGGATCCGAAGGGGGCGTAGAGCTTGTGCCCGGACAGCGCCACGTAGTCGGCGCCGGTCTCGGCCAGGCTGAACGGCAGGTGGGGCACGTACTGGGCGGCGTCGACCACCACCCGGGCGTCCTCGGCGTGGGCGGCCGCCACCAGCTCGGCGATCGGCCAGATCTCGCCGGTGACGTTGGAGGCCGCCGTCACGCACAGCAGTCGGGGCCCCTCCGGCGCCGCGCGCAGGGCCTCGCGCGCGGCCTCGACGGCGGCCTCGGGGCTCTCGGGCAGCGGCAGCCGCACCACCCGGCCGGAGCGGGCCGCGGGGTGCTCCCAGGGGAGCAGGCTCGCGTGGTGCTCGGACTCGAAGACCACCACGGTGCAGCCCTCGGGGACGGAGCGGGCCAGCAGGTTGAGGGCGTCGGTGGTGCCGCGGACGAAGACCACGGCGTCGGTGTCCGGGCGTGCCCCCAGGAAGCGGGCGACGCTGCGCCGGGAGCGTTCGTAGGCCTCGGTGCTGACCTGGGAGTGGTGACCCGCGCCCCGGTGCACACTGGCGTAGAACGGCAGGGCCGTGGAGAGGGCGTCGGCGACGGCGGTCAGACAGGGGGCGCTGGCCGCGTAGTCGAAGTTGGCGTAGTCGACGCGCTCGCCGGTGATCAGGGGGACACCACCGTCCGCGGTGACGATCGAACGGTCGGCGGAGGCCGGGCGGGAGGCCGGGTGGGGCACTCCGTCGGTACGGCCGGCACGGGCGGGGTCGAACGGGATGACAGTGGTCATGAGGGCACCTCTTCTGTGGGTCGGGGGACCCACAGGGCATGGCTCCGCATGGCTCAGCCTCAGGGGTCCGCGCTTGTCTGACACGGTCGTGTCGGGACCTGGTCCTCACCCGGGGCACCCCACCGCGGAAGGAGGGTTGCCGGCCAGCAAGCCGGGGCTTGACGCTGGCACTCGTGACCTGTGCGGAAATGTAACACAACGTTCGGTGAGGGCGCACCCGCGCTCTCCTGTGGTCTGGAACACCTCCCTGCTTGACATCGAGAGGAGCCACTGGGCCATACTGTTCCCGAACTGCCCTCACGTCGCGGGTGTCCGGTTTCCCCCGGCCGCCCTTCAGGCGCGAGACTCCAGTCCATCGGAGTTTTCGCATGCCCGCAGACGAGAGGTGTGTCCGTTGCACGGCGACGACCGTATTCAGCAGCTCTTCCGCAACCCCAGGGTTGTGCTCATCTCCGGCTACGCCCGTCTTCCCGACTCGGTGGCGAGCCATTCCCAGTACCAGCGGCTCGGTGTCGTGCTCGCGGTGGACTCCGCGGACGGCCGCATCGTCGCCGCGGACACCACCCTGCTCACCGACCTGGCCAAGGACTTCTTCCGTGCCCTGGTGGAGGGCGCCTCGGTGACCGAGGACATCGCGGAGATCGTCCATCGGGTCCAGACACGGTACGCGGGCCAGTCGGGCGCCGCGCTCACGACGGCCCTGCGTCGCTGCCTGGAGACCTACTACCAGTTGCGGGACGGCGACCAGCTTCCCGTTGCCCCCGACGGCGAGGAGTGACCCTTGACCACCAGTCCCGAACCCTCCACGACCGACGCGCCCCTGCCCCTGGCGGGGGTCCGGATCGCCGATCTGTCCCGGGTCCTGGCCGGCCCCTACGCGACCATGTTGTTGGCGGACATGGGCGCCGAGGTCGTCAAGATCGAACAGCCCGGGCGAGGAGACGACACCCGTTCCTGGGGGCCGCCCTACGCCGCGCCCACCGAGGAGCACGAGGCCGCGCACTCCCCCGGCGAGGCCGCCTACTTCCTGTCCGTCAACCGGAACAAGCGCAGCCTGGCCGTGGACCTGAAGGACCCCGAGGGTCTGGCCGCGGTGCAGGAGCTGTGCGCCTCCTCCGACGTGGTCATCCAGAACTTCCGTCCGGGGGTGATCGACCGTCTGGGCCTGGGCTACGAGCGGATCAGCGAACGCAACCCCGCGGTCGTGTACTGCTCGGTGAGCGGTTTCGGCCCCGAGCACGAACCGACCGGTCGACCGGGTTTCGACATCGTCGTGCAGGCCGAGAGCGGTCTGATGGCGACCACCGGCCCGGCCGAGGGCCCCGCGAGCAAGGTGGGGGTGGCCCTGACCGACGTGCTCACCGGCCTCAACGCCGCCGTGGGCATCCTGGGGGCGCTCATGCGGGCCCGGGAGACCGGCAGGGGCGAGGAGATCAGCGTCTCGCTGATCAACTCCACCCTCTCCGCCCTGGTCAACCTCGCCCAGCAGTCCCTGGTCACCGATCGGGAGCCCGCGAGGGTGGGCAACGCGCACACCACCATCGTGCCCTACCAGGTGTTCCCGACCGCCGACGCGGAGATCGTGGTGGCCGCCGGGAACGACGCCCTCTACCGGCGCCTGTGCGCGGCGATCGACCGCCCCGACCTGGCCGAGGACCCCCGTTACGGCACCAACCCGGACCGGGTCGCCCACCGTGACGCCCTGATCGACGAACTGTCCAAGGTCCTGCGATCGCGCCCGGCCGACCATTGGATGACGGCCCTGGTCGATGCCGGGGTCCCCGTCGGCCGCGTACGCGGGGTCCTGGACGCCCTGCGCACCGCCGACACCTCGGGCGACGACGTCCTGCGCACCGTCGACCACCCCACCGCCGGCCCGCTCGAACAGGTGCGCGCCGGGTTCCGCATGGCCGGGACCCCCGTACCGATGGCCGCTCCCCCGCTGCTCGGTCAGCACTCCGAGGAGATCCTCACCGAGCTGGGGCTGACACCGGAACGCATCGCCGCGCTCGTCGAACGCGGCGCCGTCCAGCGCACCGACGTCCGTCCCGATACCACCGAATGACCCCCGTACCGACCCCGCACAGCACAGAGTCACGAGAGGACATCCGCCCATGAGCGACCCCCGACACAAGGCCGCCGCCCCGGACCCGTACGACTTCCTGGCGGTCGACTCCGAACTGTCCGACACCGAACGCGACGTGCGCGACGCCGTCCGCGGATTCGCCTCCCGCGAGCTCCTGCCGCACGTCGCCGACTGGTTCGAGGCCGGCACCCTGCCCGACCCGCGTGGTCTGGCCAAGGCCTTCGGCGACCTCGGTGTCCTCGGCATGCACCTGGAGGGCTACAGCTGCGGCGGTTCCAGCGCCGTCGCCTACGGTCTGGCCTGCCGAGAGCTGGAGGCGGTCGACTCCGGTCTGCGCAGCTTCGTGTCCGTGCAGGGATCCCTGGCCATGGCCGCGATCCACAAGTTCGGCTCCGAGGAGCAGAAGAACGAGTGGCTGCCGCGCATGGCCGCCGGCGACGCGATCGGCTGTTTCGGTCTGACCGAGCCCGACTCGGGCTCCGACCCGGGCTCGATGCGCACCCGTGCCCGTAAGGACGGCTCCGACTGGGTCCTCGACGGCACCAAGATGTGGATCACCAACGGTTCGGTCGCCGACGTCGCCGTGGTGTGGGCCGCCACCGACGAGGGCATCCGCGGGTTCGTCGTGCCCACCGACACCCCCGGGTTCACCGCCAACGTCGTGCACAAGAAGCTGTCCCTGCGCGCCTCCATCACCTCCGAACTGGTCCTGGAGGGCGTGCGTCTGCCCGAGGACGCGGTGCTGCCCTCCTCCAAGGGGTTGGGTTCCCCGCTGTCCTGCCTGAACGAGGCCCGGTACGGGATCGTGTGGGGCGTGGCCGGCGCCGCCCGCGCCTGCTACGAGGCGGCCCGCGAGTACTCGCTCACCCGTGAGCAGTTCGGAAGCCCCATCGGCGGTTTCCAGCTCACCCAGCGCAAGCTGGCCGACATGGTCGTGGACGTCAACCACGCCGGCATGACGGCGCTGCGCATCGGCCGACTCAAGGACCGGGGCGAATGCCACCACAACCACGTCAGCTTCGGTAAGTTCGCCAACGTGGCGGCGGCCCAGCGGGTGGCGTCCGTCTCGCGCGGGCTGCACGGGGCCAACGGCATCACCCTGGAGTACCCGGTGATGCGCCACATGGTGAACCTGGAGACCGTCGCCACCTACGAGGGGACCGAGGACATCCACGCGCTGAGCATCGGTCAGGCCGTCACCGGGATCTCCGCCTTCCGCTGAGGACTCGTCCGTTCCTGTGCCGGATCTCGCCGATTCCCGGGTGTCATCGGAGGCCGTCACCCACCACAATGGGGAACAGCCGAGTGAGGGAGTAGCCCAGATGGTGAACGAACCGACCAAGCGGTTCGAGGCGACGAGGCTGCGCCGTGTCGCCGACGCGGTCGTCAGCGGCTTCGTCAAGTACGGGGTCTGCCCGCCGGAGATGCACCTGCTCACCACCCGGGGGCGCAGGTCCGGGTTCTTGCGGACCACTCCGGTCAGTGTGCTGGACGGCGAGAACGGCCGGTACCTGGTCTCCCCGTACGGCGAGGTGAACTGGGTGCGCAACCTGCGCAAGGACGGTTTCGCGACCCTGCGTCGGGGTGGTTGGATCGAACTGGTGAGCGTGCGGGAGGCGGCCCCCGAGGAGGCCGGTCCGGCGCTGCGCGAGTATCTGGATCACGGCCGCGCCGCGATCGTGGCCCCGTACTTCGACGCCCCGCCGGAGGCCCCGGTGGAGGCGTTCGTGGCCGAGGCCGATCGGCACCCGGTCTTCCGGATCGTGCGGTCCACGACCATCCGGATCTGAACCGGACACGGGAAGGGCCCCGGCCACCCCCTCGGGTGGCCGGGGCCTTTCTCTTGTGCGAGGCAGGGCCGCACGAGCGACCCGTCCGCGATCAGTTGCGCACGCGGAAGACGTCGTAGACGCCGTCGACCCCGCGCACCGCGCGCAGGACACTGCCCAGGTGGGTGGGGTCGGCCATCTCGAAGGTGAAACGGCTCTGCGCCACCCGGTCCCGACTGGTCTGCACGGTGGCCGACAGGATGTTGACGTGCTGGTCGGACAGGACCCGGGTGATGTCCGACAGCAGCCGGGCCCGGTCCAGCGCCTCCACGTGCAGGGCCACCAGGAACATGGAGTCCTCGGTGGGCCGCCACTCGACGTCGACCATGCGCTCCCGGTCCAGGCTGGCGGCGTTGGCGCAATCGGCCCGGTGCACCGACACCCCGTTGCCCCGGGTCACGAAACCGACGATCTCGTCGCCCGGGACGGGGGTACAACACTTGGACAGACGCGCCCACACGTCCCCGTCGCCGGCCACGACCACGCCCGGGTTGCCCGAACGCTGTCGACCGGCCGCGGCCTTGGAGGGCAGGGAGGACTCGGCGATGTCCTCGGTATGGCTGTCCAGGCCCCCCATGGCGTCGACGAGCTTGCCGACGATGCTCTGCGCGCTGACCTGGCGCTCCCCCACCGCCGCGTAGAGCGAGTCCACGTCCGGATAGCGCAGGTCCCCGGCCAGGGCGATGAGCGCCTCTCCACTGAACAGGCGCTTGACCGGCAGCTCCTGCTTGCGCATGACCTTGGCGATCTCCTCCTTGCCCTGCTCGATCGCGGCCTCACGGCGTTCCTTGGTGAACCAGTGGCGGATCTTGTTACGGGCGCGGGCGCTCTTGACGAAGTTGAGCCAGTCGCGGCTGGGGCCGGCGTCTGGGTCCTTGGAGGTGAGGATCTCCACGGTCTCGCCGTTGTGCAGCTCGTTCTCCAGCGGCACCAGACGTCCGTTGATCCGGGCCCCGACCGTGCGGTGGCCCACCTCGGTGTGCACCGCGTAGGCGAAGTCGACGGCGGTGGCCCCCTGCGGAAGGGAGATGACGTCGCCCTGAGGGGTGAAGACGAACACCTCCTGCACCGACAGGTCGAAGCGCAGCGATTCCAGGAACTCGCCCGGGTCCTTGGTCTCCTGCTGCCAGTCGATGAGCTGGCGCAGCCACTGCATGTCGGTGGTGCCCTTGGCCTTGGCGTCGCCGCCGGTGTTGCGGTCCTCCTTGTACTTCCAGTGCGCGGCGATGCCGTATTCGGCGCGTCGGTGCATCGCGCGGGTGCGGATCTGGAGTTCGACCGGGTTGCCGGAGGGGCCGATGACCGTCGTGTGCAACGACTGGTACATGTTGAACTTCGGCATGGCGATGTAGTCCTTGAACCGGCCCGGCACCGGGTTCCATCGCGCGTGGATGGTCCCCAGGGCCGCGTAGCAGTCCCGGACGCTGTCCACCAGGACCCGCACCGCGATGAGGTCGTAGATCTCGTCGAAGCCGCAGTTGCGGGCGATCATCTTCTGGTAGATCGAGTAGTAGTGCTTGGGCCGGCCGCGTACGGTCGCCTTGAGCTTGGACTCGCGCAGGTCGGCGGAGACCGCCTCGATGACCTCTTGGAGGTAGACGTCGCGGCGGGGCGCGCGTTCGGAGACCAGACGGGCGATCTCGTCGAAGCGCTTGGGGTAGAGGGTGGCGAAGGCCAGGTCCTCCAGCTCCCACTTGATGGTGTTCATGCCCAGGCGGTGGGCGAGCGGCGCGAAGATCTCCAGGGTCTCGCGGGCCTTCTTCTCGCGCTTGGCCCTCTTGGGCAGGTAGCGCAGGGTGCGCATGTTGTGCAGGCGGTCGCACAGCTTGATGACCAGGACCCGGATGTCGCGGGCCATGGCCACGACCATCTTGCGGACCGTCTCGGCCTGGGTGGCCTCGCCGTACTTGACCTTGTCCAGCTTGGTGACGCCGTCGACCAGTTCGGCGATCTCGTCGCCGAAGTCCGCGCGCAGCTCGTCGAGGGAGTAGTCGGTGTCCTCGACGGTGTCGTGCAGCAGGGCGGCGGCCAGGGTGGCCTCCTGCATGCCGAGTTCGGCGAGGATGGTGGCGACGGCGAGCGGGTGGGTGATGTAGGGGTCGCCGCTCTTGCGTTTCTGGTGACGGTGGTGGTGGGCGGCCACCTCGTAGGCGCGCTCGATCAGCCGGACGTCCACCTTGGGGTGGGTGGCCCGCACCGTCTTGATCAGTGGTTCGAGCACCGGGTTCATCGTCACTCCCCGCTGAGCGCCGAGTCGGGCGAGCCTTCTGCGTACTCGCACCGTGGAGGGGGTGGTGGAGGTCGCCTGGCGCCCCGGGATCTCCCGCCCCGAGACGTCGGAGGGCGCCGCATGCTCCGCGGCGCCCTCCGGGCGGTCCCCCTGTGGTCTGTCGGCGGTCGTGGCACGATCGCCATCGGTGTGCCCTCCGGGCACGTCGGCGCGAGCGCCTTGTGGGGCCTGTGGGGCACGGTCCCTCTCGAAGGTACGTTCGGCCGTCTCGGACGGGTTCGCCCGCTCCTGCTCACGTGCGGACGTCGCTCCGGTCGAAACCACTTCGTTTGGCATGCCTACCTCCCGCGGATCCGCCCGGTGGAGCCGGCGTTCGCGGGCTCGGCTTCCGGTGCACGTGTGTCATCAGGGCCGTTCGCCGACGCGGCCGCCGCGGTTCACCTCTTCCCACCAGTCTAGTGGGCCCCGCCCCGAGCGGGCGGGGAGCGGTCCGACCCCCTCGCGTCCCTCGTTCCCACCACTTCGGTGGTACGCGTGGTGACCCGGGTCACCAGGTACGTCACACCGAGTGTCGGAGTAGATCAACGAGGACGGACCGTCGCGCTATTCCCCGTGAGGCGACAGCCGAGGAGAGGATCTCCGGTCAGACCGAGAGGAGGATGTGCGGCTCCACGTCGGGCAACATCTCGCGCCCTCGGAGCGCTGCGAGCTCCATCAGGACGGAGAATCCCACGACCGTACCACCCGCCTTGCGGACCAGCTCCACCGCGGCCCTGCCGGTGCCGCCCGTCGCGAGGACGTCGTCGACGATGAGCACACGGGCGCCCGGAGCGATCGCGTCGGCGTGGATCTCGACGGTCGCGGTGCCGTACTCAAGATCATAGGACCGGTCGATGGTCTTCGCGGGCAGTTTCCCGGCTTTGCGCGCGGGAACGAAACCGGCGCCCAACGCCATCGCGATCGGGGCGCCGAAGATGAACCCCCGCGCCTCCAACCCGACGACGTGGTCGACGCCCTCCGCGCGGAAGGGGGCCGACATCCCGTCGACGGCCGCGGCGAAGGCCTCCCTATGGGCGAGCAGCGGGGTGATGTCCTTGAACAGGATCCCCTCGTGCGGGAAGTCGGGGACGTCACGGATCCGGGACTCGATCAGGGCGAGGTCCACGGCGATCTCCGGGGTCACGGTGTCGTCGGGCATGGCGGGTGGTGCCTTCTTCTATGGGTCGGTTCGATGGGGTCACCGAACGACGGCGGTACCGGACCCGGAGTGCCGGGGCCGGTACCGAAGTCTGTGGTGCGTCCCGTGGGACGGGTGTTCAGCCCTTGGGCTTGTCGTCGTCGCCGAAGTCGGGACGGTCCTCGACCGGGGTGTCGTCGGCGGCCGGGGTGATGACCTCGCCGACACCGGCCTTGAGCATGCGGATACGGGTGCCCGGAGCGATCTCCAGCAGCACGTCCTGGTCGTGGATCTCGACCACGGTGGCGAAGATGCCCGCCTTGGTCATGACCTCGACGCCCGGGACCAGTGCGCTCTGCATCTGCATCTCCTGCTGGCGACGCTTCTGGTTCGGGCGCCAGAAGAGCAGCCAGAAGACCAGGAGGATCAGCACGAAGGGAAGCAGCATGCCGAAGATGCTCTGCTCACCCTGAGCGGCGTCTGCGAGATTAGTAAGGCCCTGCACGGGGGCGTCCTTCCTGACGTTTCTCGTGGGCGACGGCTGCCGGTTGGGACACCCGCGACGACCACCTTTCGGGCCGCCCCGACCACGGCGGTCGGTTTCCTACCCGGGGTGTACAACGCACCAGGGTGTCAACTCGTTCCGCCGATGTCGAAACGACATCTCACGGGGCGATCCCCGCTCTCGACCGGTTCGCCCAGTTTACGTGGCGGGGGTCACCGACCACCAACCTCCAGGGTTCGACCCGCTAACGGTTCGTTCACGCGGCCCCGGTGTCGGCGGCGTCCTCCACGCGGCCCGCGCCGAAGGCGGCGTCGGGCGGAGGGGTCAGCCCCATGTGCTCCCACGCCTGGGGGGTGGCGACCCGACCGCGCGGGGTGCGGGCCAGGAAGCCGGAACGGACCAGGAAGGGTTCGGCGACCTCCTCGACGGTCTCCGCCTCCTCCCCCACCGACACGGCGAGGGTGGAGAGCCCGACGGGGCCGCCGCGGAACCTGCGCATCAACACGTCCAGGATGGCCCGGTCCAGTCGGTCCAGCCCGAGGGCGTCCACCTCGTACAGGTCGAGGGCGGCCCGGGCGTTGTGGAGGGTGAGGTCCCCGTCCCCGCGCACCTCGGCGTAGTCGCGCACCCGGCGCAGCAGCCGGTTGGCGATACGGGGCGTGCCTCGGGAGCGGCCGGCGATCTCCCGAGCGGCCTCGGGGTCCAGGGGAGCGCCCAGCAGTCCGGCCGAGCGGTACAGGATGCGCTCCAGTTCGTCGGCGTCGTAGAAGTCCATGTGCGCCGTGAACCCGAAGCGGTCGCGCAGCGGGGCCGGGAGCATACCGGCCCGCGTGGTCGCCCCGACCAGGGTGAAGGGGGCGATGTCCAGGGGGATCGCGGTCGCGCCGGGCCCCTTGCCGACCACCACGTCGACACGGAAGTCCTCCATGGCGACGTAGAGCATCTCCTCCGCGGGGCGGGCCATGCGGTGGATCTCGTCGAGGAAGAGGACCTCTCCTTCTTGAAGGGTGGACAGCACCGCCGCCAGGTCCCCGGAGCGTTCGATCGCCGGGCCGGAGGTGATGCGCAGCGGCACGCCGAGTTCGGCCGCGATGATCATGGCCAGGGTGGTCTTGCCCAGCCCCGGGCCACCGGACATGAGGATGTGGTCGGGCGCCCGATTCCGTCGCTGGGCGCTGTGCAGGACGAGGGAGAGCTGTTCGCGGACCCGTTCCTGGCCGACGAAGTCCTCCAACGAGCGGGGGCGCAGCGCCCCCTCCAGTCGACGTTCGTCGACGTCGGCCTCGGGCGAGACCGCCTCGCGTTCGTGCATGTCCGTCGCCTCCTCTCCTGAAGGTCCCTAGATCCGGCTGAGCTTGCGCAGGGCGCTGCGCAGCAGGACCGTGACGTCGTCGGTGTCGGCGGCCTCGTCGGCCACGGCCGAGGCGGCGGCCTCGGCGTCCTTGGCCGACCAGCCGAGGTTGACCAGGCCGGAGACCACCTGGCCGCGCCAGGCCCCGTTCGCCCGGCCGTTCGCCGTGCCCTCGGTCCCGGGCAGGGTGCCGTCGGTGCCGATGGGCGCGTCGAGTTTGCCGCGCAGCTCCAGCACGATGCGCTGGGCCCCCTTCTTACCGATGCCGGGGACCCGGGTCAGGGCGGCGGTGTCCTCGGTGTGCACGGCCTGGCGCAGGCTGTCGGGGCTGTGCACGGCGAGCATGGCCAGGGCCAGTCGGGGGCCCACCCCCGACGCGGTCTGCACCTGCTCGAACACGTGCTTCTCGTCGTCGTCGACGAAGCCGAAGAGCGTGAGGGAGTCCTCCCGCACGACCAGGCTGGTGGCGACGGTGCCCTCGTCGCCCACGTGCAGTCGGGACAGGGCCGACGGGGTGCACTGGACGGTCATGCCGACACCGCCGACGTCGATGACGGCGCTGCCCGCGCCGCGTGCGGCCACCCGGCCGGTGAGGAACGCGATCATCTGCTGTGGGCACCGGGAGGGGCGCCCGTCTCCTTCCTGGGGGCGGTGTCACCGGCCCCGCGCGCGGCGGGCCAGCTCCACCTTGCGGGCGAAGTCCTGTTGGGCCTGGGCGACCCGTGCCTGGGCGCCGCCACGCCAGATGTGACAGATGGCCAGGGCCACCGCGTCGGCGGCGTCGGCGGGCTTGGGAGGTCCGTCGAGTCCGAGGATACGCGCCACCATGGTGCCGACCTGCGCCTTGTCGGCTCGGCCACTGCCGGTGATGGCGGCCTTGGCCTCGCTCGGCGTGTGGGTGGCCACGGGCAACCCCCGGCGGGCGGCGCAGACCAGGGCGAGGCCGCTGGCCTGGGCGGTGCCCATGACGGTGCTGAGGTTGTGCTGGGCGAAGACGCGTTCAACGGCGACCGCCTCGGGCTCGTACTCGTCGAGCCACTCCTCGATCCCGCGTTCGACGGCGAGGAGGCGCTGCGGGAGTTCGGTGTCGGGCGAGGTCCGGATGGCGTCCGCGGACAGCAGGCGCAGGGGGCGTCCGATGGACCCCTCGACCACCCCGATCCCGCAGCGGGTCAGCCCCGGGTCGATCCCCAGCACGCGCACGTGGTCACCTGTTCCCTCGGTCCGTCGAACGTTCGTTCGCACCATGCTAGCGGCGCATGACGACAGCGCCGTCGCGCACACGCGCGGCCTCGCGGGGAAGGCGACGAAGGCGCGTGTCGGGGTCGGGGGCCGGCACCTCTCCGGACCTAGCGTGAGCTCATGACTTCCATCGAGGATTCCGAGGTCCGTGACTTCCTGCTCCAGGGGACGCGTACCGGCAAGGTCGCCTACACCTCCGCCGACGGCCGTCCGTTGGTGGCACCGGTGTGGTTCGTCATCGACGGCGACGCGCTGGTCTTCAACACCGGGAAGGAGACGGCCAAGGGACGTTCGATCGCGCGCGACCCCCGTCTCACCCTGCTGGTCGACCTGGAGGAGGATCCCTACGGGTTCGTCCAGGTCCAGGGCGAGGCGGAGGTGTCGGAGGATACGGGCGAGCTGTTGCGCACCGCCACCGCGATCGCCCGCCGCTACATGGGGCCCGAACGCGCCGAGGAGTTCGGAAGGCGCAACGGGGTGCCCGGCGAACTGGTGGTGCGGCTGCGTCCCACCAAGGTGATCGCCGCGATGAACATGACCGGCTGAGGGTCGGACGTACGAACGCCTGTGGCCGTCCCCGGAAGGGCACGGCCACAGGCGTCACCGGCCCCGGGGCCGGTCGGTCACCGCGATCGAGCGGCCGGGCTCAGAGCTCGGCCATGACCTCGTCGGGGATGTCGGCGTTGGTGAAGACGTTCTGGACGTCGTCGGAGTCCTCCAGGGCGTCCACGACGCGCAGGACCTTCTTGGCTGTCTCGGCGTCGACCGGGACCTCCATGCTCGGCAGCCAGTTGGAGTCGGCCGAGTCGTAGTCGATGCCGGCCTCCTGGAGCGAGGTGCGCACCGAGACCAGGTCGGTGGCCTCGCAGATGATCTCGAAGGAGTCGCCGATGTCCTCGACCTCTTCGGCGCCGGCCTCCAGGACCGCCATGGTGACGTCGTCCTCGTTGGTGCCCTCCTTGGGCACGATCACGACGCCCTTGCGGTTGAACAGGTACGACACCGATCCGGCGTCGGCCATGTTGCCACCGTTACGGGTGACCGCGACGCGCACCTCGGAGGCCGCGCGGTTGCGGTTGTCGGTGAGGCACTCCACGAGCAGGGCCACACCGCCGGGGGCGTAGCCCTCGTACATGATGGTCTGCCACTCGGCGCCGCCGGCCTCCTCGCCGGAGCCCCGCTTGCGCGCACGTTCGATGTTGTCGGCGGGGACCGAGTTCTTCTTCGCCTTCTGGATGGCGTCGTAGAGCGTCGGGTTCCCGTCGGGGTCCCCACCACCGGTACGCGCGGCCACCTCGATGTTCTTGATCAGCTTGGCGAAGAGCTTGCCGCGCTTGGCATCGATGACGGCTTTCTTGTGTTTGGTGGTGGCCCACTTGGAGTGGCCGCTCATGCGTGTCCTTTCACGATGTCGACGAAGAGGCGATGGATGCGCGTGTCGCCGGTGAGTTCGGGATGGAAGGACGTGGCCATCAGGCCGCCCTGTAGTACGGCGACGATCCTACCGGCCTCGCCTGGACCGGGTACGCGTCCGAGGACGGTGACCTCGGGTCCCACCCGTTCCACCCAGGGCGCCCGGATGAAGACCGCGTCGAAGGGCTCGTCCCCGATCCCGTCGATCCGCACACCGGTCTCGAAGGATTCGGTCTGACGTCCGAAGGCGTTGCGTCGGACCGTCATGTCGATCCCGCCGACGGTCTCCTGGCCGGCCGTGCCGCCGAGGATCTCGTCGGCGAGCATGATCATGCCCGCGCAGGTGCCGTAGGCGGGCATCCCGGCCGCGACGCGCTTGCGCAACGGGTCGATCAGGCCGTACCTGCGGGCGAGTTTGGACATGGTGGTGGACTCGCCACCGGGGATGATCAGCGCGTCCACGGAGTCCAGGTGCTCCGGGGACAGGACCTTCCCGGTGGATACGCCCAATGTCTCCAGGACGGCGACGTGCTCGGCGACGTCGCCCTGGAGGGCGAGGACACCGATGGTGGGTGCGGCGGTCAAAAGCGGCCTCACTCGGCTGACGGAAGGGGACCATGGTACTGGCGGGGAGGGTGTACGGGAACGGCCGAGGGCCGGGAGAGCGTGGTCGCACCGCTCTCCCGGCCCTCGGACACCGGGCGGGGGCGAGGCCGAAGGGGCCTCGCGTCACCAGCCGCGTTCGGCGTAACGCTGGGAGTCGGACAGGTCGTCCAGGTTGATGCCGACCATGGCCTCGCCCAGGCCGCGGGAGACGCGGGCGATCACGGCGGGGTCCTCGTAGTGCAGGGTGGCCTGCACGATGGCGTCGGCGCGCTTGGCCGGGTCGCCGGACTTGAAGATGCCGGAGCCGACGAAGACGCTCTCCGCTCCGAGCTGACGCATGAGGGCGGCGTCGGCCGGGGTGGCCACACCGCCGGCGGAGAACAGCGGCACCGGCAGCTTGCCGAGACGGGCCACCTCCTTGACGATCTCGTAGGGGGCGCGCAGCTCCTTGGCCGCGCCGAAGAGCTCGGGTTCGTCGAGGGTGCCCAGGCGCTTGATCTCACCGTTGATGGAGCGCATGTGACGGGTGGCCTCGACGACGTTGCCGGTGCCGGCCTCGCCCTTGGAGCGGATCATCGCGGCGCCCTCGGCGATCCGGCGCAGGGCCTCGCCCAGGTTGGTCGCGCCGCAGACGAAGGGAACGGTGAACGCCCACTTGTCGATGTGGTAGGCCTCGTCGGCGGGGGTGAGGACCTCGGACTCGTCGATGAAGTCCACGCCGAGGGACTCCAGGACCTGGGCCTCAACGAAGTGCCCGATGCGGACCTTGGCCATGACCGGGATGGAGACCGCCTCGACGATGCCGTCGATCATGTCCGGGTCGGACATGCGGGCGACGCCGCCGTCCTTGCGGATGTCGGCGGGGACCCGCTCCAGGGCCATGACGGCCACGGCACCGGCGTCCTCGGCGATCTTGGCCTGCTCGGGGGTGACGACGTCCATGATGACGCCGTTCTTGAGCTGTTCGGCCATGCCGCGCTTGACCCGCTGGGTGCCGACGGCGTTGTCGGGGCTGTTCGATGCGTTGTTGGCCACGGTGATGGGCTCCCGTTTTCGTCTGCTGGTTGGCTCGACCCGGCGTCCGGGGCGTGGTCCGTTCGGGTACGGACCGGCGACCGCGCATGGGCGGGTGAGGACCCGGCGCGTCCCCTGGAACGACCGACCCACCATCCTAGTTCCACCGGTTTCGGCGCCTTTGACCAGATCGGTGTTGTGCGCGCCCGTTCCACTCCGAACCGGAGCGCGCGGCATTCACCGCGAGGTCGTACCGCTTCTCCCCGGAGAGGGGCGCGGGGCCCGATCGTCCATCTCGAAGTAGTCCGGGAGCGCGGCGGTCCCGGCCAGACGCAGGAGCCGGACCAGGCGGGAACGGCGTGCGCGTCGGGTGTCGGAGACGGCGTCGTTGTGGAAGACCCTGGCGAGGTGGACCCCGCGCGCGGCGCGCAGGACCTCCTCCCGACGGGCCCGGGTGTCCTCTCCCACACCCTCCACCGGGCGGCCGTCGAGGGCGTCGCGCAGGGCGACCGAGAGCGCGCTCTCCACGAGTTCGCGTTCCCCCTCCCCCGCCCGGCTCGCCCGACCGGCGACCTCGGCGAGGGTACGGGCCGAGGCCGGGTCGGGGCCTCCGGAGGCGGCCAGGTCGAGTACGGCCGCGGCCCTTCTCAACAGGGCGGCGTCCAGAGCGGCCCACGCGGTCTCCACCCGGTGGTGGAGACGGTCGAGGCGGGTGGCCCGCCAGGACAGGTAGAACCCCAGGAGCACCAGGACCAGCAGGGCGCCGGCCACGACGGCCACGAAGAAGACGTCGTCGGTCAGGGCCGCTCACCCCTGCGCAGCAGGGCGGAGGCCCAGCGGCCTCCTCCGGTCCGGACTCCGCCGGAGCGCTCCCGTCCCAGCACGGTCTCGTACACGTGCGCGATGTCGGCGGCGACGGTCTCCCAGTCGTAGGCGCGCACCGCGTCCCGGGCCGCGCGGGACAGGCGGTCCCGTCGCCTCGGATCGTCGAGGAGCGCCGCGGCCCGATCGGCCAGATGGTCGGGGTCTCCGGCCCGGAAGAGCTCCCCCGCCCTCCCCCCGTCCAGGACCGCGCCGAAGGCGGGGATGTCGCTGGCGACGATGGCCGCACCGGCGGACATCGCCTCCGTGAGGACGATGCCGAAGCTCTCTCCACCCAGGTTGGGGGCGCAGAAGACGTCCGCGGAGTGGTAGGCGCGGACCTTGTCCGCCTCGTCGAGGCGACCGAGGAGGACCACGCGTTCACGCAGGTCGTCGGGGACCTCGGACAGGTCGGCCCGCCCGGGTCCGGCCACGAGCAGCCGCAGACCGGGCCGGTCCCGGGCCAGCCGGGTGAAGGCCTCCAGCAGGACCCCCAGTCCCTTGCGCGGTTCGTCCAGCCGGCCCAGGAAACCGATGGAGCCGCCCTCCCCCGGCCAGCCGGGCAGGGGCTCGGCGTGGGCGAAGCGTCGAACCGAGACCCCGTTGGGGATGAGCACGGCGTCTCCCCCCAGATGTTCGACGAGGGTGCGGCGGGCCGCCTCGGAGACGGCCACCCGGGCGTTGATCTTCTCCAGGGCCGAGCGCAGGGCGGTGGAACCGGCCGTCATCGCGCGCGACCGGGGGTTGGAGGTGTGGAAGGTCGCGACGATGGGGCCGTCAGCGGCCCAGCACGACAGCAGGGACACACTGGGGGCGGCGGGCTCGTGAATGTGCAGGATGTCGAAGCGGCCCTCCGCGATCCAGCGACGGACCCGGGACGCCGAACGGGGACCGAACCCGATCCGGGCGACCGACCCGTTGTAGGGGACCGGGACGGGCCGACCGGCCGGGACCAGGTAGGGGGGCGGTTCGTGGTCGGTGTCGCCGACCGGTGCCAGCACCGACACCTCGTGTCCCATGGCGATGAGCGTCTCCGCGAGGTCGCCGATGTGCTGCTGGACCCCTCCCGGGACGTCCCAGGAGTAGGGGCACACCAACCCCACCCGCAACGTGTCGATCCCGGCGGGAGAAGTCCTCGTCGCTCCCCCGGCCGTGCTCAGTCCCACCGGCCGTCCTCGGTGTCCCGACGTCGGACGCGGTCCGCCTCGTGGTCGGCGGAGAAGACGGGCTGGAGCATGTGCCAGTCCTCCGGATGCTCGGCGATGGCCCCCTCGAACACGCGGGCCAGCGTCCGGGTGGTCTCCTGGATCCGCTCGCTCCGAGAGGAACCGGGGGCGACGGGGATCTCGTCGTGGACCCGGATGTTCCAGAACGGCCCGTCGTACCAGAGGGAGACCGGCATCAGGGCGGCCCCGGTGTTGAGGGCCAACGCCGCCGGCCCGGAGGGCATACGCGCCTTCTCGCCGAAGAGGTCCACCTCCAGGCCGGTCCCGTTGATGTCGCGATCGGCGAGCAGACAGACCAGGCCGCCCGCGCGCAGCCGTCGAGCGAGCACTCCCACGGTGTTGGCGTCCCCACCGGTCAGCGGGAGCACCTCCATGCCCAGGGACTCCCGGTAGGAGGTGAAACGTCGATAGAGGCTCTCGGGGTTCAGCCTCTGGGCCACGGTGGTCAACGGGGTGCCCCGGGCCGCGATCCAGGCCCCGGCGTGGTCCCAGTTCCCCATGTGCGGTAGGGCCGCGACGACCCCGCGCCCGGCCTTCAGGTGCCCTTCCAGGACCTCGATACCGCTCTGTCGGGTCTGGGAGAGCAGCCGTTCGCGTCCCATCGCGGGCAGTCGGAACAGCTCGTAGTAGTAACGCATGTAGGAGCGCATCCCGGCCTTGGACAGAGCCCTGAGCTGCGCGTCCGTGGCGTGCGGTCCGACGACCCTGCGCAGGTTGCGCTCCAGTCCCCGGGTACCGCCTCCGTGCGCTCGCCAGTCACGATCGGCGAGCCGACGGAACACCGCCCGGCCCGCCCGCTCCGGTGAGCGGCGGACCAGTGTCCACCCGGCCGCGTAGGCCAGGTCGGCCATGCGTTCGTCCACGACGTGTTCCCTCGTCCTCTTCCCGTTTCCCGTGTCCGACGGCTCAGGCGTCGTTGTCGGCCTTGTCGGTCTCCTCGTCCCGGGAGCGCTCGGAGTCGTTGAGACGGGCCCGGGTCTCCACCAGTCGCTGGAGGACGGTGATCAGGCTCATCCCGGCCAACAGCCACAGACCGCCCGCGAGGATGTAGGGCACGCCGAGTTCGCTCAGACCCACGGCGACCAGGATGATGATCAGACGTTCGGTACGTTCGGCGACGCCGACGTCGCAGTTGACGCCGAGCCCCTCCGCGCGCGCCTTGATGTAGGACACCATGAACCCGCTGATCAGGCAGAACAGGGTGAGGCCGGCGAGCAGGGGATCGTCACCCTCGCCGACGAACCACCACATCAGCCCGGCGAGGATCGCGGCGTCGGCGACCCGGTCGAGACTGGAGTCGAGGAACGCCCCGAAAGCGCTCGCGCTGTCCTTGGCGCGGGCCACGGCGCCGTCGAGCATGTCGAAGAGGGCGAAGACGGTGATGACCACCGATCCCGCGTAGAGCTGGCCGCGGGGGTAGAAGTACAGGGCGCTGACGACGACACCCGCGGCACCGATGATGGTGACGATGTTCGGTGTCAGGCCGATCCGGGCCAGGCTCCGGCCGAGCGGAGCGGTGACCCGGGAGATCATGGGACGAAGGATTCTCAGCATGTCTTCTTGTGATCGTAGGGCGGGAACGGTCGTGGGGGTGGGAGCCGCACCCGCTGGGGGTGGCGCGTCGCCGGGCCGGGGTCGTTCGGGGCCCGGGTCAGGACGGGGTCACCCCCGAGGCCAGTGTTCGGCCAACGTCGCCCGGGTCTGCTCCAGCATCTCCGGTAGCACCTTGGTCCGGCCGATCACCGGCATGAAGTTGGTGTCGCCGCCCCAGCGGGGAACGATGTGCTGGTGGAGGTGGGCGGCGATACCGGCACCGGCCACGGTACCGAGGTTCATGCCGACGTTGAAGCCCTGGGGGCGGTAGGCCTCGGTGAGCGCGGTCAGACCGGCACGGGTCAGCGCGGCAACCTCGACGGTCTCCTCCTCGTCCAGCGAGGTGTACTCGGAGACGTGCCGGTACGGGCAGACCAGCAGATGCCCGCTGTTGTAGGGGTAGAGGTTGAGGACCACGTAGGCGGTCTCGCCCCGGGCCACCACGAGACCCTCGGGGTCGTCAAGGCCGGGCGCGCGGCAGAACGGACAGCCGTCCTCGGCACGGGGACCGGTGGGCCTGCCCTCGCCTTTGATGTAGGCCATGCGATGCGGGGTCCACAGCCGATCCTGACCGTCGGGGTCGCCGGTCCCCGCTCCGGGGTGGGGTTCCGTACCGTCCTCGGGTTCGTCGTCGGCACCGCGCATGGCTCGTCCGTCCCCCTCGATGACCGGTTTCGTACTTCGCGTCCCAGCATAGAAGCGCCCGGGAGCGGGCGCACCGGAGCACACCGTCGTGCGGTGACCGACCGTGGAACGGTCGGAGAACGATCCTCCGGTCGCCCGTACCCTCTAGAGGCCCAGAAGGGTGCGCAGGTGACGCGGGGGCGGGCTCCCATGAGCGAGCATCGCGTCGTGGCGTTCGCGTTCGGACAGCTCCGGACGCGCGGCCTCCAGGTCGCGGGCGATGTCGGCGACCTCGGCCTGGCCGACGTAGTAGGTGGACAGCTGCGCGCTGGTCAGTTCGGCCCGGCGCCATTTGCCATAGGCCTCTCCCTCCTCCTGGTGCCCGCGTTCGACCATGAGGGCGATCGCCTCGCGCTCGGTGATGTCCCCGGTGTGCACCCGCACGTCCAGGATCGCGTTGAGGATCATGCGCAACCGCATCTTGAGCCGGACCAGCCGCAGTTCCAGGTTCAGCCGATGGGAGTCCGGGTCGGTACCGCCCGCCCAACCGTGGCGGGCCATGAGCGTCTCCGCGTGCACCGCCCAGCCCTCGACGAAGGTCCCGCTCGCCAGCGCCCGACCCACCCGGGTGGAGCCCTCGTGCCGGGCCGAGTGGGCGAGTTGAAGGGCGTGGCCGGGCATGGCCTCGTGGACCATGAGGTCACGCACCATGACGCCGTTGTACTCACGGAAGAAGGACTCCCGACGCGCGGTCGGCCAGTCGGCGGGCGGAGGCGCCACGGCGACCAGGGTGGGCCTGTGCGCCGCGGACGGGTCCAGGGGTCCGGACGGTTCACAGTAGGCCACGGCCACGCCCCTGAGGGCCTCGGGCATGGGCACCACCTCGACCGGATCGTCGTACACGGTGACCAGGTCGAGCTCGCGCACCCTCCGGTCCAGGTGGGCCAGGGCCCGCTCGGCGAGGGGCCGGACCGTGTCGGCGTCGGTGGCGTGCTCTCGGGCGAGGGAGTCCAATACCTCGGCGGCCCCGCCCGGACGGCGGGGGCCGCCCTCGTACTCCGCCGCCACCTCGGCCAGTTCCTCCTCGGTGGCGAGCAGGTCGCTCTCGGCCCGGACCAACAGGGCCTCGGGCGAGAGCTCGGAGTCCAGGGTGTACCAGAGGCGGGCGGCGAAGGCCCGCTCGCCCAACCGGGGGTCGGCTGTGGCGAACTCGGCCTCGGCCCGCATCCAGGAGGCGTACTCGTCGACCGCGGCCAGGGCCGCCTCACGGGCGGGCTCGATCCGTCCCCGCAGGGAGGGCTCGTTCCGGGCCAGGGCGGGCAACGCGTCGGTGAGCAGGGAACGGACACCGGAGAGTCGGGCCAGGGCCGTCTCGGCGTGCGTCCTGGGGATGCCGGGGCCTTCGGACAGACGCTCGCGGGCCGTGGACAGGTACTCGGGCAGGGCCGCGCAGCGGGAGGCCAACGCCTCCAGGCGTTCGGGCAGGGGCAGGAGGGCGCGTTCGATCAGCGGGTTCAGGGCCTCGCCCGGCGAGTGGACGAGCGGATCCCAGGTGTGCGGACGCAGTTCGGAGGTGGACCACAGGTCGGCCGCGACCCGGGAGCGCAGGACCTCCAGATCCACGGAGTCCTCGGGCGGCAACAGGTCCTGGTCGATCTCGTCCAGGGAGCCCAGGGCGTCGGTGAGCATCGCCAGACGGCGCGCGTCCGCCGTCGCCGAGTGGTCGGTCAGGCGATGGGCGCCACGTGTGTCGCCGAGGTCCAGGGCCCATTCCGGGGCCTGGTCCAGCAGGGCGTCGAGCACCCCCTCCGCGACCTCGCGGAATCGTCGGATCATCGCTTCGGCGTCGGGACGGGAGGAAGAACTCATCCGGTCATGATGCCGGCACGGACGCCCGGTTCCCGACGAGCGGGAACCGGGCCGTGCTCTGTGCGGGACCCCGGCCCGGGGTGACCAGGGTCAGCGCCAGGAGGTCTGGCCCCCGGTGGAGGTGGGCTGCTGCCCTGCGGCGCCCTCGGGGTCCCCCACCGTGATGGCGTGTTCGACGAGGGTGATGAGCGTCGACTTGGTGGAGGCCCGGTCACGGGCGTCCACCTGGACGATGGGGATCTCCGGGCTGAGCGTGAGCGCGTCCCGGACCTCGTCCGCGGCGTGGGGATAGTAGCCGTCGAACCCGTTGATCGCGACGATGAAGGGCAGGCGCGCCTCTTCGAAGTAGTCGATCGCGGGGAAGCAGTCGGCCAGACGACGGGTGTCCACCAGCACGACGGCACCGATGGCGCCCTTGACCAGGTCGTCCCACATGAACCAGAACCGGTGCTGTCCGGGGGTGCCGAACAGGTACAGGATCAGATCCGAGTCGAGGGAGACACGACCGAAGTCCATGGCGACGGTGGTGGTCTGCTTGTCCGGCGTCTTGGCGAGGTCGTCCACACCGACGCTGGCGCTGGTCATGACCGCCTCTGTCGTCAGCGGCACGATCTCGGAGACGGAGCCAACGAATGTCGTCTTCCCGACACCGAAGCCCCCGGCGACGACGATCTTGACCGACGTCATCGCGTTCCCCCCAGCACCGCCTTCCTCGGCTGGGCTAGAGCTTGCGAAGTCCACTGAGCACCCTTTCAAGCAGGTTGGTGTTGGGGCGATCGTCGTTGTTGAGCGAAGACCTGATCTGGACCAGTCCCTGCTCGGACATGTCCGCCACAAGCACCCGTGCCACACCGAGAGGCATCCGCAACAGGGCGGAGATCTCCGCCACGGATCGCCATTCCCGACACAGGTCGCTGATCGCCTGCCATTCAGGCGTCAGCGTGCCCGACTCGTTACGAGCCGCCGCGGTGGCCGAGATCAGCGCTTCCAGGGGAAGCTGTGACTTCGGTTTGGTACGGCCCTTGGTGACCGCGTACGGACGCACCAGCGAACTGGGTGCGCTACCCGGCGCGGATCTCTGGTCATACGGTTGTTGGATTGGTCGAGGAACATCTCCGCCGCCCGGCACGGCCGGCATCCCTCCGGTGGGGGGATGACCCGGCTGTTGACCGAACCACGAGGCGCTCCCGGCATCTCTACTGTGAGGTGCCACCACTTCCTCCTGTCGGTGGTGGATCAGTGGATTCCCGAGGTGCGCGCCGTTGGTGTCAGCGCCCGCCCCGCCCGCTCGACGAGCAGGGTCATCTCGTACGCGACCAGACCCAGATCGCTCTCGGCGGCCGCGAGGACCGCCAGACAGGAACCGTCGCTGATGGCCATGATGAGCATCAGCCCCCGCTCCATCTCCACGACGGTCTGGGCGACCGCTCCACCCTCGAACACCCGGGCCGCGCCCTGGGTGAGGCTGGACAGGCCGGAGGCGATCGCCGCCAGCTGGTCGGCCCTATCCGCCGGGAATCCCGCCGACGACGCCAACGGAAGGCCGTCAGAAGAGACGACGATCGCGTGGGCGACATCCGGTACCCGGTCGGCAAAGTCAGTGATCAACCAGTTGAGTTCATTGACCTGTCGACTCATCTGATCTCCTGTCCAAGTTCGCCGGCTGGTCTTCGGGCACTGCTACCGCCGGCACGGCATGTGACAGCACTGCCTCTGCGAACCGCCCGGCCCCTCCGGTGGGGGAGACCGGGAGTCTGGTGTTCCGCTCTCGTCAAGCGATGGGTGTGATGCGTCCGAGAAGCTCGGTAGATGCTATTGCATCCGGCTTCCAGGACTGCGGGGGACCCCGTCCCACCAGTGGCCACTTGGGTCACTCCTCCGTCGAACTCTCACCGAGCCGGTTACGGCCTTCCCGGACACCCTTCTGGAATCCGGAGAAGCGGTTCCGGACCCGGTCCGCGCTCCGAGTGGGCATCTGCTTGAAGTTCTCCGGCTTGGGCGCGGTCCCTGGGACAAGGTTTGCCTTGGGAACACGTTTTGGCAAGCCCGAAGTGGTCAGACCACCGGCGAGCGGTTCGGCGGCGGTTCGCGCGGCCTTCCAACCGCGGTCGGCCGCGGAGTTCCATTCCTGCTCCGAACGGGCGTTCTGTCCGCTCGGGGCCGGTTCCTCCTTCGGCGCGGGCCGTTCCTCCGCCGCAGGGACCTGCGGGATCGGTCCGGTCTCCGTGGCGTCCACCGTCGGACCACCACTGCGACGCTTGAACCAGTTCGACTCGATGGCGTCGAAGATCGGCAGCGAGTCGGAACCCTCACCGGCGGGCGTGGGGGGCACGACGGTGTTGTTCGGTCCCTGGGTGCCACCATAACGGCGAGAGAGGTAGGCCGTGGAACCGTAGCCCTCGCGATTCTCGTTCGCGGCGGTCCGAGAGGGCTCGGTCGGGTCGACCCGACCGGGGCCGGAGGTGCCTTCCGAACGGCTCTCGGTGTCCCAGGAGGAGAGGGCCGGGAAGGTCTCGGTGTTGTCGTCCCCCCGCTCCGGGGTCGGCTCGGAGGCGCCGAAAGCGCTGGTCCGGTGCGTTCCGGTGTCGAAGGCGCCGGTGTCGTTCGACCCGCCGCGAGAGCCCGATCCACCGAAGGCGTCGTAGGAGTCGACCTCGCGACGCTCGGCCTCGGTGGGCCTGCGGAAGGCGCTCGTGTCCGATGCCGGCCGGCCGAAGGTTCCGGTGTCGGTGGGACGTCGGAAGGAGCCGGTGTCCGGGCCTCCGGTGGAGCCGGTGTTCCGGGGCGCCGGGTCGAACAGGCTGCGGCCGGTGTTCTCCGACTGCGGCTCGTCCTCCTCGGGCGTGTCGTAGGGGTCCACCACGGACCCGGTGTCGTTGCCGAGGAGGCCGCTGTTGGGCGAGAGCCCCTCCGCGCGGGCGGGGGCCTCCCAGTTCGTGCCGGTGTCGTTGCCCCACAGGTCCTGGCCGCTGGGCGGGTGCTCCTCGGAGAGACCGCCACCGGGGGTGCGCTTGGGCAGACCACCGAGGTCGCTCGGCGCGGAGGACGCGTCCTGGTTCTTCCAGGGGTCGTCCGGCTCGACGGCGGGCGGGGTGGCCGCGAAGGCCGCCTCGGCGTCGGCGAAGGTGTCGGGGACGGCCGCGGAGAGCTCGGGACGGGCCTCGGGGCCACCGAGCGCGTGCTGGCCCTCGACCGGCGTGATGAGCAGGTCCGGCGGGAAGACGACGCAGGCGGTGGTGCCTCCGCCGTGCGCCTCCTGGAGGGTCATCTTGATGCCGTGACGGTGGGCCAGGCGCGAGACCACGAACAGACCCATGCGGCGCGAGACCGCGACGTCGATGACCGGCGGGGCGGCCAGGCGCGCGTTGACCGCGGCCAGGTCGTCGGGGGCCATGCCGATACCGCTGTCGGTCACGTCCACCTGAACGGCTCCGCCGTCCAGGATCTTGGCGCTGACCAGCACCTCGGTGTCGTGCGGGGAGAAGGCGGTGGCGTTCTCCACCAGCTCGGCGACGAGGTGGATGACGTCGTTGACCGGACGTCCCAGTACCGAGATGTGGGAGGGGGCGCGCACGTTGACGCGCTCGTACTGCTCGACCTCGGAGACCGCGCCTCGCAGCACGTCGACCAGCGGAACGGGCTGGGCCCACTTGCGCGTGTTGTCCTGACCGGACAGGACCAACAGGTTCTCGTTGTTGCGACGCATACGCGTGGCGAGGTGGTCCAGCTGGAAGAGGTCGGACAGACGGTCGGCGTCCTGCTCGGACTGCTCCAGACCGTCGATCAGACGGAGCTGCCGTTCCACCAGGGTCTGGCTTCGGCGGGAGAGGTTGACGAACATAGCGTTGACGTTGCTGCGCAGCGCGGCCTCGTCGGAGGCCAGGGTCAGGGCGACCCTGTGGACGTCGTCGAAGGCCCGCGCCACCTCGCCGATCTCGTCGCGGGTGTCCACCTCGATCGGGGTGACACGCGCGTTCTCGGGGACGGCTCCGGCCTCCTGCATCCGGTTGATCGCGTCGGGCAGGTCGCGTTCGGCGACGCGGCGGGCGCCGTCCTGGAGGGTGCGCAGCGGGCGCACCAGGGAGCGGACCACGAGCGAGGTGAGGACGAAGACCGCCAGGAGCACGCCGGCCACGATGACGAGGTCGATGATCGTGCGGAGCAGGGCGGCGCCGCGCAGCTCGTTGGCGTCATCGGCGATGCCCTCGGCCAGACCGGTCTCGACCGTCTCCAGACGTTCGAGGGCGACGTCGGCGATCTCCTGGTAGTCGGCGGGGCCGTCGTTGGCGGTGACGCCGGTCAGGTCGTCTCCGCGGTCCGCGCGGTACATGACGCGCATGCGCATGGTGGAGACCTGGCTGACCTCCAGGCCGGTGAAGTGCTCGTCGAAGATGGCGCGCTGGTCCGGGTGGGCCGCCTGGACGAAGTTGGAGATCTCGTTCTCGTAGCGGGCGCGGCTGGAGTCGATGGCCTCGGAGATACCGCCGGTCATCGAGTTACGGGTCAGGGAGTGACCCATCAGCGCGGTCTCGTAGGAGAGCTGGTCCCGGGCGTTCGACAGCGCGGTGAGCGCGCGCACGCTCTCCCGCAGGTCGGTGTCGTCGGTCTCGTCCGCGATCGTCTGGTTGAAGTCGGCGAGGGAGCGGATGATGGTCCGGTACTTGGTGACCACCGGCAGGACCGTGATGCGGCTCTCGTCGACCTCGGAGCGCAGGTCGTCGACGGTGGAGAGCTGACTGCGCATGGTGGACAGTCGTCCCTGGGCCAGGTCCCCGTCCATCTCGCCCATGTCGTCGAGACGGGCGATGAGGGTGCTCTGGAGGTCCCGGGAGGCGTCCCGCTGCTCGTCGAGTTCCTGACGGAGCGCGTCCGACCGACGCGTGGGGTCGGAGTTGTCGGAGATGTAGACGGCGCTGGCGGTACGCTCCCGCCCCAGCTGGTTGGCCAGCTCCACGATGAGGACACCGACGTCGGCCCGGTCCTCGATGTGCGCGTGGGTGACGGTCGAGACCGAGGCCTCGTAGACCCTCAGGCCACCGAGCGCGAGCGCCACGGCGGTGGGGATGACGATGAGGGCCACCAGTCGGGAGCGCACCCGCCAGTTACGTGGCCGCCACCAGTCGGCTCTGCGCCGGGGCGTGGCTTCGGCGTTGTCGGCCTGCGTTGCCTCGCTTGGGGCAGCGGCCGCGTTCTTCGTCGCTCGTGTCGACACGGACCCTCGCAACCTTTCGTGTCACCGCCTCGAACGGCTGTTGAACCCAGGGGTTGGACCGCTCCGGATCGGAAAATCGGTAGAGACCACGTGGTCCACCGGAAAACAGGAAGCGGTGGGAATGTGGGGAGATGTGAAGACTGTCCGCCGGACTCGCCTGGGAGGAGAGGAGCCGCGCACCGACTGCTTTGAGGTGCGCGTGCGGTGGATAGCGTACCAATGGGAGCGAAGCACTCGCTTCGGTCGTTTGATGCCGATCGGCACGGAAACTTCGAACCCCGGAGGCCCATAACGCCCCCTCTGTCCGCATTATGACCAACCCCCCAGGTCAGGCGGGGAGACCGAAAACCCTCCGGACATAGAGGTAACTATTTGGACACACCCCCGACTTCCCCATCAAGGACGATGACCCGTGACATCGTGACAGGACATGTACGCAGGCCCTGAGGGGGAGGCGGAGATGCGCGCCGCACCGCGTCCGAAATCGATCACAGTGTGCAATGAAACGAATGCCCGGAGTGTCCATCGCCCTCGTCCCCCACGCCTCGCTCCGGTCACGTCCCTTCTTCCCCTGAGCGCCGCCCTGCTCCTCACCCTTGCCGTCCCCTCCCCCGCCGCCGCGCGGACCTCCGACGAGAGCGGCCTCCACACGCTGCGGGTCGAACTGGCGTCGGCCCGCGCCGAGGTCGCCGACCTGCGCGAGCACGCCGGAGAGATGATCACGCGTTACGAGAGGGAGGCCGAACTCCTGGAGGAGGCCACCGAGGCGCGGGAGGCGGCCGTCTCCCGCGCCGACACCGCCACGAGGCTCCATCGGGAACGTCGGTTGGAGGCCGCCAGGCAGGCGGCGGGCGCCTACAAGGGCGAGGACCTGTCCCCCGCCCGCGCCTGGACCGGCCCGGAGGGCCCCGTCGGCCTCCTGGAACGCGGCGCCTACCTCGCTCTACTGGGCGAGCACCGTTCGGCCGCCCTCGACCGCGCGGAGGCCTCGCGCGTGGCCACCGCGACCCTGGCCGGAAGCGCGGAGAAGGCCGAGGAGGAGCGGAGCGAGGCCACCGAGGCCGCGGCCCGGGCCCGCGAGGAGGCGGAGGAGGCCATCGCCGAGCAGGAGGAGAAGGCCCGAGAGCTCCTGAAGCGACAGACCGCGCTCGAGGAGGCCATCACCGACGCCGGGAGGCCGTCCTCGGCGGACGGATCGCACGCGCGCGCGGCCGGTGACGGCTCCTCGGAGGAGAACGACGCCCCGGCCTCCGACGCGACGTCGAGCGCGGGCGGGGTCTGCGAGGGCCGGGATCCGGGCGACTTCGGGAACGGCCGTGTCCCCGACTCGGCCCTGTGCCCCCTCCCCCAGCCCGGGGAGGTCCTACGGGCCGACGCGGCGGAGGCCTTCGTCGAACTCGACGGGGCCTATCGCGAGGAGTTCGGCAGGCCCATGTGCGTCACCGACTCCTACCGGCCCTACCACGAGCAGGTGCGCCTGTTCCAGGAGATGCTGCCCGGCATGGCGGCCAGGCCGGGGACGAGCGCGCACGGGCTGGGCGTCGCCGTGGACCTGTGCGGTCGGGTCGACGTCCTGGACAGCGCCGAACATCGGTGGATGCTCGACCACGCCCCCGAGTACGGCTGGGAGAACCCCGACTGGGCACGCGACGGATTCGAGCCCTGGCACTGGGAGTACACGCCCTGACCCTGGAGGTCACACCTGGGAGCCGACCCTCACCTCGAAGGAGCCCAGCTCGCCCACGTCGACGAACAGTTCGTCGTCCGCCTCCAAGGGCGGGGTGACCGCCGGGAGCCGGGCCCGGACCCGGCCCGGACCCGACGTCAACCAGGGGTCGGAGAGGTCCACCCTCCCCCTGCCGTTCTCCACGTCGTCCACCGAGGTGTTCGGTTCCACCGAGCCCTCGGTGAGCTCGTCGGCGGTGGTCAGGACCGGGCCCAGGCTCAGCTGCACCGCGACCCCCTCGGCGTCCAGCCACAGACAGGCCGGGGTATAGGCCCCGGCCCTCTCCTCGCCGACCGTGATCGCGGCGACCCCCGCGTGGGCGACCCGCGCCTCGGGGGCCACGGCGTCGTCCGCGCCGACCACCAGCTCCGGGGGGATCTCCACGTCCCGGTCCCCCAACCGCACCGCCACCGGCTCGCGGGGGGCGACCGGAGAGCACATGCGCGTCTCCGGCTCCACGATGATCTCGATGGCCCCATCGACCGCGCGTGCGTGGGCCTCGCGCAACGCCTCGAACCCGCCCTCCAGAAGGCGGTCGAGGGGCGGTGTCCCGGGCCCGCTCATGACGTCACCGTCGTCCAGCGCCCCCGCTCTCGCCCCGCCACCGCTCGGTGACAGATAGGTGACCCAACGCAATGTCCCCACTCCCCCTGACGTACCGCGAACAACCCTCCCCACCCCGCGTCTCAGGGCGCCGGGACCGGGCTGTGCTCCTTGCCCGTACCCGCACACCCTCGGCAGGGTTCGTCCACACGATGCCAGACGATCACGCCGCTGCACTCCCGATGCGGCCGTTGAGGCCGCCACCACCCCGTCCCGGAGCAGAATCGGCAGTCGATCCCGTCCCGGTCGCACCAGCCGCACGTGGATATCGCGCACCGGCTATGGGTCGGTTCCCGTGTCGGATCCATGCGCTCCCATCGCCTCCCCCGAAATCGCGACCAGCCTTGCACAGGCCGTGCCCGCGAGTCCAGAGGGAGGAACGGGGCGAACGTCCGGGTCAGCGGAGGTCTCGGACCCGGAGTCCGGATCAGGACCCGGGCTCATCCGGACCCGCGGACCACCAGACGGGTGTCGAGCGTGATCGCCTCCGCCTCGGCGGCCCGGGGGATCGCCACGTCCACGAGCAGCCGGGCCATCTCGCGGCCCATGCGGTCCGTGGGCTGGTGGATCGTGGTCAGCGGCGGATCGCTGTGCCGCGCCATCGGCGCGTCGTCGAAGCCGACCAGGGCCACGTCGTCGGGCACGCTCAGACCGCGTTCCCGCAGGGTGCGGATCGCTCCGATCGCCATCATGTCGGAGGCGACGAAGACCGCGTCCGGGCGTCCGCCCTGGTCGAGCAGGCGTGCCATGGCCTCGCTTCCGCTCTCGACGCTGAACCCGCCCTGGACCACCAGCCGCTCGTCGACGTCGCGCCCGGCCTCGGCCATGGCCTCCCGGTAGCCCCGCAGCCGCTCGACACCGGCGCTCATGTCCTGGGGGCCGGTGATCGTCCCGACCCGGACGTGTCCGGTCTCCAGCAACCGGCGGGTCGCCACCCTCCCCCCGTCCACGTTGTCGATGTCCACCCGGAAGGGGGCGGGCTGGGCGTCCGAGTAGGGCCGGCCACCGTGCACGACCGGTACGCCCGCCTGGGCCAGACGCGCGGTGAGGGGGTCGTCGCGGTGCAGGGAGACCAGCAGGGCCCCGTCCACGTGCGAACCGCTGAGGTAGTCGCCCACACGCTTGTGCTCGGCCTCGCCCCGGGCGGTGGTGAGCATGAGTTGGAGATCGCGCTCGTTCAACACCGAACTGACCCCGCGGATGATGTCGGCGAAGAAGGGGTCCTCGAACAGGCGATCACGCGACTCGGACACCACCAGGGCGATCGTGTCCGTACGTCGGGTGACCAAGGTCCGCGCGGCCTGGTTCGGGCTGTAGCCCAGCTCGGCGATGGCGTCGTGCACGGCTTCGCGGGTGCGCGGGCTGACCTGGGGGGATCCGTTGATCACCCGGGAGACGGTGCCCCGACCGACCCCGGCCCGCCGCGCCACCATCTCCAGGGTCGGCCGCTGTCGACCACCGCTCTTGGCCACTTCGAGGCTCCTTGGACGTCTGTACCTCCGCCCGGACGTTCCGGACGGTGGACGTGGGAGGGCACGGGCCCGCCACGGTGGGATCCGTTCCGTCGGTCACGCGTACGGGGCGCCCCCGAGGGCGCCCCGCGATCACTCGTGGATCACCGTTCGGGGAACCTACCGGTCCCGGCCAACTCCGCGTACCAGTGTCCCGTGTCCTTGACCACGCGCTCCTGCGTCTCGTAGTCCACGTACACGATCCCGAACCTGCGGGAGTACCCCCATGCCCACTCGAAATTATCCAGAAGGGACCAGGCGAAATAACCGCGGAGCGGGATTCCGGCGTGGACGGCCTCCCTGGCCGCCCTCAGATGCGCCTCGTAGTAGTCGGTCCGCTCCGAATCGTGGACCGCGCCGTCCTCGGAGACCCGGTCCTCGAAGGCGCAACCGTTCTCGGTCACGTACAGGTCGATCCCGCCGCTCTCCCCCGCCAGGCGTTGAAGGACGTCGTAGAGCCCTCGCGGGTCGATCTCCCAGCCCATCTGCGTGACCGGCAGCCCCTGGGAGACGTGGACCTCCTCCGGTTCGGCGCCGGGCCAGGCACCGCCCCCGCCGTCGACCCCGGCCGGGTCCAGCCCCCGGTCCGAGCCGGCCACGAACTCGGGCGTGTAGTAGTTGACCCCCAGGAAGTCGATCGGAGCCGAGATGATGGCGAGGTCGCCCTCCCGGACGAAGGAGAAGTCGCTGATGTGGGCGATGTCCTTCAGCACGTCGGCCGGGTAGGAGCCCTTGAACAGGGGGTCGGTGAAGATACGGTTGCGCACCCCGTCGGCCCGGCGCGCCGCCCGCACGTCCGCGGCGTGCGCCCCGTTCGCCCGGATGACCGCCTGGTTGTGGGCCAGTCCGACCCGGGCCGGGTGCCCGGTGGAACGGATCGCCTCCACCGCCAGGCCGTGTCCGAGCAGGAGGTGGTGGGTGGCGGCCAGGGCCGCCGCGGTGTCACGGCGACCGGGGGCGTGATGTCCGTTGTCGTAGCCGAGGAAGGCCGAACACCACGGCTCGTTGATGGTCATCCAGTCGCCGACCCGGTCGCCGAGGGCCTCGGCCACGACGGTGGCGTAGTCGGCGAAGCGCAGAGCGGTGTCGCGTTCCGGCCAACCGCCGCGGTCCTCCAAGGGCTGGGGGAGGTCCCAGTGGTAGAGGGTGGCCCAAGGGCGGATGCCTGCTTCGAGGAGGGCGTCGACCAGCCGGTCGTAGAAGTCGAGTCCGGCCTGGTTCACCTTCCCCTCCCCTTCCGGAAGGATCCTCGGCCAGGCGATGGAGAAACGGTAGGCGCCGAGATTGAGAGCCCGCATCAGCCCGATGTCCTCGGCGTAGCGGTGGTAGTGGTCGTCGGCGGGGTCTCCGGTGTCCCCGTTGAGCACCTTGCCCGGCGTCTCGGCGAAGGTGTCCCAAATGCTGCGACCGCGGCCGTCGGCGGTGGTGGCCCCTTCGATCTGGAAGGAGGCGGTCGCCGCCCCCCAGAGGAAGTCCTCGGGGAAATCGTCGGGCTTGCTCACTTGTGGCACACGTACCTTCCGTGGGGAGGAAACAGAGGTGGGAGCGCTCCCAATACCGAAGCAGACCCCTACCCACGCGTCAACGCACCCGAACCCGGACGCAACCCAACCGTGATCTTTCGGGCGCGGCCCCGAGCGTCGCCGGGACCGCGCGTCCTCGGCCGTGTGCGGGGCGGCCGACCGCTCCCTCGTCAGCCCATCGGGATGACGATGCCCTGCCAGCGCTGCTCCATGAAGGAGCGCGCCCGGGGGCTGTGCAACAGCTCGTTCAACCGCGCGATGTCCGCGGAGTCGGCGTCGGCCGCGCGCACCACGAGGCCGTTGCCGTAGACGCTGCCCTCGGTCCGCTCCCACCCCAGGACCTCCGCGGTGTCGGGCAGGTCCGCTTCGAGGGCGTAGTTGCCGTTGACCACGGCGGCGTCCAGGTCCGGGAGCGATCGGGGCAGTTGCGCCGCCTCCACCGGGGTGATCGCGGCACCCTTCGGATCCTCCTCGACGTCGTCCAGGGAGGGGGTGTTCCCACCACTGTCGGCGAGGGTGATCACGTCGTGTTCGGCGAGCAGGTTCAACGCGCGCCCCATGTTGGACACGTCGTTGGGCACCCCGATCCGCGCGCCCTCCGGCAGGTCGGCCAGGTCGGAGATCCTCTCCGAGTACAGACCGAAGGCCTCCAGGTGCACGTCCCCGACGTAGGTCAGGTCCGCCTCGGGGTTGCCCGCCAGATACTCCTCCAGGAAGGGACGCGTCTGGTAGTAGTTCGCGTCCAGCTCCCCCTCGGACAGGGCCGCGTTGGGCTGGTTGTAGTCGGTGTACTCGACCACGTCGATGGCCAACCCGGCCTCGGCCGCCAACTCCTCGTCCACGAACTCCAGGATCTCCGCGTGCGGAACCGGACTGGCCCCCACCCGCAGTGTCACCAGGTCCTCGTCCCCCTCACCCCGTCCGGCCCGTTCGCTGGGACTTCCGCACCCGGTGAGCAGCAGGGCCACCGCACCGAACACGGCGATCCCCCGGGTCGCCTTCACGCTCCCTGACATGGCGTTCTCCTTGCCGTCGATTCGACATCCGACCGGAGGGGGCGAGGGGAGGGGGAAGGACTCAGCGCCGGGAGAGGCGGCGCACCAACAGATCGCCCAGACTCTGCGCGATCTGCACGATGACGACGAGGAGGATGACGGTCGCCCAGAGGTAGTGGTCGTTGAAGCGCTGGTAGCCCTCGCGGATCGCCAGGTCGCCCAGGCCGCCGCCGCCGATGGCGCCGGCCATCGCCGAGTAGGAGATCAGCGTGACCACGGTCATCACCAGACCCGCGATCAGACCGGGCAGCGCCTCCGGCAGCAGCACCTTGCCCACGATGGTGAGCTTGCGGGTGCCCATGGCGTAGGCGGCCTCGATCACCCCGCGATCCACCTCCCGCAGAGAGGTCTCCACCAGACGGGCGAAGAACGGGATGGCGCCGATGCTCAACGGCACGATCGCGGCGGTGGGGCCCAGAGTGGTCCCCACGAGGAAGCGGGTCAGGCTCAGCACCGCCACCATCAGCACGATGAAGGGCAGGGAACGGCCGATGTTGACGATGGCGCTGAGCACGGCGCGGACCGCCGGCGCGGGCGTGAGCCCGCCCCGGTCGGTGGTGACCAGCAGGACTCCCAGGGGAAGACCGACGAGCACGCTGAAGATCGTCGCCCACAGCACCATGTAGACGGTGTCCTGGGTGCCGAGCCACAGGCTGGGCCACATGTTCGGCCAGTCGTAGACGAAGTCGAGGACGGCCGTGACGGCGTTGCCCTCGTCGGCCAGGTACAGGATCCGATCGGTGGTCACTTTCCGGCCTCCTCGACCAGCAGGCCGTGCTCGGACAGGTAGGTCAGCGCCTCGGCACGACGGGAACCGCGCATGTCGACGCTCAGGCGGCCCACGGATTGACCGGCCACCTGCTCCACCCCTCCTCCGAGGATGTTGACGTCCACGTCGAAGCGGCGGGTCAATTCGGACATGAAGGGCTCGTCGAAGGAGCGCGGATAGGTGATGACCACCGTCTCCGGGCCGCCGTTGTCCGGCAGCGGGAAGAGCGAGCGCGCCAGCAGGGAACCGGGCGTGCCGATCAGGTCCAGCACCCGACCGGATTCGCGGAACTCGCCGTTCTCCATGATCGCGGCGGAGTCGCAGATCCTCTTGATCACGTCCATCTCGTGGGTGATCAGCAGGATGGTCAGACCGAGCTCGTCGCGGAGGCTGCGCAGCAGGGACAGGATGGACTCGGTCGTGGCCGGGTCCAGGGCCGAGGTCGCCTCGTCGCTGAGCAGCACCTTGGGTTCGGGGGCCAGGGCGCGGGCGATGCCCACGCGCTGCTTCTGGCCGCCGGAGAGCTGGGAGGGGTAGGCGCGGGCCTTGTCGCTCAGCCCGACCAGCTCCAAGAGCTCGCCGACACGACGTGAGCGCTCGGCGCGGGAGACACCGGCGACCTCCAGCGGGAAGCCGACGTTACCGGCGACCGTGCGCGAGGAGAGCAGGGCGAAGTGCTGGTGCACCATGCCGATCCCCCGACGGGCCTCGCGCAGTCGGGATCCGCGCAGGGCGGTGAGCTCCTCGTCGCCGACCCGGACACTGCCCTCGTCGGGACGTTCCAGGAGGTTCACCGAGCGCAGGAGCGTGCTCTTGCCCGCACCGCTCTGGCCGACGACCCCGAAGATCTCGCCGGACTCGACATGCAGGTCGACGCCCTTGAGGGCCTCTACCTGGCGTTTCTTCAACCTGTAGGTCTTGTGCAGACCCACTGCGTCAATCACGGTTTTCCCATCGACGTCTGGCGGTGGTGTCACAGCTCCCGCGCTTCGCGGAGAAAGGCTGGATCAGCGTGGGTTTGACGCCCACACCCGAGCGTACGGAGCGCCCGGTCGGTGGACGGCGTCGACGCGCCGGAGGGACCGGCGGTCGGGGGCTCCAGAGGGTTCGGGACCGGAGCCCGGACACGGCTCGACGTGCGTTCCCCGGTGGAGCGAAGGGCTCAGGCGGAGCGGAAGCGGGGCATTCGACAGCGACAGCCGGGCAGCGGAAGAGGCCGCCGGGCGGTGTCCACCGAGGAGGCGGGGGTCGCTTCGTCGTGCTCAGGAGCCATCACGGCACCAACTCAACCATGACCACGTCGGCCGGTCGACAAAATCGTTGACCTGAATATGGTTATTTAGACCACATCAGCCCCATGACCACCGGGGTAAGCCGCACGGCCTCTCACGAACACCCAAGAGAGTGCCTACACTCATTACCGTCCCGTGACCTTCACGCGCCGAGGCGACCGACGAAGGTCGAGGCCCGCCCGTACGGCGACGGCCGCGGCAGCGGTCCGGGAGATGACGAGAAGCAGCGCCCACGGCGTCCTGTGCCCGTGAGGGCGCCCGCGGGCACGAGGAGCGACCACACCGTGCAGTCCGATGATCTGAACAGAGTGGACGACTACGTCGACTTCTGGGCGCCCGACCCCACCGACGCCACCTGGCGGGAGACCCTCGCCGATGGCGCCCGTGCGCTTCTCCCAGGTCGGGCCCGGGTGGTCGCGCTGGTCACCGCGCTCCTGGCCGCCACCGCCCTGCCCGCCCCGGCGACCGCCGCGCCGCTTCCTCCCCGCGAGCCGGAGAGCATGGGCTCTCTGGAGGAGCGGGCCGAGGCCCTCACCGAGGAGTACAACGGCGAGCTCCGCGACATGGAGCAGGTCATGGAGGAGGCCGAACGCGCCCAGAGCCGGGCCGACGCCACCAACGAGGCGGTCGAGGAGGTCCGCGCCCAGGTGCGCGCCCTCGCGGTGGCCACCTACACCAGCAGCGGTATCGACCCGTCGATGTCACTGTTCGTGGACACCGAACCCGACGAGGTCATCGACCGCGCGGTCGTCATCGACTACCTGTCCAGCAGTAACCAGGACCGGATCGACCAGCTGGACCAGGCCCTGTCCCGGGACCAGGTGGCCAGGGAGAACGCCGAGGAGCGGCTGGCCGAGGCCGAGGCCGACATGGACGAGTTGGAGGACCGGCGCATGGAGGTGCGCCGGCTCATCGCCGACCACCCCGAGCAGCCCATGCGGCCGCCGGACAACATCACCCCGCGCACCGAGCAGATGCGCGACGTGATCATCCAGGAGTTCGGCCGGGGCGACGACGTCGGCGGCGTGGGCTGTTACCGCGCGGTGGGCGGCTGGGTCGTGGGCGAGCACCCCAAGGGGCGCGCCTGCGACTTCATGGTGGACGCCAACGGCCGCAAGCCCCCGCCCGAACAGGAGCAGCGGGGTTGGGACATCGCGTACTGGGCCCAGGAGAACGCCGAGGACCTGGGGATCATGTACATCATCTACCGCCAGCAGATCTGGGACATCCGTCGTGGTGACGAGGGCTGGCGCGCGATGTCGGACCGTGGCAACAACACCGAGAACCACTTCGACCACGTGCACATCTCGATGTTCTGATCCGGAGCGGGGAGAACCCCGCTCCGGGCTTCGCCTTTATCCCCGAAAGGACACGAATGTCCAGAGGGGGAGATCACGATAAGGCCTCACCTCGGGTGATTCTCCGCTCGACCGGCACGAAATGGTGACGATTCACCCCACTGACGCCGATCCGACCTGCCTTTCGTCCCTCTACGCAGCTAGGATGCTTGACGTCCCGACTCTTCGACGGGCACGGAACGTTTCTCCTCCGGCCCCGACCACGATGCACGGCGAACCCCGTTCTCCCATCGGGACATCCACTCACGACGCAGGGAACTCCCGCTCCCCGTCGTCCGCCCTCGCCCGCGGATCGACGGTGGTCCCGGGTCGTCCTCCCCACGATTCCCCGTGCCGTCACCCGACCGGCCATCCGCCGAAGGTCACCACGGGAAACTCGTGAGAACCCACCATTGCGCACGCGCATCCCAGACAACACGGTCAGCACTTCACCGGGCGAGGGGAGCCATGAGCGAAAACGGACCTTACAACCAGCCACCGCAGAACCCCTATGGTGGCGGGGACGGCACCGGAGGCCAGCCGCCCTACGGGCCCGGCACCGGCGGTCAGCCCGGCTACGGTCAGGCCCCCTACCCGGGCGGCCCGGGCCAGGACCCGGGTATGTACGCGGGTGCCCCGGGCCAGGACCAGGGCATGTACGCGGGCGGTCAGCCGCCCTACGGCGGTCCCGGCGGCCCCGGTGGACCGGGCGGCCCCATGGGCCCCGGCGCCCCGGGCCCCTACCCGCCTCCCCAGCCCCCCAAGAGCGGCGGCAAGGCCGGCCTCTGGGTGGTCATCGGCGGCGGCGTGATCATCGTGGTCCTCGTGATCGCCGTGATCATCATGCTCGTCGCCCGCGGTGGCGGTGACGACGAGGTCGTCACCCCCGACCCCACCGCCGAGGCCCCCGTCGAGACCGACGAACCGGCCGAGGAGCCCGTCGCCGGCGGCGAGGGCCCCTCCGGCGAGCCGCCCTACGCGCTGCCGCAGGAGCCCTGCGAGGCCTACACCGACCAGGTCATGAGCGACTTCCTGCTCAGCTCCGACCCGGGCAAGAGCGTGTCCGACAACTCGGCCACCTGCTCCACCATCGGCGACTCCCCCGAGGGCAACCCCGACGACGCCTACGGTTCCCTGAACCTGTCGTACTCGGTGCCCTACAGCGGTTCGGACTCCATCGAGGCCGCCACCAGCGAGTTCCAGAGCAGCGTCGACTACTACACCGGTGGTAACGACGACTACTACCCGGCGGACAGCATCACCGAGGACAAGGCCCTCGACGGCCTGGGCGACGAGGCCCACCTCGTGATCACCGAGTACGACTACCTCGGCGACCTCATCCCCGTGGCCGTCCTGATGGTGCGTACCGCGAACGTCAACATCGAGCTGACCTACCAGATCAACGGTCTGTCGGTCGATCCTGAGGACCTCTCCATGCCCGACAACGCCGAGGACATCATGACCTCCGCGGCGGCCGAGGCCCTCGCCATCGTCGGTTCCTGAAGACCCGACCGGACGTTCCCCCGCGGAACGACCACGAGAAGGGGCCGCGACCTCGTGTCGCGGCCCCTTCGCCGTACCCGGGTCCGTGCCGTCGTACCGACCGCCCGACGGCACGGACCGGATCAGGCCTCGGCCAGGTCGGCGCGCACCCTACGGGCCGCCTCGACCATGTTGCGCAGCGCCCGTTCGGCCTCGGCGTAGCCGCGCGTCTTCAACCCGCAGTCCGGGTTGACCCACAGGTTCGCGGGCTCCACGTGCGACACCGCCAGCCGCAACGACGCCTCGATCTCCTCCACCGAGGGCACCCTCGGGGAGTGGATGTCGTACACGCCGGGGCCGATTCCGCGCTTGTAGCCCCGCCGTCCCAGGGCCTCCACCAGCTCCATGCGCGAACGGGCCGCCTCGACGCTGGTGACGTCGGCGTCCAGCGCCTCGATCCCGCCCACGATCCGGTTGAACTCCGAGTAGCACATGTGGGTGTGGATCGTCGTGCTCGGAGCGACCCCGGAGGTGGCCAGTCGGAAGGAGGCCACCGCCCAGTCCAGATACTCCTCACGTCGCTCCTCACGCAACGGGAGCAGCTCCCGCAGGGCCGCCTCGTCCACCTGGATGTGGCGGATCCCCGCCCTCTCCAGATCGGCGACCTCGTCCCGCAGGGCCAGACCCACCTGACGGGCGGTCTCCGCGAGCGGCTGGTCGGTACGGACGAACGACCAGGCCAGCATGGTGACCGGGCCGGTCAGCATGCCCTTCACCGGCTTCTCGGTGAGCGACTGGGCGTAGGTGATCCATTCGACCGTCATCGGCTCGGGACGCGAGACGTCTCCGAACAGGATCGGGGGTCGGACGCAGCGCGTCCCGTAGGACTGCACCCAACCGTTCTCGGTGGTCGCGTAGCCCTCCAGCCGCTCGGCGAAGTACTGGACCATGTCGTTGCGCTCGGGCTCGCCGTGGACGAGGACGTCCAGGCCGATGTCCTCCTGGAGCGCGATGACACGGTCGATCTCCGCGCGGAGGATGCGGTGGTACTCCTCCGTCGACAGTTCGCCTCGACGGTGGGCGGCACGGGACCGGCGCAGCTCCGAGGTCTGCGGGAAGGAACCGATGGTGGTCGTGGCCAACGTGACCCGGTCGGGCCCTCCCCTGTCCTCGGGGCGCTCGTAGGCGTCCGGGCCCAGCGCGTCGAGGCGGGCCCGGACCCGGGCGTCGGTGAAGGCCGGGTTGCGCGGTGCGGAGGCCCCCGCGTCGACGGCCTCGCCCTCGGAGAGGATCCGACCGAGCAGGGCCACCTCTTCGGCCTTCTGCACGGCGAAGGCCAGGGCCTCACGCAGCTCCGGGGCCAGGGAGGTCTCCGCGTCCAGGTCGATGGGCACGTGCAGCAGCGAGCACGAGGTGCTCACCGAGAGCTCGTCCGTCAGGGCCAGAAGGGTGCCCAACCGGCCGATCGCCGAGGACAGGTCGGTACGCCAGACGTTACGACCGTCCACGACACCCGCGACCAGCCGCGTGGAGCCCAGACCGGAGACGGCCGCCAGATCCTCGAACCCCTCCCCGTCGGTGACCAGGTCGAGGCCGACCGCCTCCACCCGGGACTCCTTGAGCACCCGCAACGCCGCCGGACCGATCGAACCGAAGTAGGTGGACACCAGGAGGGAGGGACGTTCCTCCGCCTCCCCCAGCCGCCTGTAGGAACGCTCCAGGTACCCGACGGCGGCACGGCCCTCGTCCGTGGCCAGGATCGGCTCGTCGAGCTGGACCTCGGTGGCGCCCGCCGCCGCGAGATCGGCCAACAGCCGGACGTAGGCGTCCAGGAGCTGGTCGAGCAGCTCGATGGGCTCCCATCCCTCGGGGGCGTCGTCGGCGACCTTGGCCGAGAGCAGGAAGGTCAACGGCCCGAGCAGTACGGGACGGGTCCGAAAGCCCGCGTCCAGGGCCTCACGGAACTCCGCGACGGGTTTGTCGTCGACCAGGCGTGGCCGGGTGCTCGGCGAGAGCTCGGGGACCAGGTAGTGGTAGTTGGTGTCGAACCACTTGGTCATCTCCAGCGGCGGCGCCCCCTGGACGCCCCGGGCCAGGGCGAAGTAGCGACGGAGCCGCTCGTCCCGCTCCTCCGCCCGGGCCGGAGAGGGGAGACGGGAGGGCACGAGGTCGAACATGACCGCCGTGTCCAGTACGTGGTCGTAGTAGGAGAACGTGTTGGACGGGATGTCGTCCACACCCGCCTCGCGCAACCGGGCGTAGACGTCCCGGCGGAGGCCCGCGGCGACGTCGTCGAGCTCCCGGGCGGTCGTGGCGCCCTTCCAGTAGGACTCGGTGGCGCGTTTGAGTTCACGGCGGGGACCGATACGCGGGTAGCCGTGCACCGTGGAGCGCACGGACGGTCCGGAGGCCGTCGGAGTGGTGGACATGAAAGCTTCTCTCCCTCGTCGAAAGCCGGGCACCGATCCCGGAGAGGGGAGAGAACGCGAGGAGCACGGATGAGCCGAAGGACACACCCGTCTCGCGACCTCGGCCCTCCCTCGGGGCACGGGACCACCGGCGACACGGACGCGTCACCGGGCGGAGGCAGGTCTTCGGACTCGTGGGCACCTTCGACGAGACGTCGATCCGCCTACCGGCCGTCGCTTCCCGGGTCCGACCCGTCGGGTCGAAGCACCAGTGCCTTTGACGACTTTCGTTCCCACTCACCGCTGCGGGGCAGTCCCGGACTCACACCGGGTTCCCTCTTTCGACACACTCCGACGTCCGCGGAACGGACTCCGATTACTCGGTGGAGTGTGTACCTTCCACAGCTGGGAGTATAGGGAGATCCCCCTCCGCCCCTGTACCCGGCGTACCCCCTTCCTCCGAGCACGAGGGCGAACCCCTGCCCTGTGCACGGCATCACACCCGTTATCAGCGTTGCGTGGAAGAGGCATGCCCCCGCTCTCCCGCGGACGTTCGTCTGACGATGAACGTGGAGAACCCCCAGGTGAAGCAGCAAGACCGTCCGACCATGACCCCCGATCATCCCGTCCTCACGGTCGCGATCGCGTTGGTGGTGCTCGTGGGACTGCTGTCCATGGCGACCCGACCACCGGGCCCGAACGGCATGAGCCCGAGCACCGACGACGCCACGACGGTGTCGGCGGAGGAGGAGGACCTTCCCCCCGCCGAGGAGGTGGACGGGCTGACCGACGTCCGCGCGGACGCGCTCCCCGGCCTCGAGGAGACCTCCATCTCCTATGAGGGCGGCGGTGAGGTCACCGTCGCCTATCCGGTCATCCCCAACGCCGACCCGCTGTCCGACTTCCTGGACCGCACGCTCACCGAACGCGCCTCCGCGTTCGAGGCGGCCGAGCCCGGGGCCCGTTCGATGACCGGCGAGTGGCGACTGACGGCGGCACGCGACGGGATCGTGGGCGTACGCGTCACCACGACCGAGACCGACTCCGAGGAGACCCGCGAGGATCACAGCATCTACTGGTACGAGACCGGTGACGGTGTGGTCCGCGGCTCCAGCTCCCTCCTGGCCGGCCAGGCCGAACTGGAGGAGTTCAACGAGCTGGTACGCGAGGCCGTCTCCGACACCGCCGCGGTGACCTCCTCCCTGTACCCGATCGACGCCCTCTACGACTCGGTCGGTTTCTCCTCCGAAGGCGACCTGGTCGTGGAGTTCGACGACGGACAGATCGCCCCCGTCTCGGAGGGGCGTCTGCACGCCGTGATCGACCGTGACGAGGCCGAGGGGCTGCTGTCGGAGTTCGGTCTGCGTGCACGCGACGCCGCCACCACCGGCGTGGACGAGTTCACCGTGGAGACCGCTCCGGAGGCCGACAAGGACGGCTCCGTGGAGGCGGCGCCCGGGGTGATGTCCCCGCGCGACGACTCCGTCGACTGTTCCGACCCCGAGGTGCGCTGTGTCGCTCTGACCTACGACGACGGCCCCGGCGGGCGCACTCCCGAGCTGTTGGACATGCTCGCCGCCCACGACGCCAAGGCGACGTTCTTCGTCACAGGCCTCCCCGTCAGGGAGCACCCCTGGACGGTGCGTCGTGCCTACGCCGAGGGTCACGAGATCGCCAACCACACCCTGGACCACCCCGATCTGGCCACGATCGGCGCCGGCGCCGTGCGGTCCAACCTGGAGACCACCCAGGCCCTGGTCCAGCGCGAGACCGGCCACACGATGAACCTGATGCGGCCGCCCTACGGCTCCCGCAACGGCACGGTCGACCAGGTCACCGAGGAGCTCGGTCTGGCGCAGATCCTGTGGGGCGTGGACACCAACGACTGGAAGGACCGGAAGGCCGGCGTGGTCTCCGAGAGGGCCCTGGACGGGGCCTCCGACGGGGCCATCATCCTGATGCACGACATCCACGACACCACGATCGACGCGTCCCGCAAGATCATCCGTGAGCTGGACGAACGCGGCTACACCATGGTCACCGTGTCCCAGCTCCTGGGTACCACCGAACCGGGACAGGTCTACGTGGACGGGACGGATCTGTAGAACCCCGGCTTCGGTCGGTGGGGAGGTTTCCCCCGCCGACCGGGGCGGGGAGGACTGACCTCGGTAGAGCGGAAGGACCACCGACGAGGATCGGTGTCCACATGTGGACAGTGCCCCGGGCGCCGGGGCGCTGTCCCCTATGTTGCTCCCAGCGAGCGCGGGAGAGCATCCGCCGAAGGGACGAGGGAGTCGGGTCGTGTCATCGAACTCAGTCGTACCGGATCAGGCCCCGCCCCGGCCTCACGAGGGTCGGACGATCCGGGTCCGCGCCGGGACGGCCCTGGTGGCTCTGTCCCTGGCCCTGACGGCCTGCGGGGAACAGGCCGTCGGACTGTCCGGGAACGAGCGGATGGCGGTGCTCCAGGACGGTTCCGGTGAGGGGATCTCCGAATGGACCGCCTCCGCCGAGGACTACGACGACCATCCCCACATCCCCGATCCGGACGTGGCCGTCGACGTGACCCTCCCCGTCTTCCCGACCGCGGACGCGTTCACCGAGGCGCTCAAGGAACGCGTCGACGAAGAGGTCGCCGACTTTCGCGCGGGGACCCGGGACCCGGTGAGCCTGGGCGTCGACTGGGAGCTGGTGGCCGCGGGCGAAGGCGTTCTCGGGGTGCGGCTGGTGCGCTCCGAAGAGGACATGCACGGCATGCGCGAGGGCTACTCCACCCACTGGTACGACGCCACCACGGGCCGCTCCGCCCAGTCCACCGAGCTCTTGGCCGGACAGGAGGCCCTCGACGAGCTCGACGCGATCGTCGGAGACGAGTTGGCCGACGACGAGGAGGTCGACGGCGACACCCTGTACCCGGTGCTGCGGACCTACGACTCGATCGGCTTCAACGAGAACGGCGACCTGGTCGTGGAGTTCGACGATGGACACCTCTCCCCCGTGATCGAGGGCCACGTGCCCTCCACCGAGTTCGGACGCAAGGTCGTGATCGTCGACCACGAGACCGCCGCACCTCTCCTGTCCGACCTGGGAGAGCGGGCCCGGCAGGCCTCCATGACCGAGAACGCCGACCTGGAACCGGCCGAGTTCGAGGAGGACGACGACGAGGAGGAGGCCCCTCCGCCCGTCCCCGGGGTCTTCGACGCCCGGCTCCCCGACGTGGACTGTGAGGACGTCGAGGTCCGCTGTATCGCGCTCACCTTCGACGACGGGCCGGTGGCCGCCACCTCGGACCTGCTGGACCTGCTCGCGGCCGAGAAGGTCACCGCCTCGTTCTTCCTCAACGGGAGCCCCGTCCTGACCCGCCCCGGTCCACTGCGCAGGGCCTACTCCGAGGGTCACGAGATCGCCAGCCACGGCGACCTGCACGAGCACATGAACCGTATGGACGCCGAGGAGCTGCCCTCCCAGGTCGCCTCGGTGAGCGCGATGGTCCGCCGCCAGACCGGACACACGGTGGAGCTGTTCCGACCGCCGTTCGGGGCCACCGACGACGACGTGCACCGGGAGATCTCCGATCAGGGCATGGTCGAGACCCTGTGGACGGTGGACAGCGAGGACTGGGAGGGGCTGACGAGCGACGAGATCGTGGACCGGGTCGTCGACCTGGTCGAACCCGGCGGCGTCGTCCTGATGCACGACCCCCAGGAGGCCACGTTGGACGCGGTCCCCGAGATCATCCGGCTGCTGCGGGACGAGGGCTACGAGTTCGTCCCCGCGAGCCAGGCGATGGGCTTCCCCGAACCCCCGCACGTCTTCCCCGAGGACTGGGACGGCAGCTGGTAGCGGGGGCGGACCATGGCGAAGGGCCGGTGGGAGTTCTCCCACCGGCCCTTCGTCGTACACGTGTCAGCCCGCGGTCGCGGTGTCGCCGACCACCTTCAGGGCCGGCGCGGGGGCGTCGACGCCGATGGCCTCCTCGATCGACCGGTAGCCGGCGGAACGCACCAGCCGGGCCAGGCCCCGGTGGACCCGGCGCGGCCACAGCGGTCCGCCGTAGATCAGCCCCGTGTAGCCCTGCACCAGGGTGGCGCCCGCACGGATCCGGGCCCAGGCGTCCTCGGGGGTCTCGATGCCGCCGACCGCGATCAGGGTGACCCGGTCGCCGACCTTGGCGCGCAGACGGCGCAGGACCTCCAGCGAACGCCGCTTGAGCGGGGCTCCGGACAGACCGCCGCCACCGGCCGCCTCCACCTGCTCGGCCGAGCTCTCCAGGCCCTCACGGGAGATGGTGGTGTTGGTGGCGATGATCCCGTCCAGCCCCTCGGCCAGCGCGAAGTCGGCGACGGCGTCGACGTCCTCGTCGGCCAGATCGGGCGCGATCTTCACCAGGAGGGGAAGGTCGGAGCGGCCGGCCTCGGCCAGCGACTCGCGCACCGCGCCGACCAGCGGACGCAGACGCTCCACGCCCTGGAGGTTGCGCAGACCCGGGGTGTTGGGCGAGCTGACGTTGATGACCATGTAGTCGGCGTAGGGGGCCAGCCGCAGCGCGCTGAGCGCGTAGTCGGCGGGCGCCTCCTCCTCCGGGGTCACCTTGGTCTTGCCGATGTTCACCCCGACCACGGGCCCCTCACGGTCGCGGTCGTGGTGCAGCCGCTCGGCGACCAGCGCCGAACCCTCGTTGTTGAAGCCCATCCGGTTGACGATCGCGCGATCCGCGACCAGCCGGGCCAGACGCGGCCTGGGGTTGCCGGGCTGGGGGTGGGCGGTGACGGTTCCCACCTCCACGAAGCCGAAGCCGAGCGCGGCCAGGCCCCGAGGGCTCTCCGCGTTCTTGTCGAACCCGGCGGCCAGGCCGAGCGGGCCGGGGAACTCGCGCCCCAGCGCGTGCACGGTCAGTTCCGGCTCACGCGGGCCCAGGACCCGGGTCATGGCCTCGGAGACCCCCGGTACTGCGGTCACGCCGCGCAACGCGGCGAAGCTCAGTTTGTGCACCTTCTCCGCGTCCATGTGACGCAGCACCGAGCTGAAGAGGATCTGGTAGAACACGGTCATCCGTTTCCGTCACCCTCGCGTTCCGCGAGGAAGCGTTCGAGTTCCGCGCCGAGCTCGTCGGCGGTGGGCAGGCCCTCCTCGTCCGTGCCGAACGACCTCGAGTCCCCCTCGCTCTCGGCACGGGAGGAGACGATGTCGTCGTACTGACGCTCCAGGTTGGCGACCACCCGCTGGATCTCCTCCGAGGCGGCCACCTGCTCGGCGATCTCCACGTCGGCGGCCCGGGCCGTCTCCTCCATGTCGTCGGTGGGGATCGCCAGCCCGGTGGCGGCCGTCAGATAGCCGATCGCGGCGATGGCCGCGCGCGGGTACTGCGACTGCGCCAGGTAGCTGGGCACGTGGACGGCGTAGCCGATGAAGTCGTGGTCCAGCTCGCCCAGACGGTACTCCAGCAGCGAGACCGCCCCGGCCGGCACCTCCACCCTGCCGATCCAGGGGGTGTGCCCCGCGACCAGTTCGGGACGGGTCGAGTGCGGGGTGACCGTGACCGGGCGCGTGTGCGGGACCGCCATCGGGATGCCGTTGACGCTCAGGGACAGCGAGACCGCGAAGCGTTCGACCAGCCGATGGACGGCGGCCACGAACAGCTCCCACTCGTGATCCGGCTCGGGCCCGTGCAGGACGAGGAAGGGCGTGCCCTCGTCGTCGTGCATCCGGTAGAGCCCGATCTCGGGGGCCTTGTACTCGGTCCAGGTGTTCTCGACGAAGGTCATCGTCGGCCGGTGGTCGCGGTAGTCCACGAGTCGGTCGGTGTCGAAGGTCGCGACCTTCTCGGCGGTGAACCGTTCGAAGAGCCACTCGGAGGTCTGGCGGCCCGCTTGTCCGGCGTCGACGAAACCGTCCAGACAGACCAGCATCACCGGGCCGACGATGTCGTCGAAGCCTGGATGGAGTTCGTACAGATCTGCGGGGTCACGCACCGGATTCTCGTCTCCATAGGGTCGGGATCACAGGACGACTCGCCTACGAAGGCCCACCCGAACGGTCCCTTGTGACGCACTTCGGGGTCGCCACGCCCTGCTTTTCCACCATACCGACCCGTTCCGGGTCCCCACCGGCGTCGACCCCCCGGTCGTGATCACGACCACAGCGCCCGTCGTGGTCCGGCCGTCACACCGGGTACGGACCCGACGGATCGGATCGGCGGCGTCTCGAACGCTTCGGCCGTGTGATCGGACCTCCGCCCGTTCCACGCCCGGGTGAGGTGCTCGACCGGGATGCCCCGTCCGAGCACCTCACCCGAGCTTCGGTGTGGGCGACCGATCACGCATGGCGCGATGGCCGAGAGGGCGGTCGGCCGTCCCCCTCGAAGGCACCCCGGTGGTCAGCGCTGTTCGGCGACCCTCAGGGTCCGCAATCGGTTGAGGACCGCGGCGACCTCGTGCCGGCGCGGCAGAACGTAGTCCCCGTCGAAGTCGTCGCCGAGCAGAGAGACCCCGCGTTCGGCCAGGGCCCGGTCCAGCGAGTCCAGAGCCTCGGCGAGCGTACGGGAACCGTTCAGGTGGCCGCCCTGGACCAGGGCGCGCAGGGCCAGCCCGGCCCCGGTGATCTGCCCGGCGTCGACGAACTGCTCCACCGAGCGGACATCGACGTCGCTCTCCCCGAAGGTCAGCACGTCCATGTCGCGACGCTTGAGTCTGCTCCGCCCCTTGGCCCCTCGATCGTCCACCGATCTCGGGTCCACCACACGGGCCCGGGGCCGGGTGAACACGGAGTCGGTGCGTTCGCGGGCGAGCGCGCGGGCGCGTTCGGTGACGTCGTGCGGGTGGTAGGCGTCCAGCATCACCACGTGGTCGGCGACGTCGAAGTAGTCGCCGCTGCCGCCCATCACCAGCACCGTGGAGACACCGTGCTCCCTGTAGAGGGGGCGCACCAGGTCGATGAAGGGCACCAGGGGTTCCCGGTCGCCGTGGACCAGCTCCTGCATCCGCTCGTCACGGATCATCAGGTTGGTGGCCGTGGAGTCCTCGTCCACCAGGAGGGTGTGCGATCCGGCCTCCACCGCCTCGCAGATGTTGGCGGCCTGGGAGGTGGAGCCGGAGGCGTTCTCGGTGCGGAAGTCCCTGGTGTCGGAGCCGGTGGGCAGGTTGCGCACGAACGGACCGACGTCCACCCGTTCCACCCGGCGGCCCTCCTCGGCGCGGATCTTGACCGCGTCGGCGCGGGTGACCACGAGTTCGCGACCGTCGCCCGGAACGTGGTCGTAGACGCCGCGTTCCAGGGCGTGCAGCAGGGTGGACTTGCCGTGGAAACCGCCGCCGACGATGAGGGTGATGCCCTCGGGCACCCCCATGCCGGTCACCGTGCCCCGGTGCGGCAGGTCGACGCTCACCCGCAGGGAGTCGGGCGAGGCGAAGGGCACCATGCCCTCGCCGGTCAGGGGTTCGTCGCTCACCCCGCTGCGGCGGGGCAGGACGGCCCCGTCGGCGACGAAGGCGACCAGCCCGCGGTCGGGCAGGGCCTCACGCAGGGCGACGGTGTCGACCACGCTGTCGGCGTAGGCCTCGGCGGCCTTCCGGTCGATCTCCTCCCAATCGAGGTCGTCGACCAGCTCGGGGACGGTGCGACAGAGTTCGCGCTCGGCGGCGCGTCCGTCGATCCGCCGCCCGTGTCCGGGCAGATCCAGACCGAACCGCAGGTCGAGGGAGCCGTCCGCGCCCACCCGGCAGGACGAGCGGATCAGGACCTCCTGGCCCCCGGTGTCGATCTTGAGCCTGGACCCCTTGAGCAGGCGACGGGCGAGTCGGCCCAGGAAGTCGGCGGTGGCCCGGCGGCGGACCGGGTCGGCGTAGGCGCTCTCGGGGATCCCGGCGTCGGGGCGCAGGATCCGCAGGCGGGAGGGCGGCGCGAAGGGGTCGGCCTGGACCCGCTGCACGGTGAGGGTGAAGTCGCCGAAGTCCCAGTCGCCCTTGAGGGACTTGTAGCGCCCATAGGAGGCGCCGTCCATCTTCGACAGCTCTTGGGACAGGCGCGCGTCGTCGCGCACCCCGCGAATGGGCTCGGGTTCGGGCCGGCGTCCCCCGCCGCCTCCGCCTCCTCGGCCGCCCCCGCGGTACCCGTGGCCCTGCCGTCCCGTCATCGTTTCCCCCCGGCGTCGTCGGTTCTCACTGCCCCGCCAGGTTAGGTCTTTCACGCCTTCCCCGCTCCGGCCCTGTGGACGACCCGCCGAACGGCCCTACGGCTCCGGGTTCGGCAGGACGTCGTCGAGGATCTCCTCGAACTCGTCGGCGGTGGGTTTGGCCTCTTGGAGGAGGGTGTGCAGCAGGATCCCGTCGATCACGGCGGTGACCACGCGCACACGGACGGGGTCGTCCGTGTAGCGGCGGGCGAACGCCCCCACCGCGGCCAGCCAGTCGTCCGTGGACCGGCGCAGGTGGGGGCGGCGGGCGGCCAGGAGGAAGAGTTCGTACTCGGCGAGCAGGCGTCCCGGTTCCGCCGCGACCCGGCAGAGCAGTTCGGCGAGTTCGCGTCGGCGGTCGCCCTCGGTGGTCAGGCGGCGCATCCGCCCCGCGTCCTCGTCCATCACGCTGGTCAGCGCCGCGGTGAGCAGATCGCCCAGGCCGGTGAAGTAGTAGGTGGTGGCGGAGGTGGGCAGTCCGGCCTCCTTCGAGACCGTGCGATGGCTGACCCCGACCACCCCGTCGCGTTCGATGACGCGCAGGGTCGCCTCGATGAGGGCCTTGCGGCGCAGTTCGCCCTTGGCTCGGCGTCCGTCGGTCTGGGTCAGCGCTCCTCCTCGGTCCGGGAACCGAGGGTAGCGGAGTCGTTCACCTCCTCTCCGCCCTTAGCGGCCCGCTCCGGCAGACGGTTCGCGACCAGGACCACGACCAGGGCTGCCGCTCCCGCCACGATCGCGACGTGAAGGCCGCCGTCGGTCCCGCCGGCCTCCACCGCCTGGCCCGCGGCGAAGGTGCCCAGGGCCGTGCCGACGGTCAGTCCGGTCAGCGCCCAGGTCATGCCCTCGGTGAGCCGTTCGGGGGCGACGATCCCCTCGATGAGGGTCATGACCAGGATCATCATGGGGGCGAAGAACACCCCGGAGACCAGCACCACCAGGGAGAGCGTCACGATACCGTCGGCTGCCAGGAGGAGCGGCGCGGTCAGGGCCGTACCCGCGACCGCGACCGTCAACTGGGTCCGTGGTCGCCAGGGGATCCGGAGTCCTCCGAAGACCAGACCGGAGACGGCCGAGCCGAGGGCGTAGCAGGACAGGACGATCCCGGTGGCGCCGGGGACACCGCGGGCCTCGGCGAAGGCGACCGCGACGACGTCGATCGCCCCGACGATCACCCCTCCCGCGAGAAGGATCGCCACCAACAACAGGAGTGGCGTGTCGAGAAGACGTGAGCCCCGCTCGGCGGCCGTGGGTCCGGTGACACGGACCGGTGGTTCGGTGGAGCGCTGGGCGACGAACAGCCCGACCCCGACCGCGAGGAAGGCGGCGGCCGCGAGCGGGCCCGCCTGGGCGAAGGCCATCGTGCTCAGGGCCACGGACAGCGCGGGGCCGGTGATGAAGGTGAGTTCGTCGGCCACCGACTCGAAGGCGTAGGCGGTGCGCAGTCGAGGTGTCCCCCGGTGGATCTCGGTCCAGCGCGCTCGGGACATGGCGGACATGTTGGGCATGGCGCCGGCGGGGATCGCGAGCACGAAGAGCAGGGCGGTCGGGGCCTCGAGCCATACGCACGCCGACATCGCCAGCAGGGAGGCGACCGAGACGAGCGCGGCCGGAGGCAGGACCCGGCGCTGACCGAAGCGGTCGGCCAGCCGGGAGATCCGAGGCGAGATCAGGGCCATGGACAGGGTGAACGTGGCGGCGACGGCCCCGGCCAGACCATAGCCGCCGTAGGTGGCGGAGAGCATCGTGATGAGGCCGATGTTGGTCATGGCCACCGGCATGCGGCCGATGAGTCCGGCGGCGGTGAAGGCTTTGGCCCCGGGCGCGGAGAAGATCCGCGCGTACGGATTGGGCATGGCTGATCCTCGGGATCGGGTCGGAGAGCGTCGCGGTTCGCGGACGCCGATGCCCCTCGAAAAAACTGGGACACTTGTCCCAGTTTCTATACGCGAACCGACCCGGGGTACAAGGACACGTGTCGCACACCACCCTCGCCCGTTCCACCGAAGAGCCGTTGCCGCCTTCGCTCCGGACGACTACGTTGCGTACAAGCCCGCCCAGACAAGGAGTTCCGCCGTGAGCACGGTCCTGTTCGCCCCGGAGACCTTCGACCTCGCCGAGACCACGCGGACCATCGAGGTCGCCCGGCACCTGAGGGACCGGCACGAATGCGTCTTCGCCGGTTACTCGGAGCGATACGCGGGCCTCATCGAACAGGCGGGCTTCGAGTACTTCCCCCTGTCCCCGGTCCTCACCGACGACCAGGCCGAGCGGCTGCTCCGGTTCGACCAGGGGCGCGCCGTGACCCACCCGTTCACCGCCGAACTCCTGCGGGAGCGGGTTGAGAGCGAGCGCGCCCTCAACACCCTGCTGCGCCCGACCGCGACCGTCATCGGCAGCACCATCAGCCAGTTCGTCTCGGCACGGGCCGACGGGATCCCGCTCGTCTACGTCAAACCGTTCGCCTACTCGTGGCCGCACCTGCGCCAGATCCGGTCGGTGCCGCTGCTCTCCGGACGCGGCACCCTCGCCCGGACCGTCGACGCCGGCGCCGCCCGTCTGCTGCGCGAGGTCGCCCGGTACACCACCCTCAAACCGAGGGGCTTCGTACAGGTGGCCCGGGAGAACGGGGTGAGCGTCCCCCGACGCACCGTCAAGGCCTTGGACGGCGACCTCAACCTGATCGCGTCGATCCGGCTACGGCCCTACCTGCTTCCCCCGCACTACCGGTGGGTCGGCCCGATCTACGCGCGGCTGGGCGGCGAGGTACCCGCCGAGGTGACCGAGGTGGTGGAGAAGGCCGAGCGGCGCGGCCGACCGGTGGTGTACTTCGCCATGGGCAGTTCGGCGAACCGGGAGATCGTGCTCAGGGTGCTGCGGGAGCTGTCCCGTATGCCCGTGACCGTCCTGGCCCCGGTCGCCCACTACCTGAGGCCGGGCGACCGCGCCGCGCTCGGTCCGCACGTGCACGTGTTCGACCTGCTCCCCGCCCATCTGTTGGGCGACCTGATCGACGCCTCCGTCATCCACGGTGGAGAGGGGACCGTGCAGACGGCCGCCGTCTCGGGCAAGCCCTTCGTCGGTATCGGGCTCCAGGCCGAGCAGCGCTGGAACGTCGACGAGTGCGCGCGGTTCGGCGCCGCGGTGGCGCTCGGCCCGCGCCGGGCCCACGGCGAACCGCTGCGGCGCGCCTTCGAAGCGGTCCTGCACGATCCGGCCCTGCGCACCCGTGCCCGCGATCTACGCGCCCACCTGGCCGGAGTGGACGGGGCCCGCAACGCCGCCGACCACGTCCACTCGCTGATCGAGACCTCCCGATGAGCTCCCCGCGGATCGAGCCGGTGCTGGAGGTCGACCACGGGAGGTTCCTGCCGTTGTCGGGGGCCCTCTCCCCCACCGAACTGGAGACCTTCCTGACGACCTGGGCCGAGTACAACGACGCGGAGGATCCGCGTGGACTGCTCGACCAGGAGATGACCCTGTTCCCCGGCGGCCTGCGCGTGATCCGCGCCTCCGGGGCGAGTGTGAACCCCGGCTGCTGCTGTGGCCTGGAGGACTGGCGGGAGTGGTCGAACCTGCTCGACCGCGAACACGTCTGGATGGGGCACGACCCCGGCGTCGTGCAGGAGTTCGTCGGCGACGGGATTCGCTTCTCGCAGGAAGGACGGGAGTTGAAGATCGACCTGCCCCTGCGGGACCTGCCCGGACTGCTCACCCGGGTCCACGAGGACCTGTGGGGCCTGCTCGCCCTGGTCGAGAGGGAGCGCGGCCCCGAGGTCGCCGCCCTCCTCGACCGCGACCTCCACATCACCGACCCGTTTCCCTGACACCACCGGCCGGGCGACCTGTCGATGTCGCCCTTCCCTCGCCCCAGATGTGCGAACGTGAGAACCCGGTGGCCGGAGCCTCCGCCTCCGGTGTTCGGCGAAAGGGATCGGCGGCGCATCATGACCCCACCTTCGGGCGGTGACCGGCAGGCCGGGATGGACGACCTGTCGACCGTGGAGATCGACGACGTCGTGCGGCAGGCCGAACGGCGACTGGGCCGCAGGCTGTCACGCGAAGGCGTCCATTACAGCCGTCACAACGGCACCGCCGGTCTGCGCACCGAAGCCGGAACATGGGTGCGTCTGACCTGGCGGCGTCCCACCCGCCTCGTCGTCCCCTCTTGGACCGGAACGGAGCAGGCCGCCGCTCACGTTCACGGCGTTCCCAAGCCCGACTGGTTCGCCACCGTCACCTGGGCGGACCCCGACCGGGGCGTCGTGTGGAAGGCGGAGGAGACCTCGTCCGCACCGACCGGCGCGGTCTCGGCGACCGCGGAGATCACCGAGGACCCGGAGCTCCCCGAACACTGGTGGTCCGACCTGGACAGAGCGCTGACGACACTGGCCTCGCACGAGACGGACCGTGTGGCCTTGGACCAAGGGCACCTGACACGACGGATCCACGAGGTCTACGGCACCGAGGTGGACACCCGTGTCCAAGACGACTCGTGGGCCTGTGCCCACGGCGATCTCGGGTACGCGAACGTGACCGGCCCCGAACCGATGCTCCTGGACTGGGAGAGCTGGGGCATGGCCCCGATCGGTTGGGACGCCGCCTGTCTGTGGTCGGCCTCGCTCGCCGTTCCCCAGGTGGAGGAGAGGGTTCTCGCGTACTTCGCCGAGCCCCTCGCCACCAGGAGCGGAACGCTGTGCCGGTTGTTGTTGTGCGCGAACATCGCACGGACGGTGGAGCGGACGGGGGTGAAGACGCCTCTCTCCGTGAGGATGGCCCAGACCGCCGGTCGGCTTCTGGACGAACTCGCGCACGTGCCCTGATCCATCTGAGCCGGGTTCCAGCGGCACAGCGCAACGGCCGTGCCGGGAGGGCGTCCCGGCACGGCCGTCGGCTCGTGTGTCGGAGGGGTCAGAGGAGAAGAGTGCTCACGTGGTGGGCGAGTGCTCCCCCGACCACCGCGAGGCCGTAGGCGAGGAGCCTCCATCCTGGGCGCTTGGGTCGGCGATGGCGCCCCAGACGGGTCGGAGGGGAGGACGGTCCGGTCGGCGGAACGTCGTCCGGGGCCGGGCGCGGGGACGGAACGGGCCGCACTTCACGTTGATCGTGTCGCCGAGAAGCGACCTTCATCCAGTGCGGGAGCTCCCCGTGTTCCTGGCGGTAGCGGACACGCGGATCGTCGGCCATCTGCGCGAGCGCGCTCTGTCGGTGGCGGGTGAAGCGCTCGCCCCGGGGCGCGGACAACACCGCCCGGACCCCGGGGTCGAGCCGGTGGGGCGCGATCATCGGGCGACCTCGGGGAGAACGAACTCGGCCCAGGTGACGGTCCCCAACCCCGAGCAGAAGGGGAATTCCAGCACCGATCGAGTCCCCCAACGGGCGGCGAGATGGTCGATGAGCAGCAGACCACGACCGCGCTCGGCCTCGAGCCCTTCCCCAGAGGATCGCGGGAACGGGATCCGGGGCTCCGAGGGCACGGACCGATCGGTGCGAACACCGTCGTCGACGATGGCCACCCGGACACTGGTGGCGGTGGGCCGGTGCAAGAGGCGGATGACACGTCCTTCGTCGTCCTGTCCAGAGCGTGAGTGGTCGCAGGCGTTGGCGAACATCTCACTGACGCAGAGCACGATGTCCTCACCGGTCTCCCGGAGGGGTCCGATCAGGTCGGAGAGGTCGGTGGCCAGGTCCGAGCGGACCCTGGCGATCCGGGACAGGACACCGGGATAGACCCTGGAGAACCGATGGCACCTGTCGAGAGGCTCACCGAGGGCGTGGATCGGGGCACGGTCGTGCGGCACAATGGACATGTCGATCTCACTTTCTGCTTGCGATGCTGGAATCGGGTCGGCCTGCTCTGGGGGTGCGTCAACACCCGCCAGAGCTTTTTCGTGCGTGGGGTTTCAGAGGCGCACGGCCTCGGACACGAGGGTCGGATCGAGGGTCTGAGAAGGTTCGTCACCACCGGTGAGCGCCTTGGGTCGGGAACGTCGACGATCGATCTCCTCCTTGAGCAATCGCAGGGACGTGGAGCGGGGCAACGACTCGCCCTTGAGCGTCTCGAACAGGTCGCTGTGGGCGGCGACCTGCTCAGGGTTGGTGATGATCTGCCCGGAGCCACAGGGGGCGGGCACGTAGACGATCTGGTGGTGGGGGCTGAAGGAGAGCAGCCGGAACGCGGAGGAACGGCAGGGGTGCAGGTCGGTCTGCTCGGGGATCACGTGCACGGCGATGTGCTCTCGTCCCGCGGCTTCGACCACCAGCGAGAGCTGGTCGGCCATGGTTCGGGAATCTCCGACGGTCTCGCGCACCGCCGACGCGTTGACGACCAGACACAGGTGCGGCGGCCCCGAACCCATGAGGGTGAGCGGAACGCGTTCGGCCCGGTGGAGTTCGGTGCGATCGTTCGACAGGGGCTGGGCGCCGAGGGTGAGGGCGCGGGCGTAGGCGGGTGTCCTGAAGGGCGAGGGGAAGGCTCCGGGGTCGAAGAAGCGGATCTGGTGAGCGTGGTGTTGGAACCGGGAGATGTCCGCGTCCTCGTCCAAGAGGGACTGGATGCGAGCTCGTGCCCACGCGTCCACCAGAACACCCTGGGCGCCGATCCGTGAGTCCAGATAGCGGGCCAGGTGTCCGGGAGGGTCGTACTCTCCGGACTCGATCGCCGCGAGCGTGGTCGGCTCACACACCTCTCGCAGCGTGAGGTCGTCGGGGTCGACGTCGGCCTGGGTCCGCACCTGACGCACCCGCGCCCCGAACCTCTCCCAGTGCGAGCCGGGATCGGCGGCCCCTCCACCGCCGCCGGCCGTTCGTGCAGTCCGCTCACCAGCCATGTGGTCACTCCTCACGAAATCTCTGAATGTCCCGCAGTCCGCGCATGGTGCGGTCGTGGAGCCCTTCCGCTGTGCCGAAGGCTCCATCGCAATCCCTATAGTGAGGCACACACTATGAAAATCCAAGTGTTGGAAAATAACTGGGTTGGTATATCTGAAATGCGAAGTTTGCAGCCCACGAGATACTGGAGGCAGTGCCCACAACATGAGCGAGGAGACAGCCGTGGCCCAGGGTTCGCCCGTCCGGCGTCGTCATCTGGTCAGCCAACTCAAGCGCCTGCGCTCGGAGGCCCGGCTGTCCCAGGGAGAAGTCTCGAAACGCATGGGCTGGGAGTCCGGCAAGATCATCCGGATCGAGACGGGCAAGTTCATCCGCCTGAACTCCGCCGATGTCTCCGAACTCTGCCGCCTGTACGGGTCGACCGATGAGCTCCGCGAGGACCTGGTCGAGATCGCCAAGGCCTCACGCACCCAGAAGCCCTGGTGGTTCCAGTACAAGGACGTCGGCATCGGCGCCTTCTACGGGTTGGAACACGAGGCCGCCAAGATCCAGGAGTACACAGTCGGCCTGGTTCCCGGACTGCTCCAGCACCCGGACTACATCGAGGCCATGATGGCTCGGGGATACGTGCCCGACACCGAGGAACGTACGCGCCGCGTGGAAGCACGGATCCAGCGGCACTCGAACGTCTTGGAACGCGAGAACCCACCGAGGATCTGGATGATCCTCGACGAGTCCTGCCTGCGCTGCGTCATCGGTGGCCCCGAGGTCATGGCGGCTCAGCTCGACCATCTGATCGGCCTGGCGAACCGGCCCTTCATCGACCTCCAGATCCTCCCCTCAGCGGCGGGAATGTCCCGTAACTACGGGTTCTCCCTACTGACCTTCGACGAGAGCGACCGCGCCCTGTTCGTGGACGTGCCGCCGAACGGGTTGTTCTTCGAGGACCGGGAAGACTTGCTGGAGCACGAGATAGCGTTTGACCAACTACAGGCTTCCGCGCTCTCCACCGCGGAGACGCGAACCCTCCTCAAGACGCTGATCAACGAGTACAAAAGGTCGTCATGACTCCGAGCGCGATCACCATCGAAACCTTCGTTCCCGCTTCCCCCTGGCACAAGGCGAGCTACACCAATGACCGTGGCGCGTGCGTCGAGGTCTCCGAAGGACCGATCACCGGGGTCCGCGACACCAAACACCGCGAGCTCGGAGCCCTCTTCTTCAACGCCAGCGAGTGGCAGGCCTTCCTCGGCGCAACCCGTCCCTGACCTCACCTGCCGCGACCGGCCACACAGCCCATAGCGGTGAATGAAGAGCCCTCGGTGTGTACACGCCGAGGGCTCCCTGCTGTGCGCGGGTCTCTCCGAACAGGCTTTCGTGGCCCACCGGGGGATTCAATGCGTGATCACGCATCGGGGGTGGGTCCTCTGGGCGGTCCGGTGGGCATCCCGGCCCCACCGGACTTCGCGTGTCCGTCCGCACGGCTTCGACCCGAGGGCCCACCCCGCCGCGGGCCGGCGGGTGGCCGGAGCGGCATGGGGACACCCCGCTCCGGCCACGGGCGACCACTCGGCTCTGGAGGAACCGGGGTCGCCGGCCAAGGTCGTACACGGGTCAGGAGGGCCCCGGTACGACCGTTTCGGCACCGCCCCGGAGGGGGTGGGGGGATGCCGACCTCCTCATTCCTATCGGATCCGGACCCTCCGTGAGGGGGAAACCGGGATTCCGCGAACACGGAAACCCGCCGGCCACGGCGGTTCTCAGGCGATGGCCGCCCGGAAGGCCCGATCGTGGTCGTCGACGGGGGCGTCGTCGAGGTCCTGGACGAACACCGCCACGGCCCGTCCGCCGTCCCGGTCGAGCCGCTCGGCCAACTCCGTCCAGTGGCGGTGGTTGGGGTGGTCCATGTCGGTGCAGGCGGCCGCCGGGGACAGGAGGGCCACCGCCTTCGCCATCGTCTCGGCGTCCAGCGTGTAGGTGGCGGTGCCCGCCACGTGGCCGCAGGCACGCGCCAGGGCGATGCTCGACAGCAGACGTTCGTTGACGTTGGTCAGGGTGAAGACGGTCTCGCCGTCACGGAGCTCCCCGATCGCGAAGGCGACCGGTCGCCGCCAACCGGTGTGCGCCTCCTCCATCCGGTTCAGTCCGGCGACGACCTCTTCCCTGGTCCTCCACTGCTCCGTGCTTCCTCCTTCTCTCAAAGGTCCAGCTCGCCGGTGGCGACGGTGACCGCGTGTCCGCCGATGAGGACGCGTTCACCGGTCAGCCGGAGTTCCAGGTCGCCCCCACGCTTGGACGCCTGGTGCGCCCGGAACGCGGTGCGGTCGAGCCGCTCGGCCCAGTAGGGGGCCAGGACGGTGTGCGCGGCCCCGGTGACCGGGTCCTCGGGGACCCCCATCTTCGGCGCGAAGAACCGCGAGACGAAGTCGTACTCTCCGGAGCCCCGCGCGGTGACGATGACGCCGCGCGAGGGCAGCGCCTCGATCAGGCCGAGGTTCGGGGTGAGGGAGCGGACGGTGTCCTCGTCGGCGAGCTCGACCAGGAGGTCGTTGTTGCCGCCGATCCCGGTCCACACCGGGGTCGCTCCCAGGGCCTCGGCCAGACCCTCGGGGGCCTCGACCTCCGCGGCCGGGCGGGCCGGGAAGTCCATCCACAGCCGTCCGTCGCGGCGTTCGACCGTGAGGATCCCGCTGCGCGTGCTGAAGCGGTACGGCCCCTCGACCTCCAGCTGCGTGAGGGCGTGCGCGGTGGCCAGGGTGGCGTGTCCGCACAGGTCGATCTCGGCGACCGGGGTGAACCAGCGCAGTTCGTAGTCGGCCTCGTCGGAGTCGATCCGGCGGGCGAAGGCGGTCTCGGAGAGGTTGAACTCCGCCGCGACGCCCTGGGCCCAGACGTCGGGGTACTCGTCCGACAGGACCAGGACGGCGGCCGGGTTGCCGGCCAACGGGCGTTCGGTGAAGGCGTCGACGACGCGGTATTCGGGCATGGGTTCATTCTGCCGAGCCGGCCGGGGAGCACACCGCGCCGGCCCGGGTGAGGAACCCCATCCCACCGGCGGCTATCTCAGGGGCGGCTCGTCCAGGATGAACATGGTGCGGGTGCTCTTGACCTCGGGCAGTCGTTGGAGCCGCTCGAGGACGAAGGTGCGCAGGGCCGCGGCGTCGGTGACACGGACCAGGAGGAGCAGGTCGACGTCGCCGGAGACCAGGGCGGCGTGGTCGACCTCGGGGATGTCGCTCAGGTACTCGCGGAACCTCTCCCACGAATGCTGTTCGATGCTCACCGAGACGTACGCGGACAGCGCGGTGCCGTACTTCTCCGGGTCGATGACCGCGGTGAAGCCTCGGATGACCCCGTCGCCGCGGAGGCGTTCGAGGCGGGAGTAGGCGTTGGCGCGGGAGATGTGCGCGCGTTCGGCGACGGCGCGGATCGACATGCGGCCGTCGTCGCGAAGGAGGGCGATGATCCGGCGGTCGGTGTCGTCCAGCTTCTCGGCCATGTGTCTTACCTCATACCGTCCCGGTGGTGGACGGATCGGATGTTCTGCGAGGGGGCGGGTCCTACCGAGCAGTTCGTCCAGCATCGGCGTGGAGCCATCGACAATATGGGGTGATTCACCTCATATTCAAGACATGAAGCACATCGATGGGCGAACACCGTCGGGCCCCACCCCGGGATCGACGCGCTCGTCGGGGCGGAACGGTCATGGCCGCGGACGTCGTTCGTCCACCGTCCCGGGCGGGTCGTGCCCGTCGAACTCCACCGTGTCGGGGCCGTGGAGGGTCCCGGACCACGCGGGCGGCAACGGCGCCGCCGGAAGTCACGCGGGTCCGGACGTCCTCCCATCGGCCCTCGACGCGGGAGCGGGCGGGCGGTCCTCACCGCCCCGCCCGTGGTGCGGGTGGGCCGTCGAGGTCAACGGCGACCGGCGGCCCGCCCACGAGCCCCCTCTCAGGACACGGCGCCCATAGGTCTGAGGGAGAGGTCGTCTCCAAGGACACGGGCCACCTCGGCGGCCCGGGAGTGGTCGTCGAGCCGCCGCGTCAGGTAGGCGCAGGAGTGGCCATGGCGGGTGGACCACCACACCGCGGAGCCGCCGATCCCGCCCTTGGCGATCTTGCCCGGGTCACGGAGGAATCCCAGGGTCCAGGTGAGTTCGGTACCGAAGACGTCGTCGTGCCCGGTCGCCCGCGGCGCGAGGTACTCCTCGTGGAGTTCGGCGCCCAGCAGCGCGCGGACGGGCCCCTCCGGGTCGGTGATCCGGGCCAGGAACCCGGAGAGCGCCGAGGCGGTGGCGTGCAGGCCGATCCCACCGAAGACCGCCCGGCGCCAGGTGGCGGAGTTGGAGCGGTCCGGGTCCAGGGTCCCTCGCGGAGTGGAGAGCCAGGCCGCGGCGGGCAGGTCCCGCGCCCACTCGGGGTGGGCGTACTCCAGGTCGGCGACACGGTCCAGTTCGCTCTCGGGGACGCCGAACCAGGCGTCCAGGTCGAGGGCGGGCCGTACCCGTTCGCCGAAGATCTCACCGAGGGTGGATCCGGTGGCGCCGCGCAGGATCCCGTCGATGAGGTGCCCGTGGGTGAGGGCCTGCTCCCCCATACGGGTGCCGGGGGCGTACTCGGGTTCGGCCTCGGCCAGAGACGCGATGAGTCCGCGCTCGTCGAGGGGGTCGAGGGTCGCCGCCGATTCCGGGAAACGGGGCAGACCGGAGCGGTGCGTGAGCACGTCTCGGAGAGTGGTCGCCCCCTTGCCGTGCCGCTCGTAGCCCTTCCAGTGGCGGGAGATCGGCGTGTCGAGGTCGAGGGCCCCGTCGCGTACCGCGACCAGGGCCGCCAGGGCGGCGAACGGTTTGGACACCGAGTAGGTCTGGACGAGGGTGTCGTCACGCCAGGGACGTCGCCGCCCCATGTCGGCCCATCCGGCGCGGAGCCGGACGACCTCGCGTCCTCCTCGCCGGACCGAGAGTCCGGCGCCGGTCTCCCGCCCGTCGTCGACGAACCCCTGGAGCACCTCCCTCAGGCCCTCGTAGCCGGCCTCGGTCTCTCCTCGTACGCGCATCGGCCCGTCCTCTCCGTCCTGGCGTGTGAACGAGAAATACCCTATAGGGGTATATGAGGCAAAGGTCGGGCACGCCGAAGGGCCGCGGTCGTCCGACCGCGGCCCTTCGTCTTTCCACTCCGGCCCACCCGTGACGGGGAGCCCTGGCCCCTCCCGGGGGAGGGGAACCTGGCCGTTCGGGCTCTCCTTCACGGAGGCCCCGAGTGGTCCAGGGGTGGTCCTGATCTACTTGTCGCCGCCGTTACGCAGACGGTTGATCATCTCGGAGACGTTGTTGCCGCCCTCGCGCACGAGGTCGAGCAGCGAGGAGACACCGTGACGACCGGAGCTCTCGGCCATCAGGCCCTTGCCGCTGTCGTCGTCGGCCCCGGCGTGGACACCGGCGGGACGCCGGCTCCAGGCGAAGACCAGAGCGATGATGACGGCCGGGATGATGGCCAGGGCCAGCAGGGCCGAGGCGGAGGGAGCACCCTCGGCGCCCATCAGACCGGTGCCGGACAGGTCGTTCGTGGCGGTCTCGGCGGTGACGCCGGTGCCGCTCTGACCCTCGTCCTCACCCGCGACGGGGGCGCCGTCCTGGTCCTGCTCGTCCTGAGCCTGCTGCTCGTCGGAGCCGTCCTTGGAGGTCTCCTCCTTGGACTCCTCCTTCTTGGACTCCTCGTCCTTCTTGGACTCCTTCTTGGAGTCGTCCTTCTTCTCGGACTTCTCGTCCTCGCCCTTGTACTCGGCGGGGATCGGGGAGACCGCGTCCTCGCACTTGTTCTCGGGCTGCTGGAAGGGGTGCGGGGCACCCTCTTCACCGGCGCCGTCGCCCCACTTGGTGATGTAGTACTCGACCTCGGCGTGGCCGTTGCCACCCGTGACGACGTAGTTGGTGCTGTCCCAGGACTCGCCCATCATGTCGGCGAAGGTCTTGCCGTCGATGTCGAGAAGGACGTCGCAGTTCTCGGAGGGGACACCGGGACCGCGGTCGCCGATGAAGAAGTCGTACTGCTCACCCTCATAGACGATGAAGCCCTCGGTACCCAGCGGCCAGCTGGGGCTGGAGAACAGCCCCTTCTGCATGGGCTCGCCACCTGCGGGCATGCCCGTGTCACCGTTGATTCCGGAAGCGTCGTCCCAGAAGTAGGTAGCGGTGACTTCGCCGTGCTGGATCGGAGTGTCGTTGCTCATGTGGTATCAGCCAGGTTGACGACAGGGCCGAGGAGACCGGGACATGACGTGTCGAGGCGCACCGGCGCACAGGACTGCGCTCGGGGTCGACATCGAGTCATGAGGTGTTCCGCGTCGCCTGTGGCGGACCGCGGGCGGGAACGGGGGGCCGGATCGGCTCCGCCGGACAGCTGGCGCGTGGATTCGCGCGGCTCGTCCCCGAGCGAGAGAAGAGGTCTCACTTCCCCTTCCGGCCTCGGCCGGTCAAGGGCTCGGCACCGGCTCATTAAAGATCCATAACGAACCGGTCACGAAGGACACTAACCCACGCCTTGGCAAAGTGCCGAAGGATCGCGGGTAAAATGACACACCGTGTCTTGACCGCCACTTTCGGGAAGCGGCCGGACACACCCCGAAAAACGCGAAAACCCCTGGCACGCAGGGGTTTTCGACGTGAAAGGGCGACCGAAGAGGGCCTCAGGCGTGGCGCGCGTCATAAACCAGAACATGCCCCTCGAAGGCGAACAATGCCTGATCAACAGGGGTGCGTTCCCCGATACGTCACGAAAGCGGGGCGCTTCGGACATCGAACCGGGGGACACGCGCGCGGCAAAGGCCACGCCAACGTGGTATTGCTCCGGGTCAGCCAGGGGAGCGCGAAGCCCTCCGAACGCAAAGAACCCCCCGGTAGGTTGCCCCACCGGAGGGTCGAATGTCGGTCAGGTCACCTGTGACCTGCGATTGAAGCGTTCGGCCCGCCACTCCCCCGACTCCACGACCTCCACCAGCGCGGTCGCCGCGTCGAAGACGTCCACGTAGCGCAGGTAGAGCGGCGTGAAACCGAAGCGCATGACGTCGGGGGCCCGGAAGTCGCCGATCACCCCGCGCTCGATCAACGCCTGCACGATCGGATATCCGGCGCCCTCCTCCGGCTGGAGCAGGGCCACCTGGCTTCCGCGCCGTTCGTGCTCGGCGGGGGTGATGGAGGACAGCCCCACCGATGCCGCGCGGGCCAGGAACAGGTCGGTCATGGCCAGGCTCTTGGCGCGGACCCGGTCCATGTCGGCCTTGGCCCACACGTCCAGACCCGCCTCCAGGGCCGCGTCCGCCACCAGGGGCTGGGAGCCGCTCAGGAAGCGGGACACCCCGGGCGAGGGCTCGTAGTCGGGGGTGAAGTCGAACGGACGGGCGTGTCCGTGCCACCCGCTGAGCGGCTGGTCGGCGACGGCGTGGTGACGGCGGGCCGCGTACAGGAACGACGGGGCGCCGGGGCCTCCGTTGAGGTACTTGTAGGTGCACCCCACCGCGAAGTCCACTTCGAGGCCCGACAGGTCGATGGGGACCGCCCCCACGCTGTGGCACAGGTCCCAGATCACCAGGGCGCCGTGCTCGTGGGCCAGGCGGGTGATGCCCGCCATGTCGCGGAGCACGCCGCTGCGGTAGTCGACGTGGCTGAGCAGGAGGGCGGCCGCGTCTCCGCGTCCCAGCTCCTCGGCCAGACCGGGGCCGTCCGGGTCGACCCGGCGCTGCTCGGCGCCCAGCAGGGAGACCGCGCCCTCGGTGACGTAGAGGTCGGTGGGGAAGTTCCCCGCCTCCCCGAGCACGACCGAACGTCCGGACAGACGGACGGCGGCCACCAGGGCCTTGAACAGGTTGGCGGAGGTGCCGTCGCCGACGATCACCTCGTCCGGGTCCGCCCCCACCAGGGGCGCGACCTTGGCGCCCAGGGTGCGCGGCTTGTCCCACCAGCCGGCGTCGTTCCAACTGCGGATGAGGTCCCGGCCCCATTCGCGTTCGATCATGTCGGCGACCCGACCGGGCGTGGAGCGCGGCAACGCCCCCAGGGAGTTCCCGTCCAGGTAGATCACCCCCTCGGGGAGGACGAACTCCTCGCGAAGGGGGGCGAGGGGGTCGGCCGCGTCCAGCTCGACGCACTCCTCGCGGGTGGTGGGTGTCATCGGGTCCTGCTTCCTACACGGGGCTCGGGGCCGGGGTGGGTTCGGGTGATGCCGCTCAGACCGTACTGCGCAGGGACCACAGCTCGGGGAAGACGTCCTGCTCGGCGTTGCGGGCCAGCCACGCGAGGCCGTTGGAGCCGCCGCTGCCCGGCTTGGCGCCCATGGTGCGCTTGACCGCCATCAGGTGCGTGTGGCGCCATCGGGTCACCCGTTCGGCGACGTCCATCAGGGTCTCGGCCAGCAGGAGCAGTTCGTTGCCCGGACGGTCGTCGGCGTAGACCTCCGCCCAGGCGCGCTCCACCCCTTCGGAGGGCTCGTAGGCCAGGGTCCAGTCCCGCTCCACCGCCTCGGCGGGTACGGGAAGGCCTCGCCGGTCCAGCAGACGCAGTGCGGCGTCGTAGAGTCCGGGACGTTCCAGCAGCCCGGTCAGTTCTGCGGCCACGTCGCCCATCGCCTTGTGCGGGCGGATCATCGCGGCGGACTTGTTGCCGAGGAGGAACTCCAACCTGCGGTAGCCGTAGGACTGGAACCCGGAGGCCTCGCCGAAGGAGTCGCGGAACCGGTTGAAGCCGGTGGGCGTCATGTCGGAGAGCAGGCCCCAGGAGGCGTTGAGGACGTCCTGGGCGTTGCAGGAGCTGCGCAGTCGGGCGATCGCCCCGGGGACGTCGTCGGCCTCCATCGCGTCGCGCGCGGCCTCCCAGTGCCCCTGGACCAGGGAGAAGAGCAGCTCCATCACCTGTGTGGTGATGATGAAGGTGGACTCGAAGGGCTCGTCGGTACGGGTCCGCTGAAGGTCGAGCAGCGTGTCGACGCCGATGTAGTCGGCGTAGGGGGTCTTGCGTTCGAAGGCCAGGGTCGGCCGGCCCTGGTTCTCCTCGGCCTTGTGGGCCCTGGCCGCCGCGGCGTCCTCGGCACCGCTCTCCGCGGGTGCGTAGGGACACTGCCCGGCGGTGGTGGTGGAGAGCATGGTCACTACCCCTCGTGTACTGCGTGACTTCGTCGATCGCACGTATCACGTCGCCCTCGAAGGATCCCCTCTCACGGACGCCGTGAACGTGAATCCACATAATCGAATATATTCCCGACACAAGGAAGGGCCATCGGCCCACGAGGGACCCCCGTGGCTTTACATTCATAACGAGAACGAGACGTCGACCTTGGGAACGTGAACCATGACCTCACGACCGCCGATCCCCCTGGACGGCGTCGACCGGCGGATCCTCGGAGAGCTCCAACGGGACGGGCGTCTGTCCTTCAACGAGCTCTCCCGCAGGGTCAACCTCTCGGCCCCCGCCGTGGCCGACCGGGTACGCCGCCTCACCGACCGCGGGGTGATCACCGGCTATCACGCGCACGTCGACCCGGCCGCCGCCGGCCTGCCGGTGACCGCCCTGGTCCGCATGGAGTGCTTTGGGGCGCACTGTCTGTTGCGCGAGCGCTCCTCCCTGGAACTGCCCGAGATCCTGCAGGTCCACCGGGTCACCGGTGACGCCTGCTGCGTCCTGCTCATCGCGGTCCGCTCCATGGAGCACTTCGAGGAGGTCATCGACCGGTTGGCGGAGCACGGTCGCCCCTCCAGCACCATGATCCTGTCCACCCCGGTGCCCTGGCGCCCGGTGACCGCGACGGAGGCCTGATGGGCGTCCTGGTCGACACCCCGGTCTGGCCCGGCCCCGGCGGACGCCTGTTCGCCCACCTGGTCAGCGACGACTCCTTCGAGGAGCTGCACGCCTTCGCCCGCCGGCTCGGCGTACCCGAACGGGCCTTCGAACGCGACCACTACGACATCCCCGAGGAACTGCACTCCAAGGCCGTGGCGCTGGGGGCCGAACACGTCGACGGACGCGAACTGGTCACCCGTCTACGCGCCGCCGGTCTGCGCAGGCCCAAACACCCCGGCCGGTCCAGGTCACCAGAGGCCTCCCGTTCTCCCTCCGGAGAGCCGGTCCACCTCGGCGGAGATGTTGGTCCTGGCCCGGGACTCCCACCGTTCCCGTCCGAATTCGGTGTTGAAGAGGCGCGGCCGCTCCAGCAGTGAGCGCAGGACGGCCAGCCGCCCACAGCGGAACTCCCTCTCCGGGATCTCCCGGTACTCGGCCCGGATCGCGGTGACGTAGGCCAGATACTCGTCCCGTGCGCTCCCCAGCACCGCCAGGTCCGCGTCGCACACGACGCCTCCGTCGCGGTCCCCCTCCTCGGGCCGGTGGTCCTTGGTGAGCAGAACCAGGCGCACCACCTCGGAGATCATGGCGGGCCCCACCCCCAGTGGGTCGAGCAGGCGTTCGGCCAGCCACGCGCTCTGTTCCTCGTCCTCCCCGGGGTGTCCCTCGTAGACGGCGTCGTGGAACCAGAGCGCGTAACGCACCGCGTCGACGTCGGACGCCTCCTCCTGGAGGATGTCCACGGCGCGCAGGGTGTCCCACAGGTGGGAGAGCGTGTGATAGCGACGATGCGGTTCGCTCCAACGGTCGAGGAGCTCCCGGCCCACCACCCTGGCCTCGAAGCCCCCGCCCGCCAGACGGGCCCAGGCCGCCGAGAGGAGGATCGCGTCCTCCTCGTGCCGAGGGTGGAAACGGTTCGGTCGCTCTTCGAAGCTCACCATGAGGCCGGTATTCCCCCTCCCGTCCTCGGTGAACTCCGAGGACGGGGACCGTTCCACCCCGAGGGCGACCTGACCGATAGGCCTATCATGGGATGGTTTGTGGCCGAGGGCGAGAGACACAGGACGAGGTCGGATGTCACCAGTGCAGACCCTGCGGCGGATGAACCGGATCGCCGGTTGGCCGTTGCTCCTCGCCACCTTCCTGGCCCGACTGCCCATCTCGATGACCCTGATCGGGCTCCTCACCCTCGTCACCGTCACGACCGGCAGCGTGGCCGCGGCCGGCCTGGTCTCGGGTGCGTTCGCGCTCGGTGAGGCGGTGGGCGGGCCGATCATCGCCCGTTTCGCCGACCGTCACGGTCAACGCCTCCCCGTCCTGGTGACCGCTCTCGTCGACGCCGCGCTGATCGCCCTGCTCGTGGCCGCCGTGGCCGTGGACGCCCCGCTCCCCCTCCTGATCGTCCTGGCCGTGGTCGGTGGCCTGTGCATGCCCCAGGTCGGCCCGATGGCCCGGACCCGCTGGGTGGTACTGATCCGTCGAGGGCCCGAACGCGGTGTGGAGCGCGAGCGTTCGGTCTCGGCCGCCATGTCCATCGAGGGGGTCCTCGACGAGGCCTCCTTCGTGCTGGGCCCGGCCCTGGTCGGCGTCCTCACCCTCACCCTCTCCCCGACCGCGAGCGTGCTCGGGGCCGCGGTGCTGCTCGGGGTCTTCGGCTCCGTGTTCGCCCTGCACCCCACCGCCCCCGCCGGAAGCGTCCCCGAACGCGGCTCCGAGGGGCGGATCGCCCGCCCCGCGCTGTTGATCCTGACCGTGCCCATGTTCTGTCAGGGCCTGTTCTTCGGCGGGATGTCGACCGGGGTGACCGCCTTCGCCGACAACGCCGGACACGGCGACCTGTCGGGGTTGATGTACGCGGTGATGGGGTCCAGCAGCGCCGTGGCCGGTCTCATGATGGCCTCGTTGCCCGTGGGCTTCACCCTGACCGCGCGGGTCAGGGTGGCGGCCGGCGGGCTGGCGCTGCTCACCCTCCCCCTCTACCTTGATCACGGCCCCGTCGGTCTCGCGGTGACGATCTTCGTGTTGGGCATCGCGATCGGTCCGCACATCGTGAGCCTGTTCGGTCTGATCGAACGGGCCGCTCCGCCCAGCCGACTCTCGCAGTCCATGGCCATCGTGCTGAGCTGCCTGATCCTGGGGCAGGCGTTGGGCTCCATGATCGCCGGTTCCCTCGCCGATCTCCACGGCCATCAGGGGGCGTTCGGTCTGGCCACCGTGGGCGGGGCGATCTCCCTGGTCGTGACGGTCCTGGTGATGCGCGGCCGCTGGTACGAGCGCGTTCCGAAGGCACCGGAGGTCCCCGTGACGAAGGACACCGGGGTCTCGGCCGGATGAGGCGTTAACGACCCGTTAAGGAAGAGCGCGAGAACGGTCGGGCTGGTCTAGCCTCGGGAGCCGTGCTTGAGATGTTCAAGGCGCTGGCACCGGGTGCCCGCCTCCGCTCCGATTCCGCCGTCCCGCCGCTGGCCGGCATGGGACGCGTGACCCTCTCCGTACGCGATCACGAGGTGAGCGCCCGCTTCTACCGTTTCGTGCTCGGGTTCCGTCCCGAACGGCGGGAGTACCGGCACGGCGTTCTGCGCACCGGCTTCAGCCATCCCTGTGGCGTGCTCATCGACCTGGTCCAGTACCCCGACAACTTCAAGGGGCGGTTCGACCACCGCCGTTGCGGGCTGGACCGGCTCACCCTGGCCGTGGACAACCTGGGCCAGTTGGAGGCCTGGGAGGACCGCTTCACCCGGCTGGACGTGGAGCACGAGCCGGTATCGCACGGCGAGGAGGGCTCCACCCTCGTCTTCCGTGACCCCGACGGCACCGCGTTGGCCCTGTTCGCCCCGGCCGACCCCGACACGGGAGAGGACTGATCCTCTCCTTCGGTCCCCGGACGACGGGCCGGGGACCCGCTCCCTTCCTCAGTCGCCGTCGACGATCTTGAGACGCACGTCGCGCTCGGCCAGCTCGTCCAAGGCGGAACGGGGAAGACGGTCGTCGGTGACGATCAGGTCGAACTCCTCCAGCCGTGCCACCCGGAAGGTCCCGAACTTGCCGTACTTGGTGCTGTCCACCACCAGGACGCTCTTGGAGGCGATGCGCAGCAGCTCCTGCTTGGCGATCACCTTGGCCTCCGACGGGGTCGTGGAACCGCGTTCGGCGTCCCAGGAGCTGCTCGCGATGAAGGCCAGGTCGACGTTGACCTGACGCAGGAAGTCGGCGGTGAACTGACCCACCGAGGAGTGGTCCGAGTGCGAGACCACGCCACCGGTGTGGATCAGTTCGATCCCCGGGTACTCCATCAGGTGTCCGACGACGTTGAAGTCGCTGGTGATGACGGTCAGCCCGACCTTGTCGGTCAGCAGCGGCACCATCTGTAGCGTGGTCGTCCCCGCGTCCAGGTAGATGGTGAAGTTCTCCCGGACCAGCTCGGCGGCGGCGCGGGCGATGGCCCTCTTGGCCGGCACCTCCAGCTGGGCCTTGGCCAGGTAGGAGGGCTCGCTCTTCAACCTGGCGGCCAGCCGTACCCCTCCGGTCACCGACAGGACCTTGCCGTCGTTCTCCAGGGCCTGGATGTCACGGCGCACCGTCATGTGGGACACGGACAGCATCGACGTGAGCTCGTTGATACTCAGCACATGGCGCTCCTGGAGAAGCTTGAGGATGTGCTCGCGTCGCTGATCCGGAATCATGGTTCGCCTCACGCTCGGGGGCCTGTCTGGGGGCGCCGTGCGATCACAGCACCCGATAACAAAGTTTCCCAGTTCGCAGCGGTCGAGACGATTCCCACGCGACGTGAGACCGCTCGCAATCGAGGCGTGTCCCACGGCCGTCGTGACGTCCCCACCGCCGTCAGGGTAGGCCTTGGTGGGCGTTTTTCCTGTTTGCACCACGTGCGGCGCCGATCTTTGCCACCCTGGATCGCATGACGTTGTCCATCGCACTACGCGGAGACACCGCGCGCTTCCCGGGTAACACGCTCCCGGCACTGCGGTCGGCCCTACGTGCCGGGGTCGACCTGATCAAGATCGACGTCCACCTGACCTCGGACGGTTATCCCGTCCTGGTGGACGAACGTGTCGTGGCCCTCCCGGGTTCCGAACCCCGACGGATCGGTGATCTGACCCTGGCCGAACTGGCCGGCGCACGTGAGAACGTCGAACGTCGTGTGCCGACCCTGATGGAGGTCCTGGCCGAGTTCCTCGGTCGGGAGACCACCCCCCTGATGGTCGACGCCGCCTCGCCCGAGGCCGCCCTGGCCGCCGACACGGTCCTGCGCGAACACGGCTTCGTCGATCAGGCGTTGTTCACCGGCCCGGTGGAGGCGCTCCAGGCCTTGCGCGCGCGCCGTCCGGCCACCCCGATGATGCTCTCCTGGGACCAACCCGGGCCTCCCCCCGAGGATCTGGCCCGTTCTCTACGGCCGACTTTTCTGGGAAAGCATTACACGCTGCTGGACCGGGAAACGGTCGGGGAAATGCATCGTTTCGGATATCGTGTCGTCGCCTGGACCGTGAATGAATTCCCGGAGATGGCCCGTCTCATCGGAATGGGCGTCGACGCCATAGCCACCGAACGCGTCGACGATCTGGTGTCGTTGACCTCCGGACGCGCCCAGGGCCCCTCCTCTCATGGAGACCCGGTCTCGGGCCCGGTACCCCAGGTGGCTCCAGGGGTCGCAGGGCCAGACTGACGCACCGCAGGGCCCGTGTGACGGTGGCGGGACGGGGAGGCAAGGGCCCTCGACCCGGCCCTGGAAAGGACACATGAAGCGGTTCATGTGGAACACCGACGTCACCCACCCCGTGCTCTCGGCATTCTTCATCGATCTCCGTCGTTCCACGCTTTTTTCGAAGCCTTGTCGATATCCTTGACGTCCCTCACTTCAACGGCGCACAACGACCGATGAGACGACAATCAATGACGGCCGACCTCTCCCCTCACTCGCTTCGCACGACGGCCCCCGTCCTGGACTGCGCGGCACGCCTGTTCGCCGAGCACGGCTCCCGAGGCCTGCCCATGTCCGCCCTGACCCACCGGATCGCCGCCGAGACCTCCACCGACGGGGCGGCGCTCCGCCGTGCCTTCCCCACCCGCTTCGATCTGACCTACGCGATCGTCCTGCGCGCCACCAGAGAGCGCGTCAACGACCAACTGACCACCGACGTCCCCGACTCTCCCGCGACCCGACGCATGGCCGACCTGGTCCGCAGGCACGTCGCCAGCGGGTGGAGGCATCGGGACGCCGTCGCCCTCGGCCGGGAACTGCTCCCCACCCTGCGCGCCATCCACCCCGTACAACATCGGGAGATCAGCGGTCTGCACCGACTCTTCCGCGATCACGTCCGCGAGATCGTCCTCGCCGGGATCCGCGAGGGCCGATTCGAGATCACCGACCCGGGGAGGGCCGCCGACAAGGTCCTGGAGACCTTCGACTCGCTGCTCCACTGGTACGACCCCGAGGCCGGGCTGAGCATCGCCGACCTCGGAGACGTCTACGTCGACCTGGTCATCCACCATCAACTCGGCCATCCCCGGTGAACACCCGCCCGCGACGCTCCGGTTCAGGAACCGAGCAGTTCGTACAGGTCCACCGACTCGGCGATCGCCCGCAGCCCCGCGTCCCCGGGGTGCAGGTGGTCGCCCGAGTCGTACTCGGGGCGTAGCCGGGTGGGCCGTTCCGGGTCGCGCAGGACCGCGTCGAAGTCCCACACCCCGGTGAACGGGGACTCCGGATCCAGCCGCTGCTCGCGCAGGTGGGCGTTGATCCGTTGCCGTTGTCGTTCCAGTCCCGGGGTACAGCGGCTACCCCCCTCACAGGGCCCCAGGGTGGCCACGAAGATCCGCACGTCGTGATCGCGCGCCATCCGCGCCAACCGGTTCAGGCCGGCGATCACCTCCTCGGCGGAGGCGCCCCAGCGCAGATCGTTGATACCGGCGAAGACGACGACGCTCTCCACGCCGTTCTGGGAGAACACGTCCCGTTGGGCCCGGTGCAACAGGCTCACCCCGTTGGCGTAGGTCGACACCCCCTCGCCCGGATAGCCGTCCGTGGTCACCCGGTTTCCGGCCACTCCCAGGTTCAGCACACCGGGGTCGGGCAGATCGGATCTCTGTCGCAACCGGTCGCTCAACACGTCCGGCCAACGGGCGTAGGCGTCCCGGGTCGAACGGACCCCGTCGGTGATGGAGTCCCCGAAGGTCACCACGGCGCCCGGGCCGTCCATCACCTCGATCCCGGTGAGGAAGGGCCACTGCTCCACCGTTCCGGTGAAGGGCTCCTCCTCGCGCTCCAGGGTGCGATCGCCGCTGCCGGGGGCGGTGGTGAAGTTGGTGTCCACCGAGGCGTAGTGGATCGGCGCCGCGGTGACGCGGTCCGGGAGGTGGATGCTGACCAGGAGTTCGGTGCTCGGCGGCAGTAGGAAGTCGATCGGATCACTGACCAGACGTCCTCCCGCGGGGATGACGGCGCCCCTGGCACCGGAGAAGGTGAGCGGGATCGCCGCGCCCCGTGTGCGGGCACCGGTGTCGCGCAGGGCCAGCGAGACCGCGCCGATGGTCACCGGGCGGGAGGCGAAGGTGTTGTCCAGACGTACCCGGACCTTGTGCCCGCCGGTGGTCGAGCGCACCGCCAGGCGCAACGTCTGGTCCTGCCAGGGGCCCACCTCGGTGTATCCGGAGGTGGCGCGCGCCCAGGTCCCGGTCCATTCCCGATCCGCCTGGCGTCCCCCCACCGAGAACACGTGCAGGTTCGCGTCGGGGTCGGTGACCTCGGGCAGGACCACGTGGTCGACCTCGCGCCCGGGTTCCAAGGGCACCGAGCGCGCGTACAGGCGCACCGAACCGATCACGTCCAGACCGAAGCCGGTGGCCGAGTTGGCGTAGGGCAGGGTCAGGGCGGCGTCGCCGGCGGGTCCGGCCGCCCAATCCGGGACGACCAGCTCGAACTTGTGCTCGCCGCCGTCGGAGTAGACGACGCTGCCCACGCTCCGCACGTCGGCGCCGGTCCCGTCGGTGCGGGTACCGGTGGCGAGAAAGGTCAGGGACCGCAGGCGGGTGGGTTCGCCCAAGGTGAGGGACTGGCCGTCGGAGAGCACGTGATCGGGACGGCCCTCGCCGTAGACGGGAAGGCGCATGGAGGTGTCCAGGATGTCGACCTCACCGCCCGGCGACCAGCCGGCCGCGGCCAGGGTGCGGGCGGACAGACTGTTGCCCGCGCCGTCGAGGTCGCCTTCGTCCGAGGCCCCGTCCTGGGAGATCCCGGTCCGGTTCAAGAGGTCGTACAGGGGGAGGGCGACGGCGTCCTCCCCCGGTGTGGGGCGCACCAGCACGTCGGGATGGCTCATGGGGTTGAGCACGGTCAGCAGCAGGACACCCGTGACGACCATGGCCACGATCCGCGCGAACCGTCGCCGGGAGGGGCGTGGCTCACCCTCGCCCCCTCGTATCGTTCTCCCCCCGTCCACCACGTGCCTTCCCCCGACGCTCCGAGCCCATCGAACCCTCCGATGGTCCCGACCGGCCGACGGTTGTTGAGACTTGAGGCACCGTGGCCCCGGACCGGCGGCCAGTGTAGAGGAGACGGTGGACCGGGGACGGCCCTCCGAACGCCCCGTGGAGGGTGGTCTCGGTCCCATCCGTTTTCGCCCTGAGGCCGATTCGCGCGCGACCGGGGCCCGAGAATAACAAAAGGGAAAACTATTCGGACAAACGTCGCGAAAAACGGTAATCGACCACACAACACCTGAGGCGAGAATGGCGAAGCCGGGGGAACGCACGGCCCGACGGCGGCGATGCGCAGTGCGACAAGGGATTCCGAGGCGATGGTGAGGGGTAGGCCGGGCAGGACTCGAACCCGCGACCCAGGGATTATGAGTCCCCTGCTCTAACCAACTGAGCTACCGGCCCTCCGCCGTCAGCAAACGCCATCCTAACAGGGTGTGTCCGACGTTTCCTCGCCGAGAATCCGTTGTACGACGGGAACCGACGGGCCCGAACCCGACATGCGCGCCCTTTGACCGCACCTGGGTCGCGAGGGTCGTCCCCGGTCGGTCTAGGGTGTGAAGGTGCGGCGTGCTCGGTCGTACCCCCTGGCCCGGCACCGAAGCCGCCTCGAACCCGTTGGTAACATCGCGGGTCGCACACCGTCGTCAGGAGAGTTCACGTCATGTCCAAAGCACCCGTCAACGTCACCGTCACCGGCGCCGCCGGCCAGATCGGCTACGCCCTGCTGTTCCGGATCGCGTCCGGCCAGCTCCTCGGCGCCGACACCCCGGTGAAGCTGCGCCTGCTGGAGATCCCGCAGGCCGTCAAGGCCGCCGAGGGCACCGCGATGGAGCTCGACGACTGCGCCTTCCCGCTGCTTCAGGGCATCGACATCTTCGACGACGCGGGCAAGGCCTTCGAGGGCGCCAACGTCGGCCTGCTGGTCGGCGCCCGTCCGCGCGGCAAGGGCATGGAGCGCGGCGACCTGCTCCAGGCCAACGGCGGCATCTTCAAGCCCCAGGGCGAGGCGATCAACGCCGGCGCCGCCGACGACATCCGTGTCCTGGTGGTCGGCAACCCGGCCAACACCAACGCCCTCATCGCGCAGAGCCACGCCCCGGACGTCCCGGCCGAGCGCTTCACCGCGATGACCCGTCTGGACCACAACCGCGCGCTGACCCAGCTCGCCAAGAAGCTCGACGTGTCGATCAACGACATCAAGAAGCTGACGATCTGGGGCAACCACTCCGCCACCCAGTACCCGGACCTGTTCAACGCCGAGGTCGACGGCGCCAACGCCGCCAAGGCCGTGGGCGACCAGGCCTGGCTGGAGAACGACTTCATCCCGACCGTCGCCAAGCGCGGCGCCGCGATCATCGAGGCCCGCGGGGCCTCCTCGGCCGCCTCCGCCGCCAACGCCGCCATCGACCACGTCCACGACTGGGTCAACGGCACCCCGGAGGGCGACTGGACCTCGGCCGCCATCCCCTCCGACGGCTCCTACGGCGTGCCCGAGGGCCTCATCTCCTCCTTCCCCGTCGTGTCGAAGAACGGCGAGTGGGAAATCGTCCAGGGCCTGGAGATCGACGAGTTCTCCCGTGCTCGTATCGACGCTTCGGTGCAGGAGCTCGTCGAGGAGCGCGACACCGTCAAGCAGCTCGGCCTGGTCTGAGTCTCCTTCCGTTCGGGTGTCCGAGCGGGATCGACGCGGGCACGCTCCCTCCGGGGGCGTGCCCGTTCGTCGTCTCGGCCCCGAAGGCCCCGGGAAGGGTTCGAACGCACGGGTGCGTCCCGAAAGGGGTCGGAGAGCGGGCAGTATAGAGAGCGTGAGTCTCATCGATGCGCTTCCCACGGAACCAGAACCCGACTCCCTCTTCGAGGCGTTCGCTTTGTGGGTCGAGGAGCGGGGTCTCACCCTCTACCCGCACCAGGAAGAGGCCCTCATCGAGGTCGTCTCCGGGTCGAACGTCATCCTCAACACGCCCACCGGCTCCGGTAAGAGCCTGGTCGCCACGGGCGCCCTGTTCGCCGCCCTGTCCCGTGACGAGTGCGCCTTCTACACCGCGCCCATCAAGGCCCTGGTCTCGGAGAAGTTCTTCGATCTCTGCAAGATCTTCGGGACCGAGAACGTCGGCATGATGACCGGCGACGCCTCGGTCAACGCCGACGCCCCCATCGTGTGCTGCACGGCCGAGGTCCTCGCCCAGATCGCCTTGGCCGAGGGCAAGGACGCCGACATCAACACCGTCGTCATGGACGAGTTCCACTTCTACGCCGAGCCCGACCGGGGCTGGGCGTGGCAGGTGCCGTTGTTGGAGATGCCCCAGGCTCAGTTCCTACTGATGTCGGCCACCCTGGGCGACGTCAGCCGCTTCGAGGAGGACCTGGAGAAGCGCACCGGACGGTCGACCGCGGTGGTCGCCTCCGCCGAGCGCCCCGTCCCCCTCTACTACGACTACAGGGTCACCCCGCTGCACGAGACCCTGGAGGAACTCCTCGGTTCCGGGAACGCGCCCGTGTACATCGTGCACTTCACCCAGGCCCAGGCCGTGGAGCGCGCTCAGTCGTTGACCAGCATCAACATGTGCACCAAGGAGGAGAAGGCGAGGATCGCCGAGGAGATCGGCGACTTCCGCTTCACCACCAGGTTCGGGCGCAACCTGTCCCGGTACGTGCGGCACGGCATCGGCGTCCACCACGCGGGCATGCTCCCCAAGTACCGGCGTCTGGTCGAACGTCTGGCCCAGGCCGGTCTGCTCAAGGTCATCTGCGGCACCGACACCCTGGGCGTGGGCGTGAACGTGCCGATCCGGACCGTGCTGTTCACCGCGCTGAGCAAGTACGACGGGGTCCGGGTGCGCCGCCTGCGCGCACGCGAGTTCCACCAGATCGCGGGGCGGGCCGGTCGCGCCGGCTTCGACACCGTCGGCAACGTGGTCGCCCAGGCCCCCGAACACGTCATCGAGAACGAGAAGGCGCTGGCCAAGGCCGGTGACGACACCAAGAAGCGCCGCAAGGTGGTCCGCAAGAAGGCGCCGGACGGTTTCGTGTCGTGGGACGAGGCGACCTTCCGCAAGCTCATCGACGCCGAGCCCGAGCCGCTGAACTCGCGGTTCCGGGTGAGCAACGCCATGCTGCTCAGTGTGATCGCCCGGCCGGGGAACTGCTTCACCGCGATGAAGCACCTGTTGACCGAGAACCACGACGACCGCAAGACCCAGCGCCGCCACATCCACGAGGCGATCGCCATCTACCGGTCCCTGCTGGACGGCGGGATCGTGGAGACCCTCGCCGAGCCCGACGAGCAGGGCCGTACCGCCCGGCTGACCGTGGACCTCCAGGCCGACTTCGCTCTCAACCAGCCGCTGTCCACCTTCGCGCTGGCGGCGCTGGACCTGTTGGACGTGGAGTCGCCCACCTATCCGCTGGACGTGCTCAGCGTGGTGGAGTCCACTCTGGACGACCCGCGTCAGATCCTCGGCGCCCAGCTCAACAAGGCCCGCGGCGAGGCCGTCCAGCAGATGAAGCTGGACGGTATCGAGTACGAGGAGCGTATGGAGCGGTTGGAGGAGGTCGACTACCCCAAGCCGTTGGAGGAGCTCCTCGACCACGCCTACGAGGTCTACCGGCGCGGCCACCCCTGGGTCGGCGACCATCCGCTCCGGCCCAAGACGATCGCCCGCGACATGTACGAGCGGGCGATGACCTTCACCGAATACGTGGGCCACTACGAGCTCGCCCGGTCCGAGGGCCTGGTGCTGCGTTACCTGGCCGGCGCCTACAAGGCGCTCAACCAGACGGTGCCCGACGACTCCAAGACCGAGGAACTGCGCGACCTCATCGAGTGGCTGGGCGAACTGGTCCGCCAGGTCGACTCCAGCCTGCTCGACGAGTGGGAGCGGCTGACCAACCCCGAGGACGAGACCGAGGAGGGCCACGAGCCCGAGGAGCGGGTCCGCCCGGTCACCGCGAACGCCCGCGCCTTCCGAGTCCTGGTGCGCAACGAGATGTTCCGCCGCGTGGAGCTGGCCTCCCGCCGTCGCTACGGCGACCTGGGCAAACTCTCCGAGGACGACGAGTGGACCGGCGAGGACTGGGCCGAGGCCGTCGAGGAGTACTACGCCGAACACGACGAGATCGGGACCGGCCCTGACGCCCGGGGGCCGAAGATGCTCCTCATCGAGGAGGAGTCCGACGTGTGGCGGGTCCGACAGGTCCTCGCCGACCCCGCGGGCGATCACGACTGGGGGATCGCCGCCGAGGTCGACCTGGCCGCCTCGGACGCCGAGGGCCGCGCGGTGGTCCGCGTCATCGACGTCGATCGTCTGTAGCCCCGTGCCCTCCTCGAAGCACCCCGAGGAGGGCCTCAGGCGAGCAGGTGCGCGTTGACCTCGCGTACGCCCTCGGCGAGCTCGGGGCGCTCCACCACGGACCGTCCGGCCGCCGTGAGGCGTTCCGCCCCGTCGCAGTCGACGAACAGGGCCGGCTCGCGCCAGGCCATGACCACACGCGGGATCGGGGTGCCCAGGATCAGCGCGGTGCACGAGCGAGGCCGTGAGGCCCGGGCGCTGCACGGCTCCAGGGACGTGTAGATCGTCGCCGTCTCCAGCCGCGGGTCCCCGGGGTCGATCCCGCGCAGGGCCGCCTCCTCCGCGTGGTCGAGCGGGTCGTCACGGCGGGAGTAGCCCTCGCCGAGGATCAGACCATCGGCCGCGACGACGACCGAGCCCACCGAGAAGGCCGTGGTCGAGGGCGGGCAGGAGCGGGACAGCCCGATCGCCCGCTCCAGCCAGTGGGCGTCGGCCGCCCCCTCGGCCGGAATCGGCCCCCGCTCCCGGGCACTCGCGGCGGTCATCGCTCGTCCCCCAGGCGGTAGCGCAGGACCACGACGTCCCCCAGCGCACGGGTCTCGACCAGCCTCATGGGGTGGGACGGTCCGTGGGGGTAGACCCCGGGCACGACGAAGCGCGGAGCGTCCTCCTCTCCCACGAAGAAGGGGGCCACCGCCAACCGGAGCTCGTCGACCAACCCCGAGGTGAGGAAGAGGGTGTGGATGTGCCCTCCCCCCTCCACCAGGAGTCGGGACACCCCGCGTCCGGCCAGATCGGCCAGGACGGCCTCGGCCGTGGGAGGGTCGCCGGCGTCGACGACCTCGGCCGGCGCATGGGTGTCGGGAAGGTCGGCCAGGAGGCGGGCGGCGGTCTCGGCTCCCTCTCCCCCGCTGTAGACGACCGCGCCCGCGTCACCGGTGGAGAAGAGTCGGGCGTTCGGGTCGATCTCTCCGCTACGGGTGATCACGGCCTTGAGAAGGTGCTCGGTCCGCCCCTGTTCGCGCCGGCGTTCGCGCAGGACCGGCGAACGGACCAGGAGGCGCGGGTCGTCGGCGCGCAGGGTGCCCGCGCCGACCAGGATCGCGTCGCAGCCGGCCCGCAGCTCGTCGATCTCGGCGAAGTCGGCGGGGTTGGACAGGCGCAGGCGTTCGGGGCCGGTGTCGTCGATGCGGCCGTCGACCGACATGGCGCAGCTCAGAATGGTGTAGGGGCGATCCATGCCCCCAGGCTAGCCTCGAGGACAGGGGGCGACGGCCGGGCGCCCACTCCGCGCGTGTTCTCTTCGTCGATACGCGATTTCTCGAAGTCCATCGGCACCGGGAAACGAATGGAGAACACCGATCCTCTCCGGATTCACGCTGGCAGGGGTCGGTTTCGGAATTGATCGCCTTCTTTTTCCCATGTTTCTCGGAGTGATTTCCCGCCCCCTCTCGGAGGACCTCGTCCACGTTCCGTGTCGGCCCGGACCTCGACTTCCCCGTACACCCCTCCTCTTCCACCGCCCTCACCGAGGGGGGTTCTCGCGCCCGTCGGGGATCGGACGGCCCAGGTTGGAGCCCGAACAACACTCTCCACAAATTGGACATTAGGCGTATAACCACTAGGAGACCCAAGACCTGACGAACATGCGGCGTACGCCTCTTCAAGGACCGGGTCGGGTGGTATTTTTTGTGACCTGTATCCTGGACTCGGTTAACAAGCGGGCGATCGAGGAATACAATCCTGGGAGTCGACCACTTCCCCACCTCAGACAAGAGGACGGCGATGTCTCGTTTCACCTCCCCCGATTTCCTGAGGCAGGCGGGGGACAATCACGTCCGGGCCGAACCCCCGCCCCTCGTCAACCTGACCAGGGCCGATATCACCCGGCTCCGCTCCTTCCACCTGAAGGGCAAGGACCACTTCGAGGTGGATCGGGAGTTCGCCGCCCGAGCCGACCGGATCGTCCCCGGCTTCGTCGATCTCGTCCTGGGGGAACGCGCCTTCCTCCAGCGCGCCGTCCGCCACCTGGTCGCCGATCTGGGCATCACCCAGTTCCTCCAGGTGGGCGCGGGGCTCCCCGCCCCGGGCGACCCGCACGAGATCGTGCGCGAGACCACCTCCGAGGGCCGCGTCGTCTACGCCACCTCCGACCCGGTCGTCCTCACCCACCACCTCGCCCTCATCCGTGACGGCCGCACCACCACCGCCCTCAAGGCGGAGCTGGGTCGACCGGAGGGGCTGCTGGAGGACCGCGAGGTCCACGACTTCCTCGACCTGGACCGTCCGGTCGGACTTCTGCTCACCGGCGTCGTCTCGCACACCCCGGACGCCGTCGCGGCCTCCCGCTCCATCGCCGCCCTGCGCGACAGGCTCGCCCCGGGCAGCCACATGGTGCTCAGCCACTACTGCCGTCCCGACCCCGTGCGGTATCGCAAGGACGCGCTCAGGGCCGAACAGCTCCAGGAACTGTTCCTCGGCGACCTCGGCCACGGCCACTGGCGTACCGAGGAGGAGATCTCCGCCTTCTTCGACGGCTGGGAGGCCGTGCCGCCCGGCCTGTTGCAGGCCCAGAAGTGGCGGACGATGCCCGTGGCCCCCCCGGTGTACGGCAGCTACCAGATGCCGCACCGCAACCGTCGACTGATCATCGGCGGCGTGGGCCGGATCTGAGCCGCGTCCCGGCCCCACGCTCCACCGTCCTTCCCCGACGAGGGCGACACCACCCTGACCCTCCGCGTCGAAGCCCTTCCAGGGACCGGCAGCGGACAGGGTGGATCATCACGGTTCCCCGCCCCCACCGATGGGATCGGCCCCCTCACCTCGATGTTCCACCCCTCGGTGTCCCCGTCCCCCGAAGAACCGGCGGAGCGGCCAGCCCGTACCTGTAGGCGGCCACCACCAACTGCGCCCTGTCCCGCGAGCCGAGCTTGGTCATCGCGCGATTGACATGGGTCTTCACCGTCAGGGGCGAGAGGAACAACCGGTCGGCGATCTCGGCGTTGGACAGCCCCTCGGCCACCAGAACGGTCAACTCCCGCTCGCGCGCGGTCAGCTCCGCCACACCCGGATGCGCGGCGGAGACCACGGGCGTCGGCGACTCCAGGAAACGGCGGATCAGTCCCTTGGTGGCCTCCGGCGACAGGAGGGCGTCGCCCCTGACGACCGCTCGGATACCGGCCACCAACACGGACGGTTCCACCCCCTTGCCGAGGAAGCCGCTCGCTCCCGCGCGCAGCGCCTGGTAGACGTACTCGTCGATCTCGAAGGTCGTCAGGATCACCACCCTGACGCCCGCCAGGGTCGAATCCTCGGTGATCTCCCGGGTGGCGGTCAGACCATCGGTCCCCGGCATGCGGATGTCCATCAGGATCACGTCGCATCCGGTCTCGCGTACCAGCGCGACGGCCTCCGCGCCCTCCGAGGCCTCGCCCACGACCTCGATGTCCGGGGCCGCGTCGATCAGGACACGGAACCCTCCGCGCACCAGGGCCTGATCGTCGGCGAGCACCACGCGGATCGTCATACGCCCTCCTCGCCTCCCGGCACCGGTTCCCGTCGATCGTGGGCCTCACCCGCGGGTAGGAAGGCCCGTACCAGGAATCCGTCGTCCACGTTCCCCGTCCACAGGTTCCCCCCGACCGCGGCGACCCGCTCCCGCATACCGATGATCCCCGACCCGGACCCCTCGGTCGATCTCCTCCGCCGCTCGGTGGAAGGGGGCAGGGGGTTGCGCACGTCGATGGACAGGCCACCCTCCCCGTGCCGGAGCCGGACCCGGACACCGCCTCCGCCGTGCCGCCGCGCGTTGGTCAACGCCTCCTGGACGATCCGGTAGGCCACCAGGTCCGTCCCCGAGGGGAGCCCGGCCGGGGCGCCCTCCACCCGGTAATCGACCGCTACCCCGGCCTCTTCGAACGCCTCGACGAGCTTCGACAACCGTTCCAAGCTCGGGGCGGGGGCGGTGGGCGGCCCCTCTCCCTCCTCCGCCCGCATCACGCTGAGCAGGGCGGACATCTCCGCGAGTACCGATCTTCCCCCCTCGCGCACGTGCGTCAGGGCCCGTTCGGCCTCGTCCGGGTCTTCGCGCAGGAGATGGGCGGCCACCTCGGCCTGCACGTTGATGAGGGTGATGTTGTGCGCGACCACGTCGTGCAACTCCCTGGCGATGCGCAGCCTCTCCTCCATCACCCTGCGCCGCGCCTCCTCCTCACGTCGCTCCTCGGCCCGGCGGGCCCGATCCCGGAGGTCGGCGAGACGTTCCCTGTGGACCCGCACCGAATAGCCGATGGAGACCGCCGCCCCCACCGAGAGGACCCACCACAGCGCGCTCGGGGCGAACAGGTACTCCCCTCGCGACAGGTCCGCGACGGTGAGGCACAGGGCGGAGAAGAGCCCGATCCGCACGGAGACGCCTCGTTCCCTCCGCGAGGCCACGCTGTACAGCGCCACCCCCAGAGCGATCTGCAACGAGGTCTGGAAGACACCGAAGACCGCCACCAGGACGCATCCGACCAGCGATACGAACGCGACCCACACGGGGAGACGGTCACGGAAGGCCACGGGGGCGCAGGCGAGCGCGCCTCCGATCACACTCACCGCGCCGACGGCGCCCTCCACCGGGTCCGTCGCCGCCAAGACCATGGTGAGGACGAACAGGGCGACGGCGAGCGCCGCGTCCAGCGGCCGGGGCAGTGCCTTCGAAGGGATCCCCACTCCCGCCGCACCTCCACCCGCTTCGTCCGTCCGACCCAGGATCGTACAATCCGTGGCCGCGCGCATACGACGATCGCAGTATGTGCGAAGCCCGCGCCCGGAGGACGACAGGCTCCGGGCTCCCCCGGCAGAGTCGTGGACATGGAGCATCCATGGTTCGGAATCGGCTTGGGCGTTCTGTCGTGCGTCGCCTACACGGCTGCGGCGGTGACGCAGTGGCGACTCGACACGATCCTGTCGACGCCCCTCACCACGAGGCGGGCCGTGTTCGATCTGTTGCGGCATCCCCTGTGGTGGATCGCCACCCTGCTCAACGTCGCCCGTTCGGTGTTCCAGGTCGGCGCTCTGGCTCTGGCCCCCCTGAGCGTGGTGCAGCCTCTGGGGGTGCTGGTCCTGGTCTTCTCCGTCCCCTGGGCGGCGCGTCTGGACCGCCGATCGGTGACCGCCCGGGAGTGGAAGGGCGTCCTCCTCACCGTCCTGGCCCTGACGGTCCTGCTGGCGATCGCCACCACCGGAGGCGCGGGACGCACCTTGGACCCCGGAGAGGCCCTCGGTCTCACCCTGGGTTCCCTCGCGCTGCTGGGCGCGGGCGCGTGGATCGCCGGACTCACCTCCCCCGCCCGACGCGGTCCGCTGTCGGGCGTCCTCGCCGGAGCGGCCTTCGGGATCGCCTCGGCGCTGGCCAAGACGGCCGTGGACACCACCTCCGGCGGCGGTTCGGCGGTCGAGGCCCTTCCCTCCGTCCTGGGTACCGCGCTCGTCGCCCTCCTCGGCCTGTTCCTGTCCCAGGCGGCCTACCGGGGTCTGGAACCGGGCGCGCCCTTGGGCGCCACGGTGTTCGCGAACCCGGTCACGGCCACCGTGATCGCGATCGTCCTCCTGGGAGAGACCTACGGCGGCGGGCCGGTCGGCGCGGGCGTCGCACTCCTCTGCGTGCTCTTGTGCGGCTACGGGCTCACCCTCCTGACGAGTGTCCGCGAGACCGGTTCCGGATCGACGTCCATGGATCGTCCCCCTCTTCCATCGGCCCCCGCGAAGGAGGCGCACCGGTGACCGGATCGGAGCGGGAGGTGCTGGCCGCCAAGTTCAGCAGGATTCTCCCCCTTCTCAACGAACGCGAACGGCGTGTGCTCTTGGGCGCCGAGGCCTGGGCCCTGGGTCACGGAGGTATCCGGACCGTGGCGCGTACGGCGGGGGTGTCCGAGGCGACCGTCTCCCAGGGCGTCCGGGAACTGGGGCTCCGGACCGGGGTGGACCCGGGACGGGCGCGACGCGCGGGCGCCGGCCGCAGACGACGCACCGAGGAGGATCCCGGCATCCTTCCGGCGCTCTCGGCGCTCCTGGAGCCGGAAGGGGAGGGTCCGTCCCCCTCCCCGCTCCGGTGGTCCGTCAAGTCCACCCGTGAACTCACCGCCGAACTCGGGGAACAGGGACACGTCCTCTCCGCGGACACCGTCGCGAAACTGCTGAGGGAACAGGGCTTCCTCCTCCAGGGCCCCCGGTCCGCCTATGGCGGAAAACGCAGGGAGGGGCGCCACGAGCGGTTCCGCGCCATCAACGACCTCGTGCTCGCGTTCGAGACCTCCGGAGACCCCGTCGTCCACCTCCGTGCCAGGCGGCGGATCCTAGAACCGCCCGAGGGGACCGGGCCTCAGGACTCGAACGACCGATGCGAACCCTCCTCCGACGAGCACTCCGTCTCCTCGGCCCTGGCGACGCTGCGCATGTGGTGGACCTCCCATCGAAGCCGCCGGCCGAGGGGCGAACGCCTCCTCATCGTCGTCGATTCGGGGGAGCCCCACGACGGTGCGAACGGGATATGGGAGGAGCGGATCCGGCACTTGGGGAGGCGGTTCGGCGTCCGGGTGTCGTCCACCCATCTGCCTCTGGGGATCTTCCGTTGGCGGGAGAGCGGTGAGGGCCTGAGGACCAGGTTCCTCCAATACTGGCCCGATGGTCGGAGCGTGGCCTATGAGACGGGGATCCGCCTGGTCTCACCTTCCCGGGCGCTCGATCCCCGTTCGACGGACATCGCGCACACGGTTTCGAGTGACGATGAATAACTCTGGGATCTTCACCCATAAGTTCCTTCATGGTCCAGCCATTCCGGAAGCGATGCCGCACTTGAGAACGGCCGAATAGAGCCAGAATAATTATTCGACGGTCCCCCTTGTCCAGATCCGGCCAAAGCACCACCTCCACCGACATCGATCTCACTGAAAGATCAGACCAGAACCGCATCCACCTGCGATGATTCCCATGGATCCCCATGAACGCACCACATCAGAGAATCGTACTTTAATCTGCGAAATCAACTCAAAAAGCATTTGTCGCACCGACCGACGCACTCTTGACCCTCGAACCGGGGCGCGGTTAACGTCTCTTTCATCGCCGGGGATATCTCCGCCCCGTCGAGACCCTCCGAGAAACCGGGAGCGACAATGGACGAAGAAAAGATCGGCAACGAAATCTCCGCCTACGAGACTCCGACCGTCACCGAGATGGGCGCGTTCTCCGAGGTCACCCTCGGCCGCCCCAACTGGGGATTCGAGAACGACTGGTCCTGCGTCCGGGTCTGCTGACCCGATCTCGGAACCGGCCACCGCCCGGAACGACCGAACGGGCACTCGGGGTCGCGCCGGCGCCGCTCGGGCGTCGGCGCGCTCATGGCCTGAGGACGAGGAATACAGGGCGAACTCGAAAGGCCTCTCGGAGAAAAATGAAGTTCATCGTTCTTCCCTCCACGGGCGACGTGGCCGGAGTGTCGATCGAGCGTCTGGCGCGGACACACCTCCAAGTCGTTCATCGCGCGTCCGGGAGGCCGTGGATCATCGGTGACTGGGACGAGGGCGACGTCTACAAGGCGAGGATCGGGAACAGGAGGGTCGTCCTCTTGGGACGGTTCCTCATGGACGAGCCCGCCCTTCTGCGCGTCCTCGACTCGGCCGAGAGCCTCTCCGACCTCTCCCGGGTCACGGAGGAGATCCCGGGAAGCTACCACCTCGTGGCCGAGCTGGACGAGGGCGTCCGGATCCAGGGGACACTCTCCTCCGGCCGCCAGATCTTCTACTCGAACCGGGGCTCCCCCGTCCTGGCCGCCAGCGACCCCGCCCTGCTGCTCCCGTTCGTCGGACGCGAGTGGGACCGCTCGATCCTGGCCTCACGACTCATCGCGCCCTGGCCGCCCTGGCCGGTGAGCGAGATCCCGGTCTGGAAGGGGGTCTCCGCCCTCGCCCCGGGCCACTTCCTCCAGGTCGACTCGCGGACCGGTACCGCGCGCCAGGTCCGCTGGTGGTCGCCCGAGGAACCCCACCTGACGTTGGAGCGGGGGGCCGAGCTCCTGGCGTCCGCCGTTCACGACGCCGTGCGCAGCCGCGGCCGAGGACGGACCACGGTGAGCGCCGACCTCTCCGGAGGTCTGGACTCCACCGGTCTCTGTTTCGTCGCAGCCGCCACGGGCGTACCCCTCGTCACCACGAGGTGGCAGGCGACGGACGTGGCCGACGAGGACGAGGCATGGGCTCGCAAGGCGGAGCGGCGACTCCCCGAGGCCCGGCACCTGACCTTCGACCGACGCTCCGCCCCCGGCTGGTTCACGGAGCTGCTCCCCCGGCGCCCCGGCGTACACGACCACGAGGGCCCCTTTCCCTGGATCCGCACCCGCGGCCGGCTCGCCCACGCGGCCGAGGCCGTGGCGGATGAGGGGTCCCGGACCCACCTGACCGGCCATGGCGCGGACGAGCTCTTCTTCGCCACACCGCTCAACCTCCACTCCCTGGCCCGAACACATCCGGCCAAGGTGCCGGCCCACGTTCTCGGCTACCAGGCCCTGTACCGCTGGAGGACCGCTCCGACGCTCAGAGGGCTGGCCGATTCGAGCACGTTCTCCGCCTGGTTGGGGAAGGTCACGGACTCCCTGCGCGCCCCGCTGCGGGAGTTCTCGACCGCACCCGACTTCGGATGGGGCCTCTCGGGCCGGATGGCCCGGTGGGTCGCCCCGGAGGCCGTCGAGGCCGCCTCCGAGGCGCTGAGGCGCGACGACGTCCTCTCCCGAGGCCCTCTGTCCCGTTACCGGGCACAGCACGCCTCCTGGCAGGACGCGCGTCTGTGCGGAGACACGCTCCGGAAGGTGAACCACATCACCCGCGCGCACGGGGTCTCCTGGGAGGCCCCCTATCTGGACGATCGGGTCATGAGGATCGCTCTGAGCGTCCGCTTCGACCAATGGTCCATGCCGGACCGCTACAAACCCCTCCTCGTCGAGGCACTGCGCGGCACGGCACCGCCGGAGATCCTCGAACGCTCCACGAAGTCCGAGTACAGCGCGGAGGCCTACACCGGACTCCGGAGGAGTCGCGAGGCCGTCGCCGAACTCTGCGACGGAATGAGACTCGAAGAACACGGCCTCGTCGACGCCGAGGCCTTCGGCGGGACGGTCTTCAACCCCCCGTCCTCCTCCTTCGGGATCATCCCCGTCATCAACACACTGGCCTGCGAGTCCTGGCTCCGGAGCATCGAGGACGGAAGCAGGGAGAAGGACCTCGTATCGATCCTGGAAGGCTGAGGATGGAATTCATCGACGACACGTCCATCATCTCCACCGAGACCGAGGACGGGATCGTTCTTCTGGACCAGAGGAAGGGCGTGTACTGGCACCTGAACGGTACCGCCGCGGAGATCCTGCGCTCCCTGAGAGAGGACGGGGATCGGGACGTCGCCGTCGCCGAGATCCGGGACAGGTACGGGATAGACGAATCCCGGGCCAGGAACGACGTCGAGGACCTGATCCGGTCGCTCGAATCCGTGGGGGTGCTGCGGCGATGACGGTACCCGTGGCCCTCGAACGGAGCACGCGACCGCCCCTGAGGTATCGCCTCCTCGCGAGGTGTGTCGTCCTCCCGGCACGTCTGATGACACGGATGAGCCCCGGCCGTATCCGGAGCGTCCTCGCCTTCCTGGCGGGCTCCGCCGGCCCCGCCGGCTTCGCGGAGGCCCTGGCCGCGCGCAACGCGGTGGTCCACGTCAGCCGCAGGTGCGCGGGCCCCGGTTGCCTACAGCGCTCCATCGCGACCTTCCTCCTCTGCCGGATCAGGGGGACCGTGCCGGAATGGTGCACGGGTGTCCGTGTGTCCCCGTTCCGGGCGCACGCCTGGGTGGAGGTCGACGGCTCCCCCGTGGGAGAGCTCGGGGAAGTACGGCACTTCCACAAGGTCATGACGGTGAGGCCGGTGATCGTGGTCCGTGATGATGACTGAGATCGTCGCGCTCGCGGCGCAGTACGCGCTGTTCCTGATCTTCCTGGCCGCCTGGGTCGGGAAGATCAAGGGCCCTGGGCGTTTCAGCGGCTTCGCGACGGTGATCTCCCGGTTGACCGGGTGGTCCCCTCCTACGGCGCGGGCCGTGGGCGTCACCGTGGTCGCCGGTGAGGTCCTCGCCTGCCTTCTCCTGATCTCGCCCCTCACCGCCGCGGCGGGGGCCGTCGTGGCCCTGACCCTGCTCACCGCCTTCACCGGGGTGGCGGTCAAGGCCCTGTGGAGCGGTATCCGCTCCGAGTGCGCCTGCTTCGGCGGATCGGATTCGGCCATCGGTTACGCCATGATCGTGAGGAACCTGCTCCTGATCGCCCTCGCCCTGCCACCGCTCGTCGTACGGGCGGACCTCGCGGACCTCTCGGCCACCGGCGTGGTCGCGGTGGCGCTCGGAGCCCTCGCGATCGCCCTCCTCCTCATCGGGTTCTACGATCCGCTCGCCCGCCGCGCCACGGCGGCGATCATCGCGACCCGTCGGGCGACGCGACCCCGGGCCGGGACGGCGGGGGGTGGCGACGATGTCGGGTGACTCCATCGAGGTCTCGAAGGTCGGGAAGGTGTTCGGAAGCGTCCGGGCCCTGAACGACGTCTCCCTGTCCGTCTCCCCCGGAGGGGTGCTCGGTCTGCTGGGACACAACGGGGCCGGCAAGAGCACACTCATCAACATCCTCTCCGGGGTCCTCGAACCGACCACGGGAACGGCGACGGTCGCGGGGTTCGACGTGGTCTCGCAGGCGAGCCGGGTCCGACGTCGTATCGGTGTGGCCGGACAGTACGTGGCCCTGGACGAACAGATCTCCGGGCGGGACAACCTCGTCCTGATCGCACGGCTGTTGGGGGCGTCCCGTAAAGAGGCACGAGAGCGGACGCACGAGCTTCTGGAGCGGTTCGGCATGACCGAATCCGCCGATCGCGCGGTGCGCACCTACTCCGGCGGCATGCGAAGAAGGATCGATCTCGCCGCGAGCATCGTCGGCGGCCCCGAGGTCCTGTTCCTGGACGAGCCCACGGCGGGGCTGGACCCCGAGAGCCGCGCGGAGCTGTGGGCGATCGTCCACCGACTGACGGAGGAGGGCGTCACCGTCCTCTTGACCACGCAGTACCTGGAGGAGGCCGACCGTCTCTCCGACCAGGTGGTCCTCCTCTCCCGGGGACACGTCGTCGCCTCCGGCTCGCCCTCGGAGCTGAAGAGGGGCGTGGGCCGGAGGAAGGCGTCCCTGGGGTTCAACGAGAGAGAGCGTTTCTCGGCCGCCCGGGACGAGGTCCGGAGGATGGGACTGGTCGCCGACATCGGTGAGGCGAACTTCGACATCGACATCACGATCGCCTCGCCTCGCGACCTGGGGGCCGTGATCCACGCCCTGGAGGAGAGGAATCTGGGGATCGACCGTCTCCGGCTCTTCGAACCCAGCCTCGAAGACGTCTACCTCGCCCATGTCTCCACGCGATGAACGCGGCCACGAAGCGATCGGTGAAGGACCCGATGACGATCGACGCCAGAGCCCGAAGGTCCACCGTCCCTTGGAAGTCCGTGTCCTGGCGGGGCTGTTCCGTCCCCCTACAGATCCACATCCTCACGACCAGGGCGCTCCGCGCGCTCTGGATGGATCCGAAGCTCGTCCTCGTCAGTGTCGCCTCGCCCCTGGTCATGCTCCTGGTCCTGAGCCAGGTCTTCACGAGCATCAGCGAGACCCGGAGCTTCCCCGGAGGGGTCGACTACATCCAGTTCCTGCTGCCCGCGATCATGATCATGGGCGTCCTACAGTCCGGCATGGGATCCGGGGCGGCCTTGGGCCAGGAGATCAAGAACGGTTTCGTCCATCGCATGCGCACCCTGCCGGTGTGGCCGGGATCCGTGCTTCTGGGAAGAAGCGCCTCGGACCTGCTGAGGAGCCTGATACAGCTCTCCGCGTTGTCGACCGCCGCGCACCTGTTCTTCTCCTTCCACGCCCCCGGTGGAGCGGTCGGCATGGGGGTCGCGATGCTCATCGCCCTGATGGCCGGGAACTGCCTCGGCTGGGTGTTCATCGCCATGGCCTGCTGGTTCCGCAACGCCGAGGTCATGCAGACCTTCTCCGGCCTGGCCATGTTCGCGCTCATGTTCGGCACCAACGCGTTCGTCCCTTTGGACGGCCTGCCGGACTGGCTGCGGAGTCTCTCCCACGTCAACCCCATGACCTACGCCATCACGGCGGCCCGAGGTTGGATCCTGGGCGAACCCGACATGAGCGCCACCCTCTACGCGGTGATCGGAAGCGCGGTGATCGCGCTGCCCTGCGCCCTCCTGGCCGTCAAGGGGTTCGCACGCCCCCTCGGAACGAACTGACACCGATCGGATCATGAGAAGTCGACTGGAGACCACCGTGCCTCTTCAACACCAAGTCAGGTTCCTGCGCTCCGCCCTCGCCAGCATGCGGGACACCGGAGCCGTATTGCCCAGCGGGCGACCGCTGGCGTACGAGCTGGCCCGGTTCCTCAGGGGCCGGGCCACCGGACGCCCGGTCCGTGTCCTGGAGGTCGGGGCCGGGAACGGGGCCGTCACCCGGGTGCTCTTCGCGCATCTTCGACCCGGAGACCATCTCGACGCGGTCGAGGTGAACAAGGAGTACGTGGAGGACCTGACCGAGACCCTGGCGGAGGCGGCCGACGGGTCACCCGGGACGGGGTACACGATCCACACGGCCGATATCCGGGACCTCGCCCCCGAGGCCCCCTACGACCTCATCGTCTCCGGTCTCCCCTTCGCGAACTTCACCCACGAGGAGACCCGCGACATCCTGGACTTCTACATGAAGCACATCGCCCCGCGAGGACACATGTCCCTCTACGGCTATCTGTTCACCCGGGAGTTGAAGGCGGTCACGGCCTCCCGCGCCTCCTACACGCGTCAGAGGCTCTCCCAGCGGCTCGTGGACCGGTTCGTACGCGACCATCTCGTGGTGTCGAAGAGGGTCTGGCGCAACGTCCCGCCCGCCTGGGTGCACCACCTGCGTCGCGAGACCGCCTGAAGAAGACGACCGAGGGCCCGCCGGATGACTCCGACGGGCCCTCTCCCGCTCCCGCGATTGGACTCGAACCAATAACCTGCCGGTTAACAGCCGGCTGCTCTGCCGATTGAGCTACGCGGGATCGCGTCGTCGCCCGACCCCGTAGGCCTTGGCGACACCAATAGACTAGCGCCTTTTCGAGGGTGCTCGGGACGGTCTCCCGTATTCGGAGCGGTGTTCTCCGCCCCGCCTTCCGTCGAACGCAGTGAGGGCCCGCCGGATGACTCCGACGGGCCCTCTCCCGCTCCCGCGATTGGACTCGAACCAATAACCTGCCGGTTAACAGCCGGCTGCTCTGCCGATTGAGCTACGCGGGATCGCGTCGTCGCCCGACCCCGTGGGCCCTGGCGACACCAATAGACTAGCGCGCTTTGAGAGTGCTCGGGACCGGTGTCGACCTGTGTGGCCGGAAGCACGACAGGGTAACGTCGGGGCACGGACCACTCCGACCGTCACCAAGGCCTTAAAGAGGGACCCATGCGCTACCGGATCACGTTCGTCGCCGGCCTCGCCATCGGATACGTCTTGGGCGCCAAGGCGGGCCGAGCCCGCTACGAGCAGCTCGCCCGTACCGCGCGCAAGGTGGCCGACAGCCCGCTCGTCCAGGAGGTCGCCGGACTCGTCGGCGCCCAGGCGGGCAACGCGGGCCGGGCCGTCTACGACAAGGCCGTGGAGAAGATGCCCATCACCTCCGTGCGGGACTTCCTGGCCCGTCCCACCGAGGACGAGGAGATCGAGCTCATCGAGTGGGAGACCCACACCTCCAACGGGGCCGGCCCCGGCGCCGGCGGAGATCGGAACACCTGACCATGGCCCTGTTCGGGCGGGACGTACCCGCCGAGATCCGCTCCCGGCTGCGGCGCGGTGAGCGCGTGCTCGCGCACGCCTCCGTCGCCGCGGCCCCGGGCGGCACCCCCCTCCCCTATGACGGACCGCCCCTCCTGGTCGCCACCACCCGCGCCCTGTACCTGCCGGACGGCCGTGACGTCCTCTGGCAGAACATCGACCAGGCCCGGTGGGGCACCGAGACGTTCACGTTCGTCGAGGAGGGCCACGGAGAGCACATCATCCGGTTGCGTTCCGAGGAGACCGGCGACGCCGTGGACTACCGCAGGATGGCCGAGGCGGTCTCCGAGCGGGTGACCTCGACCATCCTCGTCAACCGGTTCGTCCCCTTCCCCTCCCCCGACTCCACCCGCGGTTTCCGTCTGGTGGCGCGTCGTCCGCCCTTGGGCGGCGAGATCGACTGGCGCGTCCATCTGGGCGAAGGTCTCGACCCCGAGGACCCGGAACTCTCCGAGGCCGTCTCCCGCGCGCTCTCGCTGCTCCGGGAACAGATGGGCGTCTGACCACCGGTCGGCGGTGTCCGGGGTCCCGGACACCGCCGACCTCGCACGGCCTCAGCCGGCACTCTCCTTCTTCTCTCGCGCGTCGATGCCCCGCGCGAGCACCTCCGCCAGGTGGAGGGGGCGTCGGTCCGCGCCCTGTTCGATCTGGGTCCGACAGCTGTAGCCGTCGGCCAGGACCAGGGTGTCCTCCGAGGCCGCGCGCACCCTGGGCAACAGTTCGCGTTCGCCGATGGCGGCGGAGACCTCGTAGTGGCCCTCGGTGAAGCCGAAGTCGCCGGCCAGACCGCAGCAGCCCGCGTCGAGGACCTCGCCGTCGATCCCGGCCCGGGCGATCAACTCCCGATCGTCGTCGAAGCCCATCACGGCGTGCTGGTGGCAGTGCACCTGGGCCAGGGCAGTGGCGTCGACGCGGGGCGGCTCCCAGTCGGGCGCGTACTTGTTGAGGAACCCCGCGAAGGTGTGGACGGACTCGGCGACCCGTCGGCTCTCCTCACCCGGTAGGAGCTCCACCAGGTCGTGTTTGAGAGCCGCGGTACAGCTGGGCTCCAGCCCCACCACCGGCAGCCCCTGGGAGACCAGCGGGGACAGCGCGTTCACCGCTCGGCGCATCACCGCGCGGGCCACGTCCAACTGTCCGGTGGAGACCCAGGTCAGACCGCAGCACACCTGCCCCTTGGGCAGGACCACGGAGAAGCCCGCGTCCTCCAGGACCCGGACCGCACCGATCGGGATCCGGGGGTCGAGGAGGTTGCCGAACGTGTCGGGCCACAGCACCACCTTGGGCCCTCCCTGGCGTCCCTCGCCCCGGTTCATGCGGCGGCGGAAGGCCCGGGTGAAGGTGGTGGGCGCGAAGGCGGGCAGATCCCGCTGGGCGGCCACCCCGGCCATCCGCTTGGCCAGCGTGGACACCCCGGGCAGACGCATCATCCGGTTGGCCTCGTTCGGGGCCAGCGCGGCCAGACGGGCCAGGAGGGGTAGCCAGCCCATCGAGTAGTGCGCGGCCGGCCGCACCCTCCCCTTGTAGTGCTGGTACAGGAACTCGGCCTTGTAGGAGGCCATGTCGACGTTGACCGGGCAGTCGCTCAGACATCCCTTGCAGGACAGGCACAGGTCCAGGGACTCGCGTACCTCCTCCGACCGCCAGCCGTCGGTGATGACCTCGCCGTTGGCCATTTCGAACAGCAGGTGGGCGCGGCCACGCGTGGAGTGCTTCTCCTCCTGGGTGACCTGGTAGCTGGGGCACATCACCCCCGGCCCGCTCTGACGGCGACACTTGCCCACACCGGAGCAGCGGCGCAGCGCCTTCGCGAACTCTCCGTCGTCCTCGCCGTAGGCCAGCGTGGCCTGGGAGAGCAGGGGGAGTTCGGGCCGCAGGTCGGTGGCGACCCGCACGTCGGAGTCGAGGGGCAGCGGATCGACGATGATCCCGGGGTTCATCAGCCCCTCCGGGTCCCAGATCCGCTTGAACTCGCCGAAGGCCCGGATGAGGCTCTCGGGGTACATGCGGGAGAGCAGTTCGGAGCGGGCCTGTCCATCGCCGTGCTCGCCGGACAGGGAGCCCCCGTGCCGGACGACGATCCCGGCCGCCTCCTCCATGAAGGCGCGGTACTCCCGCCGCCCCTCCTCGTGGGTGAGCTCGAAGTCGATGCGCACGTGCAGACATCCGTCGCCGAAGTGCCCGTAGACCACCCCGTAGCGGCCGTGACGTTCCATGAGGGCGTCGAAGTCACGCAGGTAGGCGCCCAGGTTCTCCGGGGGCACCGCGGCGTCCTCCCACCCGGACCAGGCCTCCGCGCCCGTGGGAGTACGGGAGGTGAGCCCGGCCCCCTCCTCCCGGATCCGCCACAGGGCCTTCTGGTGGGCAGGGTCGGTGACCACGGAGGCGTCACGGGGGCGGTCGTCGCCCTCCAGGCCGGCGATCATCGTCTTCGCGGCCTCGGCCGCCTCCTCCGGGTCCCCTCCCGCGATCTCCACCAACAGCCACGCGCCGCCCGCCGGCAACGCCACCCGCGAACGGGACCCGTCGCGGTCCAGCGCCGCGACGATACGGTCGTTGATGCCCTCGACCGTGAGCGGCGAGTGCCCCAACAGGGCGGGGACGGCGTCGGCGGCGGACGGGGCGTCGTCGTAGCCCAGCACCGCCAGAGCGCGGGCGGGCGGCGATTCGACCAGGCGCACCGTGGCGCCCAGGACCATGACGCAGGAGCCCTCGGTGCCGACCAGGGCCGCGGCCACGTCGCGCCCCTTCTCCGGAAGCAGCCGGTCCAGCGCGTAGCCGGAGACACGGCGGCGGAACTCGGGCATGGCGGTGCGCAGCTCGGCCCGATGGGTCTCTACGAGACGGGCCAGCGCCGCGTGGATCTCCCCCTCGCGTCCCGGACGCCGGGTCAGTTCGGAGAACTCCTCCGCGGTGTGCCCGGAGCCGACGGTGAGCCGGGTTCCGTCGGACAGGAGCACGTCCAGGGAGACGATGTTGTCGGCGGTGGTGCCCCAGGCCACCGAGTGGGAGCCGCAGGCGTTGTTGCCGACCATGCCGCCGATGGTGCAACGGCTGTGGGTGGAGGGGTCGGGTGCGAAGGTGAGCCCGTGTTCGGCCGCGGCGGCGCGCAGGTCGTCGAGGATGACGCCGGGCTGGACGGTGGCGGTCCGGGCTACGGGATCGATGTCGAGGATGGAGCGCAGGTGGCGTGAGGTGTCGATGACCACGCCGGTACCGATGGAGTTGCCCGCGATGGACGTGCCCCCACCGCGAGGGACGACGGGCACCCCGTGCGCGGCGCAGACCCTGACGGCCGCGACGCAGTCGTCGACGGTCTCCGGGACGACCACGGCCGTGGGCACACGACGGTAGTTGGAGGCGTCGGAGGTATAGAGGGCGATCGTGCCCGCCTCCATGGCGACGGTGCCACGGACTGCGGACTCCAGATCCCCGCGCAGTGCGGCGAGGTCGGGGCTTGCGGTACTGCTGTGCGGCTCGGACATGTCCACAGAGTGACGCGGCCCTCATCGCCCTGGCAACCGCGGCGCGCGGCCGGGACCGCCCGTCGTTCCGCCTTTCGCGCCTGTCAGCCCAAGGACTCGTCCATGGCCCGGACGAGCTCGCCCTCGGCGTCCATGTCGAGGTTCCAGACCATCATCCCGGCCAACCCCCGGTCACGGACGTACTCCCCCTTGAGCTCGATGACCCGAGGGTCGTCGTAGGTCCACCATTCGTCGCCGTCGTAGATCCAGTAGGCCCCGGCCTCCTCGTCGAGAAAACGCTCGCCGTCCATCGCCTGAAGGTCGGCGAAGGCCCGGGTGGGGCCGTCGTAGTCGTCGTCGGCGGGGCCGGTCGCCGTCTGTCCCCGCCCGTCCCGCTCGGCGGGCACCCCCTGCCAGCCGCGCCCGAAGGCCGGAACACCCATCACCAGTCGATCGGCGTCCGCCCCGAGTTCCTCGTAGCGCCGGACGGCCCGGTCGACGCTGTTGGCCTCCGGATCGTGCTCGGGGGGATAGAGGTTGGAGTGGTGGGTGGTGCGTTCGTTCCACGGCCCGGAGAAGTCGTACCCCTGGACCGTGGCGAAGTCGATGTCGTCGAAGATCTCCGGATCGTAGGCCTCGGCGTGCTCCGCGCCGCCGGGCAGGGAGACGGACAGGATGTACTCCTCCCCGGTCTCCTGTGAGAGTTCGTCCATCTGCCGACGGAACTCGGCGACCAGGAGCGTGAAGTTGGCCGGGTCGTCGGGATGCTCCACGTTGTCGGGGTTGCCCTGTCCCCCGGGCCATTCCCAGTCCAGGTCGATGCCGTCGAAGACCCCGGCGGCCACGCCCTCGCCGCCCTGGGGTTCGCCGTCCCGGACCGGCAGGTCCCCGCGCAGCCACAGGTCCAGGCAGGAGGCGACGAAGGCCTCCCTCGACTCCGCGGTCCGGGCCGCGGTGGAGAAGTCCACCGACAGGTTCCAGCCGCCCAGGGACAGGCTCGCGCCCAGGTCGGGATCGAGTTCGCGAAGCTTCCTGAGCTGGTTGAGGCCCCCCGCGAGCTCCTGCTCGTAGTCGTCGGCCTCGCCGTCGACGCTCTCGTCCGCGTCGTAGCGGCGTTGGTAGAGCTCCCAGGGCTGATCGTGCCGGTCCTCGGGGATATGGCACAGACCGTTCTCGTCGATGTCCCCGAAGGCCCACATGATCCGGGTCAACCGGTCGGCGGCCCCGCTCGCGCGCAGGTGTTCGATGGTGAAACCGCGGTTGGCCACGTTCCAGTCGGCGAAGTAGCCGATCCGGTGGAGCGGGCGCTGGTTCACGAGGACGAGGATCCCCACGACCAGGACCACGGCGACGACGGCGGCGCCCAGGACCAGGAGCGGGCGCCGGCCGGAAGGACGTTCGGAACCGGAGGGACTCGACAGGGCGTTCACACCTCGACCGTAGGGGCACAGAGGTGTTCCGGAGAGGTCGTTCGCCCCATGTCGGCCACATGAGGCCGTTCACGGGTCGGAGGGAACCCGCGCCCCTCCTCGAACGTTGTAGCGAGGCCGGAGCGCATCGGCCCGCGCCGAAGGGTCAGCCGCCGTGCAGGAAGTCCTTCAGGGTGCCCGCGCGAGAAGGGTGGCGGAGCTTGGCGAGGGTCTTGGCCTCGATCTGTCGGATGCGTTCGCGGGTCACCCCGAACTCCCGTCCGACCTCCTCCAGGGTCCGGGTGCGCCCGTCCGCCAGGCCGAACCGCAGCCGGATGATCCGCCGTTCGCGTTCGGACAGGTCCCCCAGGATCACCCGGAGCCGCTCTTGGAGAAGGGTGAAGGCGGCCGCCTCCACCGGGGCCACGGCGTCGGAGTCCTCGATGAAGTCGCCGAAGTCGGACTCCTCCTCACCGATGGGCGCCTGAAGGGAGACGGGTTCGCGGGCCAGTCGTTGGATCTCCAGGACGCGTTCGCCCCCGAAGCCCGCGGCCGAGGAGATCTCGGCGACGCTGGGTTCGCGTCCGAGTCTCTGGTGGAGGCTGTGCTGGACCCGGACGAGCTTGTTGATGGTCTCGACCATGTGCACCGGGATACGGATGGTGCGGGCCTGGTCGGCGATGGCGCGGGTGATCGCCTGACGGATCCACCAGGTGGCGTAGGTCGAGAACTTGAAGCCCTTGGTGTAGTCGAACTTCTCCACCGCGCGGATCAGACCCAGGTTGCCCTCCTGGATCAGGTCCAGGAACGACAGTCCACGCCCCATGTAGCGTTTGGCGATCGACACGACCAGCCGCAGGTTGGACTCGATGAGTCGCCGTTTGGCCCGTCGTCCCTCCTCCGTGAGGGCGTCGAGTTCGTCCTGGGTGCAATGCCGGTCTCCGGAACCACGCCGTTGGGCGTACAGGCCGACCTCGACGGCCTTGGCCAGCTCCACCTCCTCCCGAGCGGTCAGCAGGGGGACCTTACCGATCTCGCGCAGGTAGAGACGGACCAGGTCGGAGCCGGAGCGACGCCCCGGGTCGGAGGAGGGCACGGCCTCCTCGGGGGCGGCCACGTCGACCCCGCTGCGGGACAGGTCGGAGATCGTCCGGTCCAGGGCCTCGGGGGGCGCGTCGAGGCGTTCGAGAACGGACGCGACCTCCCCACGAGTCACCGTTCCCCGACCGGAATCGGGAAGAAGTCGGACCACCTGACTCAGAGGCGGCGTTCCATTGGTCACAGCCGTGGGAGACATCAGTACATTGTGCCCATATCCCCACTGAAACGGGGAGAAGTACTATTGTCACCCTTTTGCTACATACTCTCGACGCCACCCTCTTGCAGGGCACGTTTCTGCTGGCCGAGGCGCATGAGGTCGGCGAAGATCCGATCGAACTCCTCCGGTTGCGCGGCCTGGTCGATCCGGTGCAACTCCGACTTGAGGTTTGACTCGCGACGGTTGATGGAATGAGTCTTGATCGTGCTCAACATTTCCCGCGCGAAATGTTCATCGAGTTCTCCGTAGAACTCGATCTCCTCCACACCCAGGCGGGTGACGAAATCGCGCTGGAGTTCGTTGGGGGCCGCCTCGCGCAGGGCGATCGGCCAATGCTGAGGATCGGCCACCGACGAGACGCCGCCCTGATCCCGGATGATCCGGAGCACCGCCTGGTGCTGGGGGACGGTGAAGTCCTCCTCGGTGAGGGAGTCGAAGCCCCGCGCCAAATGGGGGTACTGGATCGCGAGCTTGAGCGCCTGGCGCTCCCGCTGCACCGAGGGGTCGCGCAGGTCGTAGGGCGCCTCCTGGGCGTCCGGGGTCGGAGCCGGAGCGGCCTGCCTCGGGCGGTCGGCACCACCGCGCGCACGGCCCCGGCCCATGTGCTGGCGGACCCGGCGCAGCACGAAGGCCTCGTCCATCAGCCCCAGCCAACGGTCCAGGTTCTTGCCATAGGTCAGACGCACGCCCTCGTCCCGGATACCGGCGACCACGGGGGCGGCGGCGTCCAAGGCGGCGATACGCCCCTCGGCGTTGTTCAGGTCATAGCCCTCGACGATGGTCCGGATCATGAACTCGTACAAGGGGCTGGCGCCGTCGACCAGGTCCGCCACCGCCTGAGGACCGTGCTGAAGACGCAGGTCGCAGGGGTCGAGACCGTCGGGCTGGACGGCCACGAAGGTCTCCGAGGTGAAACCGTGCTCCTCGGCGAAGGCCCGGACGGCCGCCTTCTGGCCGGCCTTGTCGCCGTCGAAGGTGAAGACGACCCTGCCGCCCTGATTGGAGCGGCCCAACAACATGCGACGCAGGATCTTGAGGTGGTCCTCGCCGAAGGAGGTGCCACAGGTGGCGACCGCCGTGGTGACCCCGGCCTCGTGGCAGGCCATCACATCTGTGTAGCCCTCGACGATGACCGCCTCGCCCTTACGGGAGATCTCCCGTTTGGCCAGGTCCATCCCGTAGAGCAGACGCCCCTTGTGGAAGATGGGGCTCTCCGGGGAGTTGAGGTACTTGGGGCCGTCCTCCTCCTCGGCGAGCTTGCGCGCGCCGAAGCCGACGACCTCGCCGGTGACCTCGCGCACCGGCCACAGCAGCCGGTTGCGGAAACGGTCGTAGGCGCCGCGCCGCCCCTGGCTGGCCAATCCGCCCTCGATCAGTTCGGCGTCGGTGAAGCCCTGGTGGCGCAGGTGGGTGGTGAGGTTCTCCCAGCCGGCGGGGGCGAACCCCAGACCGAACCGTTCGGCGTGCACCCGGTTGAACCCGCGCTCGTCCAGGAACCGTCGGGCGGCCACGGCCTCCGGGGTCAGGAGCCGCTCGGCGTAGTACTCGGCGGCGGCCTTGTGGGCGTCGAGCAGACGTCGACGTTTGCCCTCGTCGCGTCGGGCGGTGCTACGGCCGCCCTCTTCGTAGCGGAGCGTGATCCCGGTCTGGCGGGCCAGGGACTCGACGGCCTCGATGAAGCTGAGGCTGTCGATCTTCTGAACGAAGGAGATGACGTCCCCGCCCTCCCCACAACCAAAACAATAGTAGAGGTTTTTGGCCGGGGTGACGTTGAAGGAGGGGGACTTCTCGTCGTGGAAGGGGCACAGGCCCTTCAGCGATCCGCCTCCCGCGTTGCGCAATTGGAGGTACTCGCCGATCACGTCGGCGATGGGGGTGCGCTCGCGTACGAGGGCGATGTCTTCGTCTCTGATCCGTCCTGCCACGGTGTTCAGGGTAGTTCTCCTCGAGCACGTTCCGGCCATCGCCCGGGGTTCGCCGGGGGTCCACCGTCCGGCCATCCCGGTGTCGGACGCCGGTCGGCGACGCGGAGCAGGCTGGGGATCCTCACATCCCCCAGGAGGTGCGCCCCGTGCGTGCTCAGGATCAACGGTCCGATCGGTACCGGAGATGGATCGTACTGTCGGGCGGTGCCGTGGTGGCGGTACTGGTACTGGCCCTCGGCCTCGTGGTGATCGACCGCTTCGGCGGTTCCCCGGTGGTGGTCGAGGGGGTCGTCGGCTCGGAGAAGGTCGATCTGTTCGAGGACGAGAGGGTCCGGGAACGGTTCGCCGAACTCGGATACGACGTTCGGGTACGCCCTCAGGGCTCCCGATCGATGGCCGAGCGGGCCGACGAGTCGGACTTCGTCTCCCCCGGTTCCGCGGCCGCCTCGGAGCACATCCGCGGCCTGCACGGCGTCGAAGACGAATACGACCCCTTCAGCACGCCCATGGTGATGCTCGCGCACGGCCCCATGGCCGAGGCCCTCCGGGAGGAGGGGGTCGCGCGCGTCGCCGAGGACGGCACCTGGTCGCTGGACCTGGCCGCCTATCTGGAGCTGACCGAGGACCGCGTCCGTTGGCGCGATCTGCCCGGCGACGCGGTGAGTTCGAGCAACCGCAACGAGGTGCTGGCCCGCACCACCGACCCGCGCACCTCGAACTCGGCGGCGATGTACGTGGTGGTGCTGTCCTACCTGCTCAACGACGAGGAGGTGGTCACGCCCGGTTCCGTGGACGAGGAGCTGACGTCCACACTGGCCCGGTTGTTCCTGGCCCAAGGGCAGCCCCCGGAGTCCTCACGTCAGCCCTTCGAGCAGTTCCGAGACCTGGGGCCGGGGCACACCCCGCTGCTGTGGGCCTACGAGTCCCAGTACGTGCACGCCGCGGTCCTCGGCCCTCCCCCACCCGAGGACTCGGTGGTGATGTACCCGGAGCCGACCGTGTTCTCGACCCACACCATCGTGCCCTTCACCGAGGCGGGTGACGAGGTGGGGCGTCTGCTGACCGAGGACCCGGAGCTGCGCGGGCTGATCTCCGAGCACGGTTACCGCACCGAGGACACCGGGCGTTTCCGGGAACTGGTCGAGGAGTACGGGCCTGCCGTGCGGACGGGGATCGGCGACGTGGTGCACTCTCCCGCCTACGAGGCCCTGGAGGCTCTGCTGAACGCCATCGAGCAGGAGTACGAGGACACCGGAACGGCCCCCGCGGCCCCGGAGGACGCGTTCGTCGGACGTTCCGGGGGTGGACGGACGTGAAGGGTCGCACACGCGCGGGGGCCGGCGCCCTGGCGGCGCTCTTGGCCGTGAGCGCCTGTTCCTTCGTCGAAGGCGCGGGGGTCGCCGGGACTCTGAGGGTTCTGGCCGGCAGCGAACTGGCCGACATGGAGCCGTTGTTGGCGGAGTCGGCCGAACGGACCGGCGTCGAGCTGGTCCTGGACTACTCCGGCACGTTGGACGGGACGGAACGGATCGTGGCGGGCGCCGTCGAGGACTACGACGCGGTGTGGTTCCCCTCCAACCGCTACCTGCACCTGGTCGACGGCGACCGTTCGTCGGTGCGCGGCGAGACCTCGGTGATGCTCTCCCCTGTGGTGTTGGGGGTGTCCGCCTCGCGGGCCGAGGAGCTCGGCTGGGTCGCCGGGGACGGAAGCGTCTCCGGGGTCACCTGGGAGGACGTGACCCTGGCGGTCGAGGAGGAGGGGTTGACCTACGGCATGTCCAGCCCGGCCGCCTCCAACTCGGGTTTCTCGGCCCTGATCGGCGCGGCGTCGGCGATGGCCGACAGCGGTGCCGCGTTGGAGCGCGAGGACGTGGCCGGGGTGGAGGAACGGTTGGCGACGTTCTTCTCCGGTCAAGAGCTCACCGCCGGATCGTCGGGGTGGTTGATGGAGGAGTTCGAGCGGCGTCGGCGCGACGCCTCCGGGTCGGGGTCGGTCGTCCCCGACGGGGTGGTGAACTACGAGTCGGTGCTGATGTCGTACGTCCCCGAGGCCGGCGAGGATCCGCTGGTCCTGGTGTATCCGGAGGACGGGGTGGTCACCGCCGACTATCCGCTGACCCTGCTGGCGGGCGCGTCGGAGGAGGCCGCGGCCGCCTACGAACGGGTGGTGGCCGACCTGACCTCGGCCGAGGTCCAGGCCCGTATCGCCGAGACCACCTTCCGTCGTCCGGCCGCGGCCGGTGTCTCGGAGCGTGGGTTCCCCTCGGTGGTGGAGCTGCCGTTCCCCGCCCGTCGGGAGGTCGTGGACGAGTTGGTGGCGGCCTACTTCTCGGAGCTGCGCCGCCCGGCGCGCACGGTGTACGTGCTGGACGTGTCCGGGTCGATGTCCGGCTCCCGGATCTCGGGGCTGCGTCGGGCGTTGACCGTGTTGACCGGGGCGGACGAGGGGCCGCTGTCCTCACGCGGGCAGGTCTTCCAGGAACGTGAGGAGGTGACGCTGCTGCCCTTCTCGGACGAGCCCGGGGAGCCGGTCTCCTTCGTGGTGGAGCCGGAGGGCGCGGACCGCGCTCGGCGGGGGTTGGCGGAGGAGATCGCCGCTCTGGAGGTCGGCGGCGAGACCGCGGCCTACGACGCCGTGGAGGCGGCGTACTCCCTCGTGGAGGAGGCCGGAGAGGACGGGTACCTGTCGTCGGTGGTGCTGATGACCGACGGTGAGGTGAACCGGGGGCTGGACCTGGACGGGTTGTTCGCCTCGTTGGAGGGGCTGCCCTCTCACGCCGCGGCCGCGCCGGTGTTCACCGTGCTGTTCGGCGAGGCCGACGCCGAGGAGATGGAGCGTCTGTCGTCCCGGACGGGTGGTCGGGTCTTCGACGCCCGCGACCTGGACCTGGAGGAGGTGTTCCGGGAGATCCGGGGCTATCACTGAGTCCCCGCGCCGCTCAGCGTCGCGGGGTCGTCCCGGTGAGGTCCGCGTGCAGGAGGGCGGCCGAGGTGTCGGTCAGGGAGGCCACCTGGTCGATGATCACGCGCAGCGCCCCGGCGTCGTCGGTGGCCGCCTCGTAGGAGGCCCGGAACTGAGGTTCCAGGGCCTCGGGGGCTCCGTGCAGGAGGGCGTCGACCAGTTCGGTGAGGACGCGGCGTTCCTCCGCCTGGTAGATCCTCGCCTCCTCACGGGACATCACGAAGTGCGCGGCCACCGCCTTGAGCAGTGCGCACTCCAGCAGGGTCCGTCGCGGGAGGACCAGGTCGGCGCCGTAGCGGGTGAGGCGTTCGGGGCCGTGGACCTCGCGAGTGGCCTGTTCGGCGGCGCGGCAGAAGCGGCCGATGAGCTCGCTGGTGAGGTTCTTGAGGGCGGCCAGGGAGGCGAGGTCGCCGGTGAACGCTTCGGGCCACACGGGTTCGGCGAGCAGGTCGGTGTAGACCTCCTCCAGCTCGGCGGTGCCGGCGTCGCAGTAGTGGGCGGCCGCCACCCGACAGATCTCGGCGCGTTCGTGGGGGTCGCGCAGGGCGGACATCCTCACCAGGCCGGCGTGCAGGGCGTCCTCGACGTCGTGCACGGAGTAGGCGACGTCGTCGGACCAGTCCATGACCTGTGCCTCGAAGCAGGTGCGGCCGAGGGGTGCTCCCTCCCTCAACCAGGTGAACACGGCGACGTCGTCGGGGTAGCAGTTGAACTTGGCGGTGTCGCCGCCCTCTCCACGGCGCCAGGGGTACTTGACGGTGGCGTCGAGGGTGGCGCGGGTGAGGTTGAGGCCGGCGCTGCGTCCGTCGGGGTCGATGACCTTGCCCTCCAGCCGGACGAGCAGGCGCAGACTCTGGGCGTTGCCCTCGAACCCTCCGCAGGAGGCCGCGGCCTCGTCGAGGGCGCGTTCGCCGTTGTGTCCGAAGGGCGGGTGGCCCAGGTCGTGGGAGAGGCAGGCGGCCTCCACCAGGTCGGGGTCGCAGCCGAACGATCGGCCGAGTTCCCGGCCGATCTGGGCGCACTCCAGGGAGTGGGTGAGCCTGGTGCGGGGGAAGTCGCTGATCCCGAGTCGGACAACCTGGGTCTTGGCCGACAGACGGCGCAGTGCGGAGCTGTGCAGGACCCGGGCGCGGTCGCGTTCGAAGGGGCCGCGCCTGCGGCTCTTGCGGGACTCGCGGGCGTAGCGTTCGGTGTCGTTCGCCCGGTAGCCGTGGGCCGAGGTCTCGCCCGGGGTGCTCGTCATGGTCGCGACCCTACTTCTCGACGATGACGAAGCACGCCCGTGACGCACCTTCGGGCCCGTTCGGGGTGGATCCGCGACGGTCAGGCCGCGTTGACCCGGATGTCGCTGCTGTCGTTGAAGATCCAGTAGTACCAGAGGGAGGCGGTCTCCCTGGTGATGTACCAGAGCTGGGTACGGCGCTCTATGACGGCGGGGCCGGAGCGAGCGGGCGAGGTGCCCGCCTCGATGCCGTGGTCGGCCGCCATCACCTTGGAGCGCAGGCTGTGCCAGGGATCGGAGACGAGGATGGCCGTCTCCCAGTGGTTGGCCTCGAAGACCTCCGAGACCGCTTGGAAGCTCTGGAGGGTGTCGCGTCCCTCCTCAACCGCGATGACGTGGTCGGCGGGGATACCGACCTCGATCAGCCAGTTACGGCCGGCCGCGGCCTCGGTGTAGGCGTCGTCGGGCTGTTTTCCGCCGACGGTGACGATCATCGGCGCCACGCCCTCCTGGTAGAGGACCTGGGCCTGCCGCAGACGTGCCTCGAAGACGGGCGAGGGCACTCCGTTGTACTGGCTGGCGCCGAGCACGACGATGGCGTCGGAGACCTCCCGGTCGTCCTGGCGCGCGGTGTACCAGACCCAGCCCCACGTCGCCGGGGGCAGCGCCACGAGGAGGAGCAGGACCACGGCGATGATCCGACGGAGCCGGAAGCGGCGCCGTTTGCGTCGTTTGGGGCGATGGGGCGGTCGGTCGTCGCCCGAAGAGCGGCCACCGCGTCCCGGACCGCCTCCGGAGCCGCCGAAGTCGTCGAAGTCCCCACGACGGGGGTCGTCCTCGGGGTCCTCTCCGGGCACGGGCGGGCCCGGCTCGAAGGGTTCGGGTTCGAAGGGATCGGTCCGGTAGGTCTCGCGCGGCGCGGGTCCGCCCGCTCGGGAGCGCGATCCGGGGCGTTCGCGGACGAACCTGCGGGTGAACTCGGAGTCCGGATCGGGTTCCGGGGTCCGGACGTCCCGTTCGTCGGGGGCGTTCCATTCGGAGGTGTCGAACACGCGGGTGGTGTCGTCGGAGGTCTCCCGTGGGAAGGCGCCCGTGGTCTCGGGGACACGGGTGAAGTCCCGCGTCGTCTCGGACCCGGTGGGGGCGTCCGCGGGGCCGCCTCGGGAGAAGACCCGGGTGGCCTCGTCGTCGGCCGACACGGCACTGTGGTGGTCCCACGCCTCGTCACCACGACCGTCGCTCGCCGTTCGCACCGGCTCACCTCCGCACAGTTGATTCCGGGAACCCTGTTCCCCCTGGGATGTCCCCCGTCCGTCACAGGTTGTGGCCCTCCCCGACCGTCGCGGGGTGAAGTGTGAAGGGTGGTCCGTCCGGCCCTGGAGATCCGCCCGTGGGGGTGGGCGAAGGGCCGCTCTGGGGAAGGCTGTGGCGGCGACCGAGAATATATCACGAAAAGATCACGGCCTTGATTCCCTCCCCGCCACCGAGGGGGTTCCGATTGTAGTGTCCTCGACACCCGGAAACGCCCCCGTCGGCGCCCTTCCCGGGACACCGACGGGGATGTACGTCACTCGGGTTCAGCGGGGGAGGCCGGCGGCACGCCCCGCCTCCAACCGGGCCACCGGCACACGGAAGGGCGAGCAGGACACGTAGTCCAGACCGACCTTGTGGAAGAAGTGCACCGACGCGGGGTCCCCGCCGTGCTCACCGCACACGCCGAGCTTGATGTCGGGGCGCGCGGCCCGCCCCTCCTCCGCCGCGATACGGACCAGGCGGCCCACCCCGTCCACGTCCAGGGACTCGAAGGGGGAGACGCCGAACACACCCTTCTCCAGGTAGGCGGAGAAGAAGGAGGCCTCCACGTCGTCGCGGGAGAAGCCCCACACCGTCTGGGTGAGGTCGTTGGTACCGAAGGAGAAGAACTCGGCGTTCTCGGCGATCTGCCCGGCGGTGAGCGCCGCCCGGGGCAGCTCGATCATGGTGCCGACCGGGAGCTCCAGCTCCAGCCCGGCCTCCTCCCCCACCTCGCGCAGCACGCGCTGGGCGTCGTCCTTGATGATCTCCAGTTCCTGAACCGTTCCCACCAGCGGGATCATGATCTCGGGCCGGGGACGTCCGCCGGCGCGGATACGGTCGACCGCCGCCTCGGCGATGGCGCGGACCTGCATGGTGAACAGACCGGGGACGACCAGTCCCAGTCGGACACCGCGCAGCCCCAGCATGGGGTTCTGTTCGTGCAGGCGGTGCACCGCCTGAAGGACCCGGAGGTCGTTCTCATGGTCCTCCCCACGGGCCTCGGCCACGGCCACGCGCACCGACAGCTCGGTGATGTCGGGCAGGAACTCGTGCAGGGGCGGGTCGAGCAGACGGACGGTGACGGGGAGGCCGTCCATGGCCTCCAGGATGCCGCCGAAGTCCTCCCGTTGCAGGGGCAGCAGGGCGCTCAGCGACTCCCGCTGCTCCTCCGGTGTGTCGGCGAGGATCAGCCGCTCGACCAGGGGGCGACGGTCGCCGAGGAACATGTGCTCGGTCCTGCACAGGCCGATGCCCTGGGCCCCCATCCGGCGGGCGCGCGCGGCGTCCTCGGGGGTGTCGGCGTTGGCCCGTACGTACATGCGGCGGGCCGCGTCGACGTAGTGCATCATCCGGTCGACGGAGCGCACGAGGTCGTCGGCCTGGTCGGAGGCGGGATCGATCTCGCCCTCGAAGTAGCGGACCACCGGGGAGTCGACGACCGGCACCTCCCCCAGGTAGACCAGTCCACTGGTCCCGTCGATGGAGATGACGTCGCCCTCCTCGACGACCTCCCCGCCGGGCGCCGTCATACGCCGGTTCTTGGTGTCGATGTCGAGTTCCTCCGCGCCGCACACACAGGTCTTGCCCATGCCCCGGGCGACGACGGCCGCGTGCGAGGTCTTGCCGCCCCGGCTGGTGAGGATCCCCTCCGCGGCGATCATGCCCTCCAGGTCGTCGGGGTTGGTCTCCCGGCGGCAGAGGATGACGCGTTCCCCGCTTCGGGACCACTTGACGGCGGTGTAGGAGTCGAAGACGGCCTTGCCCACGGCGGCCCCCGGCGAGGCGTTCATGCCCCGGCCCAGCGGGTGGACGTCGTCTCCGGACGTGGCCTCCTCGTCGAAGCGGGGGAACATCAGTTGGGCGAGCTGGTCGCCGGTGACGCGCTGGACCGCCTCGTCGAGGGTGATCATGCCCTGTTCGACGAGCTGGTCGGCGATGCGGAAGGCCGCCGCGGCCGTGCGCTTGCCCACGCGGGTCTGGAGCATCCACAGCTTGCCGCGCTCGATGGTGAACTCGATGTCGCAGAGGTCGCGGTAGTGGTTCTCCAGCGTGGTCATGATGCCCATGAGCTCTTCGTGGCTGTGGGCGTCGATGCGCTCCAGGTCGGTGAGGGGGACGGTGTTGCGCACACCCGCCACGACGTCCTCGCCCTGGGCGTTCTGGAGGTAGTCGCCGTAGACGCCGGTGCGCCCGGTGGCCGGGTCGCGGGTGAAGGCGACCCCGGTGCCGGAGTCCATGCCGAGGTTGCCGAAGACCATGGAGCAGATGTTGACGGCGGTGCCGAGGTCGGCGGGGATGCGTTCCTGGCGCCGGTAGAGCGCGGCGCGGGGGGCGTTCCAGGACTCGAAGACCGCCCTGACGGCGCGGATCATCTGTTCGCGGGGGTCGGTCGGGAAGGGGCCACCGGTCCGGTCGGCGACGATCTCCTTGAAGCGGTCGACGAGACGGCGGAGGTCGTCGGTGTCGAGGTGGAGGTCGTCGGTGACGCCCTTGGCCTTCTTGGCCTCCTCGATCGCCTCTTCGAAGAGGTCGCCGTCGATGTCCTGGACCGTCTTGCCGAACATCTGGATGAGGCGGCGGTAGGAGTCCCAGGCGAAGCGCTCGTCACCGCTCCGTTCGGCCAGGCCGAGGACGGACTCGTCGTTGAGACCGATGTTGAGGACGGTCTCCATCATGCCCGGCATGGAGAACCTGGCCCCCGAACGCACGCTCACCAGGAGTGGGTCGTCGGGGCGGCCCAGTCCGCGCCCCATCTCCTTCTCCAGACGCACGAGGTGGGTCTCGATCTGTTCGTCCAGGCCGTCGGGCATGCTGCCGTGGTCGAGGTAGTGCCGGCACGCCTCGGTGGTGATGGTGAAGCCGGGGGGAACCGGGAGGCCGAGGTTGGTCATCTCGGCGAGGTTGGCGCCCTTGCCACCGAGAAGATCCTTCATGTCCTTGTTGCCCTCGGCGAACGTGTAGACGTACTTGGCCACGGGGGTACTCCCTCGCTCTCTCGGTGACCCGGTGTTCGGGTCAACCCCTGAATCTGGCCGCGACTCTATCCACACTCGACAAGAGCACCCCTCCACGAACCGCCCTTTTACCGCATAGCTGCTGTTCAGGGCTATTAGAGAGGTCTATACCAATGGTTCAGAAAGAGAGGCCGTCGCCCCACCCCACTTCGAGCGACCACCACCACACCCTTGGACGAAACCCCTGTTCAGGGCACCGGCCTTCGCCCTCATACGAAACAGGCACACCGTCGCCCGCACATCGGAGCCGGGAGACCAATACCCGCGCCGACCACCCCCGAGGCCGTGGACTGTGCCGGGCGACACAGCATTACCAGAAAGTAACCTACGCTTCCGTAAGTTAGGCTGGGCGACGGACCCGCCGAGGGGCGGGCCCGTGAGGACCTGAGAGGTGCGCGCGGTGTCGGAGGAGCAGAGGACCGGGGCTTCCGGAAGCGGAACGGACGAACGGGTCGCCCCCGAGGCGACCGGTCGGACCGAGCACGGGAACCCCTCGATACCCGAACGGGCCGCGGCCACCGCCGGCGACCTGCTGGAGGCGGTCAAACCCCGTCTGCGCGGATGGCTGCATCTGGGCACCGCCCCGCTCGCCCTGGCCGCGGGCATCGTCCTGGTGGCGCTCTCCCCCACGATCCCCGCCATGGTCGCCGGCGCCGTCTACGCGCTCAGCTCGGTGCTGCTGTTCAGCACCTCGGCCATCTACCACGTGGGGCGGTGGTCCCCCCGGGCCCAGCGGACCCTGCGCCGCATGGACCACTCGAACATCTACCTGATCATCGCCGGGACCTACACGCCGTTCATCGTGCTGGTCCTGGAGGGGACCCTGCGTGTGGCCATGCTCTCCCTGGTCTGGGGCGGCGCGATCGCCGGGGTGGCCTTCAAACTCCTGTGGCTCAACGCCCCCCGCTGGCTCTCCACGTCCCTCTACCTGGCCATCGGCTGGGTGGCGGTCCTGTTCATCCCCGAACTGGTGAGCGGCACCCACCCGGCCACCTGGATCCTCATCCTCGTGGGGGGCGTGCTCTACAGCGTCGGCGCGGTGGTCTACGGCCTCAAGCGCCCCGACCCCGCGCCCCGATGGTTCGGGTTCCACGAGATCTTCCACTCCCTGACCATCGCGGCGTTCATCTGCCACTACATCGCCGTGTCCTTCGTGGTCTACACGGCGGGCTGACCCCGCGATCGAAGCAGGATCCGGACCGCCCTCGCCCGGAGGAACCGACGACCGCTTCCGGCCAGATCGTCACGATTGGCTTACACGACAGGACAAGAAGGACGAAACACCCTCGTATCCCCCACCCCCTACCGCTACGTTGAGGGAAGGTTCCCCCGGTCGTGTGCGGCCGAGGGTTCCAGGAGGCGACCGGAGACCACATCCCCCCGGGTCCGGTCGTCTCTGTCGTGTTCCGGACCTAGGTCGTGACCTCCTCCGCGTGCCCGGAACCCTCCTCCAACAGCACCCGGTCGATACCGGTGTAGACGTTCATCGAGGCGCCGCGCAGGAAACCCACCAGGGTCATGCCCGCCTCCTCCGCGAGTTCCACCGCCAACGACGAGGGCGCCGACACCGCCGCCAAGGTCGGGATCCCGGCCATCCAGGCCTTCTGCACCAGCTCGAACGAGGCACGACCGGAGACCATCAGCACACTCCCCCTCAGCGGGACGCGGCCCTGACGCAGAGCCCATCCGACCACCTTGTCGACCGCGTTGTGCCGTCCCACGTCCTCACAGACCGCCAGCGTCTCCCCCTCGACGGTGAACAGCCCGGCCGCGTGCAGACCCCCCGTGCGGTCGAAGACCCGCTGGGCCCCGCGGAGCCGGTCGGGCAGCTCCATCAGGATCCGCGACCCGATCCCCACCCGGTCGTCGGCCACCGGCCACTGGGCCCGGGTGCGCACCGCGTCCAGGCTCGCCTTCCCGCACAGCCCGCACGAGGAGGTGGTGTAGAAGTTCCGTTCGAGCGAGGTGTCCGGAGGCGGAACGTGCTCGGCCAGGGACACGTCCAGGACGTTGTAGGTGTTGGAACCGTCCTCGGTCGCCCCCGCGCAGTAGCGGATCACCCTCAGGTCCTCCGCCCGGCGCACCACACCCTCGCCGAGCAGGAAACCGGCGGCCAGATCGAAGTCGTGCCCCGGCGTGCGCATCGTCACCGTGAGAGGCTTCCCGTTCACCCGGATCTCCAGGGGCTCCTCCACCACGAGGGTGTCCGCGCGCTCGTCGACGGAGCCGTTCCTGATCCGCAGGATCCTCCCGCGCGTCGTCGCACGTCCCATGACCTCACCGTGTCCCTCGCCCACCGGCATCGTCCGGTTCCCCGGCGTCACGTTACCGCCGAGGGAGGTACCGGGTACAGGACGGGCCCCGCCCGACCGTCGACGGTCGGGCGGGGCCCGGAAAGGGCGTGCTCCGGTCAGCAACCGGGCAGACGCTCCAGCAGGTACATCTCGACGCGGTCCAGGGACACGCGCTCCTGCGACATGGTGTCGCGCTCGCGCACGGTCACCGCGTCGTCCTCGAGGGTGTCGAAGTCCACCGTGACGCAGAACGGGGTACCGATCTCGTCCTGACGGCGGTAGCGACGGCCGATCGCGCCGGCGTCGTCGAACTCGACGTTCCAGCGCTTGCGCAGCCTCGCGGCCAGGTCACGGGCCTTGGGCGACAGATCGGCGTTGCGCGACAGCGGCAGGACGGCGGCCTTGACCGGGGACAGGCGCGGGTCCAGACGCATGACGGCGCGCTTCTCCAGCTTGCCCTTGGCGTTGGGCGCCTCGTCCACGTTGTAGGCGTCGAGCATGAACGTGAGCACCGCCCGGTCGACACCGGCCGCGGGCTCGATGACGTAGGGGATGTAGCGCTCGTTGTTCTCCTGGTCGAAGTAGGACAGGTCGACACCGGAGGCCTCGGAGTGGGTCCGCAGGTCGTAGTCGGTGCGGTTGGCGACGCCCTCCAGCTCGCCCCACTCACTGCCCTGGAAGTTGAACCGGTACTCGATGTCCACGGTCCGCTTGGAGTAGTGGGACAGCTTGTCCGCCGGGTGCTCGTACAGGCGCAGGTTGTCCTTGGCGATGCCCAGGTCCAGGTACCACTGGTGACGGGCGTCGATCCAGTACTGGTGCCACTCCTCGTCGCTGCCCGGCTTGCAGAAGAACTCCATCTCCATCTGCTCGAACTCGCGGGTCCGGAAGATGAAGTTGCCCGGGGTGATCTCGTTACGGAACGACTTGCCGATCTGGCCGATGCCGAAGGGGACCTTGCGGCGGGCGCTCTGCTCGACGTTCTTGTAGTTGATGAAGATGCCCTGCGCCGTCTCCGGGCGCAGGTAGGCGAGGCCCTTCTCGTCCTGGACCGGGCCCAGGTAGGTGCGCAGAAGGCCGTTGAACATGCGCGGCTCGGTGAAGGAGGCCTTGGCGCCGCAGTTGGGGCAGGCGATGGCGGCCAGGCCCTCGGCGGGCTCGTGGCCGTGCTTCTCCTCGTAGGCCTCGATGAGGTGGTCCGCGCGGAAGCGCTTGTGGCAGGCCTGGCACTCGGTGAGCGGGTCCACGAACTCCTTGACGTGGCCGGAGGCCTCCCAGACCTCACGGGCCAGGATCACGCTGGAGTCGAGGCCGACGATGTCGTCGCGCTCCTGCACCATCGAACGCCACCACTGGCGCTTGACGTTGTTCTTCAGCTCCACGCCCAAGGGGCCGTAGTCCCAGGCGGCGCGCAGACCTCCGTAGATCTCGCTGGAGGGGTAGACCAGACCTCGGCGTTTGGCGAGGTTGACCAGTGCGTCCATTGCCTCTGACTTGGCGGCCATGGGTGACTCTCCATCCGGCTGGCGGTCGGTGGATCGCTGTTCGCGATACATCGTCGGGTGTGTTGGAACGCGGATCACGCGCGGAGCCACGGATGTGGCGCTCCGGGCGACCGCGTCACCCCAGGCTAGAGCAATCGGAGGGCTCTCGCGCACGTATTCGGTCACGCTCGGAGGCGGGCGACCCGCCTCCGAGACGGGTCTCAGCGGGACCGCTCTCCGTCGAGGATCTCGAAGGCGGTCGGCTCGTCGATGGCCCGGGACAGCAGGGGGACCGCGGTGATCTTGACGTCGAAGTTCGAGAGTGCGCGCCGGTAGTAGCCCGCGCCCTCCCATTCGGTGACGACCGTCCACAGCTCGGGGTCGTCGGCGGCGCGGCCGATACGGTGCCGCACGAATCCGGGTCGGGCGGCCAGCACCGCCACGGCGGCGTCGGCGTCGGTTCGAAAGGCCTCGCTGTCGGCCTCGGGCACGGAGTAACGGGTGATGACGATCACCGGACCATTGTGGCGCAGCCCATGGACGCCCCGGCCCCGGGGCGGGCGGGAGACCGGGTCTCCCGCCCGCTCCCCTACCTTCCTCGGCCCTCGCCGAAGACCCGGTCCACGACGCGGGCGGCGGCGTGACCGTCGTCGAGGGGACAGAACTGTTCGACGAACGCCCGATAGGAGTCCTCGCTGTTCCGGGCGACCTCGTCGATGTCGAGCAGGGAGGCGATGACGTCGTCGGAGCGGGTCAGGAGCGGGCCGGGCGCCGTCTCCTCGAAGTCGAAGTAGAACCCGCGCAGGTTGTCGCGGTAGCTCTCCAGGTCGTAGGTGAAGAAGAGCATGGGCCGGCCGGTGTTGGCGAAGTCGAACATCATCGACGAGTAGTCCGTGATGAGCACGTCGGTGATCAGGAACAGCTCCATGATCTCCGGGTACAGGGACACGTCGTAGACGAAGTCCTCTCCGACGATCGGCACGCTGTCCACCACGCGGGGGTGGCGGCGGACCAGCAGCACGTGGTCGTCGCCGAGCTTGTCGTACATCCGGCGCAGGTCCAGGTGCAGGTCGAGCTTGTGCTTGCCCCGCGTGTAGTACTTGTCGTCCCGCCAGGTGGGCGCGTACAGGACGACCTTCTTGCCCTCGGGCAGTCCGAGGACGCGCCGGGTGCGTTCGGCGATGCGTTCCCGGTCGGCGGAGAAGAAGATGTCGTTACGCGGGTAGCCGGTCTCCAGCACCTCGCCCTCGAAGCGGAAGGCACTGCGCAGGATCGGCGTGGCCCAGGGGCTGGGCGAGACCAGGTAGTCCCACTGGCGGGTCTCCCAGGCCAGCTTGTCGAAGTAGTCGCGCGACTTGCCGCGGATGTTCTCCACGTCGAAGCCGATGCGCTTGAGCATCGATCCGTGCCAGGTCTGTACGACCACCTGGTCGGGGTGACGGTGGAACCAGGCGGGCTGACGCGAGTTGGAGACCAGGTAGCGGCTGCGCGCGAGCTCCCTGTAGTACTCCTCGCCCTTGTGCCGGACCGGGGTGAGGTCCTCGGGCAGGTTGACCTGCCCGTCGGCGACCAGCCAGGACATCGGGTAGTCGGCCCAGCCCTCACGACGGCGCAGTTCGGCGTAGATGCTCTGAGGGCTGTCGGAGTACTGGCGGCCGGTGTAGGTGTCGAAGAGGATGCCCTCGGTGACGGGCTCGTTCCGCTGGGCCGGGTAGAAGGTCTCCCGCAGTCGACGCTGGGCGAAGGCACCGCGTTCCACGGGGCGCAGGTCGCTGCCGACCTGGATCACCGGGATGCCGCGGTTCTGGTAGGTGAGCGTGTAGGTGCGCTCGGGGCTCCGGGTCTCCAGGGGCAGATCCCCGAGGAGCGTGTCGGCGAACTCCACACCGACGTCGACGCTTCCGGCGCCGGTCTCCTCCTCCGGTGCGTCGTCCTCCTCGCCGACGCGACCCCACAGCTGGTAGGAGCCCGCGGGAAGGGAGAGCTCCCCGGACAGGGTGCGGATGCGGGAGGGATCGAAGCGGGTGGTGAATCGGTTCCCGGAACGCTCCAGGGAGAGTTCGTGCTCCTCGTCGCGGCCTCGGGCCTTGGCGACGATGCGCAGGTCGACCCCGCTGGGGAACTCGCCGCCCAGGATGAGGACGCGTTCGTCCCATTCGGCGCGGTCCACCACGGGCCTGGCCCGGCCCGCGCGGAGCTTGAGGTGTCCGGTGGCCGTGCGCAGCACGACCAGTTCCTGCTGGGCGCCGTCGGAGTTGTAGGGGGTGGTGGGCACCTCGTCGGGCAGGACGAGGGGTACCCCGACCTGGGCGTCGGTGACCAGTTCGGCGTCCCATTCCTCCTGACGGATCACCCCGCCGCACTCGCTGAGGCCTCGGGCGAACAGTTCCTCGGCGCGGACGCTCGCGCTGAAGCGACCGCCCTCGATCCGGACCGGATAGGTGAGCCGGGCGGTACCGGGACGCCGGACCAACCGCAGGGCGGTGGCGTCGGCGGCGGGCGCGGACAGCAGCTCGCCCTCCAGATGGAGTTCGGCGGTGCGGGCGTCGAAACGGTGCTCGACGACACGGGCGCGCGCGGGCTCGACCGCGATGACCAGGTGACGCTCGCGGTTCCAGTGGGGTCGGATCCACATGTCACCGCCGACCTCGTGGTATCCGGGGCGTTCGGGCTGGCCGGAGACGGGGTTGGCGATGATGCGGCGTCGGGTCAGGCCGCGGTTGAACACGACCAGTTCGATCTTCCACTCGCCGGGTTCCCACTCCCTGGCGGAGCGCAGTCGACGCGGGTCCAGGATCGCGGTGAAGCCGCCGTAGTCGTGCCGGGCGGCGTCGGGCAGGTCCGGCAGGCGGTACTCGGCGGCCAGCCGGACCTGCACCGGAACACGGATCCGGCGCTTGGTGGAGGTGTTGATCGCGAAGGCGACGATGTGCTGGTGCCAACGTTTGTGGGCCCGCAGGTGGCGGATGCCGACGCGGCCCTTGATGTGCAGCCGCCCGTCCTCCCAGTAGAGGGCCTCGGTCTTCTGCCGGACCTTGATCTCGTCGTCGAGGCGGTAGATCTCGCGGGGGACCGCCTTGGCGGGGTCCTCGGCGTCGAAGAAGGGGTACCGGATGTAGTAGCCCAGCCCCTGTCGGACGGCGGGCGCCTTCTTGATCTCGACGCTCTTGGCGAAGGTGGCGACCTCCAGCAGGTCGGCCTGTCGCCGCTTGCGCACCAGGTGGTAGAGGAGACGGTCCAGGACGGGCAGGCCCCGCAACAGGGTGTCCGGCACGTGGTCGATGTAGGCGTTGAGCAGGTCCATGACGACCTCGCGGACCGGTTCCTCGGCGTCGTCCAGACGCAGGAGGAGACGGTGGAGCTCGCCGTGGAGGAGGTTGCGGTCCCACAGTTCACGGTCGGTGCCGGGAAGTTCGAGGGCGATCTCGCGCATCGCGGTGAGCCGCCGGGTGAGGGAGGCCTCGTCGAGGGAAAGACGATCGCCGGTCCGTTCGCGCATGAGCAGTACCGGGGCCGGGAGCACGTCCACGGCGTCGGCCCTCAGGGTCAGTCTCCGAACGGCGAGGTCGGCGTCTTCGGGGGCGAGGGCCGAGGTGTCGTGGGCGAGCCAGAACTCCCGCCGCCATAGACGGTTGCCCAGGGTCGCGTCCGAGATCAGGCCGGGGACGTTCCGGGGGTCCTCGGCCAGACGCCGGCGGCCGCACAGTCGCCGGTGCGCCTTGGAGGGGGAGGCGCCCAGCTCGTTGAACCGGTGGACGTTGCCGATGACCAGGTCCGAACGGGTGTCGGCGGCGCTGTGGGCCAGGTGCGCGAGGGCGTAGCCGGTCAGGGCGTCGGCGCCGGAGAGGAAGAGCAGGTGGTCGCCGCTCGCCACCTCCGCCCCGCGGGTGCGGGCCGCGGGGTGGTGAGGGGCGGGGTCCTCGTCCAGCAGGGTGACGCGCAGGCCGGTCGGGGGCGCCGCGGCGAAGGCGCGCGCCGTGGCCAGTCCGTCCTCGCGCGCGGAGTCGACGGCCTCGTCCCCCTGGTCGTTCTCCTCCGGACGCTGCTCGTCGGTCTCGGCCGTCTCGTCGTCTCCGCCGGTGTCCGGTTCGGTGTTCTCCCCTTCGGGATCCTCCGGGACGGTGGGCGCGGTCGAGGTGGCCTCGCCGACGGCGCGGACCGGTACGAGGAGCACCTCGATGTCCGGCACGTCCATGGGGCGCGTCGTGTCCTCGATCCGGCTCTCGTCACGTTGACGGGCCAGGGAGTCGAGGCAGTTCTGAAGGTGAGGCTCGGTGACGTCGAACGTCACGATGACTGTGGGTTCGGGCACGGAAGTTGACACTCTCCGGAGGGTTCGTCGCTGGACGAAGTACGGGCACCGTAGTGCGGAAGGTCCGCGCTGCTCAAACGGTCGATAACCGACTGTAGAAGGTACTCGACCCCCCGTACGCCCCGTGGTCCCGACCGGGGGCGGGGACCGCGCGGGTGCCCGGCTCGTCTGTACCCCGTCGTCGAGGCGGGTCGATCTGGACCGGGGGCCGCCCCGGGGTCTCGGCTCCCTCATAGAACCGTCACCATGGGATCGGTGATCCGAAGCCGACCGGGGGGAGCCGCACGCCTCGCGGTGGCGGCCGGTTCCTGCTTCACTGACATGGCGGACCGGAGGTCCCGGCAGACCGGCGCGTCATCGCTCGCTCGGCTGTCACGGACACCTGCGAATCTATCAGGGAAGCGACGAACGCGTGTCCCATGAGAGCGGGTGATCCGGACCCTTCCGGGGAATCGATCGTGGACGACGAGGAACGGGCGGCGATGGTCTCTCCCGAGCACGAGGACGAGCGGCGACGGACCGATCGGGGCGGTTCCCCGACCGAGGGGGACGGCACGTCCGGCTCCGGCTCGGGAGGGTTCCGTCGGGCGGTGGAGCGGCGCAGCGCCGTCCCTCTGGTGTGGCTGCGGCAGCGTCCGCGTTGGGCGGTCCCGCTGATCTTCGGGGCGCTGTTCATCGCGGGGTTGACGGCCCCGGGGGTGATCGGCGCCCTGTGCCTGACGCTGGTGGCCGTGTTCTTCCTGTGGCTGGCCTTCCTGACGTGGCCGACGCTGGACCGGGCACGGAAGGCCCCGCGTGTGCTGATGGTGGCGGTGGTGCTGCTCTTGGCCGTGGCGCGCGCGCTCGGCTACTGAGGAGGTCTCCGAGGAGGGGGCGTCCGGGCGATCCGATGAGTTTTGACAATCATTTTCACTTTCGTCATAATGTGTGAGTGTCAGCCCAGTTCGATGGGGCGAGGAGTACCTCTCCCGACGCCCCCGCCGCCTTCCAGATCATCGACGCCCACGCCGCCTACGACGGCGTTCCCGTCCTCGACGGCGTCGATGTCGAGATACCCGTGGGCCGGACCCTCGCGGTCCTGGGCCCCAACGGATCCGGGAAGTCGACCCTGATGCGGGCCATGCTCGGCATCGTCCCCCTCACCTCCGGTGAGATCCGCGTCCACGGGACCCCCTTGAAACGCTTCCGGGACTGGCGGCGCATCGGCTACGTGCCCCAGCGGCTGACCGCGGGCGGCGCGGTCCCGGCCACCGTCCGCGAGATCGTCGCCTCCGGCCAGGTCGCGCGCCGACGCCGTCTGTCCCTGCCCACCCGGGCCGACCGGGTGGCGGTCGACGAGGCCCTGGCCGCGGTCGACCTGGGCGACCGGGCCGGCGACTCCGTCCGTGAGCTCTCCGGCGGCCAGCAGCAACGGGTGCTCATCGCCCGAGCGCTGGCGGGACGCCCCGACACCTTCGTCATGGACGAGCCGATGGCGGGGGTGGACGCCGACAATCAGCGCGCGTTGGCCGAGGCCATCTCCCGACTGCGCGACCAGGGCAGCACCGTGGTCCTGGTCCTGCACGAACTGGGCCCGCTGGAGGAGGTCATCGACCGCGCCGTGGTGCTCGAACACGGCCGGGTGGTCCATGACGGGGCCCCGCCCAAGGCCACCGGCGCGTGCGCCCGGCCGGGCCACGAACACCAGCATCCCCATCCCGACCCCAACGATCCCGACGCCCACCCGGAGATCATCCCGACGCGAGGTGCCCGACCGTGATCGAACTGCTCCAGTACGAGTTCATGCGGCGTGCGCTGATCGCCGCGGTGCTGGTGGGTCTGGTCACCCCGGTGATCGGTACCTTCCTGGTCCAACGACGGCTGGCCCTGTTGGGCGACGGCATCGGCCACGTGGCGCTGACCGGGGTGGCCCTGGGGTTGCTCACCAGTACCTCCCCCGTGCTGACCGCCGCCGTCGTGGCGACCCTCGGAGCCGTCCTCATGGAGTTGGTGCGGGTCCGCACGCGCACCAGCGGCGACGTGGCGCTGGCCCTGCTGTTCTACGGGGGCATCGCGGGCGGTGTCCTGCTGATCGGTCTGACCCCCGGAGCCAGCAACGCCACCCTCACGTCGTTCCTCTTCGGCTCGGTGAGCACCGTCGGCGAACAGGACATCTGGATCGTGGGGGCGCTGGCCGTCGGGGTCCTGACGGTCCTGGCCGTGTTCGGTCGCGAACTGTTCGTCCTGTGTCAGGATGAGGAGGTGGCGCGGGCCCACGGGCTTCCGGTGCGTTTCCTCAGCATCCTGCTGGCGGTGACCGCCGCGTTGACCGTGGTGATCGCCATGCGCGTGGTGGGCGTGCTGATGGTGAGCGCTCTGATGATCGTCCCCGTCGCCGCGGCCCAGCAACTGAGTCGCAGCTTCCGGGTGACCGTCGGGCTGGCCGTGCTGATCGGCCTGCTGTCGTCACTGGGCGGGCTGACCACGGCCTTCTACTCGGACCTGGCTCCGGGTGCCACGATCGTGCTGCTGGCCCTGGCGGTCTACTGCGTGGCGGTCGTGGTCGGAGGCCTGCTGCGCAGGGCGACCGCGCGCCGAGGAGTCCCACCCCTGCCCCAGGGCACGGGAGGACCGACGGATACGATGCCCCAGACCGATCGGGGGAGGGTGACACCATGACCACACGACGTGAGGCGGTCCGCCGGGCGCTGACCGAGTCCTCCGGTTTCCGTAGCGCCCAGGACCTGTACGCGGATCTTCGGGCCGACGGCTCCAAGATCGGCCTGACCACCGTCTACCGGGCCCTCCAGGCCATGAGCGACTCGGGCGAGGTCGACGTCCTGCGCACCGACGAGGGCGAGGCCGTCTACCGGGCCTGCGACACCGAGGACCACCACCATCACCTGGTGTGCCGGGTGTGCTCCACCGCGGTGGAGATCGAGGGTCCCGCCGTGGAGCGCTGGGCCGCCGAGATCGGCGCCCAGCACGGCTTCACCGAGGTGACCCACACCGTGGAGGTCTTCGGGACCTGCGCCCGCTGCTCGGCCTGAGACGTCCACGAACGATAGAACGCTTCTCCCCGGGGCCCGCGCACACCATGTGCGCGGGCCCCGGGCGTGCATACGGTCTCCACCCAGAGGTTACTTACCGGTAACCCCCTCGTGTCACGGCCGGACCAGGCTGGAGCCCCGTGTACAGACGAACCGCGGCCGCGCTTCTGACAGCGCTGCTCATCACCCCGCTCCTGCCCACGACCCCGGCCGCCGCCTCCCCCGAGACGGAACGTCAGGCCCCCCGCGTCACCACCTACAACGCGTTCCTCATGCCCAAGGCCCTCTACCCGAACTGGGGCCAGGACATCCGCGCCGACCTGATCCCGGCCGACGGTGTCCTCGACGGCCAGGACGTGGTGGTCCTCCAGGAGCTCTTCGAGAACTCCAGCGCCGAGCGCCTGCGCGAGGGCCTCTCCGAGGACTACCCGTACTCGACCCCCGTCGTGGGCCGCTCCAAGACCGGCTGGGACGACACCACCGGCTTCCGTGGCGAGACCGTCACCAACGGCGGGGTGAGCGTGCACAGCGTCTGGCCGATCGTCCGCGCCGAGCAGCACATCTTCTCCCGCGCCTGCGGGGCCGACTGGTTCTCCAACAAGGGTTTCGCCTACGTCGAGCTCGACACCCCCGACGGCCCTCTGCACGTGGTGGGCACCCACATGCAGGCCGAGGACGGCGCCTGCCGAAGCGGCGAGGACCGGCGGATCCGGGCCGGGCAGCTGGACCAGATCGTGTCCGTCCTACGAGGGATCCCCGAGGACGAGCCGATCTACGTCGCGGGCGACCTGAACATCGTGGGCGGGACCGAGGAGTGGAACGACGCCCTCGACCGACTCGACGCGGTGGAGCCCACCCCCGTCGACGACACCATCTCCTGGGACCCCTCCACCAACTCCATCGCCGGCCACGACTACTCCGGCCACGAGCCCCAGCAACTGGACCACGTCCTGCCGATCCGCAACCAGGCCTCCCCCGAGACCTACCTCAACGAGACCCGGGCGGTGAAGAGCGAGCCGTGGACGGTCCGTTCCTGGGGCCGCGACTACACCTACGACGACTACTCGGACCACTACCCCGTGTTCGGCTCCGCCGCGCGCCCCTGAGATCCCCGTGCGCGGGCGAGCCCATGACCGTGTGGTCGCACACACGACGTCGGGCCCCGCCCCGGTCCCTCGAAAGGACACGGAGCGGGGCCCGACGGCCGTCTCGCGAACGTGGGCTCAGTCGCCCGGACGATACCGCTCGCAGCGCTGGAGCTCCGGACGCTTGGGGCTCACCCCGTCACCGGAGGAACGACCGGTCAACCGACGGCCGATCCACGGCACCAGGAACTCACGGGCCCAGTGCAGGTCCTCCTGCCGGGCGCTGCGCCAACCCCGAGGCTCCGGCGGCGGCCAGGGGCGGTTCCAGTCGTCGTCGACCGGCAGACCCAGGACCTCGCACACACGCAGGGCCAGCCGACGGTGCCCCTCCGAGGACAGGTGCAGCCGGTCCCAGTTCCAGGCCCGGTGATCGTCGAAGATCCGCATGCTCCACACGTCGACGACATCGCAGCCGTACCGGTCGGCGACCGAACGCATGTGCATGTTGTACGTGGCGATCTTGCCGCGCAGGTGGCGCATCACCGGCTGCCAGTTGGTGTCGAAGCCGGTGAAGATGACCACGCGGGCGCCGGTCGAACGGAGCTCGGCGATCATCGACTCGAAGATCTCGACGACCTTGTCCGGATCGCTGCCGGGGCGGATGATGTCGTTGCCGCCCGCGCAGAGCGTGATCAGGTCGGGGGACATCTCGACCGCGCGCGGCACCTGCTCGTCACGGATCTGGGCGATGAGACGCCCCCGGACGGCGAGGTTGGCGTAACGCACCTCGGACACGTGGTCGGCGAGGTGTTCGGCCACGCGATCGGCCCAACCGCGATAACGACCGTTGGGGACGCTGTCGCTGTCCGGGTAGGGGTCGCTCATACCCTCGGTGAAACTGTCTCCGAGGGCGACGTAGGACAGGATGTCCTTGTTCTCGAGGTCACCGGAGCTTCCGGTCGGCACACCGCTCATAGTCCTCGATGATGCAACCCGACCCCCGGGTTACGCGACAGTAGGTTCCTGGTTCGTCACGTTTTGGGGTGGAGCTCACACCACGAACGGTACGGCGGGGGCCGCGTGGAGCGACCCCCGTCCCTCAGCCGAGCGGACCGTCTCCCTCTCCCCCGAACGGCGTGAGCTCGGGCCGCTTGGCGGTCACCGTGTCACCGGAGGAACGTCCGGTCAGCCTGCGCCCGATCCACGGCCCCAGGGAGTCCTTCACCCAGCGCAGGTCCTCACGGCGCGCGTCGGTCCAGCCGACCGTCTCCGCCGTCGGCCAGGGCTCGTCCCAGCGCTCCTCGGTGGGCACACCCAGCACCTCGGCCACCCTCAGCGCCAGCCGACGGTGCCCCTCCGGGGACATGTGCAGCCGATCGTCGTCCCACGCGCGCGGGTCGGTGAGCACGTCCATGGACCACTGGTCGACCAGAAGGCAGTCGTGGGCGTCGGCGATCGCGCGCACGTTCATGTAGTAGCGGGCGAACAGCCCGATGGCACCGCGCATATAGCCGGTGGAGACGTTCACCCCGGTGAAGAGGACGACCCGGGCGCCGCCGGCCCGCAGCCGGGACACGGTGTGCTCCAGCACGCGTGCCAGACGTTCGGGGTCTCCCCCGGGACGCAGCAGGTCGTTGCCCCCGGCGCACAGGGTGACCAGGTCGGGGGACATCTCCAGCGCCGGCGGGAGCTGGTCGGTGACGATCTGCCGGATGAGCTTGCCGCGCACGGCCAGGTTGGCGTAGCGGATCCCGCCCACGTGGTCGGCCAGATGCCCGGCCACCCGGTCGGCCCAGCCCCGGAAGACCCCGGAGCCGTCCGGATAGGGGTCGCCCACACCCTCGGTGAAGCTGTCCCCCACCGCGACGAACGACATCCCCCGCCGGAGGAGCCCCTCTTCCTCTACCGTCACTTCTTCTCCCCCTCGACCGGGTTGGGCACGGCACCGCCGTAACGACGGTCCCGGCTCGCGTAGATCTCACAGGCCCGCCACAGGTCGCGGCGGTCGAAGTCGGGCCAGAGCGTCTCCAGGAAGACGAACTCGGCGTAGGCGGACTGCCACAGGAGGAAGTTGGACAGCCGCTGCTCCCCCGAGGAGCGCACGAACAGGTCGACCGGGGGGACCTCGGGAGAGTAGAGGTGGCGGGCGAGGAGGTCCTCGTTGATCTTCTCCGGAGAGATGAGCCCCTCGGCGGCCTGACGGGCCAACTCGCGGGCGGCGTCGACGATCTCGGCCTGGCCTCCGTAGTTCACGCAGAACTGGAGGGTGAGCGCCGTGTTGTCCTTGGTCAGCTCCTCGGCGTCCTCCAGCTCCTTGATGACGCTCTTCCAGAGCATCCCCGGGCGGCCGGACCAGGTGACGCGCACACCGCGGGCGTGCAGCTCGTCGCGCCTGCGACGGATGACGTCACGGTTGAAACCGAGGAGGAAGCGCACCTCGTCGGGGGATCGCTTCCAGTTCTCCGTGGAGAAGGCGTAGGCGGACAGGTGGGGGATCCCCATCTCCAGAGCGCCCTCGATGACGTCGAAGAGGGAGGACTCCCCCGCCTTGTGGCCCTCGGTGCGCGGTAGACCGCGTTCCTTGGCCCATCGGCCGTTGCCGTCCATGACCACGGCGACGTGTCGGGGCACCAGCTCGGCCGGCAACGCCGGGGGACGCGCGCCGTCGGGGTGCGGGACGGGAGCCGTGTACTCCTGTCGACTCCGCCTGCCGTTGTCGAAGTTGAACAGACTCAAGAACGCTCCACATGCCGCAGTGATCGGATTCCGTTCTCCAGGTGCCATTGCAGGTAGGCGGCGACCATCCCGCTGCACTCGGAGCGATGCCCGCCCCCGCTGGCGTCCGCGCTGTCCCAGTCTCCTCCCAGCAGGGCCGCCATCAGGCGGATCGTGTCGGGTGAGGGGTACACGGAGCCGTGGGGACGGCACACCGAGCAGACCATACCGCCGGCGTGCACCGCGAAGGCACGGTGCTCCCCAGGGCTTCCACACCGGGCGCACTCGACCAGGGCCGGAGCGTACCCGGCCACGGCCAGGGTCCGCAGCAGGTAGGCGTCCAGGATCAGCCTGGAGTCGTGCACGCCCTCGCCCAGCGTACGCAGGGCTCCGATGAGCAGGAGGAACTGGCGCAGCGCCGGGTCCTTCTCCACCGCGACGACCTTCTCCGCGGTCTCCAGCATCGCGGTGGCGGCCGTGTAACGGGAGTAGTCGTGGACCACGGCGGCCCCGTAGGAGCGCACGGTCTCGGCCTGGGTGATGACGTCGAGGGTGCGCCCGGTGTGCAACTGGACGTCGACGTGGGTGCACGGCTCCAGGCGGGCGCCGAAGCGCGATCTGGTCCGGCGCACCCCCTTGCCGACGGCGCGCACCAGGCCGGTGCGTCGGGTCAGGAGGGTGATGATGCGGTCGGCCTCGCCCAGCTTCTGGTTGCGCAGGACGACACCCTCGTCACGGTAGAGGCTCACCCTTCCATTGTCGCGGATGTCCCGACCTCTCCGACGACTCCCGCCACTCTGATCAGCTTTATTACGTTTTGGATTCCCTTTTCCCTACATTTGCTCTACTCTCACGCGCTAGGAGTCCGATGACCAGGGCACGCCGCCCTTCCCCCGCGGCGTACGCGGTCCATGAACCGTGGAAGACCCCCTCGGACTCCCGGTCACCGAAGCCACACGTGGCCGTGGGCACGGGAGGAGTCCTCCCGGGGAGGGACACTCCCCGGTCGGCGCCAACCCCGTCGGGCCCTCCGTCCCGACCACCCCGCAGGGGTGCCCGCACGATTCCCCATCCCGGCACGGAAGGTGCAGCGATATGGCGCGAGGTCGCCGAGGCAGACGCAGGAAGAGCCCTCGTGAACAGGAGGCGGCTTCTCGTGAGGGCCACCCGGAACGACGCCGGAGAGGCCGCGCCCTGCCCTTGGTGGCGGGTGTGGCGGCGGTACCCATCGGTCTGACCCTGGCCGGGGCGTTGATCCTGCACGGGGTCGGGGACGAGACCGGCCCCGCCGACGGTTCGCCCACCCTCGGGGCGTCCGGTGAGGGGGTCGCCGACGACTCCATGGTCCCCGGCGCCGAAGAGGACGACGACTTCTTCGTCGAGCCCACCGCCTCGCCCGAGCGCGACGGCCCCGGCGGCGACAGCGGCCCGCGGAGCGACCAGGCCACCGCCTCCTACTCCCCCGAGGACACCGCTGAGAGCTCCGACCGTCCGAACTCCGACGAGGACGGCGGAGGCGACGACGGAGGCGGCACGAACGGTGGCGGTGGGAACGGAGACGAGACCCCGACCTCGTCCGGCCCCCGGGCCACCGCCGTGGTGAACCTGGTCAACGAGGAACGCGCCGCCCAGGGCTGCGACCCGGTGCACGTGGACGGCCGGCTCACCGCCGCCGCCCAGGAGCACAGCGAGGACATGGCCGCCCGCGACTACATGGCGCACGACAACCCCGACGGAGAGGGGCCCGGCGATCGGGCCCGACGTCACGGCTACTCCTCCTGGGGCGCGGAGAACGTCGCCAAGGGCCAGAGCAGCGCGGAGCAGGTGATGGAGGCCTGGATGAACAGTCCCGGCCACCGCGCCAACATCCTCAACTGCGATCTGACCGCCATCGGTGTCGGCGAGGCGTCCAACGCCTGGACCCAGAAGTTCGGCTACGAGTAGCCCGCGGGCCTTCCGAGCGCACGAGGGCGGGCCCGGGACCGTGTCGGTCCCGGGCCCGCCCTCGTCTCGGATCAGGCGCGGCCGATGGCGCTGCACATGGCGCGCAGGGAGGCCGTGGTGATGCTGCTGTGGATGCCCACGCCCCACACCACGCGACCGTCGATCTCGGCCTCCACGTAGGCGGCGGCGCGGGCGTTGCCGTCCTCGCCCATGGAGTGCTCGATGTAGTCGATGACCCGGACCTTGACGTCCACCTCGGTCAGGGCGTCGGCGAAGGCGGAGATGGGACCGTTGCCGGTACCGGACAGCTCTCGTACCTCGCCGTTGACGCGGGTGTCGGCCTCGATCCGGTAGGTGCCGTCCTCCGCGGTGCTGGAGCGGTGCGCCAGCACCGACACCGGGCCGGTCTCGGACAGGTAGGTCTTGGAGAAGATCTCCCAGATGCGGTCGGCCGGGAACTCGCCGCCCTCGGCGTCGGTGAACTGCTGGATGACCTGGGAGAACTCGATCTGCAGACGGCGCGGCAGGTCCAGGGAGTGGTCCCGCTGCATGATGTAGGAGACACCGCCCTTGCCGGACTGGCTGTTGACCCGGATGACCGCCTCGTAGTTGCGGCCCACGTCCTTGGGGTCGATCGGCAGGTAGGGCACGTCCCACGGGTAGGCCTCGACCGGGGTACCGGCCTCGGCCGCGCGGGCGTTCAGGTCGTCGAAGCCCTTCTTGATGGCGTCCTGGTGGGAGCCGGAGAAGGCCGTGTAGACCAGGTCGCCGCCGTAGGGGTGGCGCGGGGCGACCGGCAGCTGGGTGCAGTGCTCGACCGTGCGACGGATCTCGTCGATGTCGGAGAAGTCGATCTCGGGGTCCACGCCCTGGCTGAACAGGTTCAGGCCCAGGGTGACCAGGCAGACGTTGCCGGTGCGCTCGCCGTGCCCGAACAGGCAGCCCTCGACCCGGTCGGCGCCGGCCATGACCGCCAGTTCGGCGGAGGCCACCCCGGTGCCGCGGTCGTTGTGCGGGTGCACGGACAGGACCACGTGCTCGCGCCGGGACAGGTTGCGGCTCATCCACTCGATCTGGTCGGCGTAGACGTTGGGGGTGGCGCGCTCGACGGTCGCCGGCAGGTTCAGGATGATCTCGCGACCGGGGCCGGGCCGCCACACGTCCATGACGGCCTCGCAGACCTCCAGGGCGAAGTCCAGCTCGGTGTCGATGAAGATCTCCGGCGAGTACTCGTAGCCGAAGTACTCGGTCTCGCCCAGGTACCGCTCGGCGAAGCGCACGACGTGCCGGGTGCCCTCGACGGCGATGTTCTTGCAGGCCTCACGGTCGACCTTGAAGACCACGCGGCGGAAGGTGGGCGCGGTGGCGTTGTACAGGTGGACGGTGGAGCGCTTGGCGCCGACCAGACTCTGCACGGTGCGCTCGATCAGGTCCTCGCGGGCCTGGGTCAGGACGGAGATCTGGACGTCGTCGGGGATCAGGTCCTCTTCGATCAGGGACCGGACGAAGTCGAAGTCGGTCTGGCTCGCGGCGGGGAAGCCGACCTCGATCTCCTTGTAGCCCATCCCGACCAGCAGCTCGAACATCTCGCGCTTGCGGGCCGGGTCCATCGGCTCGATCAGCGCCTGGTTGCCGTCGCGCAGGTCGGTGGACAGCCAGCGGGGGGCCTTGGTGATCGTCTTGGAGGGCCAGGTGCGGTCCGGCAGGTCCACCGGCGTGAAGGCCTGGTAGCGCTGGAACGGCATGGGGCTGGACTTCTGCTGCGGCACCATAACGGTGTTGCTCCTCGGAGAGAGTGTGGCACGTGATGACGTGGTCGACACGGCAAGCCGAAGTCCCGCGGCGAGGGGGCCGACCGTCTAACGATCCCCGCCGCGGCCACTAAGGAGGAGCAGCACGCGCAGCATAACGATCGTCACGCTAGCAGACGTCCACGAGAATTCGATACTCGACGCTCACATAGTGAGATCATGCGGCCATGACCTGGGACGTTTCCACCGTCTCGTGACGATTTAAACCGATCTGCCGACATGGGTAACTCGACTTCAAGATATAGCCCTCGAAGGGTTACCCTTGGGGGGAACCCTTCAGTGCTAGGGGGGTCATACGGAGTCCGTCGGCGGGACCCAGGGTGCGGCCAACACCCGGGCCCGCTCGCTCACGCCGATCAAGACACGTAAGCCGTGCCGACGCAGGGCCGGTACCGCCGACGGACATCCTCAGCCATACGAACCCGCGCCCCGAAATCACACGATCCGGGGCGCTCGTCGTGCCCGCGCACGGGATCCCCCGAGAGACCCGATACCTTATGGCCGCATGTGGACACGGAGCGTATCCGCACACTCCTCCGGAAAGCGGGCTTCACGTGCGGAGAACCCTAAACAGGACGATCCCCCACACCCCCCGCCCGTGTTGACATCCCACCTCGGGACGATCTCCAATACCGCCACGTGTTCGAAGCCTCACACCCCGCTCATGGAGGCGACGTGAAGATCCCGACCCCCACACCCCTTCGAAGAACCCTCGTCCCCGTCTCCGTCGGCGCCCTGCTCCTGGGCGGCCTGGTCACGGGAAGCGCGAACGCCGAACCCGCCTACGGTCTCTACGAGATCGACGGGGTGGCCACCGCGCAGGAACGCACCGAGATCGCCGATACCGGCGTGGCGATCGACCACGTCGGAGACGACTCCGTCCTGATCACCGGCTCGTCGAGCGAGATCGCCGAACTCGACGCGCTCGGCTACACCGCCGAACCCCTGTCCCTCCCGGAGACCTACGCCTCCCCCGACCCGGGGTACACCACCTATCCGGAACTGTTGGAGATCATCGACGAGGTGGTCGAGAACAACCCCGACATCGCCGCCCAGGAGGTGTACGGCAGCTCCTACGAGGGCCAGGACCTGGTCGCGATCAAGATCAGCGGCGACGTCTCCACCGACCAGGACCTGCCCGAGGTCCTGTTCACCCACTCCCAGCACGCGCGGGAGCATCTGACCGTGGAGATGGCGATCTACCTGATGCGCCTGTTCACCGAGGGCTACGGCGAGGATCCGCGGATCACCGAGCTGGTCGACGGACGGGAGATCTGGATCCTGCCCAACGTCAACCCGGACGGCAGTGAGTACGACATGGCCGGGGACACCTGGCGGGACTGGCGCAAGAACCGCCAGCCCAATGAGGGCTCCTCGTCGGTCGGTACCGACCTGAACCGCAACTGGGCCTACAACTGGGGCTGCTGCGGCGGCGCCTCCGACAACCCCGACAGCATCACCTACCGGGGCCCCGAGGCCGAGTCGGCCCCCGAGGTCCGGGCCGTCGCCGACTTCGTGCGCGGCCGTGTGGTCGACGGCGAACAGCAGATCACCACGGCCATCGACTTCCACACCTTCAGCGAACTCATCCTGTGGCCGTTCGGATACACCTACGACGAGGTCACCGACGGGATGACACGGGAGGAGTACGACACCCACCGGGCCCTGGGCGAGTACATGGCCGAGGCCAACGGGTACACGCCCCAACAGTCCAGTGATCTGTACGTCACGGACGGATCCATCAACGACTGGCTGTGGGCCGACCAGAACATCGTCAACTTCACCTACGAGATGTACCCGAAGAGCCTCTCCGACGGCGGCTTCTATCCGCCCTCGTCGGTGATCGAACGCGAGACGGCCCGCAACGAGGAGGCCGTGCTCCGACTTCTCGACTACGCCGACTGCCCCTACCGGATCATCGGCGAAGAGGCCGCCTACTGCGGCTGACCCCTCTGTCTCAGAGGCCCGGGGCATGACGGAGGGGCGACGGTGTGCCAGCGAAGAACACCGTCGCCCCTCTGGGGCCTCCTCCTGCCGGTCTCGGAGGAGGCCGGACCATGGGGCCGGGGTGCAGGTCCAGCCCCATGGTGGTTCAGTGGATCGGGATCAGGCCTCCGGCAGCGGCTCGAACTCCTTGACCGCGTCGATGGCCGGGCCGTGCGGCGTGTTGGCCTCGCGCTCGATCATGATCTCGACCAACACCGGACGAGAGGTGGCCTTGGCCTCCTTGCGGGCCCACTCCAGGCTGTCCCGGATCTCGGAGGGCTCCCAGACGCGACGCCCGGAGCAGCCGTAGGCCTCCATGAGCTTGACGTTGTCGGTGCCGTACTCGTCGTAGTGGATGTCCACCTGGTAGTTCATGTCGAACGGGATCGACGCCTGACGGATCAGGCCCAGGTACTCGTTGTTGAGCATGATGATGACGTAGGGAACGTCGTACTGGGCGGCGACGGCCAGTTCCTCGACCATGTACTGGAAGCCGTAGTCGCCGACGATGCCCACGACCTCGGCGTCGGGGTCGGTGTTCTTGAGCGCCTTCTTGACACCGATGGCGGCGGGGATCTCCCAGCCGAGCGGGCCGGCCTGACCACAGATCTGGTAGTGGCGCGGCTTGTAGGCCTTCTGGTGCTGGCCGCCCCAGATCTGGTAGAGGCCGATCGCGGTGACGAAGTAGGTGTCCTCGTCGAAGACCTCGTTGATCTCCTTGTAGACGCGCGGCGCCTTGACCGGGACGCTGTCGAAGTCCTCACGACGGGTCAGGGTGGTCTTGAGCTCTCCGACGCGGGAGATCCACGACTCGACCCGAGCCTTGGCGTTCCGGCGCTTGGCGGCGTTCAGCAGTTCCTGGAGGAACAGCTTGGCGTCGGAGACTACGCCCAGGTCCGGCTCGAAGACACGGCCGATCTGGGTGGCCTCGATGTCGACGTGGATGAACTTGCGCTCACCGCGGTAGACGTCGATCTGGCCGGTGTGGCGGTCGGCGAAGCGCGCGCCCACGGCCAGGACCAGGTCCGACTCCAGGAAGGAGGCGTTGCCGTAGCGCTGGGAGGTCTGGACACCGGTCATACCGGAGTACAGCGGGGAGTCCTCGTCGAAGGAACCCTTGCCCATGAGGGTGACCTGGACGGGCACCTGGAGGTAGTCGGCGAGCTCGCGCAGCTCGTCGGAGGCCTCGGCCAGGATCACGCCGCCGCCGGCGAGGATGAGCGGACGCTCGGCCTCCAGCAGCAGGTCGAGGGCCTTCTCGACGCGGGGCAGGTGCGGCTCGACCGTGTTGATCTTGAGCGCGGCGTCCAGCTCGGGGTCGTACTCGATGACCTGCTGGGCGACGTCCAGCGGAATGTCGATCAGGACGGGGCCGGGACGACCCTCCTGGGCGATCCGGAAGGCCTCGCGGAAGATCCACGGAGCGGTCGCGGCCTCCTTGATCTGGACGGCCCACTTGGTGACGGGCTTGGCGATCTCGACGATGTCGACCGCCTGGAAGCCCTCCTTGTCGAGCAGGTCGGTGCGCTGCTGACCGGTGATGCACACGATCGGGACCGAGTCCGCGATGGCGGTGTACAGACCGGTGATCATGTTGGTGCCGGCGGGACCGGAGGTACCGATCGCCACACCGACCTTGCCGGTGGTGCGCGACCAACCGTCGGCCATGTGGGTGGCGCCCTCTTCGTGGCGGACGGTCAGGTGCTCGATGCCGCCGACGTCCTCCATCGCCTTGTAGAGCGGCAGGATCGCCGCGCCGGGGCAGCCGAAGGCGGTGTCGACGCCTTCGTCCTTGAGGACCTCCACGACCGCGTTCATCGCGGGCATTTTCGCCATGGGTGCGAACCCTTCAGTGCTGGGGTGTCCGGTGCGCCGGGGACGACCGTGTTCGATCGGTCGCCCCCGGCCCGGGGAAACAGGTGCCAGGGGTGGGGCGGCGTGTTCGCCGGCCTCCCGGGTGGGCCAACACCCGGGGGCGAGACGACGCCCCGGTCATACGGTGTGCGGTCGCGGTGACTACTCGCCGCGGCCGGAGAGCTGCTCGACGATCTTGAGGAGCGCCGAGTGGTCGAGGCCGCCGTGCCCCTGGTTCTTGAGCGCGGCGACGTTCTGGGCGACCTGGGCACCGAGCGGCACCGCTACGCCGGCGGCGTGGGCGGAGTCGGTGACGATGCGCATGTCCTTGTCGTGCAGGGCGATCCGGAAGCCCGGGGTGAAGTTGCGCTCGCGCATCCCCTTGCCCTTGCGCTGGAGGACGGTGCTGCCGGCGAGACCGCCGCCGAGGACCTCCAGGCCGGACTCGGTGTCCACACCGTGGGCCTCCAGGAACACCAGGGCCTCGGCGAGGAGCTGGATGTTGCCGGCCACGATGAGCTGGTTGGCGGCCTTGACCGTCTGACCGGAGCCGCTGGGGCCGACCAGGACGGGGGTGGTGCCCAGGACGTCGAAGACCGGACGGGCCGCGTCGAAGTCCTCCTGGGAACCGCCGACCATGATCGAGAGCTTGGCCTCGATGGCACCGGCCTCGCCGCCGCTGACCGGGGCGTCCAGAACACGGAAGCCGCGCTCGGCGCCGATGCCGGCGACGGAACGGGCGACGTCCGGGCGGATCGTGCTCATGTCGATGACGAGCGTGCCGGGCTTGGCGTTCTCGAAGACGCCGCCCTCACCGGCCAGCACGGCCTCGACGTCCGGGGAGTCCGGGACCATCGTGATGACGACCTCGGCGTCGGCCACGGCCTCGGCGATGCTGCCACCGCGCAGACCGCCCTCGGCGACCAGGGAGTCGACACGCTGGGGGCTGCGGTTGAAGCCGGTGACGGTGTGACCGGCGCGGACGAGGTTGACGGCCATGGGCAGACCCATGATGCCGAGGCCGATGAAGGCGATCTTCTTCGCGGACATGGCGGAGTCCTTGTCTGTCTGTCGGTACGCCCGGTGGCGTGTCTCGCACCGGACTCTGTGTGGCTTGGAAGCCTCGGGTACACCGGATCTTCGCAGTGCACCCGAGGCGGTCGGGCGGCCGGGCCGCGCGTCAGCGCAGCCAGCCGAAGCTCTCGGTGGTGGGGACGGTGGGCTTGTACTCCAGGCCCACCAGGCCCTGGTAGCCGCCGGCCTGGGAGGCGCTCAGCAGCTCGTCGATGGCGAGGTCGCCGGTGCCGGGCTCGCCGCGGCCGGGGGCGTCGGCGATCTGGATGTGACCGAAGGACGCGGCGTGCTCACGGACCACGGCGGCGACGTCGTCGCCGTTGACGGCCAGGTGGAAGAAGTCGGCGAGGAGCGCGACGTTCGCGGCGCCGGCCTCCTTGGCCTTGGCGACGAAGGCGAGCCCTTCCTCGGCGGTCTTGAAGGGGTAGTCCTCGGAGCCGCTGATCGGCTCGATGAGGACGGTGCCGCCGACCTTGGCGACGCCTTCGGCCGCGGCGAGGGTGTTCTCCAGGGCGATCCGGTCCTGCTCGGCCGGGTCGACGCCCTCCTGCCGCAGGCCGTAGAGGGCGTTGAAGCCGGTGGTCCCGGTGCGCTCGGCGATACCGACGACCACGTCGATGTTGGCGCGGAACTCGGCGGCGCGGTCGGGGTGGGAGAGCACGCCGCGGTCCGGGCCCGGGAGCCGGCCGGCGAAGAAGTTCAGGCCGGTGAGTCGGACGTCCGCCTTCTCGATGGCGCCGACGAAGGCGTCGACCTCGGCCTGGGCGGGCGTGGCGCTCTCGAAGGGCCACCAGAACTCGACGGCGTGGAAGCCCGCGTCCCGTGCGGCCTGGGGGCGCTCGTTGACGGGGAGCTCGGTGAACAGCAGGGAGCAGTTCACCGTGTACCCGAGTGTGTGGCTCATGCGTTGCCTCCAGCAGCTACTTCCACATTGCGGAAATCAGATTTCGCTTTAAGGAATGATCTGAGTGTGCGCTGAGCCACCGCCCCTTGTCAACCACTCCGGTCCGCTCACTTTGAACGGAGTGTGACCTCATGTGCCCCAAGCGCACCACCAGCCTCGGAAGCCGACGTGAACTTCACTACTTCTTGCGCCGAGGTCACAGATTTCGGAGTTTTTCGCAGGATGCCCCTTGCGAGTGTTGACAAGGTCACACTGGCATGAACTAGAGTCCCCCCAATCCGTAATACGGAATCCGCAATCTGCTCTACGAAATGCACGGAGCCACGGGAGTACACATGCCCGAGACCACCCCGGACGCGTCGGGGGCGGCCGTCCCCGACCCGGGACTGGCCCGCCTGAACCGGCTGTCCAAGGAGGAGCTGCGCACCGAACTCGCGCAGTGCCTCAACGTGGACCGCTGGGTGGAGGCGCTCGCCTCCGAAGCGCCCTTCGCCGACAGGGAGACCCTGCTCGCCAGTGCCGACGGGCACGCCCGAGCGATCACCTCCGAAGAGGCCGCCACCGCCCTGGCCCGCCACCCCCGCATCGGGGAGAAGGCCGAAGGCGAGGACACCGAGTCCGCGTGGTCGCGCGGTGAACAGTCCGCGTTCGCGGCCGACACCGACGACGCCTCCGCTCGTGTCCAGCGGATCTTCACCTTCGCCCAGGGCGAGTACGAAGGCCGCTTCGGCCAGATCTACCTCGTCTGCGCGAGCGGACGGACCGGCCGCGAACTCCTCGCCGACCTGGTCGCCCGTCTGGACAACGACACCGAGACCGAGCTCTCCGTCGTCGGCGAGGAACTGCGCAAGATCGCCGGGCTGCGCCTGGTCAAACTCCTGGAGGCAGCATGAGCCACGTGACCACACACGTCCTCGACGCCGCGCTGGGCAGCCCCGCCCGCGACGTCCCCGTCCGTCTGGAGGCCGCCGCCGACCGCGAGCGCACCTCGTGGAAGCCGGTCGCCGAGGGCCGCACCAACGATGACGGCCGTGTCCCCGACTTCGGACCCGAGCGGCTTCAGGCCGGGTACTACCGGGTCGTGTTCGACACCGAGGCCTACTTCACCGCGACCGGGCAGAAGGGGTTCTACCCCGAGGTCACCATCGTGTTCGACCTCGCCGACGAGGACTCGCACTACCACGTGCCGCTCCTCCTGAGCCCGTTCGCCTACTCGACCTACCGGGGCTCCTAGCGGTACGGACGCCCCACGGGACCTGGCTCACCCCGTGACCGGCGTCCTCCCGCCCCGGTGAAAGCGACATCCGGACCAAGGAGGAGATCCAGGCAGAACACCCGACCCCAGTCCCCCCACATCTTCGAGTGCGTGACAGGTCCTTCCGCATGACCACAGCGGTCCTCCCTCATACGCACACTGCGCAGGCCGAGGCACATGGCGGCGCAAGCGATGAAAAGAATCCACATGGATGGAGTTCACCCTGATGGGCATCAAGCTCGGAGACAACCAGTACGGCAAGGCCGAGGTCCGTCTCGTCCACATCAACCGCGACACCGACGTCCACCGGATCAAGGACGTCAACGTCACCTCCCAGCTCCGCGGAGACCTGGAGGAAGTCCACACCATCGGTGACAACGGCACGTGTCTGCCGACCGACACCCAGAAGAACACCGTCTACGCCAAGGCCCGCGAGTGGGGCGGCGTCGGCGCGATCGAGGACTTCGCCCTGCGTCTGGCCCGCCACTTCGTGGACGAGCACGACTACGTGCACGGCGCCCGCCAGGAGATCGAGGAGTACTCCTGGGACCGGATCAACACCTCCAGCGGCCCGCACGACCACGCGTTCTCCCGCAACGGCGCCGAGACCCGCAACACCATCGTCAACAAGGACGGTGACAAGGAGTGGGTGGTCTCCGGATTCGAGGGCCTGACCGTCCTCAAGTCCACCGGCTCGGAGTTCCACGGCTTCCCCAAGACCCGGTACACCACTCTTCAGGAGACCACCGACCGGATCCTGGCCACCGACGTCGCCGCCCGCTGGCGCTACGTCGGCACCGACCACGACTTCGACAAGACCTACGCCTCCGTGCGCGCGCTGTGCCTCGAGGCCTTCGCCGAGACCCACAGCCTCGCCCTCCAGCAGACGCTGTACGCGATGGGCAAGGCCGTCCTGGAGGCCCACCCGGAGATCGCGGAGATCCGCTTCTCCATGCCCAACAAGCACCACTTCCTCGTGGACCTGTCCTCGTTCGACCTGGACAACCCGAACGAGGTCTTCTTCGCCGCCGACCGGCCCTACGGCAAGATCGAGGCCGTCGTCCAGCGTGACGACGCCCCCGAGGCCGGCGACGCCTGGAAGACCGTCCCGGGCTTCCTCTAAAGGACCCGTTCAGGGCACGTTCCCTCCCGGACCCCGCCGCGCGGGACCGAGGACCGAACGTCCCCCGTGGAACGGGCCGACACCCGTTCCACACCTTCCTACTCCGGGGCCCGCGCGTGCGGCCGGGCCCCGGCTCCCGAACCGGAGTGCACCTCCACGACCGAGGCCTGTCCCTCCTCGTGCGACACGCGTGTCCCGCCCGGGATCAATATCCGAGGTTCTCCTCGCCTGCCCGTCTTCATGGGCCCCACCGACCTCCGTCGTACTTCTTGAATCGGGTGTACCGAGGTCGGCGCGACATCAACGGATCCCCCGAATCCGAACCCAGGTCATCCCCTGACCGCCGATCGCAAAGGCTGGAAACTGGCCATGTCGAACAGTCCGTCCGCGAAGGACTCGGCCACAACAACCGCCACGACCCCCGCTCGCCCCGAGGACGAGAAGCTGCCCGCGCGGCTTCTGCTCGTCTACGGACTCCAGCACATTCTCACCATGTACGCCGGTGCGGTGGCACCGGCACTCGTAGTAGGCGCCGCCGCTGGGCTCGCGAACGACCCCGCCGCCATGGGAATCCTCGTCAGCGGTGCGCTTCTCGTGGCGGGTATCGCCACTCTTCTCCAGACCGTGGGACACCGCCGACTCGGCGCGCAGCTGCCGATCGTGGTCGGCACCTCCTTCGTCCCCGTCAGCGCCATCACCGCCCTGGCCGCCGGTCAGGGCGGCGAGAACCTGCCCATCGCCTTCGGCGCCTCGATGGCCGCCGGTGTCTTCGGGCTCATCCTGACCCCCTTCTTCGGTCAGCTCATCCGCTTCTTCCCCCCGATCGTCACCGGAACGATCATCACCGTGATCGGCATCAGCCTGATGCCGGTGGCCGCCCGCTGGATCATGGACGGGTCGACCACCACGTTCAACGGTGAGCAGGTCGACGCCGCTCCGATGGCCAACCTGGGTCTGGCCGGCCTGACCCTCGCCGTCATCCTCATCGGTTCTCGACTCTTCCCGGGCATCTGGGGTCGTCTGTCGATCCTTCTCGGTCTGCTCGTCGGCACCCTCGTCTCGATCCCGCTGGGCATGGCCGACTTCAGCCGTGTCGGCGAGGCCGACATCGTGTTCAACCCGGCCTCGGTGTTCTACTTCGGTGCCCCGCAGTTCCAGGTCACCGCGATCATCACCATGTGCATCATCATGCTGGTGGTGCTCACCGAGGGCGCGTCCCACATCATCGCGGTCGGTGAGATCACCGGCACCAAGATCGACGCCAAGCGCATCTCGGCCGGTCTGCGCGCCGACGTGAGCGGTTCGATCATCGGTCCGATCTTCAGCGCCACCCCGACCAGCTCCTTCGCCCAGAACATCGGTCTGCTGGCCCTGACCGGTATCCGCAGCCGCTACGTGGTCGCCACCGGCGCCGCCATCCTTCTCGCCCTGGGCATGTTCCCCGTGCTCGGTGGCGTGATGGCCGCCATCCCGACCCCCGTGCTGGGCGGTGCCGGTCTGGTGCTGTTCGGCAGCGTCGCCTCCAGCGGTGTGAAGACTCTGGCCAAGGTGGACTTCACCAACAACCTCAACCTGATCCTGGTGGCGTCCTCGATCGGTGTGGCCATCATCCCGCTGGCCTACCCGACCTTCTACGCCTTCCTGCCCGAGTCGGTCGAGCTCATCGCCCACTCGGGCATCATCGGTGCCGCGATCGTGTCGATCCTGTTGAACATCTGCTTCAACGTGATCGGTCGACCGGCCTCCGGTACGCCCGCCGACATCGACCAGGCCGACATCGGTACCGCCGGCCCCGGTGAGGCCAAGTACACCGATCAAGCCGGAGCCACCTACCGGAGCAGCGACTCCGACCGTCCCGAGGCCGACCGGACCCCCGGCCGGTAGACCGAGAACGTCCGGGCGGCGAACCCGCCCGGACCTTCGGGGCCTCCCCCTCTCATGGCGGGCGCACGGTGACCGTGCGCCCGCCCTTCGTTCTCGGAACCGTTTCGAGCACGCCACCGAATCCGTTAAGCGGAGGTGAATGGTATGTCTGTGAAGATGACCGACTGGGATCTGCGCAAACTCCGTGTGCTCCGCACCCTCCAGGAGCTCGGCACAGTCCGGGCCACCGCCGAGGCCCTGTCCATGACCCCCTCCGCCGTCTCCCAGCAGCTCTCCTCCCTGTCCCAACAGGTGGGTGTGGCCCTGCTGGAGGCGCACGGTCGGCGAGTCCGGCTGACCGACGCCGCCCACGTGCTGCTGCGCCACACCGACGTGGTCCTGGCACAGTTGGAGCGGGCCGAGGCCGAACTCGACGGGTTCGTGCGGGGCGAGGCCGGACGGGTCCGGATCGGGGCCTTCGCCACCGCCATCCCGACCCTGGTGGTCCCGACCCTGAAGATCCTGCGGCGTACCCGCCCGGATCTGCGCACCCGGGTGCACCAGGCCGACGCCGCCGAGGTGTACGAATTGTTGGCCGCGGGTGAGATCGACATCGGTCTGTCGCTGGCCGCCCAGGCCCCCAGTGACCAGGATGGACGCTACGAGCGCGGCGAGCTTCTCGCCGACCCCCTGGACGTGGCGTTGCCCGTCCAGCACCGGCTGGCCTCGGCCCCGGCCTTGGGTCTGCGCGACCTGGCCGACGAACCGTGGATCTACGGGGCGTCGGGGCCGTGGCGGGACATCACCATCGCCGCCTGCGCGCAGGCCGGTTTCGTTCCGGAACAGGGGCACGTGGCCTCGGACTGGCGGGCCATCCTCGACATGGTCGCCGCCGGGCTGGGCGTGGCCCTCATCCCCCGCCTGGCCGCGGCGGCCGACACACCGGAGGTGGCCCTGCGCACCCCCCAGATCGACCAGCCGCGCCGTCACGTGGTCTGGGCCGTGCGGGCCGGGGCGGGGCAGCGACCACAGATCGAGGCGACGCTTCGGGCCCTGGCCGAGACCGCGTCGACCCTGCGAGCCGCGAATGTTCAGTCCAGGTGAACGTAATGATCATAAACTTTCGCTGGAATTAACCGGTTTCTCCTGACAATCTAGAAAAGTCCCACCCATCGATACGACAGGAGAACCATGAGCGGGGCCCAGCCCTTCGATCCTCGTGCCTACAACGCCCAGCCCTACCAGGGCGGTGACCCCTACGCCGACTACAAGGACACCAAGCTCGACTTCTCGGGCCTGGTCGACCTCGCCGACCGGCGTCTGGGCGGCAGCGTCGTCGCGGCCAACGACGAGTTCTTCGCCCACCGCGAGAACCTCCTCAAGCCCGAGCCCGGCAAGTTCGACCCGCACGCCTTCGGCCACAAGGGCAAGGTCATGGACGGCTGGGAGACCCGCCGTCGCCGCGGTGTCAGCGCCGAGCAGCCGCACCCGACCTCCGAGGACCACGACTGGGCGCTCATCCGCCTGGCCCTGCCCGGCGTGATCCGCGGCGTGAACATCGACACCGCCCACTTCCGCGGCAACCAGCCCACCGAGGTCTCCCTCGAGGCGACCCACGTCGAGGGCACCCCCACGACCGAGGAGCTGCTGGCCGCCGAGTGGACCGAGCTGGTCCCCCGTACCCCCGCGTACGGCCACGCCGCCAACGCCTTCGAGATCTCCTCGACCCGTCGCTGGACGCACCTGCGCCTCAAGCAGTACCCGGACGGCGGCATCGCCCGTCTGCGCGTGTACGGCGAGCAGGTCGCCGACCCGACCTGGCTGTCCGCCCAGGGCTCCTTCGACGTCGCGGCCCTGCTCAACGGCGGTGTCGTCGAGGACGCCTCGGACCGTTTCTTCTCCCCGCCGGAGAACATCATCACCCCGGGCCGTTCCCACAAGATGGACGACGGCTGGGAGAACCGCCGTCGCCGTGACAACGGCAACGACTGGGTGGTCTTCCGTCTGACCGCGCAGGCGAGCGTCCGCGCGATCGAGGTCGACACCGCCTACCTCAAGGGCAACTCCGCCGGATGGATCACCATCCTGGGCCGTGACGCCCACTCCGACAAGCCGGACGAGTGGTTCGAGATCGTGGGCCGCACCGCCCTCGAGCCCGACAGCCCGCACCGCTTCGTGCTGGACGCCCCGGCGACCGTCACCCACGTGCGCACCGACGTCTTCCCCGACGGAGGCATGTCGCGTCTGCACGTCTACGGTTCGCTGACCGAGACCGGCACCGCCGACCTCAAGGCCCGTTGGGAGGCCGCGCGCGGCTGATCGCCCGGTCGACGCGCGAGCGCCGAAGGGGGAGGGCACCACGAACGGTGCCCTCCCCCTTTCGCCTGCCCGGGCCTCGCCCGCGCCCTCTCCCCCGGAACGCGAGAGGGCGCCCCGCCGTGCGGCGGGGCGCCCTCATCGGAGCGTCGCTCAGGAGCGCGCGATCATGCGACCGGAGACGCTGTCGGCGGTGATCTCGACACCGCGCAGGAGGGTGCGACGCACCCGGCCCTTGAGGTCGGCGCCGTCGTAGGCGCTCACCGGGTTGCGGTGCGCCAGGGAGCGCGCCTCCACGTGGAAGGCCTCCTCCGGAGCGAACACCGCCAGGTCGGCGTCGTTCCCGACCGCGATGGAACCCTTGCCCTCGACCCCGGCCACGGCCGCGGGAGAGGCGGACATCCACCGCACCACCTCGGCGAGCGGCACGCCACGGCCGGACGCCTCGGTCCACACGGCCGCGAAGCCCACCTGGAGACCGGCCACGCCGCCCCAGGCGGTACCGAAGTCACCGGTGTCCAGGTGCTTCAGGTCCGGGGTGCTCGGCGAGTGGTCGGTGACCACGCAGTCGATCAGCCCGTCGCGCAGCGCCCGCCACAGCAGGTCGCGGTTGGCCGAGTCTCGGATCGGCGGACAGCACTTGTAGCTGGTGGCCCCCGCCGGGACCTCCTCGGCCGCCAGGGTGAGGTAGTGCGGGCAGGTCTCGACCGTGAGAGCCACCCCCTCCTCCTTGGCCCGGGCGATCAGCGGCAGCGCCGACGCGCTCGACAGGTGCAGGATGTGCGCCCGCACCCCGGTACGCCGGGCCGTCTCGATCACCAGGGAGATCGCCGCGTTCTCCGCCTCGTCCGGACGGGAGGCCAGGAAGTCGGCGTACTCACGACCCGAGGCCGCGGGCGCCGAGTCCAGCACCTTCGGGTCCTCGGCGTGCACGATCAGCCGGCCACCGAAGGCCTGGATGGCGGTGGCGGCAGCCTCCAGACGCTCGGCGGTCAGGTGGCCGAACTCGTCCACGCCCGAGGGCGAGAGGAACGCCTTGAACCCGTACACGCCCTCCGACCACAGGTCGGACAGCACGCCCGTGGTGTCCGGACCGGTGTTCTCCGGCACGGCACCGCCCCAGAAGCCCACGTCCACGGCGAGCTTGCCCTCGGCCGCGGCCCGCTTGGCCTTGAGGCCCTCGGTGGTGGTCGTGGGGGGAACGCTGTTGAGGGGCATGTCCACGATCGTGGTCACACCGCCCAGGGCGGCCGCGCGCGTGGCGCTGGCGAAACCCTCCCACTCGGTGCGGCCGGGCTCGTTGACGTGCACGTGGCTGTCGACCAGCCCGGGCAGCAGGACCTCGTCCTCGGCCAGACGCAGCTCGCGGTCGGCGTCGACCGTGGCGTCCACGCCGTCGAGGACGTCGGTGATCCGGCCACCGTCCACCACCACGCTGACGGGACGCTCCCCCTCAGGGGTGACGGCGCGGGCGGCCCGCACCACCAGTTCGTGTTCTGCCATCCCTACTTCTTCTCCTGTCCGGCCCGGCGGGTGGCGAGGTTCTCGATGCTCGCGGCGTCGGTCCCGCAGGCCTCGACCACCTCAGTCTCCTCCAGCGCGCCACAGCGCAGGCCACCGGCCAGCACCGAGGCCAGCGCCTGGGCGGTGGCGGGCTCGTCCATCACGTTGCCGGAGGCCTGGCCCAGGTAGGCCTTGAGTCGGGCGGCGGCCGGGGCGAAGGCCTCGCGGTAGAACGCGTAGGTGGCCAGGAAACGGATGGTGAGCTGGTTCGGGTGCAGGTCCCAGCCCTGGTAGTAGCCGCGCTCCAGCGAGCGACGGATCAGGTCGGCGTGCAGCCTCCAGGCCGAGTGGACCTCCTGACGGGTGCCGACCGGCAGGATGTTGCTACCGCCGTCGGACAGCCACACGCCGGTGCCGGCGGCGGCCACCTGCATGACGGCCTTGGCGTGGTCCGCGGCCGGGTGGGCCAGGCTCTGGTACGCGGCGGTGATACCGCAGGAGGCGCTGTAGTCGTAGGTGCCGTAGTGCAGGGCGGTGACCCGACCCTCGCCGGCCTGGATCATCCGCGCGACCGCGGCGGTGCCGTCGGTCAGCAGGATCGACTGCGGGGTCTCGATCTGGAGCTCGAAGCCCAGACGCCCGGCCGGAAGACCGAAGCGCTCCTCCAGGCGGCCGCTCAGCCAGGTCATGGCCTCGACCTGCTCCACCGAGGTGATCTTGGGCAGGGTGAGCACCAGGTTCTCCGGGAGGGAGCCGTGCTCGTCCAGAAGGGTCTGGAGGAAGAGGCCGAGCGTACGCACGCCGCGGTGACGGCCGGGGGCCTCCATGCCCTTCATGCGGATACCGAAGTAGGGGGTGGCCTCCCCGTTCCTCAGGTCGGCGGCGAACGCGCGGGCGACGGCGCGCGCGTCGGCGTCCTCGGCCTCGTCACCGGGGTCGCCGTAGCCGTCCTCGAAGTCGGCGCGCAGGTCCTCGATGGGCTCCCGGGTGAGCTTCTCCCGGACCCGGGGCAGGGCGTCGGCGACGGCCTCTTCGCTCAGGCCGGTGGCCTCGGCCAGGTCGGAGGCCTTGGGGGCGAACTCCTCCAGCGCTTCCAGGGCCTTCTTGCCCCAGTCGGTGGCCAGGCCGGCGCCGACCTTGTCGGCGGGGACGTAGACGCTGTGGATGGGCTGGCGACCACCGTTGTTGCCCGGGTACTCCCGTGCGAGGCGCTCGTCGGCCTCGGCCAGGCGGGTGTCGAGTTCGGTGGCCAGGTCGGTCAGACCGGACGGGATGTCGCTCGCCACGTGTGGTGTCCTCCTCCGTCGACGGAACCGGGCTCCCCCTACGGGAGCCGGGATCAGTTTTCTACATGCGGATATTAACTTCTGCTATTCGGAAGAACAAGGGGTTCGGGCGGTATCATGATGCGAGACGGAGATCTTCCATGGGCGAGTAAGAGCGAAAAGCGCCTTTCGTATTGCAGAATGAACCAGTGACCTAGCGGCCCTCAGCATGGGAGCACGACCCTTGTCAGCCTCACAGACCCCCCCTATGGACCAACCCCGCAGCACCGTGGAGACGTCCCGTCGTCCCGGTGGCGTCCAGTCCCTCGACCGCGCGTTCTCCCTCCTGGAGATCATGGCCGAGCAGGGCGGCGAGGCCTCCTTGAGCCAACTCGCCGACTCCTCCGGACTCCCGCTGCCCACCATCCACCGGATCATCCGGACCCTGGTCGGCAACGGCTACGTGCGCCAGCTCCCCTCCCGCCGCTACGCCCTGGGCCCCCGCCTGATCGGACTCGGTGACAAGGCCGCCCAGATGCTCGGCACCTGGGCCCGCCCCCACCTGGCCCAACTCGTCGAGGACCTCGGAGAGACCGCCAACCTCGCCATGCTCGACGGCGACAAGGTCATCTACGTCGCCCAGGTCCCCTCACCCCACGCCATGCGCATGTTCACCGAGGTCGGACGCCGCGTCCTGCCCCACTCCGCCGGCGTCGGCAAGGCCCTCCTGTCCCAGCTCAGCGACGAAGAGGCCCTGGCCACCGTCCGACGCACCGGCATGCCCGCCGCCACCGACCGCACCATCACCGACCCCGACGCCTTCCTCGCCGAACTCCACCGCATCCGCGAGACCGGCTACGCCATCGACGACGGCGAACAGGAGGTCGGCGTCCGCTGCGTCGCCGTCCCCGTCAAGGACGCCCCCTCCGGCATGGCCGTCTCCGTCTCCGGCCCCGAGGCCCGCGTGGGATGGGACTTCGTCGACCGGGCCGCGCCCATCGTGCAGAACTGCGCCACCGTCCTGGCCATCGACCTCAACAACCAGAGCTGACCCGCCCCGCCCGTCCCTGGACCGTGTCCGACGACGCGAAGCGGGACCCGGCCCGCGACAGCACGAGGGGCCCTGACCGAAAACGGCCAGGGCCCCTCGTCCATCCTCAGGTCTGCTGGTCGAAACCCAGCTTCCGCAGCTGCTTGGGATCGCGCTGCCAGTCCTTGGCCACACGCACCCGCAGGTCGAGGAAGACCCGCTGCCCCAGAAGACCCTCGATCTGCTTACGGGCACGAGAGCCCACGTCGCGCAGACGCGAACCCTTCGTACCGATCACGATCGCCTTCTGGCTGGGGCGCTCCACGTACAAAGACGCGTAGATGTCCACCAATTCCTTGCCCGGCTTGGTGTTCTCACGCTCGTACATCTCGTCGACGACCACCGCGATCGAATGCGGAAGCTCGTCCCGGACCCCCTCCAAGGCGGCCTCCCGGACCAGCTCCGCGACGAGCATCTCGTCGGGCTCGTCGGTGAGATCGCCGTCCGGGTAGAGCGGCGGCCCCTCCGGAAGATGCGAACAGAGCACGTCGGTGACGGTGTCCAACTGATAGCCGCCCCGCGCCGACACCGGAACGATGTCGGCCCAGTCCCCCAACTCGTCGACGGCCATCAAATGCTCACCGAGAGCCGCCTTGTCGACCAGGTCGGCCTTGGTCACCAGGGCCACCACCGGGGTGCGGGTCTGCGCGGCCAACTCCTTGGCGATGTAGGTGTCGCCCCGGCCGATCGGCTCATCGGCCGGCAGACAGAACGCGATCACGTCCACTTCGACCAGCGTGGACCGCACCAGGGAGTCGAGCCGTTCCCCCAACAGGGTCCGGGGCTTGTGCAGCCCGGGAGTGTCCACGATGATCAGCTGCGCCTCGGGGCGATGCACGATCCCGCGCACCGTCCGTCGAGTGGTCTGGGGACGGTTGCTGGTGATCGCCACCTTCTGCCCGACCAGCGCGTTCATCAAGGTGGACTTGCCGACGTTCGGGCGGCCCACGAAGCACACGAAGCCGCTCCGGAAGCCCTCCGGATAGGAGGGGAGTTCCAGAGGGACCCGCAGCTTCTCGAGGTCGAGGTCGTTCATGTGTCCTTCTCAGCGCCGGGTGATGCTCGCGGGCACCCCGTCGGGGGCGGCGATCACCACCACCTGGGTCTTCAGATCGTCCATCACCGAGCGGTCGTCCTCGGTCAGGGCCTCGGCCGTGGTGACGACCGCCGCGGCCTCCAGCGCGGTGGCCTCGCTCGAGACCGCCGCCGCCACCGCCGCCTGGAGCGCGGAGAGCCTGAGCGAGGGCAGGTCCACCGTGGTGGCCACGTACGTGCGCCCCGTCTCGTCGCGCACCGCGGCGCCCTCGGAGGCCGCGTTGCGGGCCCGAGAGGCCCGCGCGAGCGTGATGAGCTTGCCGTCCTCGGGGCCGAGCCCCGTCGTGTCCGTCACTGGTCCGTGCTCCTCGTGTGCTTGTCCTTGTCCCCTTCGGACTCGGTCTCCTCGACCGGGAGCCGTTCCACCAGAACCGTCGTCATCCGGTTGCGGCGGCTGCTCTTGCCCTCCAGGGTGAGTCTGAGTCCAGCGTATTCCGCCTGGGCGCCTCCGGCCGGGACCCGACCCAGCACGAACGCCACCAGACCGCCCACCGTCTCCACGTCGGACACCTCCAGGTCCCGGTCGGGGAAGAGCTCGGCGAGCTCGCCCAGAGGCAACCGCGCGGTCACCCGGACACGATCCTCGTCCAACCGCTCCACCGGAGGGATCTCGTGGTCGTACTCGTCGGTGATCTCACCGACGATCTCCTCCACGATGTCCTCCAGGGTCACCAGTCCGGCGGTACCGCCGTACTCGTCGATGGCGACCGCGACGTGGTTGCGCTGCTTCTGCATCTCGCGCAACAACTCGTCGATGGGCTTGGTGTCGGGAATGTAGGTGGCACGACGCATCACGTCGCCCGCCGTCAACGGAACCTCCTCGGCCCCACCGGCGGCCGCCGCCCACCGATCGCGCAACCGCTCCACGAGGTCCTTGAGATAGACGATGCCGACCACGTCGTCCTCGTCCTCGCCCGTGACCGGGATCCGCGAGTATCCGCTGGCCAGCGCCAGGGTGAGGACCGCGTCGGCGTCGGCCGCGCGGTTGGTGAAGACGATGTCGGGCCGGGGCACCATGACCTCGCGGACGGAGGTGTCGTCGAGCTTGAACACGGAATGGATCATCTGCCGTTCCTCGGCGTCGATCACCTCTCCGCGCTCGGCCAGGTCCACCAGCTTGCGCAGCTCGACCTCACTGCTGAACGGCCCCTCACGATCGCCCTTTCCACGCGGGGTGAGCGCGCGTCCCGCCCCCACCAGCAGTCGGGCCGGCGGACCGAGCACGAACCGGAGCGGATGCACGACGGTGGCGCTGACCCTGGCGATGGGCCCGGCGAACTGACGGCCCAGGATCCTGGGGGTGACGGCGATGAGCACGCACTCCACCACGATCATCACGAGCGCGGTGACCACCAGCGCGGGCCACCCCGGCCCCCACAGGAACAGCATGCCCACGGCGGCCGCCAGGACCGCGCAGACCTCGCACACCACGCGCAGGAACAACAGCGTGTTCAGGTGGGCGGTGGTGTCCGCGGCGACCCGCTCCCAGGCGGGGCTCGCCTTGACGGCCCGCTCACCGTAGGTCGCCTCCATGCCGACCGCCATCACCCTCGTGACGGCGACCTCCGCCGCCACCAGGAAACCGGCGATCCCGGTGAGGGCCAGGGCCACCGCGAGGGCCACGATCCACACCCAGGGCTCCGCCCCGCCCATCGAGGCGGGGTCCGGCCACAGTGAGGCGCTCATCGGGCGGTCTCGTCCCCTTCGGACGTGCTCTCCCCGGCCGCCTCGCGCTCACGCCAGGCGGCGAGGATCTCGCCTTGGAGACCGAACATCTCCTTGTGCTCCTCGGGCTCGGCGTGGTCGTAGCCGAGCAGGTGGAGGATGCCGTGGGTGCACAGCAGGTCGATCTCGGCCTCGGTGCCGTGACCGGCCTTCTCCCCCTGACGCTCCGCGACCTGCGGGCAGATGATCACGTCACCGAGCACACCGGGGTCGCTGGTGCGGCCGGGGCCGCCGGGACGCAGCTCGTCCATGGGGAAGGAGAGCACGTCGGTGGGGCCGGGCTCGTCCATCCAGCGAACGTGCAGATCGGTCATGGGGCCTTCGTCCACCAGCACGACGGACAGCTCGGCCAACGGGTGGACGCGCATGGCGTCGAGCACGTGCCGGGCCAGACGGGAGAGCCTCTCCTCGTCCACACTGGAGACGCCTGACTCGTTGGCGACGTCGATACTCATCGGTTGCGGGTGCCTCACTTGGTCGGTGGTGATCGGCGGGACGGGCCGCCGGACGTTCTTCGGAGAACGGACGCCGTACCGACAGCGGTGGGCCCGCACGTGGCGGGCCCACCGGCCGGTGTCATCCGTACGTCCTCTCAGTCTGCCCGGTCCGGGCCGTCCTCGGTGCGGTCCGTACACGGGATGTCGCCGGAGGGGCGCCGTCCACGCCGAGGTCGGGACCGGCCGGCCCCGTCGCCGTTCACGCCCTGGGCCGCGTCGTAGCGACCGTAGGCGTCGACGATCTGGCCCACGAGCCGGTGCCGGACGACATCTTCACTGCTCAATCGGCAGAAGGCGATGTCGTCGATGTCACGCAGGATGTTCTCGATGGTCCGGAGCCCGCTGGTCTGTCCACCGGGCAGGTCCACCTGGGTGACGTCACCGGTGACCACGATCTTGGAGCCGAAGCCGAGCCGGGTGAGGAACATCTTCATCTGCTCGGGCGAGGTGTTCTGCGCCTCGTCCAAGATGATGAACGAGTCATTAAGGGTTCTACCCCTCATATACGCCAGGGGGGCGACCTCGATGGTGCCGGCGGCCATCAGCTTGGGGATGGAGTCCGGGTCCAACATGTCGTGCAGGGCGTCGTAGAGCGGCCGCAGGTAGGGGTCGATCTTGTCGTAGAGGGTGCCCGGAAGGAATCCCAGACGCTCACCGGCCTCGACCGCCGGACGCGTGAGGATGATCCGGTTGACCTCCTTGTCCTGGAGGGCCTTGACCGCCTTGGCCATCGCCAGGTAGGTCTTACCGGTCCCCGCCGGGCCGATGCCGAAGACCACGGTGCTGCGGTCGATGGTGTCGACGTAGCGCTTCTGGTTCAGCGTCTTGGGGCGGATCGTCTTGCCCCGGTTCGACAGGATGTTGGTGGTGAGCACGTCCGCGGGGCGCTCGTTCCCGGGCGAGCGCAGCATGTGGATCATGCGCCCGATCGTGTCGGGGGTGATGTGCGTGCCGCTCTTGGCGAGCTCGATCAGCTCCTCCACGAGGCGGACCACCACGGCGGTCTCCTCGGGGGTGCCCGTGATCGTGAACTCGTTGCCGCGGACGTGGATGTCACTGTCGAAGGCCCGCTCCAGGGCCCGGAGGAGTTCGTCTCCCGAGCCGAGCAGACCGACCATCGTATGTTCGTCCGGCACCACGACCTTGACCTGGGTCTCCTGGTCCTGGTGCGCGTGATTTGACTCGGCCATGGTGTGGCCTTGCGGCCGCTGTCCTTACCCTTCGGTCACGTACCCCACGGCGGGGGCTTGTCCCGGGCCCGGCACCGAGGTCGGTCGACGGCGCCGCCGTGGTCACCACGGGTGTTCGAGACACCCGGAGCGACCGATGAGCCCTGGTTCGATTCTACCAACGCGGGCCCGGCGGGCACGATCGGTTAAAACGGGCGGCCGCCGGGCCGGACGGGCGTTCGTCGACGGTGTCGAAGGGGCCGGACCGGGCGGAACCGGTCACCGTCTATCCGGGGGGCCAGTTGAGACCGCGGCCGCCGAGCACGTGGGCGTGGAGGTGGAAGACGGTCTGTCCGGCGCCGGGGCCCGTGTTGAGAACGATCCGGTAGCCGGTCTCGGCGATGCCCTCGGCTTCGGCCACCTGGTGGGCCTCACGGACGATCTCGTCCAGCAGGCCGTTGTCGGCGATGGCCGCCGCGACAGCGTCACGGTGGTGTTCGCGCGGGATCACCAGGACGTGGGTGGGGGCCTGGGGGTTGATGTCGCGGAAGGCGAGGGTGCGCTCCGTCTCGCGAACGATGTCCGCGGGCACCTCCCCCTTCACGATCTTGCAGAAAAGGCAGTCGGGGTCGACCATCGCGTACCTTCCGTCGCTCGGCCCGACCGTTCTCCGTCGGGCCCTCCGGGTGCGTTCGGGCACCATGATGCCGCAGGGATCGGTCGGTCGCAGGGTTCCGGCCGGGGAGATGAACTCTCAACCTTTCCGCAACCGGGCCGATCTCCGTTCCCTCGACGGCCGCGAGCGGCGACACGATAGGCTTTCTGTCCGTGCGCGTCATGAGCGCCGATCTCGTCGCCTTTCGACCGGATCGGGCCCCTTCGAATCGGAACGCGCGTCTACCTGGAAAAGAAGAGGTATGCCCTTTCGTAAACCCCGCGACAAGGGTGTGCGTCGAACTGACGTGACGACAGAAACCATGGTGGCCGGAGCCACCACGGCGCCACTCGCGGTCGAGTGGGACGCCGACCACGCCGTGACGGAGCTCTACCGGGAGCACTACCGCCCCCTCGTCAGGCTGGCCGCGCTTCTCGTCCGGGACCATGCGACCGCGGAGGAAGTCGTTCAGGACGCCTTCGTGGCCATGCACGGAGCCTGGCGCCGTCTACGGGACCCCAGCAAGGCCCTGTCCTATCTGCGTCAGGCCGTGGTGAACAAGGCCAGGTCGGTCCTGCGCCACCGCGCGGTCGTGGAGAAGCACGCCCCCAAGGCCCTACCCGACGCCCCCAGCGCCGAGCACGGCGCCATGAACCTGATGGAACGCGAAGCGGTCATCAGGGCCCTACGCAAGCTACCCACTCGTCAGCGAGAGGCCATCGTGCTCCGGTACTACGGTGACCTGTCCGAAGCGCAGATCGCGGACGCCATGGGCATCAGCCGAGGTGCGGTCAAGAGCCACTCCTCCCGTGGTATCGCCGCGCTCCGCTCTGCACTGGAGCAGACCACATGAGCAGTCCAAACGACCAGAACGACCTGGAGTTCGAGGAACAGCTCCGCCGGATGCTCCAAGCGGAGGCGGACACCGTCTCGCCCTCGGCCGAGGGCCTCAACCTGATCCGTGAACGCACCGAGCGGCATCGGCGTTCGTCCTGGTTCGGCCTTCCCTGGCTACGTCCGGTCGCCGCGGTGGCGGCGGCGGTCCTGATCGTGGCCTCGGTGATCATCTCCAGCCCCCAGGTGCGCGACCAGGTGTTGGAGATGGTCCCCGCCGGCGCGGATCGTGAGGGTACGCCTCCGGTGGCGGGCGAGGAACGCGACGGCGACGTCGTGGCGACGTCCGACGAGTCCGACCCCGCCATCGAGGGTGGTGGGGCCTCGGAGGAGCCGGAGAAGGACCGAGAGGGTTCGCCCAGCCCCGACGCCGAGGAGGGGTCGGACGAGGAGAAGGTGGAGTCCGCCGCCTCCTGCCGTCCCACGGACATGGCCTCCCCCTCGCCCTCGGGTTCCGACAGGGAGAGGGACCGAGAGGGTTCCTCCTCTCCCGAGGATCGCGACTGCGATCCGGAGAAGGAGCCCACGGCCGACCCGAGCTCTCCGAGCACCGACCCCGGTTCCGACCCGGACAAGGAGCCCGAGGACAACGAGTCGCCGAACGGCGACGGTTCCGGGAACGGCGGCGGAAGCGGCGGTGGAGGTTCCGAAGAGGACAACGTCACCGTCGAGTGACCGCGACGGTCCGTGTCATGACACGGTCGTACG
>NZ_BAZE01000001.1:614950-788713 GCF_000710955.1 Nocardiopsis alba
TTCGTTCTCTTCGTGTTCGCGGTCCGGCGGTGCCGGGTGCGGTCACCAGCGTCCGGTGCGCGCCTGGAGTACCGACAGTGCCGCCACTCCGGCCGTGGAGGTCCGTAGGACCGAGGGCCCGAGTAGGGCCCGTACGGCGCCGGCCTCGTCGAAGGCGGCGAGTTCGGCGTCGGATACTCCTCCCTCCGGCCCCACCACCAGGACGATGCCTCCGTCGTGGGGGGCTTCGGGGAGGGTGAGCGTGGAGAGCCGTTCGGCGCCGTCCTCGTGCAGGACCACGGCCAGATCGGCCGCGGCGAGCAGTTCGGCCGCGCCCTTGCGGTCGACCGGTTCGGTGACCTCGGGCATCCGGGCACGCCTGGCCTGTTTGGCGGCCTCTCGAGCGCAGGAGCGCCACTTGGCCAGGGCCTTGGAGCCTCGATCGCCCTTCCACTGGGTGACGCAGCGTTCGGCCGCCCAGGGGACGACGACGTCGACCCCGGCCTCGGTCATCGTCTCGACCGCCAGTTCGCCGCGGTCCCGTTTGGGCAGGGCCTGGATCACGGTGAGCCGTGGTCGCGGCTCGGGTTCGTCCAGGCGTTCGGAGACTCGGCAGAGGAGGGTGTCCTTGCCGACGACCTCCACCACCTCGCAGCGGACCCGGAGGCCGAGACCGTCGGAGAGATCGACGGTCTCGCCCTCACGGATGCGTCGGACGGCGGCGGCGTGCCGACCCTCGGGTCCGTCGAGACGGATCAGGTCGGCGGCCAGGGCCCCGGTCTCCACCAGGAAGACCGGCGGCGTCACTTGTTCGCGCCGAAGGCGTCACGGATCTTGGAGAAGAACCCGCCGTGTCCGGGGCTGAATCGTCCCGGGTTCTGGTCCTCGCCGCGCAGTTCGGCGAACTTGCGCAGGAGGGCCTCCTGCTCCTCGTCGAGCTTGCCGGGGGTCTCCACGTCGACCCGGATGCGCAGGTCGCCCCGGCCTCCGCCGTCGAGGTGGGTGACGCCCTTGCCCGGCAGGGTGATCACGTGTCCGGAGTTGGTCCCCGGGCGCAGGTCGATGTTCTCGGTGCCGTCGAGGGTGTCGAAGGCGAAGGAGGCGCCCAGCGCCGCGGCCGTCATCGGCACGGTGATGGTGCAGTGCAGGTCGTCGCCGCGACGTTCGAACGTCGGGTGGGACTTCTGCACGATCTCCAGGATGATGTCGCCGCGCGGTCCGCCGTTGGGGCCGACCTCGCCCTCGCCGGCGAGCTGGATGCGGGTGCCGTCGTCCACACCGGCGGGGATCTTGACGGTACGGGTGACCTTCTCCCGGACCCGCCCCTCTCCGGCGCAGTCTCCGCAGGGGTTGGTGATGACCGAGCCCTGGCCCGAGCACTGCGGGCAGGGGCGCGAGGTCATGACCTGGCCCAGGAAGGAACGCGTGACCTGGGAGACCTCTCCCTGGCCGTGGCACATCTCGCAGGTGGTGCGGTGCGAACCGGCGGCCGTCCCCTCACCCTGGCAGGTCTCGCACAGGATGGCGGTGGGGAAGGTGATCTCCTTGCTCACGCCGAAGGCGGTCTCGACCAGGTCCAGTTCGATGCGGATCTTGATGCTGCGTCCGCGCCGGACCCGTTCGCGCGGCCCACGCCCACCGGGCTGGCCGCCGCCGAAGAAGGCGTTCATGATGTCGTCGAAGGCGAAGCCGCCCGAGCCGCCGAAGCCGCCGGCCCCTCCCCCGCCGCCCGGAGCGAAGGGGTCCTGGCCCATGTCGAACATCCGACGCTTGTTCTCGTCGGAGAGGACCTCGTAGGCCTGGGTCACCTCCTTGAAGCGCTCCTGGGTCGCCGGGTCCGGGTTGATGTCCGGGTGCAACTCGCGCGCGAGCCGCCGGTACGCCTTCTTGATCTCGTCCTTGGACGCGTCGCGACGCACCCCGAGAACCTGGTAATAGTCTCTGGCCACTGAGTTACTGTCCTGCCAAAATCTGTCCGACATACCGAGCCACCGCACGGACGGCGCCCATCGTCCCCGGGTAGTCCATCCGGGTGGGTCCCACCACACCGATCTTGGCCAGCGACTGGTTTCCCACACCGTAGTCGGCCGACACGATGGAGGTGGATCGAAGCCCCTCGTGGAAGTTCTCCGCGCCGATACGCACGGTGAGCATCGAGGGGTCCTTCGCCTCACCCAACAAACGGATGAGGACCATGTTCTCTTCCAGTGCTTCGAGTACGTCCCGCAGGCTCGCCGCGAAGTCGACCGCCGCGAGGTTGGCGGTGCCCGCCAGGACGATCTTCTCCTCGTGCCGCTCGACGAGGCTCTCCAACAGGACCGAGAGGACGGCGATCGCGAACGATCGGTCCTCCGGCGCGACCTGGGCGGGCAGGTCCTCCACCGCGTCGGGCACGTCACCGAGGTGTTTGCCGGCGATGGCGCGGTTGAGCATGGAGCGCAGGTCCTCCACCACGCTCTCGTCGACGACGCCGAGGCCGTCGATGACCCGCTGTTCGACACGGCCGGTGTTGGTGATGACGACCATCATGATGCGGTGGCCGCCGAGGGGTACGAGTTCCACGTGCTGGACCGACGAGCGGGTCAGCGACGGGTACTGGACGATCGCGACCTGGCGGGTGAGCTGCGCGAGCAGCCGTACCGTGCGAGCGACGATCTCGTCGAGGTCCACGGCGCCGCCGAGGAAGGACTCGATGGCGCGGCGTTCCGCCGCGGAGAGGGGTTTGACCGAGGAGAGGCGGTCCACGAAGAGGCGGTACCCCTTGTCCGTGGGCACCCGTCCGGCACTGGTGTGCGGCTGGGTGATGTACCCCTCCTCCTCCAGCGCGACCATGTCGTTGCGAATGGTCGCCGGAGAGACACCGAGAGGGTGTCGGTCGGCCAACGCCCTGGAACCGACCGGTTCGTTGGTGTTGACGAAGTCCTCGACGACGGCACGCAGGACCGCGAGCTTGCGCTCATCCAGCAACTCGCCACCTCCTGGCACTCCGTGGTCCTCAGTGCCGATTCTATGCCCGACCGCAAACCCGCACGGCTACTCGCCGGGGGCAACGTCCGGGACGCCCTCTCTTCTTCCCGGTGGATCGGCGACCTACCGCACACGGTCGCCGGAGCACCGATCCTCTCACCAGTACACTGCACCACCGTGGCTACCAAGGGAACCGGTCGGTACGGCCGAGACGTTCTGGCGGAGGATCGACGACGACGCGGCGCGAGCGTGGTGCCCGAGGTACCGCTCGCTCGCGACCTGGTCGTGGAGGACGTCGAGGAGACGTTCTGTGGGGCCGTGGTGGCCTGGGACAAGGCCACGGTGACCTTGGAGGATCGGGCCGGTCGACGGCGGGTGTTCGATCTGGAGCCGGCCGCCTTCTCCCTGGAGGGGCGCACGGTGACCCTGGTGCGTCCTCGTGAGGCGCCCAAGGGGCCGTTGCGCAGCGCCTCGGGGTCGATCGCGGTGACCGACGCCCGTGCTCGTACGGCCAGGGAGAGTCGGATCTACGTCGAGGGCGCCCACGACGCGGAGCTGGTGGAGAAGGTGTGGGGTCACGACCTTCGTGTGGAGGGTGTGGCCGTGGAGTTCCTGGAGGGCGTGGACGATCTGCCCTCGGTGGTGGCGGAGTTCTCCCCCGGACCGGGGCGGCGTCTGGGCGTCCTGGTGGACCATCTGGTCCCGGGTTCCAAGGAGAGCCGGATCGCCGAGCGTGTCCAGGGCGAGGACGTGCTCGTGGTGGGGCATCCGTACGTGGACGTGTGGCAGGCGGTGCGCCCCGGGGCGGTGGGGATCCGGGCCTGGCCCGAGGTCCCTCGGGGGCTCCCCTGGAAGGAGGGGGTGGTCTCCGCGCTGGGTTGGCGGATGGAGACGGGCGAGGCCTGGCGGCGCATCCTCGGTTCGGTCCGCGGTTACGGTGATCTCGAACCCTCCCTGTTGGGGCGGGTCGAGGAGCTCATCGACTTCGTCACCGGCCCCCACCCCCTGGAAGACTGAGGTCCCGGGCGCCGTCGTGGTGTGTCCGCCCGACGTCCCGACCGTCGAACCGAGGAAGAGCATGAGCGAGACCCCGTCGAACCCCCCGTCCCCGGACGAGCCTCGGGGGCAGTGGCCGCCGCACCGGGACCAGAGAGGTGGTCCGGGGGCCTCTCCCGATCCGGGAGGTCCGTCGGGCGGGCATCCCGCGCCCCCTCCGCAGCGACCTGAGGGTTCTCCCCGTCCGGCCCCGCCCGCGGCCGGTGACCATCACACCCTCGGACGGCGGCCTTTGATGGGCGGGCGCCCGGACTTCGCCCCTCCGACTCCGCCCGTGCCCCAGGGGCCCCGTCAGGATCACCCGGCTCCGGCGCCACATCACCCGTCGGGCGGGCACCCCGCGCCGACCCCTCAAGCTCCCCAGGGCGCTCCGGTTCAGGGGGGACACCCCGGCCAGGGCGCGCCCCACCCCGTGTCCGCCGCCCCCGCGCCGGTCGGCGGTGGCCGCGACGTCCTGGCGGCGATGCTCGCCCACCTGTCCGGTTTCGTGTTCGCCTTCCTCGGTTGGATCCCACCGCTCGCCGTCTACCTCGCCGAACGCGAGCGTTCCCCGTTCGCGCGGCATCACGCTGCGGAGGCCACGAACTTCCAGCTCACCCTGCTGATCCCCTATCTGCTCTCGGGGGTGCTCTACGTCGTCCTGGGGCTCTTCCTCGGGGGTCTGGCCTGGATCGGCCCTCTACTCGTCGCCCTGATCTGGCTCGTGGCGATCGTCCTCGGCGTGATCGCGGCGTCGGGGGCGAACAACGGGGCCTGGAACCGCTACCCGTTCGCCCTCCGTCTCCTGAAGTGACCCTTGCGCCATGGGATCCATCGCGGGGTCCGCGGAACGTGCCGGCGGGCGACGTGTCGGTGACCGGCCGTACCCTTCTTCCGGAACACCCTCGAAAGTCGTGGTGTCCGTGTTCATTTCCGGTTTCCGCGCGGCCTCGAGGCCGAAGTACTCTCGGAACCGGCAGGTAGACCCAGTTCCCGCACCTCAAGGATTCCAGTCATGTCCTATCCCGGAAACCCCTCACCCGAAGATCCCTACGGTGGGCAGAACCAGGGCGGATACGGCGGGTATCCGCCGCCGCAGGGGGGACAGCCCTCCGGTGGGTATCCGACTCCGGGGCAGCCCGGCGGGTATCCGCCTCCCGGCCACCCCGGCGAGCACCCTCAGCAGGGCGGGTACCCGCCCATGGGCCACGAGCAGGGCGGTTTCCCGCCCCCCGGGCAGGACCAGGGCGGCTACCCGCCCCCTCCCGGTGGCTACGGCGGCTACGGCGGTTACGGGCCCCACCCCGGCGCGGCGGCCTCCTCCGCGACCACCGGTCAGCCCAACGCCGACGAGCGCAGCATGGGTCTGATCTCCCACCTGGGCGGTGGCCTCCTCGGCCTCCTGGTTCCGCTGATCATGTACCTGATCAAGAAGGACGAGTCCCCCTTCATCCGCGACCAGGCGGCGCAGGCGCTGAACTTCCAGATCCTGATCCTGATCGTCTACATCGTCTCGTTCCCGCTCATGCTCCTGATCATCGGCTACCTCACCTGGTTCGCCGCGTGGGTGTGCGCGATCGTGTTCGGCATCATGGGCGGTATGGCCGCGAACAAGGGCGAGTGGTACCGCTATCCGTTCAACGTCTCCTGGATCAAGTAGTCCTCGACGTACGAGAGGGGCCCGGCCTCGCCGGGCCCCTTCGTCGTGTCCGTCGGGTCAGGTGAGGTCGCGGACCACGGCGTCGGCGAGCAGCCGTCCCCGTCGGGTCAGGACGGCGCGGCCCTCGGCGTGCGCGCGGGGGTCCAGGAGCCCGTCCGCGACCAGCCGTTCCGCGGCCGCCAGTCCGTGGGCGTCGAGCAGCTCCAGCGGGCAGCCGGACTCCACCCGCAGTTCGAGCAGGATCCGTTCGAAGCGGCGTTCGGCGTCGGTGAGGATCTCCCTCGCCTGGGCGGGGGTCTCTCCGGCGGCCAGGCGGGCCGCGTAGGCGGCGGGGTGCTTGACGTTCCACCAACGGGTCCCCCCGACGTGGCTGTGCGCCCCGGGTCCCACGCCCCACCAGTGACCGCCGGTCCAGTAGAGCAGGTTGTGGGCGCTGCGTCCCTCTTCGGTGCGCGCCCAGTTGGACACCTCGTAGGGCGTGTATCCGGCGGACGCGAGGGCCTCGTCCGCCATGAGGTAGCGGTCGGCCATGGCGTCGTCGTCGGGTTCGGTGAGTTCGCCTCGGCGGACGCGGGCGGCCAGACGGGTCCCCTCCTCGACGATGAGCGAGTAGGCGGAGACGTGGTCGGGGCCGGCCCCGATGGCGGCCTCGAGCGAGGCGGCCCAGTCCTCGTCGCTCTCGCCGGGGGTGCCGTAGATGAGGTCGAGGTTGACGTGGTCGAACCCGGCCTCGCGCGCCCAGGTGACGCACTGTTCGGGGCGGCCCGGGGTGTGCCCGCGTTCGAGGACGCGCAGGACGTGCGGGCGTGCGCTCTGCATGCCGAAGGAGACCCGGGTGAACCCGGCCCGCCTGAGACGGCGCAGGTAGTCGGGGGTGACGGTCTCGGGGTTGGCCTCGGTGGTGATCTCCGCGTCGGGGGCGAACCCGAAGCGGTCGCCGATCGCGGAGACGATACGTCCCAGGTCCTCGGCGGAGAGCAGGGTGGGGGTGCCTCCGCCGACGAACACGGTGCTCACGCGAGGGCGGTCTCCGGCCAGGACGCGGTCGGCCGTCTCGATCTCGGCCACCGCCTGTCCGGCGTAGGTCTCCCGGGAGGCGGTGGCGGTGCCGTCCCGGGAGACGAGCTCGTCGGCGGTGTAGGTGTTGAAGTCGCAGTAGCCGCAGCGGGTGACGCAGAAGGGCACGTGGACGTAGAACCCGAGGGGTCGGTCCCCGAGCTCGGCGAGGGAGTGCGCGGGAAGGTCCCCGGTGCGAGGGACGGGTTCACCATCGAGGGCTACGGAAGGCATGTCCCCAGTGTCGCCGACCCTCCGTAGTGCCCCGACCGGTGTGTTCCGCCGGTCGAGCGGCCTCGGAGCCCCGGTTCAGCGGCCTCCGGCGACGCGTTCGGGGTCGCGGAGCGGAGGGTCCGCGAGCGTGGGGGCCGGCGGGGCGACGGCGGTCGAGCCGCGCACCACCAGTTCGGGGTCGAAGAGGTACTCGGTGTGCGAGACCGGGTGGCCGGCGATCTCGTCGCACAGGGCGCGGGCGGCGGCCATGGCCATGGCGGTGACGGGCTGCCTGACGGTGGTCAGGGGCGGGTCGGTGAAGGCGATGAGCTGGGAGTCGTCGTAGCCGACCACGGAGAAGTCCCGGGGGACGCGCAGGCCCCGCTGACGGGCGGCCCTGATGGCGCCGAGCGCCATGAGGTCGGATCCGCAGACCATGGCGGTGACCCCGCGTTCGATCAGACGGACGGCGGCGGCGTGTCCGCCCTCGACGCCGAACAGGGAGAGTTCGACCAGCCCGTCGCCGTCCAGTCCGTGTTCGGCCAGGGCGCGATGGAAGCCCTCCAGCTTGCGACGGACCGGCACGTAACGCTCGGGGCCGCTGGTGAAGCCGATGCGGGTGTGCCCCAGGGCGACCAGGTGGTCGACGGCCAGGCGGCCGGCCTCGCGGTCGTCGGCGGAGATGAAGGCGGCGGGGATGGCGTCGGCGTAGCCGTTGACCAGGACGATGGGCAGGCGTCTGGAGACCAGGGCCTGGTAGCGCTCGTGGGAGGCGCTGGTGTCGGCGTGTTTTCCGGAGATGAAGAGGATGCCCGAGACGTTGCGCTCCAACAGGAGTTCGACGTACTCGTCCTCCGATATCCCGCCGGGGGTCTGGGTGCACAGCACCGGTGTGTAGCCGCGTTGGGCCAGGGCGCTCTCCGCGGCCTGCGCGAACATCGGGAACACCGGGTTGTCCAGTTCGGGGGTGACCATGCCGACCAGGCCGGCGGAGCGTTGGCGCAACCTGGCGGGACGCTCGTAGCCGAGCACGTCCAAGGCGGTGAGGACGGCCTTACGGGTGTCGCCGCCGACGCCGGGCTTGTCGTTGAGCACACGCGAGACGGTGGCCTCGCTGACTCCTGCGTGCCGTGCGATGTCGGCTAGTCGTGGACCCATGCGCACAACTCTAGTGGAGATCGGCATCACATGACAGAAAGTTGACGGTAATCTTGCGCAAGAACTTGCAATCCTGATTGGGAAGGATCCCGTTGATGGAGCACAAGGCGCGTTGGTGGCGCGAGGCAGCCATCTACCAGATCTACGTGCGCAGCTTCGCCGACTCCAACGGTGACGGGGAGGGCGATCTGGCGGGCATCCGCGAGCGTCTTCCCGACCTCGCCGAACTGGGTGTCGATGCGATCTGGCTGACCCCCTTCTACGTCTCCCCCCTCGCGGACGGGGGCTACGACGTGGCCGACTACCGGGACGTCGACCCCAGGTTCGGCACCCTCGACGACTTCGACGCTCTCCTTCGGAGCGCCCACGACCTGGGCATCCGGATGATCATCGACGTGGTCCCCAACCACTCCTCCTCGGCCCACCGGTGGTTCCGCGAAGCGGTGGCGGCCGAACCCGGTTCCCCCGCCCGCGCGCGCTACATCTTCCGGGACGGCAAGGGCCCCGACGGGGAGGAGCCGCCGAACAACTGGAAGTCGATCTTCGGCGGCCCGGCCTGGACCCGGCTCCAGAGGCCCGACGGCACGCCCGAGCAGTGGTACCTGCACCTGTTCGACTCCGAGCAGCCCGACTTCGACTGGACCCACCAGGAGGTGCACGACGAGTTCGACGACGTGCTGCGCTTCTGGTTGGACCGCGGGGTGGACGGTTTCCGGATCGACGTGGCGCACGGGATGGTCAAGGATCCGGCGCTGCCCGACATCGACCCGGACGCCAAGGCCGATCTGCTCGACGGCAGCACCACACTGCCCTACTTCGACCAGGACGGTGTGCACGAGATCTACCGTCGCTGGTCGGCGCTGGCCGCCGAGTACCCGGGGGACCGCGCACTGGTGGCCGAGGCCTGGGTGGAGAACGCCGAGCGGGTGGCGCGCTACCTGCGCCCGGACGAGCTGCACCAGGCGTTCAACTTCGAGTACCTGACCGCCCCCTGGGACGCGAACCGTCTGCGCGAGGTGATCGACGGTTCGCTGGCCGCCAATGGAACGGTGGGCGCGACCACCACGTGGGTGCTGTCCAACCACGACGTCACCCGGCACGTGACCCGGTTCGGCGATGGCGAGCAGGGGCTCCGGCGCGCCAGGGCCGCGACCCTGCTCATGTTGGCGCTCCCCGGTTCGGTCTACCTCTACCAGGGCGAGGAGCTCGGGCTTCCCGAGGTCACCGACCTGCCGGAGGAGTCCCTCCAGGACCCGACCTGGAAGCGGTCGGGCCACACCGATCGCGGTCGTGACGGCTGCCGTGTGCCCCTGCCCTGGGAGGGGGACGTCGCGCCGTTCGGCTTCGGTCCCGAGGGGAGCGAGCCGTGGCTGCCGGTCCCCGAGCACTGGGGGGAGCTCTCCCGGGCCGCCCAGCGCGGTGTCGAGGGTTCGACCCTGGAGCTGTACACCGCCGCCCTGCGGCTGCGCCGTGAGCTGGAGGCGTTGGGTGACGGGTCCATGACCTGGCTGGACTCGCCCGAGGGCGTTTTGTGCTTCGAGCGCGAGCCGGGCGTCCGTGTGGCCGTGAACCTCACCGAGGCGCCGGTCGAACTGCCCTTCTCCGGCGAGGTGCTGGTGGACTCCGGCCCCGGTGTGAAGACGACCGACGACGTCCTGCGTCTGCCCGCCGAGACCGCGGTGTGGCTGCGCGTGTGACGCACCCCGCGGGGTCCTCCCCTTCGGTGGAGGACCCCGCCCTTGCCCCATCCGTTTCCGGGGTGTTTCCACATCTTTATCCCTGACGTCTGCAAAGCCTTTCAAAGTTTGCAAGGAGTTGCTAACGTCACATCACCGAGCATGCCCCCGCGTTGGTGCCGACCCCTCGGCGCACCGCATGCCCGACCCCGACAGGCCCCCGGAAGGAAGACACCATGAGATCCAGCAGAGTGTCGGCGGTCGCCGGAATCGCCGCGATCGCGTTGACGGCGAGCGCGTGCGGCGACGGTGACGCCGGTGACACGAGCGCCCCCACCCTCGTCATCTGGTCCGACCCCGAGCGGGCCGACGCCGTTCAGAGCGCCGCCGCCGCGTTCGGCGAGGCCAACGGCATCGAGATCGACGTCCAGAACGTCTCCTTCGACGACATCCAGGGCGACGTCGTCAACGCCCACCAGGCGGGCAACGCCCCCGACATCTTCGTCGGCGCCCACGACTGGGCCGGCAACCTCATGCGCAACGGCACGGTGCAGCCGATCGACCTGCCCGCCGACCGCGAGGCCGCGCTGGACGAGACCGCGTTGGAGGCCATGACCCTGGAGGGACGGCTGCTCGGCGTTCCGTACACGCAGGAGAACATCTTCCTCATGCGCAACACCGAGCTGGCGCCCGACGCCCCCGAGACCTTCGAGGAGCTCGTGGAGATCGGCACGGGGCTCAAGGAGGCCGGAGAGGCCGAGGAGGTCCTGGCCATGGCGGTCGGCCAAGAGGGCGACCCCTACCGGATGAACGCGCTCATGACCTCCGCCGGCGGCTACCTGTTCGGGCAGGACTCCGAGGGCGACTGGGACCCCGAGGACCTGGGCATCGGCTCCGACGAGACCATCGAGGCCATGGAGCTGATCGCCGAATACGGCGAGGCCGGCGAGGGCGTGCTGCGCCGCTCCATCGACCTGGAGAACGAGGCGGCCCTCTTCTTCGACGGGAAGGCCCCCTTCTTCGTGGCGGGCCCCTGGACCATCGGCGACGCCGAGGCCTCCGACATCGACTACGAGATCAGCGCCATCCCCGGCTTCGAGGGCAAGGACCCCGCGGCCCCCTACATCGGCTACCAGGCCTTCTTCGTGACCGACGGCAGCCCCAACAGCGCCCTCGCCGAGGAGTTCGTGGTCAACCACGTCACCGACCCCGACTTCATCCTCTCCCTGTACGAGGCCGACCCGCGAACCCCGGTCCAGCTCGAAGCCCTCGAGACGATCTCCGCCGAGAACCCCGCCATCGCCACGATGGCCGAGACCGGCGAGAACGGCATGCCCATGCCCAACATCCCCGAGATGGGCGAGACCTGGGACCCGCTGGGCATCGCCCAGGCCCGGATCATCGGCGGCGAGGACGTCCGTGAGTCTCTGGAGACCGCCCACGAGACCGTCGCCGAGCGGATCGGCGGATAAGGGTGGCGACCGACCGTTCCGGCGGCACGGGAACTCCCGCATCGGGAGCGACCGGCCGCCGGCATCCCGCGGAGAGAAGGTTCCAAGGCTCCCTCGGCGGCAGGATCGTCAAGATCCTCCTGCTCGGCCTGTTCACCGCCCTGGGCGTGTGGGCGGTCCTGCCGCTGTACCTGGCCGGCGTGTGGTGGGGCATCGGCCTCGTCGTGGCCGTGGTGGCGCTGGTCTACTACGTCTACCTCTCCGGACGCACCGTCCCCGCCAAGTACCTGGTGCCCGGCGTCCTGTTCCTGATGGCCTTCCAGATCTTCCCGGTGCTCTACACGATGAGCACCTCGCTCACCAACATGAGCGACGGGCATCGGGGGTCGAAGGAACAGGCGATCGCCTCCATCGAGGCGTTCTCGGTGGTCCGAGAGGACGACTCCCGGGAGTTCGCCCTCACCGTCGCCACCACGGGCGACCCCGACACCGGCGACCTGGTCTTCCTCCTCACCTCGCCCGAGGGAGACACCTACGCCGGTACCGAGGAGGGGCTGAACGAGCTCATCGGAGCCCAGGTCGACCCCTCGGGCCGGGTCACCGGCGCCCTCGGCTACACGATCCTGACACCCGCGCAGGTCAACGAGCGCAGCGGCGAACTCCAGGAGTTCGCGGTGCCCACCGACGACGGCTCCGGCATCCGCTCCAGCGGACTGTCCACCGCCTTCGAGGGCACCGCCGTCCGCGTCTACGACCAGGCCTGCGACTGTATCGAGGACACCGAGACCGGCACGGTCTACCACGCCGACGACGAACGGGGCGCCTTCTACGACGAGGACGGACGACGGCTCGCCCAGGGTTGGCAGGTCGGCGTCGGCCTGGACAACTTCTCCCGGTTCCTGCTCGACCCGTCCTTCGCCTCCTCCTTCTTCGGCACCCTGGTGTGGAACATCGTCTTCGCCGCCTCGGTCACCTTCCTGGTGTTCGTGGTGGGTCTGGCGGTGGCCCTGACCCTGCACGTTCCGAAGATGCGCGGCAAGACGTTCTACCGGGTCCTGGTGATCCTCCCCTACGCCATGAGCTCGTTGGCCATGTACCTGTTGTGGCGGGACATGTTCAACGTCGACTTCGGTCTCTTCAACCGGATGCTGGGGTTGCAGGTCGACTGGCTCGGGAACGTATGGGCCGCTCGGGCCGCGGTGATCCTGACCAACGTCTGGCTGGGCTACCCGTACATGTTCCTCGTCGCGACCGGCGCCCTCCAGGCCGTGCCCCGCGAGCTGGGCCAGGCGGCCCGGTTGGACGGCGCGGGCCCCTGGCAGGCCTTCCGCCACGTCACCCTGCCCCTGCTCATGGTCGCCATGACCCCGATCCTCATCGCCACGTTCGCTTTCAACTTCAACAACTTCAACGCGGTATGGCTGGTCACCAGGGGCGGGCCGTACGGTTCGGAGGGCACCGCCGCGAGCGGCGCCACCGACCTTCTCATCACCTACACCTACCGACTCGCGTTCAGTGAGGCCACCGCCCAGTACGGGTACGCGGCCGCGCTGTCGGTGATGATCTTCCTGATCGTCTCGGTGATGTCGGTGACCGGTCTGAGCAGGACCAAGGCCCTCCAGGAGGTGGACCGATGAGCGTCCCCGACACCACCGTCCGCCCCGTCCACCGGCGCTCCACCACCGACCGGTTCCTCCTATGGGCCGGCCGACTGGGGTGGCGCCACGCCGTGATGTGGCCCGTGGTGATCTTCGCGGTCTTCCCGGTGCTGTTCGTGGTCTCGGCCGCGCTGAACCCGATCGGCACGCTGAGCGGCTCCCGGCTGTGGCCGACCGGGGCGAGCATGGCCAACGCCCAGGACCTGTTCCAGAACACCCCGTTCGCCACCTGGTACGTCAACTCCCTGTTCTTCGCCATCGGGAACGCGGCGATCACCGTCCTACTGTCCGCGCTGGCCGCCTACGCCTTCAGCCGGATGCGGTTCAAGGGGCGACGCGTGGGACTGATCGGGCTCCTGGTCATCCAGATGTTCCCCCAGTTCCTGGCGATCGTGGCGATCTACCTGATGTTCTCCGACCTCGGAGAGCTCTATCCGGTGATCGGCTTCGACACCCGGTGGGGGCTGCTGCTGGTGTACCTGGGCGGCGCCCTGAGTATCAACACCTGGCTCATGAAGGGCTTCTTCGACACCGTGCCCAGGGAACTGGACGAGTCCGCCCAGATGGACGGGGCCACGCACGCCCAGGTGTTCTTCCGGATCATGCTGCCCCTGGTCACCCCGGTGCTGGCGATCGTGGGGCTCCTGGTGTTCGTCTCCACCATCAACGAGTTCCTTCTGGCCAGCGTCTTCCTCCGAGACACCGGGGCCCAGACCCTGGGGCTGGGGCTGTACCAGCTCGTGGACTCCCAGCGCAACGCCAACTTCGGCATGTTCGCGGTGGGCGCCGTCATGCTCTCCCTGCCCACGTTGGCGGTGTTCTGGTTCCTCCAGCGCTACATCAGCGAGGGCCTGACCACCGGAGCCGTCAAGGGTTAGCGGGGCCACGGAGAACGGAACGAGGGGCGTCCCCGCGTCGGGGGCGCCCCTCGTCGTCTCGTGTGCCGTCCCGAGAGGGGACGGCGCACGAACAGGCACTACTTCTTCTTCTTGTCCTCGGCCGAACCGCCGTCGGTGGACAGCGCGGAGATGAAGGCCTCCTGGGGCACCTCGACCCGGCCGACCATCTTCATCCGCTTCTTGCCCTCCTTCTGACGCTCCAGCAGCTTGCGCTTACGGCTGATGTCACCGCCGTAGCACTTGGCCAGCACGTCCTTGCGGATGGCACGGATGTTCTCACGGGCGATCACGCGGGCACCGATGGCCGCCTGGACCGGAACCTCGAACTGCTGCCGGGGGATGAGCTCGCGCAGCTTCTTGGTCATCTCCACGCCGTAGGCGTAGGCCTTCTCCTTGTGCACGATGGCGGAGAAGGCGTCCACGGCCTCGCCCTGGAGAAGGATGTCGACCTTGACCAGGTCGGCGACCTGCTCGCCGATGGGCTCGTAGTCCAGCGAGGCGTAACCCTTGGTCCGGGACTTGAGGGCGTCGAAGAAGTCGAAGACGATCTCGGCCATGGGGAGCGTGTAACGCATCTCCACACGGTCCTCGGACAGGTAGTCCATGCCCTGGAGCTCACCACGACGGTCCTGGCACAGCTCCATGATCTGACCGATGTAGTCGGACGGGCTGAGGACGGTGGCCTTGACCATCGGCTCGTGGATCGAGTCGATCTTCCCGGTGGGGAACTCGCTCGGGTTGGTCACCACGTGCTCGGCGCCGTCCTCCATCTCCACCCGGTAGATGACGTTGGGCGCCGTCGAGATGAGGTCGAGGTTGAACTCGCGCTCCAGGCGGGCGCGGGTGATCTCCAGGTGCAGCAGCCCCAGGAAACCGCAGCGGAAGCCGAAGCCCAGGGCCGCGGAGGTCTCGGGCTCGAAGTTCAGGGCGGCGTCGTTGAGCTGGAGCTTGTCCAGCGCGTCGCGCAACACCGGGTAGTCGGTGCCCTCGATCGGGTACAGACCCGAGAACACCATCGGCTTGGGCTCCTGGTAGCCGGAGAGCATGTCCTCCGCCGGCTTGGCCAGGGAGGTGATGGTGTCACCGACCTTGGACTGGCGCACATCCTTGACGCCCGTGATGATGTAACCGACCTCGCCGACGCCCAGACCACCGCACTTGGTGGGCTCGGGCGAGCTGACGCCGATCTCCAGGATCTCGTGGGAGGCCCGGGTCGACATCATCTGGATGCGCTCACGCGGGCTGAGCTTGCCGTCCACGACACGCACGTAGGTCACCACACCGCGGTAGGTGTCGTAGACCGAGTCGAAGATCATCGCGCGGGCCGGGGCGTCGGCATCACCGACCGGCGGCGGAATCTGGGCGACGATCTCGTTGAGGAGGGCCTCCACGCCCTCGCCCGTCTTGGCGCTGACCTTGAGCACGTCGGAAGGCTCACAGCCGATGATCCCGGCCAGCTCCTCGGCGTACTTCTCGGGCTGGGCCGCGGGAAGGTCGATCTTGTTGAGCACCGGGATGATGTGGAGGTCGTTCTCCAGCGCCATGTAGAGGTTGGCGAGGGTCTGGGCCTCGATCCCCTGCGCGGCGTCGACCAGCAGGATCGCGCCCTCGCAGGCGGCCAGGGAACGCGACACCTCGTAGGTGAAGTCGACGTGCCCCGGGGTGTCGATGAGGTCGAGCGTGTAGGTGAGGTCGTCCGCCGCGGTGAAGGGGATCCGCACCGCCTGGGACTTGATCGTGATGCCGCGCTCGCGCTCGATGTCCATCCGGTCCAGATACTGGGCGCGCATCTGGCGGTCCTCGACGACCCCGGTGATCTGGAGCATCCGGTCGGCCAGCGTCGACTTGCCATGGTCGATGTGCGCGATGATGCAGAAGTTGCGGATCAGCGCGGGATCGGTCCAGTTCGGCTGTGCCACCGTGCTCCGTTCGACAGGGGTCGGGTCAGGGTCGTGCGCGCCGGTGAGGGCGCCGCCCGCCGTGGCCTCGGGCGCACGGCATCCTTCATCATCCCATGGCGCCCGGACCGCCCTCACCGGATGTTTCCGGGAGGGGTACGGCAGTATGGGCGCGACAAGCGGATGTCGACGTCCAGGTTATGCGAACCGGCGACGGGAACGGGCCCGCCGGTGCCTTGGGAGAGCGGGTGACGTACGGGTGATGTGGTTTCTGAAACGGTTGATCGCCGGAGTGGCGGCGGTCCTGGTTCTGGTGGTGGCCGCGGGAGCGCTGCTGAGCCATCAGTACTCGGGGACGCCGCTGCCCTGGGCGGCCTCCCAGCAGACGGACGCGGCCTGGGTCGGTTCCTGGGAGGACACCGAGAGCCTCGCGGCGCTCCTGGACACCGGTGGTGTGGACACCCTGTACGTGTACGCGGGCGACGTGGCCGACGACGGGACCGTCGAACGCGTTCCGGAGACCGACGCCCTGCTGTCCTGGCTGGACACGCGCCATCCCGACGTGCGCCCGCTGGCCTGGCTCCGGTACGTGGAGACCGGCTCGTCCCTGATCCGCGACCGGTTCCCCGCCGAGGCGCGGGAGATTCTGGCCCCTCGCGTGGCCGAGGTGGTCGAGGACGGCTTCGCCGGCGCGCACCTGGAGATCCGCCCGGTGACGGTCAACGATCCGTCGATCCCCACCCTGATGGAGATGGTCCGCGAGGAACTGGGCGAGGAGCCCGTGCTGTCGCTCCAGGCCCAGCACGTGGAGCTGCTGCCCGGTGGCCGCATGCCGTCCTTCATCGCCGGCGGCGAGGAGAAGTACTGGTCCAAGGGCTATCTGGAACGGGTCTCGCGGCACGCCGACGAGGTCGTCCTTCCCGGTGTGGACGCGAACATGCCCACCGGCGGTATGTACGGCGGTTTCATGGTGCGCCAGGTGACCGAGTCGGTGGCGGCGCTCCAGGGCCGGGAGGACCTGACCCTGCGGTTCGGCGTTCCCACCTACGAGAACGAGGAGTGGGGACCCGCGAGCTCCGAGGAGAACGCCATGACCGCGATCGCCGGCGTACGGCTGGGACTCTCCGAGGCCGAACCCCCCGAGGAGATGGGCCGGGGCGTGGCCCTCTATCTGGCGGACGAGGCCGACGAGGACGACCTGGAGGCCTACCGGAACGGTTGGCTGTCACTGGCTCCGTGATCCGAGGTGGTCGACGCCTCGCGGTACGGGGCCCGAGTGGTCCGTCGAATGCGGCATACTGAGAAGTCCGTGTCTCGGACTTCCACGTTCGAATTTGAGCCCTGTGGACTCACACACCCTGCGTCGGCGCCCACGCGCGCCCCTCACGGATCGGCTGCCCGTGAGATGAGCCGTCTGTTCGACCGACGCGATGATCAGAGCAACTGGAGCACGTTTTCGCATGGCGAACATCAAGTCGCAGAAGAAGCGCATTCGGCAGAACGAGAAGGCCCGTGTCCGTAACCAGGCCGTGCGCTCTTCCCTGAAGACGGCCGTTCGTAAGTTCCGCGAGGCCGCCGAGGCCGGGGACGTCGAGAAGGCCACCGTGGCGCAGCGCGAGGCCGCCCGCGCCCTGGACAAGGCGACCAGCAAGGGCGTCATCCACAAGAACCAGGCCGCGAACCGCAAGAGCGCGATCGCCAAGCGCCTGCACTCGATCCAGTCCGCCTGAGGACCGAGCGATCCGAGCTTCACAGGGCCCGGTCTCCCCACGGGGAGGCCGGGCCCTCGTGTTCCCCCGCTCGGGGAGAACCCGGTCGACGGTCTCGGCCCGGTGAGTTGTCCACAGGGAGGAATCGGCCGGTGACAGAGGCGGACCCCGCTCTCTAGCGTTGTTCCATGACCGTTCCGCGCCGGTCACGGCGCCGTCCCTCCGTGCCGTCCCCCGAGGAACGTCTCCGTTCTCTCGGTCTGCGCCCGCCTCCGCACTCCCCACGTCCACGCGCTCTCCCGTGCCCACCCTCCCCCGCCCGGTCCGAGGCCGGTGTGCCGTGCGCCCCCTACTCCCTTCCGGGGACCACCTCCCCCTATCGGCCGCCTCCGAGGCATGAGGACGATCCTCCGGAGCGTCCCGACGGCCTCGTCGCCGAGAGGCACCCGATCTCCGAGCCGCGCGAAGGTCGCGCTCCCCGGCCCGAGGGCGCGCTTCCGGACGAGGGGGCCCGGATCGAGGGCCGCACGGACGAGATCCCCACCCCGCGTCCCGAGGGCGGGCCCTCGGGCACGTCCGGCCCCTCCCCCGAGCCCTCCTCGGCCGACCCCCGCGAGTCCCCTGAGGCCGCCCCGCGGGGCTCGGAGGTCATCGAGGAGCCCATCACCGAGAGGCTCACCCCCGGACCCGGACCCTCGAACGACCACCCGCCCCGCACCCGAGCGACGCATCCGCACCGGGGGACTCCACCCCTCGAACGCCCCACCGACCGACGGACCACCTCCCCCGGTACGGAGGGCCCCGAAGAACCCACCACCGAGAGGCTCCTCCTCGCCCCACGTCCCGGCCCCACGAACGACCTGCCGGTCCATCCTGAAGGGACACGCCCGGACCGGGGACGCCCCCTCCTCGGACGGTCCCTCGACCGACGACACGAGAACCGGCGGGCCGTCTCCCACACCCCGGAGTGCCTCGAAGAACCCACCACGGAGAGGCTCTCCCTCTCTCCGAGGCCCGGAGCGTACGGGGACCGTGTCCCCCACGACGCGCGCCGGGAGACCATCGGTCACCGCCCCATCACCCGTCCGCGAGCACGACCGAGGAAAGAACACCGTCGGGAGACCCCGTCCGACCTCCCCACCCCGGAGAGGCCCTCTCCGTCACCGGGGCGCGGGCCCACGAACGGTCACCCGGCCCTTCCTCGTCCTCGGGAGGGCGGTGAGGCCGCCCTTCACTCTCGGGAAGGGCTCGACGCCGCCACCGAGAGGCTCGCCTTCGCCCCGACCCGTGCCACGCCCGGGGACCACACCGTCGGAAACCTCCCCCCGTTTCAAGGTCCGAAGCCCTCCACCTGGGAGAGGCCCCGCACCTCATCGCCCTCCGAGCCCCGCGAGAAGGGCGGGCCCGTACCCTCTCCAGAGGGGGTCTCCACCGGGGAGGCCGATCCGGCCGAGGGGCGTCCTCCCTCCCCCGAGAGCGCGGAACCCCGACGAAGGGGGCGCCGGCCTGAGGATTCCCGTCGTGATCCGGCGGAGGAGACCGGGACTCGACTCTCCGAGGAGCTCATCTCCCCCTCGGCCGACCGGCCCCCGGACGTCTCTCCCGACCGCTCTCTCCCGGGGTACACCGAACTCCTCCCCGACGAGCCCGGCTCCCTCCTGGATCGGCTGACCCGCGGCCGGTTCGGCGAACTCGCTCCCCCGCGCCGCTCGGTGACGGTGTTACTGGTGCTGGGCGCGGTGGCGGTGGTGATCGCCTTCCTGACATTGCGCGAAACCCCTCGGGAGGTACCCGAACTCGAACCGGTCTCCCAGACCTCGGCGGAGGAGCTCGAAGCGGTCCCCGAGGGCGGATCCCCCTCCACCGCACCGGAGCCGGAGGGCGAGGTGGTGGTGCACGTCGGCGGCGAGGTGGCCGAACCCGGGCTGTACACCATGCCGGCGGGCTCCCGGGTGGCCGACGCCGTGGAGGAGGCCGGAGGAGCACGGGCCGACACCGACCTGGACCTGCTCAACCTGGCCCGTCCCCTGGCGGACGGGGAGCGGATCCTGGTGGGGGTCGAGGAGGAGCACACCGTCGACGGGGCCTCCGGCGAGGCGGGAGGTCCGATCGACATCAACCGGGCCGGAGAGACGGAGCTGCGGACCCTGCCGGGGATCGGTGAGAAACGGGCCCGGCAGATCCTCGCCCACCGCGAGGCCCTCGGCGGATCCTTCGGCTCGGTCGACGACCTGCTCGGGGTGGAGGGCATCGCGGAACGGACCCTGGAGAACCTGCGCCCCCACGTGACGGCGGGGTGAGCCGCCGTGACGACCTGGTTGGGGACCGACGGTCACGGACTCGACCGGCCGCCCGACCTCCGGTTGTTCGCCCCGGCCGCGGGTGCGTGGGCGGCCGCCCTGGCCGCGTTGGCCGTCCCCGCGTGGTGGGCCTGGGCCGGCGCGGGGACGGCCGCTCTCCTGGCCGCCGCCCTGTTCCTGTGGGGACGTCCTCCCTCGGTCTTCGGGCGGACGGTGGAGTCCCTGGCCCTGGCCGGAGCCGCGACCCTGGTCTGCGCGGCGACGGTGGCGGCGGTGGCCGGGTTCCACACGCACCGCACGGCGATGAGCGCGGCCTCGGAGGCGGCCGACCGGGGCGGGGAAAGGGCGTTCGGCGCGGTCGTGACGGTCGACCCGCGTTCTCGTGCGGGGATGCCCCGCCCCGGGCGCGCGGAGTGGGTGGTCCGGGCCCGCACCCTGTGGGTGGACGCGGAGAGCGGGATCCGCACCTCGGAGGTACCGGTGGTGGTGTTGGCCTCCGGTGAGGCGTGGGGCGACCTGTTGCCGGGGCAGACCTTCACCGCCCGGGGCGCCTTCCTCTCCGTCGAGGACGACCCGCTCACCGCCGCGCTGGTCTCGGTCCGGGGCCCTCCGGAGGAGGTGGGCGAGCCCGGCCGCGCACAGGTCTTCGCGGCCGAGGTGCGGGCCGGTCTGCGCGAGGCCGCCGAGGTCCTGCCCTCTCCCGAGAACGGGCTGCTGCCCGCTTTGATCGTCGGTGACGTGTCGCGGTTGCCGGAGGAGACCGCCGAGGACTTCCGAGCCACCGGCATGACCCACCTGCTCACGGTCTCGGGCGCCAATCTGGCGATCCTGACCGGGTTCGTCCTGGCCGTGGCCCGCTGGTCCCGGGCCCCGACCTGGTGTTCGGTGGCGGGCGGAGCTCTGATGATCTGGCTGTTCGTCCTGGTGTGCCGGCCCGAGCCGAGCGTGGTGCGGGCGGCGTTCATGGGCTCCCTGGGGCTGTTGGCGTTGGCGACCGGAAGACCCGGGGCCGGGCTGGGCGCGCTGAGCGCCACGGTGGTGGGGGTGCTCTTCGTGGCCCCCGGGCTGGCCGCCTCCTACGGGTTCGCGCTGTCGGTCCTGGCCACCGCGGGCATCCTGCTGCTGGTCCCCTCGTGGACCCGGGCCTGGTCCCCGCCTCTGTCGCGGCCGGTGGCCGAGGCGGCGGCGATCGCGGTGGCCGCGCACGTGGCGGTCGCTCCGGTCCTGGTCCTGCTGTCCGGCGAGGTGTCCTGGGTGGCGGTTCCGGCCAATCTCCTGGCGGCCCCGGTGGTCGCGGGTGTGACCGTGGCGGGGGCCGCGGTGACGGTGGTGGCCTCGTTGTGGCCGGAGGCCGCCGCCGTCCTGGTGCACCTGCCGGGCCTGGGGGTGTCCTGGATCGCTCTGGTGGCGGAGACGGGCGCCCGGGTACCCCACGGTGCCCTGTCCTGGCGTTCGGACGTGACGGGAGCCGTGCTGTCGGCCCTGCTCATCACGGCGTTCGTGGTGCTTCGGGGCGGGGTTCGTCGTGTGTTCGCCGCGGTGGTGGCGGCGGTACTGGTCCTGGGCGTGGCGGCCCGGTGCGTACCGGGCGGCTGGCCTCCTCCGGGGTGGGTCCTGGTCGCCTGCGACGTGGGGCAGGGCGACGCGTTCGTGGTCTCCACCGGCCCTGGGAGCGCGATGGTGTTCGATACGGGTGACGATCCGGATCTGGTGAACGGGTGTCTGGAGCGGCTGGGGGTGCGCGAGATCCCCCTGTTGGTACTCAGCCACGACCACGCCGACCACGTGGACGGCACCCCCGGGGTACTGCGACATCGTCGAGTGCTCTCGGCACTGGCCCCCGAGGGGTTCGAGGGCTCCTCCGTCGGCCGTCTGCTGATGGCCGAGGGGGTGGAGATCGGGGCCGCCGTACGCGGGGAGACCTATCGGGTGGACGGGTGGACGCTGCGGGTGCTGTGGCCCCCGAGGGGGCACCTGGGGACGGTGAACGACGGGTCCGTTGTGGTCCGGGCGGACGGCACCCACCTGTCGGCGTTGTTCACCGGGGACATCGAGGAGCCGGCCCAGAGCGCGTTGACGCGCGGTCCCGATCGCGACCTGTTGGCGGTGACGGTGTTGACCACTCCGCACCACGGGTCGAACACACAGGAGCCCGACTTCATCGCGGCGGTCGGCGCCGAGGTGGCGTTGACCTCCGTCGGCAGGGACAACGGCTACGGCCACCCGACCCCGTTCGCCCTGGGGTTGTTGGCGAGGACCGCTCGAGTGAGCGCCCGCACCGACCTCGACGGCGACGTGGCCGTGCTGGACTCACCGGTGCGGGTGGTCGCGCGCGGTCCCGCCCCCGAGGGGTGAACCGCACCGGCCGGTCGGTGGGTCGTGGCATGCTCGTTGTATGCCTGCACCCGCCCTCATCACGCTCATCGTCGGCGACGAGGAACTGCTCGTCGACCGGGCCGTGGCCGCCGTCGTCGCCTCGGCCCGGGAGGTCGACCCCGAGGTGGACGTCCACGACCTCGTGCCCGCCCAGGTGGGCCTGTCCACCCTGGTGGAGGTCACCTCCCCGTCGCTGTTCGGCGACCGCCGGGTGGTCGTCCTGCGTTCCTCCCAGGACCTGACCAAGGACCTGGCCGCGACCGTCGTCGACTACCTCTCCTCCCCCGCCGACGACGTGAACCTGGTGTTGACCCACGCGGGCGGCGCCAAGGGCAAGGCCCTGCTCCAGGCCGCGACGAAGGCGGGGGCGCACAGGGTGGACTGCAAGGGCCCCACCAAGGGTCCCGAGCGGGTGGCGTTCGTCAAGGGCGAGTTCTCCGCCGCGGGCCGGCAGATCACCGGCGACGCGGCCCAGGCCCTGGTGGACGCGGTGGGCACCGAACTACGCGAGATCGCGGCGGCCTGCACCCAGTTGATCGCCGACACCGAGGGACGTGTGGACGCGACCGCGGTGGCCCGATACCACTCGGGTAAGGCGGAGGCCTCGGGGTTCACCGTGGCCGACCGGACCGTGGAGGGCCGGCTCCCCGAGGCCCTGGAACAGCTCCGCTGGTCGTTGGCGGTGGGCACCGCCCCGGTCCTGATCAACAGCGCCCTGGCCGGCGCGGTACGCGGGATCGCGGTGGCGGCGCAACCGCCCCGGGGGATGAGCGAGGCGGACCTGGCCAAGCGGGCCAAGGTGCCGCCGTGGAAGATGCGCGGTCTGCGTCAGCAGGCGCGGGGTTGGAACGTCCGGGGGGTCACCCGGGCGATGGCGGTGGTGGCCGAGACCGACGCGCTCATCAAGGGCGGCGGCCGTGACCCCGAGTACGCGTTGGAGCGCGCGGTCATCGAGATCGCCCGGGCGCGCGGCATCCGCTGAGCCCGCCGGTCCCGGAGCGGTCAGCGGATGGTCCGTCCGCCCTGCCAGACGCGCAGGGTGCTCAACCCCATGGACCAGGCGAAGGCCCCTTCGTGGTCGGCGTCCCACTGGACGAGATCGGCGAGACGCCCGGGGGCGATGAGTCCCCGGTCGTCGAGCCCCAAGGCGTGCGCGCCGCCCACCGTGGCGGCGTTGAGCGCCTCCTGGACGGTCATCTCGAACATGGCGACGGCCAGGGAGATCACCAGGGGCATGGACGTGGTGCCGGCCTGCCCCGGGTTGTGGTCGGTGCCCAGACCCACCGGGACTCCGTGGTCGAGCAGGGAGCGCACCGGCGGGGTGCGCCGTTCGTGCAGGGCCGTGGTGGGGCAGGCCACGACCGGGGTACGGGTGGCGGCCAGGGCCAGCAGGTCCTCGTCGTCGGCCTCGTGGAGCAGGTCGACGGAGTCGCATCCGAGCTCGGCGGCCATGCGGACGGCTCCGTGGCGCGGACGTGAGCAGGCGTGCAGAGTGGTGCGCAGCCCCACCGACCGGCCCACGCTCAGCAGCATGTGGGCGTCCTCGGTGGTGAACTGTTGGTTGTCGCAGTAGATGTCCACCCCGTCGGCGCCGACCATGGCGGCGTCGCCGAGCCAGGAGGCCACGGTGCTCACGTACTCCTGGGGGCGGCCGAAGAACTCCGGGGGCACCCCGTGCGCGGGGAAGAAGGTGACGTGCAGGCGCGGCATCCCGGGTTCCTCCTCCAGGGAGCGCAGCAGTCGCACGTCGGCGAGTTCGCCGTCCCGGGTGAGGTGGTAGCCGGTCTTGGCCTCCACGGTGGTGCTGCCGGACAGCACCCAGTGGCGCAGGCGTTCGCGTACCGCGTTGCACAGGGTCCAGGGGTCGGTCCCGCGGGTGATGGTGACGGTGGTGGACACCCCTCCGCCCGCCGCGAAGATGTCGGCTCGGGTGGCGCCCTTGGCCCACATGTTGACCTCGGCGTAGCGGTCGCCCGCGTAGACCGGGTGACAGTGGGCGTCGACCAGGCCCGGTGTGACGAGCCCGCCGCCGATATTGACGATCTCGTCGACCTCGGTGAGGTCCTCCATCACCCCGGGGATGCGCTGGGGGAGGTCGGCCGCCGGTCCGACCCAGGCGATCCTGTCGTCATCGATGAGGACGGCCGCGTGGGTGATCAGCTCATGGCCCGTCCAGAGACGGCCGATGTTGGTGAGGAGTACTGCCGGCATGGGGTGGTCCGCCCTCGCCGGTCAGTTCCGGCCGAGAGCGCACGGAACGGGGGCGTGGGGTACGCGGGCGGGCATGGCGACCTCGATATCTGGATGCGGTTCCGGCAGGGCCGTGGACGGCTCGGGGCCGACTCGCGGTGCCGTGACGGTGGGGGTTCGACCGTCGGGGGACGGCGACCTCTGCCGGCCGGTGATCCAAAACCGTAGTCCATCCGTCGACATCGTGTACACCTCCCCGGTGGGAGGAATGCGAGCGATACCGACCGAAACTCGCAGGATCGTGAAGTGATGAAGGCCACCCGGACCGTGGGCGGCGCGTACGTCGTCCACGCCGCCGCCCCGGGCGGTGTCTCCCCCACAGAACGAAGGCCGGGGCCTCCCCTTTCAGGGAGACCCCGGCCTCGGTCCGTTCGTCCGGAGCGGATCAGACGCGGGTGAGCGCGTACTCCTCCAGCCTGGCGGCCAGCGGAGCGGGGACGAAGGCGTGCAGCTCGGTGCCCTCTCCGGTGTGCTCCTCGCCGATGATCCGGCCCTCCTCGTGAGCCCTGGCGATGAGGTCGCCGCGCGAGTACGGCACGAGCGCGCGTACCTCTTGGGCGATCTCGGGCAGGGCCTCGGCCAGGGCCGTCACCAGTTCGGGGATCCCCTCTCCGGTGCGCGCCGAGACCTCGACCAGGTCGGGGTGGCGGGTGCGCAGGGTCTTGAGGGTGTCCGGGTCGGCGGCGTCGACCTTGTTGACCACGATGAGCTCGCGGACGTCGCCGGCGTCGATGTCGGCGAACACCTCGCGGACCGCGCTGAGCTGCTGCTCGGGGTCGGGGTGGGACCCGTCGACCACGTGCAGGATCAGGTCTGCGTCGGAGACCTCCTCCAGGGTGGAGCGGAAGGCCTCCACCAGCTGGTGCGGCAGGTGACGGACGAACCCGACGGTGTCGCTCAGGGTGAACCCTCGACCGTCGGGGGTGCGTGCCTGTCGCACCGTCGGGTCCAGGGTGGCGAACAGGGCGTTCTCCACCAGGACCCCGGCTCCGGTGAGCCGGTTGAGCAGGCTCGACTTGCCGGCGTTGGTGTACCCGGCCAGGGCGACCGAGGGCACCTGACGGGTGCGTCGGACGTCGCGCTTGACGTCGCGGGCGGTGCGCATGTGGGAGAGCTGACGGCGCAGCTTGGCGATCTTGTCGTTGATGCGCCTGCGGTCGGTCTCGATCTTGGTCTCACCGGGGCCGCGCAGACCCACACCGCCGTTGCCGCCGCCTCCGGCGCCACCGGCCTGCCGGGACAGGGTGTGGCCCCAGCCTCGGAGTCGGGGCAGCAGGTAGCTGAGCTGGGCGAGTTCGACCTGGGCCTTGCCCTCGCTGCTGCGCGCGTGCTGGGCGAAGATGTCCAGGATGAGCGCGGTGCGGTCGATGACCTTGACCTTGACCACGTCCTCCAGCTGGATCAGCTGGCCCGGTGTGAGCTCACCGTCGCAGATGACGGTGTCGGCGCCGGTGGCCGCGACGGCGTCGCGGAGTTCGGCGGCCTTGCCCTTACCGATGTAGGTGGCGGGGTCCGGCTTGGCGCGGCGCTGGGTGAGGCCTTCGAGGACGAGCGCGCCGGCGGTCTCGGCCAGGGCCGCGAGCTCGGTGAGCGAGTTGTCGGCGTCGGCCTGCGTGCCGCGGGTCCAGACTCCGATCAGGACCACACGCTCCAGACGCAGGGAGCGGTTCTCCACCTCGGTGACGTCGGTGAGTTCGGTGGACAGCCCTTGGACGCGGCGCAGGGCGTGGCGCTCGGCCAGCTCCATCTCGCCCCGGTCAGGGGTGCTCTCGGGGTGTTCACGGCGGTCGCCGTCGGTACCCGGGGCCTCGTGGAACGCGTGGTCGGTACGGTCTCCGTCCTCGACGGTGACCGCCTCACGGAACGCGTCCTCACCGGGCCCTTCGTGGGCCTGACGGTCGCTTCCGTGGATATCGGCAGTATTCATATCCCTCCAGGTGGGTCAACGCGGCCATCGTCGGGTTTCTTCCCGTTCGCCCATGGGCGGGGTGGTGGGCGCGCGGGCCCGTGCCGTCCCCTTTGCGGGTGGGGCGCGTGTCCGCGGAGGCGCCCATGACTCGATGGTGGCACCTTGTTCGGGTGAAGGCACGTGAATTATCGCAGGTGGTGTGACACAAGCCACCACCCTCTACAACCGGGATGGCCTACCGAAGTCCGAGCGAAGCCAAAGAAGTCCGATATTTCATGCAGAAGTTTGACGAATCTTCCCACATCGAAAACATCGCACGTCATGGGTACCGCGAGTGACATTGACCGCTTGACGTCAAGATAGTAGTTTCACTTCCACATACCAGAAGCTTGTTTCGTATTGCGGAAGGTTTTCCATGGGTGCCACGCACGGGGTCGAGATCACGGGCCCCCTCAACGACCGGTTCGACGAGATCCTCACCGACGACGCCCTCGCGTTCATCGCCGAACTGCACCGCGCTTTCGAGTCCCGCCGCCAGGAGCTGCTGGCCGCGCGTAAGACCCGCGAGGCTCAGATCGCGGCCGGGGAGGACCTCGACTTCCTCCCCGAGACCAAGCACATTCGCGAGGACGACGGCTGGAAGGTCGCTCCGCCCGCCCCGGGCATCACGGACCGCCGTGTGGAGATCACCGGCCCGACCGACCGCAAGATGACCATCAACGCGCTCAACTCCGGCGCGAAGGTGTGGCTGGCCGACTTCGAGGACGCCAACACCCCGCTGTGGGAGAACATGATCCAGGGGCAGCTCAACCTGCGCGACGCCCTGGACCGCGCCATCGACTTCACCTCCCCCCAGGGCAAGACCTACGCCCTCAAGGAGGACTCCGAGCTCGCCACGATCGTCGTGCGCCCGCGCGGCTGGCACCTGGACGAGAAGCACATCCTCGTCGACGGTCGGCGGACCAGCGGCGGCATCGTCGACTTCGCGCTGTACTTCTTCCACAGCGCCAAGCGTCAGATCGCCAAGGGCAAGGGCCCGTACTTCTACCTGCCGAAGATGCAGAGCCACCTCGAGGCCCGTCTCTGGAACGACATCTTCGTCCTGGCCCAGGAGCGTCTGGAGATCCCCCGCGGCACCATCCGCGCCACCTGCCTGATCGAGACCATCCCGGCCGCGTTCGAGATGGAGGAGATCCTCTACGAGCTGCGCGAGCACTCCGCCGGCCTCAACGCCGGTCGCTGGGACTACCTCTTCAGCATCATCAAGACGCACCGCACCCGCGGCCGCAAGTTCCTGCTGCCCGAGCGCAACGCCGTCACCATGACCGCCCCGATGATGCGCGCCTACACCGAGCTGCTGGTCAAGACCTGCCACAAGCGCGGCGCCCACGCCATCGGCGGTATGGCCGCCTTCATCCCCTCCCGCCGGGACGAGGAGGTCAACCGGAACGCCTTCGCCAAGGTCCGTGACGACAAGTCCCGCGAGTCCGGCGACGGCTTCGACGGCTCCTGGGTCGCGCACCCCGACCTGGTCCCGATCGCCCGTGAGATCTTCGACGGCGTCCTGGGCGACAGGCCCAACCAGATCGACAAGCAGCGCCCCGAGGTCGAGGTGACCGCCGCCGACCTGCTCGCCGTCGACAAGACCCCCGGCGGGATCACCCTCGCCGGCCTGCGCGGCAACATCAACGTCGCCCTGCAGTACCTGGCCGTGTGGATGGGCGGCAACGGCGCGGTGGCCATCCACAACCTCATGGAGGACGCCGCCACCGCCGAGATCTCCCGCTCCCAGATCTGGCAGTGGCTGCACAACGACGTCACCCTCGACGACGGCCCCAAGGTCACCGTCGAGCTGGTCAAGCAGACCATCGAGGAGGAGCTGGCCGCCATCAAGGCCTCGCTGGGCGACGCCTACGACGAGGACCTGTACAAGCAGGCCAAGGAGCTGTTCACCGAGGTCGCCCTGGACGACGACTACGTCGACTTCCTGACGCTGCCGGCCTACGAGCGCATGCCGTAGGTCCTCTCACGGGGAGACGGAGGCCTTCATCGCCCGAGGCCCTCGGCCCTCCCCGTGAGCGGTTGACCGCTCCCACAGCGCCCCTCGCTCCGGCGGGGGGCGCTTTCGCGTCTTCCGCGACACGGAAGGACGCTCCGACCCTTGAAAACGACGACTCCACGGTCGTACGGTCCCCTTGCGAGGTCGCAGTCGAAGGACACCCCCTGTCCGTCCTTCGATCGAACCCGGGAGGCGCCCATGGCCACGACCGCACCCACGACGAGTTCGACGGCCTTGGCCGACCTCGTCCCCCGGCTGCGGGAGATCTGCGGTGAGGACGGCGTCCTCACCGACCTCTCCCGGCGCCGGGTCTACGAGAGCGACGGACTCACCTACCACCGCGCCACACCGGGGGTGGTGGTCCTGCCGACCACGACCGGCCAGGTCGCCGCGGTCGTCTCCCTGTGCGCCGAGCACGGCGTCCCCTACGTCCCCCGCGGCGCGGGCACCGGCCTGTCGGCGGGAGCGCTCCCCCATGCCGAGGGCGTCCTCCTCGTCACCTCCCGCATGCGTCGGATCGTGGAGATCGACCTGGAGAACGAGTGCGCCGTGGTCGAGCCCGGAGTGGTCAACCTCGACATCACCCGCGCGGTGGCCCCGCACGGCTACTACTACGCGCCCGACCCCTCCAGTCAGCAGGTCTGTTCGGTGGGGGGCAACGTCGCGGAGAACTCCGGCGGGGCGCACTGCCTCAAGTACGGGTTCACCGCCGGCCACGTGCGCGGGCTGGAGATCGTCACCCCTTCGGGCGAGGTCGTGGAGTTGGGCGGCAAGGCGACCGGGGCGCACGGTTACGACCTGATCGGCGCGTTCATCGGTTCCGAGGGGACCCTGGGCGTGGCCACCCGGATCACGGTCTCCCTGACCCGTTCACCCGAGCGCACCGTGACCCTGCTGTCGGCCTTCACCTCGATGGACGCCGGCGGGGAGGCGGTGGGCGCGATCATCGCGGCCGGGGTCCTGCCCTCGGCGATCGAGATGATGGACGCTCTGGCCATCGAGGCGGCCGAGGCCGCGGTGGCCTGCGACTACCCGGCCGGCGCCGCCGCGGTGCTGGTGGTGGAGCTGGACGGCCCGGCCTCGGAGGTCGACACCCAGGTCGAACGGGTCGTCGCCCTGTGCGCGCGGAGCGGCGCCTTCGAGACGAGGACGGCGGACGGCCCCGAGGAGCGCGCCCTCATCTGGAAGGGACGTAAGTCCGCCTTCGCCGCCGTGGGGCGGATCAGCCCGGCCTACATCGTGCAGGACGGGGTGGTACCGCGCACCGCGTTGGGCGAGGTCCTGGGCCGGATCGCCGCGCTGTCCGCCGAGAGCGGCATCCGGGTGGCCAACGTCTTCCACGCCGGGGACGGGAACCTGCATCCGCTCGTCCTGTTCGACGACTCCGAACCGGGAGCCGGGGAACGGGCCGAGGAGGTGTCCGGGGCCATCCTCGACCTGTGCGTCGAGCACGGAGGGTCCATCACCGGCGAGCACGGTGTCGGCGTGGACAAGGCCTGCAAGATGCCGCGCATGTTCGGCGAGGCCGATCTGGAGACCTTCGAGCTGTTCCGGCGGGCGCTGAACCCGGCGGGGATCGCCAACCCGGGCAAGCTGCTGCCCACTCCGCGCCTGTGCGGGGAACGGCCGGGGGTGCGCACCGGCGTGCATCCGTTGGTGGAGTCGGGGGAGGCGGAACAGTTCTGAGCGATCGATCCGGGGTGGAAGAGGCGGGAAGGACGAGCGTGGACGATCCGGACGTGAAGGACGTCTCCCTGAGAGAGGGCACCGACGAGGACGCCATGTGCGGGGTCGTTCCCGCGAGGGTGGCCCGCCCCGAGAACGTCGGAGCCCTGGCCGACCTGCTGGCGGCCGCGCGGGAGTCGGGGCTCACCGTCGCCGCGCGGGGCGGCGGCACGGCGATGGACTGGGGGACGGCGCCCCGTTCCCTGGACCTTCTGGTGGACACCTCGGGGCTGTCCTGGATCGACCACAACGCCGGCGACCTGGTGGTGGAGGTCGGCGCGGGAACGCCGGTCGCCGATCTGGAGCGTGTCCTGGCCGAGGCCGGTCAGCGGCTCTCCTACGATCCGGTGCGTTCGGGAGGCACCGTGGGAGGCGCCCTGGCCACCGGACTGAGCGGTCCCGGGCGGCTGCTCGCCGGGGCGTTGCGCGACCTGGTGATCGGGATGACCGTGGTGCGCGCCGACGGGGTGGTCGCCCGGAGCGGCGGCCGGGTGGTCAAGAACGTGGCCGGATACGACCTGGCCAAACTGCACACCGGTGGCTACGGGACCCTGGGGATCATCGTCTCGGCGACCTTCCGGCTGCATCCGAGGCCACCGGCGGTCCGTCTGGTGAGCGCCCCGGCCCCCTCCCCCGAGGCGGTGGAGCGGGCGGCGGCCGCCCTGCGCGCGAGCACGGTGGTGCCCTCGGCCGTGGAGTCGATACACCCTCTGGCGGGACCACCACGTCTGTACGTGCTTCTGGAGGGCACCGAGGAGGGGACGACGGAACGCGCGGACGTGACCGCGCGGGCCCTGGGCGGCACTGGGGTGGAGGTGGCCGAGGCGACGCCTCCCGGTTGGGGACTCGTACCGGACGAGGGCTGTCTGATCCGTGTCCTGGCACCTCCCGCGGAGCTGCCCGGGCTCGTCCACGATCTGGTGGCGGCGGCCGATCGCCTCGGGGGCCGGGTCGGGGCGACCGCTTCGCTCCCCGCCGGGACCCTGTACCTGTACACCGCTCCGGGGGCCTCCGCCGAGGCGGTCTCCTCGCTCTTGGAGAGGGCCCGCTCCGGCTCCGGGAGGTCCGCGACCCTCCTGCGCGCCGAACCCCACGTACGCGACGCCGACGTCGATGTCTGGGGCGAGGTTCCGGGACTGGCCCTCATGCGCGCGATCAAGGACTCCCTGGACCCCGACCACCGTCTGTCCCCCGGCCGTTTCGCGGGCGGGATCTGAGCCATGGACCACACGCCCCGTACCCCCTCGGAGGACTCCGTGACCGATCGACCGGACGAGAGCACGATCGCCCCCGGCCCCGAACGGTCCTTCGGCGACCTGCTCGGGGACTGTGTCCACTGCGGTTTCTGTCTGCCGACCTGCCCCACCGACGTCCTGTGGGGGCAGGAGATGGACTCGCCCCGCGGTCGTATCCACCTCATGGGACAGATGCACGAGGACGACGTGCTCACCGAGACCGCGGTCGGGCACTTCGACAACTGTCTGGGTTGTCTGGCGTGTGTGTCCGCCTGTCCCTCGGGGGTGGCGTACGACGCCCTGATCGAGCACACACGTCATCGGGTGGAGACCGAGTACGAGCGGCCTCGCGGGGAGCGCCTCCTGCGCGAGGCGGTGTTCTCCCTCTTCCCGCATCGGGGGCGCCTACGGGCGCTGCGCGGACCGTTGCGCGCCTACCAGGCCACCGGGGTCTCCTCCCTGGTGCGCCGTTCGGGCCTGTTGGACCGTCTCTCGCCCGGTCTGGCCGCCATGGAGCGGGTCGCTCCGAGGCTGTCCTCTCCCCCGCCGCCGCTGCCCGAGCTCGTGCCCGCCGTGGGCGAGCGCCGTGCGCGTGTGGGCATGCTGGTGGGTTGTGTCCAGGGAGCGTTCTTCCCCGAGGTCAACACCGCGACCGCCCGGGTCCTGGCTCTGGAGGGGTGCGAGGTGGTGATCCCGCGCTCTCAAGGCTGCTGTGGCTCCCTCTCCTCGCACTCCGGCCGTCTGGAGGAGGCGGTGGACTTCGCCAAGGGGCTCATCGAGGTGTTCGAGGCGCGCCAGGTGGAGCGGATCGTGGTCAACTCCGCCGGTTGCGGCTCCGGCATGAAGCACTTCGACCGGACCATGGCGGAGGCCGGTGAGAGCCGGGCCTGGGTGGATCGTGCCCGCGCGGTGTCGGAGAGGGTGGTGGATCTGGCCGAGTTCCTCGTGGATCTGGGCCCCCGCGCGGAGCGTCACCCCCTTCCGGTCCATGTGGCCTACCACGACGCCTGCCATCTCTCCCATGGCCAGGGCGTCACCGCCCAGCCCCGTGAGCTGCTTCGCGGGATCCCGGGGCTGACCGTGTCCGACCTGCCGAACCGGGAGGTCTGTTGTGGTTCGGCAGGTGTGTACAACCTGCTCCGTCCGGAGGCAGCGAACGCCTTGGGCGACCGGAAGGGCGAGGACGTGGCCTCGACCGGGGCGCGGGTCCTGGTGTCGGGGAACCCCGGCTGCTCCTTGCAGATCGCGGCGGCGATGGAGCGCGCCGGAAGGCCGGTGGTGGTGACCCATACCGCCCGTGTCCTGGACGCCTCCCTGCGCGGTCTGGGCGTGGAAGGGCTGCTCGGTTCCGGGTGATACCCGTGTGACGGAATACCCTTAACGAGATTCAACGAGAAACATCAATGTCGGGAGAAGAATCCCGACATGGGCGTACCGATAGCTTGGTACATATGTATCTCGTAGCCACATTCGGCCTTATGCATTTGCAGACATCTTGAGCTGCACGAACGACACACCGGGTCACCTCATGCATACGCGAGGAAAACTCGAACAAATCCATAAATGATCTCACCATCCCCCTCTCCACCTGCGGATATTCATTCGACTCGACCGCGTACACCCCGATCCGACTCGATTGACTCCAGAGAAAAGGGAGGCATAATTATTTTCAGGGCGACCGAAGGACCGTCCTGAATCCCCCACAGAAGGAAACCATGAGCAGAACGAAGAGAGCGATCGTCACCTTACTGGTCGCGGCGGGCATCGGCGTGGGAAGCGCGGGTGTCGCCTCGGCGGCCGTCGAATACGTGGGAGGTGGCGTCTGGGATCACGGCATCGTCTCCGACCGTGTCTACTCGAACTACCTCCACGACAGCAGGTGCCACGGTTCCACCGCCGTGGGAATTCGCACCGTCCGGTCCGCGAACACCGGAGCCGGCCTGTGGTCACGGGCGAGCGTCCAAAAGGCGAACACCAACAACCAGACGTACTGGCGTAATACCTGTGGCTGACCGAACAGGAGAATCCCCCATGAGACTCACCGAGTACCTCTTCGTGACCACACTGCTGACCGCGGGGATCGCCGCCGGTTCCGCCTCCGCCGCGAACGCGAGCAGCCCCGTCTGGAATTACGGCGTCACCGGCGCCGGGTTGTCGGGAACCAGCTACTCGCACTACTACCACCCCACCGCGTGCCATGGCGCCACCGCCGTGGGCCGCACGACCGTGCGCACCCCCGACGTCAGGGCCGGTGCCTGGGCCCGCGCCGACGCGCCCAGGGCGATCGCCAACAACCAGGCCTACCGCCGCACCTGCTGACCCCCATGATCCGGCCCGCCGGCGCCGAGCACCGGCGGGCCTTCGACAGGACCCCCCGTGCCCGACCGAACACTCACCTTCGCCTACACGGCCTGTGCCGTGTTCGCCGTGGTCATCGCCTTCCTCCTGGCCACGACCGCCGAACGCACCCTCTTCGTGCTCGAGGACTCCCCCGTCGTGTGGATCACCGAGAACGACGGGAGCCACGACACCGACGAGGTGGCCGCCACCGTCCAGCGTGTGGCCGACGAACACGACGCCGCGATCGGTTACGCCATCGCGGACGTCCGAGAGCCGACGACCAGGATCCACCTGTACCTGGCCGTGTCCGACCCCGACTCCCGCCACGCGGCCTGGTCCGAGGAGGGATATCCGACCTTCGGCCGCGGGTTCACCATCGACACCCACCCCATCGCCGACTTCGGCGATGTCGGCCCCAACGGCCACTACCTCGTCCTGGACGCGCCCGAGGCGGAAGAGGCCCTGCGGACCGAACTGGCCGCGCTCGGGCTCCATGAGGCTCCGGGTACACAGGCCGTCCGGATGTGGCACTACTTCACCGGCGGCCACCTGTTCCATCTTCTGATGGTCGCCCTGCTCGGGACGGTGACGGCGGCGGGCGCCGGCGTACTGCTCGGCTCCCGCGACTACGGGGTCATGCGTCTCCAAGGGCGCTCGTACCCATCGATCCTGGGCCACGACCTGCTCAGGACGGCCCGATCGACGGCCGTGGCTCTCGCGGTGATCGTCCTCGGCACACTCGTGTTCCTGGGCTGGTACAACGAATGGAACCAACTGGGGTTCTACTCCCGGACGGCCCTCCTCTTCCTCGGCGCTCTCACCGTTCCCTGCCTGCTGGTGCACGCGGCGACCCTGGCACTGGTGCACACCACGCGCATCCTGCCATCGCTCAAGGGGCGGCTCCCCCTGAAGGCGACGACCACGGCGATCTACCTGGTCAGAGCGCCCTCTCTCGTCCTGGCCCTGATCATCCTCGGGGGCGTGGCCTCCTATTCCCAGAACGTCCGCGACCTGGAGACGGCGCTGGAACTGCACGAGGAACAGGGCGAGACCTCCTTCCCATCGCTCAGCGCGAACTACGGCTGGGCCGACGATGAGGCCGTCGACGAGGAACTCGGCCCTTGGCTGCGCGAGGTCGACGCCTCGGGGGACATGGTGTTGGCCGTACACGGATATCCACTGCTGTCGACGCCCTACGATCCGCGGCCGTCCGGCGCGGCGTCTCCGGAACCTCCACTGCTCATCGTCAACGACACCTATCTGGCCGAACAGGAGGTGCTCTCGCCCACCGGTGAACCGTACGGCCCCGATGAGGACGTTCGCGTCCTGGTCCCCGAGAGCGCCACCCTCGACACCGAGGAGCTGGTCGAAGCGGTCCGGAGCCAGTGGGTCGAGACCTCGGACGCCTCCGACGTCGCCCTCGAGATCGAGGTGTTGCCGGCCGCCGCCGAGCAGACCCTGTTCACCTACTCGGCCAAGCGTTCCGACGCTCCACGGCCCTACCTGCCCCTGCTGTACGAGCCGGTCATGGTCGTCCTGCCCAACGGCGGTGTGCTCTCCGACGGCGCCTATGTCTCTCACATGACCCGGGGGTCCACGATCTTCCCCGACCCGGAGGTCGTGACGGAGTACCGGGACCGCGTCCCCGAGGCCTCGCGCTACCTGGCCATGGTGGAGACGCTCTCCACGAGCGCGCGGGACGAGCTCGCTCGTCATCTGATCGTGCTGCGCGGTGAGCTGTTCAACCTGGTGGGGGTCGCGGTGGTCCTCCTTCTCACCGGTATGGCGGCGTGCGTCGTCCACGTGCGCACGCGGGCCCAGGAGATCTTCGTCCGGCACATCAGCGGATGGACCTTCCTCGCGACCCACCGACGCCTACTGCTCGTCGAGGGCGCCCTCGCCCTGGGTTTCCCGGGCTGGGCCACGTGGGACACGCTCCGTCGACTCGCGGTCACCTCCGACCCCATGTACGGCGGTCCTCTGGAGGCCGCTCCCAGTGGGGCCGAGCCGTTCTACGCCCTGGGGATCGCGTTGGTCTGCCTGTCGGCCACCATCGCGGCACTGGCCCTCTTCCACCGTCGCATCGTCCGTGAAGGCGCCTCCCAGGCCTGAGGCCCGAAGAGACCGAGGAACCCATGATCACCCTGAACAAGCTCACGAAGTCCTTCGGCGCGCGCACGCTGTGGGAGGACCTCGACCTGAGCGTCGAACCCGGGCGGATGCTCGCCCTGGTCGGCGCCAGCGGCTCCGGGAAGACCACCCTGCTCAACTGCATGGGCCTATTGGAGAGGCCCAGTGGAGGGAGCGTCCGTTTCCGGGACACCGACGTCACCCGACTGGGCCCCGGGGGACAGCGCCGATTCCGACGTGACCACCTGGGCTACCTGTTCCAGGACTACGCCCTGATCGAGAACGCCACGGTGAAGGCCAACCTCGACGTGGCCGCGCGCCGGGGAGACCGGTCCGACACCGCGGAGGCGTTGGAGCGGGTGGGGCTGGGCGGACGCGAGAAGGAGAAGGTGCACCACCTGTCCGGTGGGGAACAGCAGCGCGTGGCCCTGGCACGTCTGATCGTCAAACGACCGTCGCTGGTGTTGGCCGACGAGCCCACCGGGGCCCTGGACCACGCCAACGGGGCGATGGTCATGGACGTCCTGCGCCGGATGAGCCGCGAGGGTCGTGCCGTGGTCATCGCCACACACGACGACGCCGTCCGTGACGCCTGCGACGTCGCCTTCGACGTGTCCACACTGAGGATGTTCTCTCCCCACTGACCGGACCTCGCCGTCCCGAGGGCCTTCCCGGGACGGCGAGGGTTCAGATCAGGGAGGTCTCGCCCTCGGCGACGATGACGGCGGGGCCGCTCAGACGGGCGCCGGAGGCGTCCAGCTCGACGGTGCACTCGCCTCCCAGGACACGGACACGCCAGGTGGCGCTCTGCCCTTCGGGGGTCGCCGCGGCCGCGGTGGCCACGATTCCGGTCCCGCAGGAACGGGTCTCGCCGGAGCCGCGCTCGTACACGCGCATGTCCAGCACACCGGGGGCGACCCGGTTGTACAGCTCGACGTTGGCTCCCTCGGGAAAGTCGTCCGCGTCGAGTTCGGGCGGGCGGGACAGGTCGAGGTCGGCGACCGGCTCGTCTATCTCGCAGGCCAGGTGCGGGTTGCCCACGGAGATCTGGGCTCCGTGGACGACCCCGCGGGCGAGCCCGGCCGAGGAGACGCCCTGACGCTCCACGCGCCCCATGTCTATGGTGATGTCGCCGTTCGCCTCGACGGTGACCCCCTTGGCCCCGTCACGGGTCCCGATCTCGAAACGGTCCGAGTCGACGAGGCCGACGTGCAACAGGTAGCGGGCGAAGACCCGGACCCCGTTCCCGCACATCTCCGCGATGCTGCCGTCCGCGTTGCGATAGTCCATGAACCACTCGGCCCGTTCGGCGGTCCGCGCGGCCGGGGCCAGCGTCTCGCCGAGCACACGCGTGCGCACCACTCGTAGGACACCGTCGCCGCCGATGCCCGCTCGGCGGTCGCACAGTGACCGGACGTCCTCCTTCGTGAGTTCGAGCTCCCCGTCCGGGTCGGGGAGGATCACGAAGTCGTTCTCTGTTCCGTGGCCCTTGGCGAATCGCATGTCGACCATCCTAAAACCGTATTTCCGGGCCGCCGACAGGCGCGAACACTCCACCTGGACGCGTGGCGTCCTCGGCGTGACTACGCTGGAGGGATGATCAAGGTGATCGCGGTCGTGGGCCCGACCGCTGTGGGCAAGTCGGACCTGGCCGTCGATCTCGCCTCCCGGTTGGAGGAACGTACGGGGCGTCGCGGCGAGGTGATCAACGCCGACTCGATGCAGCTCTACCGCGGTATGGACATCGGTACCGCCAAGCTCCCCGAGTCCGAGCGCCGGGGCGTGCCGCACCATCTCCTGGACATCTGGGAGGTGCACGAGCCCGCCGACGTGGCCAGCTACCAGACGCTGGCCCGCGAGCGGGTGGAGGATTGCGCCGACCGTGACGTCGTCCCCATCCTGGTGGGCGGGTCCGGCCTGTACGTGCGCGCGGTCCTGGATCACATGGACTTCCCCGGCACCGACCCCGAGGTACGGGCCCGGCTCGAGGCCGAGTTGGCCGACGTCGGCCCCGGTCTGCTGCACGCCCGTCTGACCGAGGCCGACCCGGCCGCGGCCCGCACCATCCTGCCCGGCAACGGGCGTCGGATCGTCCGGGCCCTGGAGGTCATCGAGCTCACCGGGCGGCCCTTCACCGCCAACCTGCCCGACCACACCTCCTTCTATCCGTGCGTCCAGTTGGGTCTGACGGCCCCTCGGCCGGAGTTGGACGAACGCATCGACCTGCGTGTGGAGCGGATGTGGGACGGGGGTCTTCTGGAGGAGGTGCGCCGGTTGGACCCGCTCGGCCTACGGGAGGGTCGTACCGCCTCCAAGGCCCTCGGATACGCGCAGGCGCTGTCCCAGCTGGACGGTGATCTCACCGAGGCCGAGGCCAAGGAGAGCACCGCGCGGGCCACCCGCAGGTTCGCCCGCCGACAGGAGTCCTGGTTCCGCCGCGACCCTCGGGTGCGCTGGCTGCCCTACGACGCCCCGAACCTGGTGGAGCGGGCGATGACCCAGGTCGAGTCGGCCCTGTCCGATCGTGTCGAGGAGGAGTCGGGCGAGGCCCTGGTGGACGTGGCCACCATGCTCCCCTACTCCCGGAGCTGAGCCCCCGGGGCCTCGGCCCCGTCGAAGTCGCTCCCGATCCAGGTGGCGACGAGGTATCCGACTCCGTAGGGCGCTTCGTAGGCGATCGTCTCCCCCTCGAAGGGCGCCCCCTCCGTCGCTCCGGCCAGGACCTGCCAGGCGGGGCGACCCGCGACCATGAGCTCGCGCGCCGTGTCGACCGTGAGTCCGGCCAGGTACGGAGCGTCGGCGCGGGCCAGGGCCTCGGCGACCGCGTCGTCGTAGGGCACGGCCCGTTCGTCCACGTACCCGGGTGAGTGTTCGTCGCGGCGCGCGCTGCCGTCCCCCATGACCAACAGGGCGACCCGTTCCGCCTCTCCCGCCAGCTCGCGCCCCAGTTCCACCGCGCGTTCCGGGGTGGTGTCCGCGGGCAGCTCCAGGTAGCCGTCGGGGACCGTGCCCGCGCGTTCGGCCAGTCGACGACCCACCGTCGCGGCCAACCCCAGTACCCCGGGGGCGGGTCCCACCCGCACGTCGACCCCATAGGCCGTCAGGTCTCCCCCGGCGTCCGATCCGTGACGCCGTTCGGAGTCCCCCCGCCCCACCACGTGGAGCCGGTCGGCCCCGCTCTTCACGAGCAGGGCGACGGCCCGGTCGCAGGCGGCGCGCAGAGGGTCGAGCTCGGCGGCCGCGCCCTGGGCGACCTCGGGGAACAGGACGGGCGGATGGGGGCACACGGCGGCGGCGATCAGCACAAGGGCGAGGCTATCGCTCCGAGCCCCGTCCGGTGCCCGCACACCCCTTGTGGACGGGCACCTTCCGACCTACTCTTGACCATGTGACCAGATTTGAAATCTGGTCACATGGTCAAAGACGATCGGCTCGGGAGCGGAGGTGCGGATATGGTCATCGCGTCAGCGCCGGTGGGGACCCCCGTCGGCGGTCCCCGAGCCGAAGGAGTCGTCCGTGACCCGGCCCACCGAGAAGCCCACCGACCGACGCGAACTGCGGGCCGACCGCATCCTCGACGCGGCGGGGGAACTGATGCTGGCCTGGGGGGACCGCAAGGTCACCATCGAGGACGTCGCCCGACGGGCCGGGGTCGGCAAGGGCACCGTCTACCTGCACTTCTCCACCAAGGAGATCCTCCTGCTGACCGTCGTCATGCGGGCCCAACTGGCGATGATGGAACGGATCCTGGCGTCCATGCGAAAGGATCCCGAGCACGTACGTCCCAGCGAGGTGGCGGGCCGGATGTACCGGGAGCAGTTCGACTCGCCCATCATGCGCTTCGTCCTGACCTCGGGGACGAACCCGCTCCACCGGCTCACGGAGGACGCGAGGGAGCTGGTCGGCGAGACCGTCGCCTACCGCTGGCGGACCCTGTTCGAGTACTGGGAACTGCTGCGCGAACACGGGGTCATCGCCGCCGACGCGGACGCCGGGGAGCAGGTCTACGCCTACAGCACCACGGTGATCGGCCATCTCATGGCCGAACCCCTCCTGCGCGAGCAGGGGCTCATCCCGCCCGGCCAAGAGGCCCGGGCCCTCCTCTTGACCCGAAGCGTCCGCTCCCTCCTCGAACGGGAGACGGTCCCGAACACGGAGATGCGAGCGCTGCAACCGAAGGTCGTCGCCCTCTTCGAACGACTGGCCGAGCGCCTGAGGACGGAGATCGGCGAGCAGAAGCGCGTCGAACGCGCCCCCTGAAACCCCGAAGGAGACCCCGATGACCGGCACGGCACGGAAGCGACCCGATCCCGCCTTCCTCGAGCTCGACCACGAGTTCGCCCACGATCCCCACACCGCCCTGGAGCGCGTCCGTGCCGCCGGAGGCTCCATGCCGGGCTCCCTGCGAGGCGCCCCCGCCCGGCTGTTCGTCGACGACGCCGACGTGCGCACCATCCTGAGCGACCGGCGTTTCGTCGTGGACTCCGCCTCCCTGGCCCCGTCATCGGACGAGGGCGCCGCCCTCTCCCGTGACGAGCTGCTGCGGCACCTGGGCATGGAACCCGATCTGGTCGTCTACATCACCCAGGGGCTCCTGGACAAGGACGGGATCGACCACGTCCGTCTGCGCAAGCTGGTCTCACGCGCCTTCACCGTGCGCCGGGTGCGGGAGATGCGTCCCAGGGTCCAGGCCATCGCCGACCGGCTTCTGGAGGAGCTTCCCGACCACGTCGAGGACGGTTCGGTCGACCTGTTGGAGCACTTCGCCTACCCCCTGCCCATCGCGGTGATCTGCGACCTCGTCGGCGTCCCCGAGGAGGAACGCGAGGTGTGGCGGCGTTGGAGCCACACCTTGACCTCCTTCGCCCTAGACGATCCGGCCCTGCTCAACCGGACCATCGGGGCCCTGGTCGAGGCCGCCCGGCGACTGATCGTCGGCCACCGGGAGCGGGAGTACGACGACCTCCTGGCCGATCTGGTCCGGATCAGCGACGACGACGGCGACCGTCTGTCGGAGGACGAGCTGATCACCATGATCTTCAGTCTCGTCATCGCCGGACACGAGACCACGGCCGGCCTCATCGGCAACGGCACCCACGCCCTGCTCACCCACCCCGAACAGCTCTCCCTGCTCAAGGACGATCCGACGCTGCTGCCCTCGGCCGTCCACGAGCTACTGCGCTGGTGCGGCCCGGTCTTCCAGACCCGGATGCGCTACCCCACCGAGGACGTCGAACTCCGCAGCGGCACGGCGCGACGTGGGGAGGCCGTCATCGCGATGATCTCGGGCGCGAATCGGGACCCGGAGACCCACCCCGAACCCGAGCGGCTCGACGTCACCAGGCACCGCGGCCGCCCCGGAGAGGCCCACGTGGCGTTCGGCCACGGACTGCACTACTGCCTGGGGGCGGCTCTGGCCCGCATGGAGGGCGAGGTGGCCTTCGGTTCACTGACCTCGACCTTCCCCGACCTTTCCCTGGACCCGGCCCGGCCGCCCGTACGTCGGCCCAACCCGGGGTTCAACCGTTTCGAGGACCTGTACGTGCGCCTGTGATCCTCCTCCGGACATGGACGAGGCCCCCGATGGACACCGGGGGCCTCGGAGCACGAACGGATCAGAGGTCGCAGCAACCGCCGGCCGGGGCCGGCTGCTCCTCGGGCACCCCGATCCGGGGCATCCCCAACATCACGTCGGGCTTCTCGATCTTCACCGGCCGCCCCTGACGGGCGTCCCAGGCGTCGCCGGCACGGGTACGGCGCAGGGAGCGGATCCCGGAGTCGGCGACCAGGTGGTGCGGGGCCGCGTAGGTCACCTCGACGGTGACCATGTCGCCGGGGCGGGGCTCCTCGGAGTCGCCCACGGCGAAGTGCACGAGCCGGTTGTCGGGGGCCCGGCCGGACAGACGACGGTGCTCGCCGTCCTTCTTGCCCTCGGCCTCGGCCACCATCAGCTCGACCTCGCGGCCGACCAGCCGCTGGTTCTCCTCCCAGGAGATCCGGTCCTGGAGGGCGACCAGGCGCTGGTAACGCTCCTTGACGACCTCCGGGGGGACCTGGTCCTCCATGGTGGCGGCCGGGGTTCCGGGACGCTTGGAGTACTGGAAGGTGAACGCCATCGCGAACCGGGACTCCCGGACCACGTGCAGCGTCTCCTCGAAGTCCTCCTCGGTCTCGCCGGGGAAGCCCACGATGATGTCGGTGGTCAGCGCGGCGTCCGGCATGGCGGCGCGCACCTTCTCCACGATGCCGAGGAAACGCTCCTGACGGTAGGAACGGCGCATCGCCTTGAGCACCTTGCTGGAACCCGACTGCAACGGCATGTGCAGCTGCGGCATGACGTTGGGGGTCTCGGCCATCGCCTCGATGACGTCGTCGGTGAAGTCGCGCGGATGCGGAGAGGTGAAGCGGACCCGCTCCAGCCCCTCGATCTCGCCGCAGGCGCGCAGCAGCTTGGAGAAGGCCTGTCGGTCGCCGAACTCACTGCCGTAGGCGTTGACGTTCTGGCCGAGCAGGGTCACCTCGGTGACGCCCTCCTCGACCAGGGCCCGCACCTCGGCGAGCACGTCGCCGGGGCGGCGGTCCTTCTCCTTGCCGCGGAGTGCGGGCACGATGCAGAAGGTGCAGGTGTTGTTGCACCCGACCGAGATCGAGACCCAGGCGGCGTAGGCGGACTCCCGACGGCTGGGCAGCGTGGACGGGAAGTGCTCCAACGACTCGGCGATCTCGACCTGCGCCTCCTTCTGGACGCGCGAACGCTCCAGGAGGGCCGGCAGGGAACCGATGTTGTGCGTTCCGAACACCACGTCCACCCAGGGGGCGCGGCGCACGATCTCCCCGCGGTCCTTCTGCGCCAGACATCCGCCCACGGCGATCTGCATCCCGGGGTTGGCGTCCTTGACCGGACGCAGATGCCCCAGGTTGCCGTAGAGGCGGTTGTCCGCGTTCTCCCGGACCGCACAGGTGTTGAAGACGACGATGTCTGCGGTGGTGTCCTCGGCTGCGCGCGCGTACCCAGCGTCCTCCAGCAGACCGGAGAGGCGCTCGGAGTCGTGGACGTTCATCTGGCAGCCGTAGGTCCGCACTTGGTAGGTACGACTCTGGCTCACCCTCCCAGGCTATCCGTTCCCCGACGACGTCCGTGCCGCCGCGAGAGGCGGGCCCGTGGGCGGGCGGGCTCTTCGGAACACCGTGCCGAAAAGGAGATGGACCCGGAATCGGCCCGCACATAATCCCCCTTTTCCCGATGTCGGGAGTGACCGTCTTCGGTCACGGGTATCTCCGAGACCGATCGAGATCGTTCAACAATCACCGGAGATCTCCTGGAAGCGCGACCGGAACTCTCCGGAAGACGGGATCAACACAGAGTGCGACAGGAACGAATCCATGCGTCACGGTGCATAACGGTTTCGCGGATTCCGTCGTAACAAGTCTGCTACTCCGGGGTCAGGTGGCGTTTTCGTGATGACACGGCAACATGGACCCATTAAGTTCCGAACATGACCTCAACTCCTCTCGTCGTGCTGGAGAACGTCAACAAGCACTTCGGCGACCTGCACGTGCTCCGCGACATCGATCTGACGGTTAACTCCGGCGAGGTGGTAGTCGTCATCGGTCCGTCCGGATCCGGCAAGTCGACGCTGTGCCGCACGATCAACCGGCTCGAGACGATCGACTCCGGCACCATCACCCTGGACGGACAGCCGCTCCCCGCCGAAGGCCGCGGACTCGCCAAACTGCGCAGCGACGTCGGCATGGTGTTCCAGTCCTTCAACCTGTTCGCGCACAAGACCGTGCTCCAGAACGTGACGCTGGGACCGCTGAAGGTACTCCGACAGTCGAAGTCCGAGGCCGAGGCACGCGGCATGGAACTGCTCGACCGGGTACGGATCGGCAACCAGGCCCACAAGTACCCGGCGCAGCTCTCCGGCGGCCAGCAACAGCGTGTGGCCATCGCGCGCGCCCTGGCGATGAACCCGAAGGTGATCCTCTTCGACGAGCCGACCTCGGCTCTGGACCCCGAGATGGTCCAAGAGGTCCTCGACGTCATGACCGACCTCGCGAGCGAGGGCATGACCATGGTCGTGGTGACGCACGAGATGGGCTTCGCCCGCCGTGCGGCCAACCGCGTCGTCTTCATGGCCGACGGCCAGATCGTCGAGGAGAACACCCCCGACGAGTTCTTCACCTCCCCCCGGTCCGAGCGGGCCAAGGACTTCCTGTCCAAGATCCTGACCCACTAGCTCGACCGCCAAGGTTCCCTCGTGTTCTTCGCACGCTCTCAGGAAGAGGTACCCCACATGCGAGCACGTCGCTCCACCAAGATCATCGGTAGCGTCGCCGCCCTGGCCATGGCCGCCGCCCTCACGGCGTGCAGTGGCGACAGCGACACGATCCGTATCGGTGTCAAGTACGACCAGCCCGGCCTCGGTCTCGACGAGGGCGGCACCCCCGTCGGCTTCGACGTCGACGTCGCCACCTACATCGCCGAGCACCTCGGTTACACGGAGGACCAGATCGAGTGGTCGGAGGCCGCCTCCGCCAACCGCGAGTCCTTCCTCCAGCAGGGCACGGTCGACATGATCCTGGCGACCTACTCGATCACCGACGAGCGCCGTGAGGTCGTCGACTTCGCCGGCCCGTACTACGTCGCGCAGCAGGACATCCTGACCGCGGCCGACGACACCGACATCGAGTCCCCCGAGGACCTCGACGGCAAGGTGCTCTGCTCGGCCTCCGGTTCGCGTTCGGCCAACAACATCGTCGACGACATGGGCATCGGCGCCGAGCTCCGCGAGGCCGGCAACTACTCCGAGTGCCTGGAGCTGCTGAGCAACGGCACCGTCGCCGCGGTCACCACCGACAACACCATCCTCGCCGGTTTCGCCGCGCAGAACCCCGGCAACTACCGCATGACGAACAACCCGTTCGGCGAGGAGCAGTACGGCGTCGGTCTCCCCAAGGGCTCGACCGAGCGCTGCGAGGAGATCAACGAGGCCATCACCCAGATGTGGGACGACGGCTCGGCCGCTCAATTCCTCGAGGACGCCTTCGGCGAGACCGACTTCGCCTACGAGGAGTCCACCCCCGAACTCGCGCCCTGCGCCTGAGAGTCCCTTAACTGACCACGCGCCCGTAGCGGCGGAGCCGCCCCCGGCCCCGCCGCTCGGCCCTTGACCGGCTGGGACCCATGGAAGCCTTTCTCAGCAATATCGACAGGGTTGTCGACGGTTTCTCATGGACCGTCCGGCTGACCCTCTTCAGCGCCTTCTTCTCGTTCGTCCTCGGTGTGGTGCTCACCGCGATGCGGGTCTCCCCCGTACCGCTGTTGCGCACGCTGTCCACCGTCTACGTCGAAGGCATCCGTAACAGCCCGCTCACCCTCGTCCTGCTCTTCTGCGGCCTCGGCCTCAACAGCGCGATGGGGTTGAGCCTGGCCGACTCCGTGGCCTGGGACGTGTTCTGGTGGGCCGTCATCGGTCTGTCCGCCTACACCTCCTGCTTCGTCTCCGAATCGCTGCGCGCCGGTATCAACACGATCCCGGTGGGCCAGGTCGAGGCCGCCCGTTCCCTGGGTCTGACCTTCACCCAGAACCTGCGGCTGATCGTCATCCCGCAGGCGCTGCGCACCGTGGTCGGCCCGCTGGGCAGTGTGCTCATCGCTCTGATCAAGAACACGACCGTCGCCTCCGTCGCGGGGTTGGGCGTTCAGGAGGCGTCCCGCCAGATGAAGCTGATGTTCGACCAGGGCATCGCCCCGGTCCTGCCGACCTTCGTCGGCTTCGCGATCGGATTCCTGATCCTGACCCTGCCGACCGGTTACTTCTTCGGCTGGCTCGCCAAGCGTGTGGCGGTGGTCCGATGAGCGCGCAGGCGGTTCTCTTCGACGTCCCGGGTCCCAAGGCCCGGGCCCGCAACAGGATCTACTCGGTCCTCAGCCTGCTCCTGATCGCGAGCGGCCTGGCCGCCATCTACCTGGGTTTCAACCGGACCCTGGTGATGGTGTCCTCTCCGGGCGACCTGACGAACACGGCGATCTGGGCGGTCAACCCGAGCGGCCAGTGGGCCGCCGACCGTTGGGCGCCGTTCATCGACCCCTCCACCTGGACCAACTACGTCCTTCCGGGTCTGATGAACACCCTGACCGCCGCGCTGATCGCCTCGGTGCTCGCGGTGCTCTTCGGTCTGGTCTTCGGTATCGGCCGGCTCTCCGACCACTGGTGGATCCGTATCCCGGCCGGGGCCGTCGTGGAGTTCTTCCGCGGCATCCCGCTGTTGATGCTGATCTTCTTCACGATGGCCATCCCCATCGTGATGAACCAGGTGTTCGGTCTGCCTCCGGCCCAGTTCCAGGTGACCGCGCTGGCGGCCGTGGTGACCGGTCTGACCCTGTACAACGGTTCGGTGCTGGCCGAGGTGTTCCGCGCGGGCATCAACGCGGTGCCCAAGGGACAGACCGAGGCCGCGCAGTCCATCGGTATGACCAAGACCCAGACGATGTGGACGATCCTGATCCCTCAGGCCGTCACCTCGATGATGCCCGCGATCGTGGCCCAGCTCGTGGTCCTGCTCAAGGACTCGGCCCTGGGTTACATCATCGCCTTCCCGGAGCTGCTGCGTAACTTCACGCTGGTGGCCACCCGGGAGAACAACGTCATCCCGGCGGCGATCGTCTGCGCGATCATCTACATCGTCATCAACCTGTCGCTGAGCCGTCTGGCGATCTGGTTGGAGCGTCGCAACGCGCGGCGGGGCAAGCCCTCCGCCAAGGCCACCGCCGCCGGCGGGGCCCCGGTCGCCGTGAACGGCGCGGCCGCGACCCCCACCGGTGACGAGGCGGCCGGGATCGCTCCCTCGGAGCCCCGGAACGAACCGCTCCCCGACGCGGAGGAGCGGGACGGACGGGACGACGACGGAACGGACGGCGACGGCTCCCAGAAGAGCTGAGTCCGCCGGAACCGACCTTCCCGAAGGCCCCGGCGAACCACGCTCGCAGCGTGGTTCGCCGGGGCCTTCCCCTATGGGGCGGCCCCTCATCGGGCATGGCCCCGGGAAGGTCGGGCGTTCCGGTCGCTCACCGGGCCCGTGGCCCGATGCGGCCCCGGAGACCGGTGATCCTGACTGCACAAGGCGGCCTCCCTGGCATTAAGGTCGATATGTCATCTGAAAGCACTCGACCCTTCCTGAGCGGGACATGTCTGAACTGTCGAGCCCCCACGGCTCCTGGCCCTCGCCCATCAGCGCCGGTGACGTCGCCCGAGGAGTGCGCCTTCCCGCCTACCCGTCCGTTCGGGGCGACGAGGTGTGGTGGGAGGAGTACCGCCCGGACGAGGACGGCCGCACGACCCTGATGCGGCGGGACGCGGACGGGACCGTGCACGACCTTCTTCCCTCCTCCTGGAGCGCGGGCACCAGGGTCCACGAGTACGGAGGACGCTCCTACCTCCCGGTCCCCCGCCGTGACGACAAGGCTATCCCCCGGATGGGCGTGGTGTTCTCCGCCCGTGAGGACCAGCGTCTGTATCTGCTGGAGCGCGGCGCCAAGGAACCCGTCCCGCTCACCCCCGAACCCGCGACCCGGGCCACCGTACGCTACGCCGACCCCGCCCTGTCCACGGACGGCAGGCACGTGTTGTGCGTGCGAGAGGAGCACACCGACGGGGAGGTCCGCCGCTCCATCGTCTCGGTCCCCCTGTCCGGCCGAGGCGCCCAGACCCCCTCCGCCGTTCGCGAACTGGTCTCCGGGGCGCGCTTCTACGCCTCCCCTTCCCCCTCCCCCGACGGCCGGCACCTGGCCTACGTGCGTTGGAACCACCCCCGGATGCCCTGGGACGGTACGGAACTGCGCGTGGGAGAGGTGACCGACTCCGGGCTGATCGGGGAGTACACCCTCAAGGGCGGGGTCGACGAGTCCGTCCTCTCCCCAGTCTGGGCCGACGACGAGACCCTGTACCTGGCCTCGGACTGGCCCGGGTTCTGGAACCTCTACCAGGCCGGGCTGAAGGGTCAGGCCATCGCCCTGTACCCGGCCGAGGAGGAGTTCCACGCGCCCCCGGGCCGCCTGGGCTCGCGCTCCTTCTGTGTACTGGACTCGGGACGTCTGGTGACCCTGCACGGGGACGTCTCGATGAGACCGAGCGTCTACGACCCCGACACTCTGGACCTGACCGGGATCTCCACCGAACTCACCTCCTGGTCGCAGGTGGACACCGACGGGACGAGCGTGGTGGCCGTGGCCGCCTCCGCCGACACCTCCCCCTGCGTCGTCCGGCTCGACCCGGAGCGCCGGAGCGTGGAGGTCCTGCGTCGTTCGATGACCGAGGGCCCCGACCCCGCCTACCTGCCGACCCCGATCCAAGAGACCCTCCGCGGACGCTACGGGGCGACCGTGCACGCCAACGTCTACCCTCCCACCCACCCGGACGTCACCACCGAGGGACCGGCCCCCTACGTGGTGTGGGCCCACGGTGGCCCCGTGAGCCACGCGGGTCGGGAACTCGACCTGGTCAAGGCCTACTTCACCAGCCGAGGGATCGGCGTGGTGGACGTGAACTACGGCGGTTCCACCGGGTACGGGCGCTCCTACCGTCGCCGCGTCAACAAGGAGTGGGGCGTCGTGGACGTGGCCGACTGCGAGGCCGCGGCCCGCGCCCTGGTCGAGCGCGGCGTCGCCGACCCCGAACGTCTCGCCATCCGAGGCCCCAGCGCGGGCGGATTCACCGCTCTCTCCGCGGTGACCGGCGACACCTTCGCCTGCGGGGTCTCCTATTTCGGGGTGACCGACCTCCTGGGACTGACCCGGACCACCCACGATTTCGAGTCGCGTTTCCTGGACAGCCTGGTGGGCACCCTCCCCGGCTTCGTCGAGACCTACCGGGAGCGGTCGCCGATCAACCGGGTCGACGAGATCGACGTACCGGTCCTGCTGCTCCAGGGCCTGGACGACCCGGTCGTCACCCCGGACCAGGCCTTCCGCATGGCGACCGGTCTGGGATCGCGCGGCGTACGGCACGCGCTCTTGGAGTTCGAGGGAGAGGCCCACGGGTTCCGCGGCGAGGAGGCGCGCGTGCGCTCCCTGGAAGCGGAACTCGCCTTCTACGGCGAGGTGTTCGGGTTCGAGACGGACGTGCCGTCCCTGGAATTGAGCACCGTCCCGCCAGAGCCCCGGGTCGAGAGGGCCGAGGCGACGACGGACGAGGCTGTGGGTGAGGACGAGGAGGACGATCTCCCCGTCGCGGAACGACTTCCCGAGGTCACCCCGGCCGCCGGGGTCGACGCCGAGACCGGAGAGCCCGCGCGGCCTCGGGAGTGAGAACGTTCGGGCCCGTACGGGCCCGACGAACCGAGGGCATGCGCTCGGTGGCCGCTTCGGCCCGTGTCCACACGGGCCGGGAGCGCTCGGGCCGCCGCGAGGGGTGGAGCGGCCTCCTCACAGGTCCGGGTCGGCGAGGAGGTCGCTCTCCTCGCCCTCGGCCTCCAGCTCCTCGCGGACGAGGCGATAGGACATCCCCGCCGGATATCCCTTGCGGGCCAACGCCCCCAGGGCACGTCGGATCCGTACCTCCTGGTCGCGCCCCCGGGTGCCGGCCAGTTTCTTACGGGCCAGGGCCCGAGCGGCCTCCCGCTCGTCCTCGTCGTCGATCTCGGCGACCGCCTCCCGTACGGTCTCCTCCTCCACGCCCCGGGTGCGCAGCTCTCTGGACAGAGCACGACGGGACAGACCACGGCTGTGGTGTCGGGAGGAGACCCACCCGCGCGCGAAGGCCGCGTCGTCGATCAGCCCGGCCTCCTCGATCCGGTCGAGGACCCGCGTCACGACCTCCTCCTCGTAGCCCCGACGGTGCAGGGAACGGTCGAGTTGGGCGCGGGTGCGCGGAGAGTGCGTGAGCATACGCAGGACCAGGTTCCGGGCCTTGTTCTCCATGTCCTCTCCGGACGGGCCCGCGGGCCCGTCCGGGGACTCGTCGGCGTTCACCGGATCCCGTCCGGTGCGGTCGGACGACCGTCGCCGCTCAGGCATCCGTCGCGGGCGCCTTCGCGGTCTTGACCGTCGTCTTCTTGGCCGGAGCGGCCTTGGTGGCGCTCTCCTTGGCCGGTTCGGTCTTGACCTCGTTCTCGGGGCCGGAGGCGCTGTCGTCGCCCGAGGGCACGCCCAGCTTCTCCTTGATCTTCTTCTCGACCTCGTTGGACATGTCGACGTTCTCGCGCAGGAACTTGCGGGCGTTCTCCTTGCCCTGTCCCAGCTGGGTGCCCTCGTAGGTGTACCAGGCGCCCGACTTGCGCACGATGCCGTGCTCGACACCGAGGTCGATCAGGCTGCCCTCACGGGAGACCCCGACACCGTAGAGGATGTCGAACTCGGCCTGCTTGAAGGGCGGCGCGACCTTGTTCTTGACCACCTTGACCCGGGTCCGGTTGCCGACCGCGTCGGTACCGTCCTTGAGGGTCTCGATCCGACGCACGTCCAGACGGACCGAGGCGTAGAACTTGAGCGCACGTCCGCCCGAGGTGGTCTCGGGGGAGCCGAACATGACTCCGACCTTCTCGCGAAGCTGGTTGATGAAGATCGCGGTGGTACCGGTGGAGTTGAGCGCGCCGGCGATCTTGCGCAGCGCCTGCGACATCAGCCGGGCCTGGAGACCCACGTGGCTGTCGCCCATCTCACCCTCGATCTCGGCCCGGGGCACCAGGGCCGCCACGGAGTCGATGACGATGATGGAGATGGCGCCGGAGCGGATGAGCATGTCGACGATCTCCAGCGCCTGCTCACCGGTGTCGGGTTGGGAGAGGAGGAGGTCGTCGGTGTTGACGCCGATCTTCTTGGCGTACTCGGGGTCCAGGGCGTGCTCGGCGTCGACGAAGGCGGCGATACCGCCCTGTTTCTGGGCGTTGGCCACCGCGTGCAGCGCGACGGTGGTCTTACCGCTCGACTCCGGGCCGTAGATCTCCACGACCCTGCCCTTGGGCAGTCCTCCGATGCCCAGGGCCACGTCCAGCGCGATGGCGCCGGTGGGGATCGCCTCGATCGGCGGGCGGTCGTCGTCGCCCAGGCGCATGACGGAGCCCTTGCCGAACTGCCGCTCGATCTGCGCGAGCGCTGTTTCGAGAGCCTTGTCTCGGTCTCCAGAAGCCACGGGATTCCCCTGTTGGGTCGATGCTTTCTTCTTCATGATGCGCATGACGCTACGCGCTCGGTACGACAATCGCGACGCTCAACGTCCGCTCTCGGTGCACCCACCCTACCCGAACTCCTGTTCGATTCAGGGCCGGCACTCCGTGCCTTCTCCGTTCAGCGGGCCGTCGCGGGGAGGTCGAACGCGTCGCACACGGCACGCCAGACCTCCTTGGCCGCGATCCCGTCGGCCAGGGCGCCGTCGACGGTGCGCGAACCGAGCCCCTCGATCACGTAGTCCTTGGCCAGACTGTGCGCGTAGGCCTCGCCGAACTGCTCGTACATGTTGTTCCAGAAAACGGTGAGTCTCATCGGCCCCAGTATGGGTGATCGCCGCCCCCTCACGGAGGTCGTCCACAGGACGGATCGCGTCGCTTCGGGAGGCGGGCGTGTCCTCGCCCCCGTTCCGTCACCGGTCTTGGGCAGACTGACCGGATGACCGATGTGACCGATCCCCTGGCACCCTTCGGCCCGGCGACGCGGACCTGGTTCGAACGGGCCTTCCCCTCCGGCCCCACCCCGGCCCAGGCCGAGGCCTGGGCCTCGGTGTCCCGAGGCCTGGACACCCTGGTGGTGGCCCCCACCGGTTCGGGGAAGACCCTGTCGGCCTTCCTGTGGGCCCTGGACCGGCTGTCGCACACCCCTGTGCCGGAGGAGCGTTCTCACCGGTGCCGGGTGGTGTACGTGTCCCCGCTGAAGGCCTTGGCCGTGGACGTGGAGCGCAACCTGCGCCGCCCCTTGGCCGGGATCGCGGAGGAGGCCGAGGCGTCGGGCGAGTCGTTGTCCCCGGTGACCGTGGGCGTCCGCACCGGGGACACCCCCGCCCGGGAGCGCCGCGCGTTGGCCTCGCGCCCGCCGGACGTCCTGATCACCACGCCCGAGTCCCTGTTCCTGGTGCTGACCTCCAAGGCCCGGGAGGGGTTGGCGGGGGTGGAGACGGTCATCATCGACGAGGTGCACGCGCTCGCCGGGACCAAGCGAGGGGCCCACCTGGCGTTGAGTCTGGAGCGGCTGGGCGCCTTGACGGAACGTCGTCCCCTGCGGATCGGTCTGTCGGCCACGGTCCGCCCCCGTGAGGCCGTGGCCGGATATCTGGGCGGGGCACGGATCGTCGCCCCGCCGGACACTCCGAGGATGGAGCTGAGGGTGGAGGCCCCGGTCCCGGATCTGGACGAGCCGGGCGGCCCGCCCTCCCCGTCCGAGGGGGCGACGTCAGACGCCGGGGCACGAGGGTCGGTATGGCCGCACGTGGAGCGCCGGGTGCTGGACCTGGTGGAGGCGCACCGCTCCACCATCGTGTTCACGAACGGTCGCCGCTCCGCCGAGAGACTGTGCGCCCGCGTCAACGACCTGTACGCCGAACGCGTCGGCGCGACCCTGCCCGTCGAGGAGGTCGCCGCGCTGGTCTCCGGACAGTCGGGGCAGGGCCGGGGAGGAGAGGCCGTCATCGCCAGGGCCCACCACGGGTCGATGTCCAAGGCCGAGCGGGCACGGATCGAGGACGACCTCAAGGCGGGCCGGCTGCGCTGCGTGGTGGCCACCTCCAGTCTGGAACTGGGGGTGGACATGGGCGCCGTCGACCTGGTGGTGCAGGTGGGCGCTCCCCCGTCGGTGGCGAGCGGTCTGCAACGGGTGGGGCGCGCCGGCCACCACGTGGGCGAGGTGTCGCGCGGGGTGTTCCTGCCCACCCATCGAGGCGATCTGTTGGCCTCCGCCGTGATCGCCGGTCGGATGCGCGAGGGCGGGATCGAACGCCTGGAGGTGCCGCGCGATCCGTTGGACGTGCTGGCGCAGCAGATCGTGTCCATGGTGGCGATGGACGACTGGACGGTGACGGATCTGGCGGCGTTGGTACGCCGGGCCTCTCCGTACGCGGACCTGTCCGATCGGGTTCTGGACGCGGTGCTGGACATGGTGTCGGGGCGTTACCCGTCGGACGAGTTCGCCGAGCTGCGCCCCCGTCTGGTGTGGGACCGGGAGGAGGGGATCCTGCGGGCCCGCCCGGGGGCCCAGCGACTGGCCGTGATCGGCGGCGGGACGATCCCGGACCGGGGGCTGTACGGGGTGCACCTGGTATCGGACGGGTCGGGAGGGGCTCCCACCAGGGTGGGCGAGCTGGACGAGGAGATGGTGTACGAGTCGCGGGTGGGCGACGTGTTCGTCCTGGGTTCGTCCTCCTGGCGGATCGAGGCGATCACCGCCGACCGGGTCCTGGTCTCTCCGGCGCCGGGGCGACCGGGGCGGCTGCCGTTCTGGAAGGCCGACACCACGGGGCGTCCCGCCGAGCTGGGCCGCGCGGTGGGGGCTCTCGCGCGTGAGCTGGGTTCCCGGTCGGAGGAGGAGGCGCTGACGCTGGCCGGTGAGAGCGGGGCGGGCCCCTGGGCCGCGGAGAACCTCGTGGCCTACGTGGCCGAACAGCGCGAGGCCACGGGCGAGGTCCCCGACGATCGCACGGTGGTGATCGAACGCTTCCAGGATCAGGTGGGCGATTGGCGCGCGGTGGTGCACTCCCCCTGGGGCGCCCGGGTGAACGGGCCGTGGGCGATGGCGATCGCCGCCGGGCTCCGGGAACGGTTCGGAATCGACGCGCGGGTGGTCCACGGTGACGACGGGATCGTGCTGAGCCTTCCGGACGTGGCCGAGGGCGGGATCGGCCGTCTCGGCGAGCTGGTGGACCTGGTGTCCCTGGACCCGGAGACGGTGGAGGGGACCGTCGCCGAGGAGCTCACCGGGTCGGCGCTGTTCGCCTCCCGGTTCCGCGAGTGCGCGGCGCGGGCCCTGTTGTTGCCCAGGCAGAGGCCGGACCGTCGGATGCCCTTGTGGCAGCAGAGGTTGCGGGCCGGGCATCTCCTGTCGGTGGCGGGACGGTACGGATCGTTCCCGATCGTGTTGGAGACGGTCCGCGAGTGCCTGCGCGACGTGTTCGACGTACCGGCGTTGACGGAGCTGTTGACCGACCTCCGGGCGCGACGGATCCGTGTGGTGGAGGTGCGCACCCCTCGGGCCTCTCCTTTCGCCCGGACGTTGTTGATGGAGTACACGGCCGCGTTCCTGTACGAGGGGGACGCCCCCGCGGCGGAGGCGCGGGCCCAGGCGCTCACCCTGGATCCGTCGTTGCTGCGGGACCTGTTGGGCGGCGCGGATCTGCGGGAGCTGTTGGACCCCGAGGTCGTGGAACGCATCGACGGTCTGTTGCAGCGGACCGCCGCCCCGGTGCGGGACGAGGAGGGGACGGCCGACCTGCTGCGCGAGGTCGGACCGTTGAGCGACGAGGAGGCCGAGGCCCGAGGGGTCCGCCGGGAGTGGCTGCTCGATCTGGAACGGGCCGGACGCGCGGTGCGCGCGAGGGTGGCCGGGGTGGAGCGCTGGTGCGCGGTGGAGGACGTGGCCCGTCTGCGCGACGCCTTGGGAGTCCCACCGCCTCCGGGGGTGCCCGAGGCGTTCCTGGAGCCGGTGGAGGCCCCGCTGCTCGACCTGGTCTCCCGGTACGCGCGCACGCACGGACCGTTCACCGTGGAGGAGGCGGCGTCCCGGCTCGGGGCGGAGGACGGCGTGGTGGAGGAGGCCCTTCGGACCCTGGAGGATCGAGGTCGGCTGTCCCGGGGCGGGTTCCGGCCCGGCGGTTCGGGGACCGAATGGTGCGAGGTCGACGTGCTGCGCCGGTTGCGGCGCGGGTCGATCGAACGGTTGCGTCGCGAGGTGGAGCCGGTCGCGCCCGAGGCGTTGGCGACGTTCGTCCCACTGTGGCAGCGGGCCGCTCCGGGCGAGCGGTCACGCGGTCCGGACGCGGTGTTCGAAGCGGTGGAGTCGCTGAGGGGGACCCCTCTGGTGGCGTCGAGCCTGGAGTCCCTGGTGCTGCCCGCCCGTGTGGAGGGGTACGTCCCGGCGGAGTTGGACGCCCTGACCCAGGCGGGAGAGGTGCTCTGGGCCGGCGCGGGGTCGTTGCCGGGCGGGGACGGGCGGCTGATGCTGTTCCCCGCCGAGGACGCCCCGTCGCTGACGCCCGAACCCGTCCCGCCGGAGGAGGGGTCGATGACGGCGACCGTCCTGGAGGTCCTGCGGGGCTCGGGGGCCCTGTTCTTCCGGGACGTCGCCGACCGCGCCGCCCGTGCGTCGGGGGGCGCGTCGGTCTCCGACGCCGACCTGGTGGCGGCCTTGTGGGAGCTGGTGTGGGCCGGATGGGTCACCAACGACACCCTGGCCCCGCTGCGCGCGTCGTCGGGTTCGGGCCCCGTGCCGAGGCGTTCGTCCTCGCGCGGGCGTCGACGTCCGACGTTGCCGACCCGTTCGGGCCCTCCCACCGTGGCCGGGCGTTGGTCGTTGCTGCCCGCCCCCGACCCGGACCCGACCCGGCGCGTACTGGCACGGGTGGAGTCCCGGCTGGAACGCGACGGTGTGCTGGTCAAGGGGCGGCAGGGCCAGGGGTTCACTTCGGACGAGTATCGGGTGCTGCGCTCCCTGGAGGAGGCGGGCCGGGTCCGTCGGGGGTACTTCGTGAAGGGTCTGGGCGGGGCCCAGTTCGCCCTTCCCGGAGCGGTGGACCGGCTGCGCGCCTCGTCCCGCGAGGCGTCGGACGGGGCGTTGGATCCCGTGGTGCTGGCCGCCTCGGACCCGGCGAACCCGTTCGGCGCCGCACTGCCCTGGCCCGAGGCCGCCCGGAGCGGGGAGGGCGGCCGTCCGGGGCGCAGCGCGGGGGCCGTGGTGGTGATCGACGGAGGTCGGCCCACCCTGTACCTGGCGAAGGGCGGGCGGACGGCCACGACGTTCGGGGCCTCTCCCGAGGCGTTGGTCCGGGCGACCCGAGCGGTGGCCGGGCTGATCGGCGAGGGCTCGCTGGAGTCGTTGACGGTGGAGCGTGCCGACGGCGGGGAGGTGTTCGGCACCCCGTTGGACGCCGCTCTGGTGGCGGCGGGTTTCCACGTCACCCCCAAGGGGCTGCGGATACGGCGTTGATCGTCGAGGTGGGCCGGGCTCCGGAGGAACGACCCGAAGGTCCTGTTTGAGAGAATGGGCCCATGACCCCCACAGATCCCTTCGATCCCCGGCGTCCGACCGAGGACCTCTCCCGCTCCGGGCGGCAGAGGTTCACCGACCGTTACGAGATCCGTGACGAGCTCGGCAGCGGCGCCATGGGCACGGTGTGGCGTGCCCACGACACCCGGCTGGACCGCGAGGTGGCGATCAAGGAGGTCCACCTCCCCGACGGCATGCCCCCTCGTGAGCGTGAACGCGCCCGGGCCCGCATGATCCGCGAGGCCAGGGCCGCCGCCCGCGTCCCCCACCCCTCGGTGGTGACCGTGCACGACGTGCTGGAGGTGGACGGGGTCCCCTTCATCGTCATGGAGCTGCTGTCGGGCGAGTCTCTGCGCGACCGTCTGGCGCGGTCGGGTCCTCTGTCCGAGACCGAGGTCGAGCGGATGGCCCGCCCCTTGTTGGGCGCGCTGTGGGCGGCCCACCGGGTGGGGGTGGTCCACCGCGACGTCAAGCCCGCCAACATCATGCTGGTCGACGGCGGGACCCGCCCCGTGCTGACCGACTTCGGCATCGCCAACCTGCCCGACCACGGCGGGACCGCTCTGACCGGGACGGGGACCGTGCTGGGGACCGCCGCCTACGCGGCGCCCGAACGGTTGGAGGACGAGGACGCCGGTCCGATCTCGGACCTGTGGAGTCTGGGCGCCACCCTGTTCGCCGCGCTGGCCGGAGAGTCGCCCTTCAAACGGGAGACTCTCACCTCGACGCTCACGGCCGTACTGACCATGCCGATTCCACCGCCGCCCGCCCGGGGGCGATTGTCGGAGGTGGTCTCCGGTCTCCTGGCCCGTGACCCCCGTGCGCGTCTGGTGCCCGAGCGGGCGCTGGCCCTGCTCGACTCCCCCACCCCGAGCACGTCGCCGACGCCGGTGCCGCCGCCTCCGAGCGGGCGCCGTGACCTCCGGGCCCCGTTGTGGATCGGTTCCGTGGCCCTCGTGCTGCTCTCCCTGGGCGGCCTCACGGCCTGGAGCCTGCTCCCCGATCGGGAGGCGGAGGGCGAGGCCGCCGTCGACGTCTCGGACGTGGAGAGCCCCTCCCCCACCCCGTCGGCTTCGGAGGAGGTGGGCACGGTGTCACGTGAGGACGTCCCCGAGGGGTTCGTCCGGTTCCGGGACCGGAGGGTGGAACTGCTCGTCCCCGAGGACTGGGAGGCACGGGAGGCCGAGCAGGAGGGCGCCTCGGGGAACACCCGACTGGCGGGGTACGAGTTCGACACCGGGGTGGAGACGGGCACGGCGACCGTCCTCGTCAACCGCTACGACCTTCCCCTCTACGACGCGGAGGCCGCCGTGCTCCGTATGGAGGAACTGCTCGAGGGGGACGATTCCTTCGACGAGGTCGAACGATTGGCGCTGGACGTGACCCCCGAGCGGGACGGTGTCGACAGCGCCGTCTACGAGGTGCTCTTCCGCCACGAGGAACGTGAGGTCCCGGAGCGCTGGATGTTCACCCGGGAGATGACCCGACACGGCGGGAGCATGTCCTACAGGGTCAGCCTCAACTTTCCCGCGGAGCTGCGCGAGGAGTACCGGGACGACTTCGAGGTCGTGCTGGACTCCTTCACGCCCCTCACCGACGACGAGGGCGACGAGACCGAGTAGACGCACGACCGCGCCCCGGCGGGTGAGGAGGGCCGGGGCGCGGGAACGTCGTGGATCCTTCGGTTCGCTCCTCTCAGACGGTGGAGGAGAAGACCTCTTCACGGGCGCGCTCCAGGCCGTGCAGCAGGGCGCCGCGCACCACCGGACTGCCCTGGACCGACCCCAGGGCCACCTCGGGGGTGTTGGGGGCTATACGGGCGGTGGCGGCCTGGACCCGTTCGGCGAGCTTGGCGCCACCGGCCATGGCCACGTCCCCGCCGAGGACGACCAGGCCCGGGTCGATGATCACGCTGACGGCGGCCACACCTCGGGCGAGCCGTTCGGCGAAGGCGTCGAGGAAGGCGTCGCCCTCGGGGCTGTCGGAGGCCGCGGCCCGCGCCACCACCTCGGTGACGTCGTTCCCGGTGAACCCGTGCTCCGCGGCGAGCCGGACCACCTGCTTGGCCTTGACCAGGGCCTGGAAGCCGTGGGGGAGGTCGCGGTCGCCCGCCTCCTGAAGCGACTCGTATCCGCCGGTCAGGCCCACGTCGCTCGGCATGGGGGCGCCGGGAACGGGCAGGTAGCCGATCTCTCCGGCACCGCCGGAACGGCCGCGGTGGATACGGCCGTCGATCATCATGGACATGCCGACGCCGCCGGCGGCGCTGAGCCAGATGAGCACGAACTCGTCGTAGCCGACGGCGGCGCCCTCGGAGTGCTCGGCCAAGGCGGCCAGGTTGACGTCGTTCTCCAGCATGACCGAGCGGGCGAGGTCGGTCCTGAGGGTCTCCAGTACCCCCTCGTGCCAGGACATGAGGTCGAAGGAGAAGCGGATGTCGCCGGTGCGGGGGTCGACGACGCCGGGGGTGCCGATGACGCAGGCGCGGACCTTGTCGAGGGGGACCTTGGCGGAATCGACCAGACGCATCACCGCGGTGTGGACGAGGGAGACGGGGTCGTCGGAGGTCGTGGGGTCGACCGAGACGTCACTGATGATGCGGCCGGTGATGTCGGCGATGGTGGCGGTGACCCGACTCGCGCTCACGTCGAGGACGGCCACATAGGCGCTTTCGGGGACGACCGCGTAGAGGGCCGCGTTGGGTCCGCGTCCGCCCGCCCGGCTGCCCACGACCCGGACGAGGTCGCGTTCCTCCAGACGGGCGAGGAGTTGGGAGGCGGTCACCTTGGACAGCCCCGTCCTCGTACCGAGTTGAGTCCTGGTCAAAGGTCCGCCGGACAGCAGTAGTTCCAGCGCCGCTCGATCATTGAGCTGGCGCAGCAGCCGGGGAGTCCCCGGACGTTGAGACATAACCGTGACACCTCACCCTGTTTTTATTAGGAAAGTTTCCTGTTAATTTAACTCACAACCTCACAGGAGGTCACGTCCCGGCAGGTCCGTGATGGTTTCGGACCCCGGTTCCCGCGCCGGCGGGGCGATCAGGAAGTGCTGTCCCAGCACACCCCCAACCAGTTGTCGAGGCACTCGGATCCGTCCATGATCCCAGGCCGCCTCGAGCACAGGCGCCGGACTCCGGCGCGACGTGCGAAGGGAGATAGGTTCACATGAGGTTTCCCAAGATCGCCCTGGCCTCGGCCGTGGTGATGCTGGCGGCCGCCTGCGGCGGAGGTTCCGAGGACGGAGGGTCCGGAGGGGCACCCGACAGCCTGACCGTGTGGGTCATGGGCACCGCCCAGGACGAGCTGGTCAACTACTTCGACGACGCGGAGAGCCGATTCCAGGATCTCTACCCCGGCACCTCGGTCAACGTCGAGTTCATCCCCTGGGGCGACGCCCAGGAGTCCATCACCAACGCCATCGCCGGCGGTGACGCCCCCGACGTCCTGGAGGTCGGCAACGACCAGGTCTCCAGCTGGGCCTCGCAGGGCGCCCTGCTCGACATCGGCGAGTACGTCGACGAGTGGGCCCCCTCCAAGGACATGGACCAGGAGGCCTTGGAGTACGGGACCTACAACGGCGTCCAGTACGGCGTCCCGTGGTTCTCCGGCGTGCGCACCCTGTACTACCGCTCCGACTGGCTCGAGGAGCTCGGTCACGACGCCCCCGAGACCTGGGACGAGCTGCTCGAGGTCTCCCAGGCCATCGAGGAGGAGTACGGCGTTCCCGGATTCGCCGCCCCGACCGACTTCACCAACGGCATCGCCAGCTTCATCTGGGGCAACGGCGGCGAGATCGCGGTGCAGGACGGCGAGGAGTGGACCGGCCGACTGACCGACCCCGCCACCGTCGAGGCCGTGGAGTTCTACGCCGACCTCACCGCCGAGCACGAGATCTCCCCGCAGAGCTACGTCGGCGAGAACGAGCTCGTCCCGCTGGCCGACATGGCCAACAGCCAGGTCGGCATGTACATCGACGGCGGCTGGGCCCTGGGCTCCATGGAGGAGCAGGCCGAGGACCCCGAGGTCCTGGAGAACATCGCCTCCGCCCCGATCCCCGGCGCCGACGGCATCGCCCCGGTCTTCGCCGGCGGTTCCGCCCTGACCGTCTTCGGTCTCACCGAGCACCCGGAGCAGGCCTTCGACCTGCTGGGCGTCCTGGGCGACCAGGAGGGTGGCAAGGCCTACGCCGACGTCGCGGGCTTCTTCCCGGCCTACCCCGAGCTCCTCGAGGCCGACGAGTACCAGAACGACCCCGAGCGCGCCGCGGCCGCCACCAGCATGCAGAACACCCGTTTCTTCCCCAGCACCCCTCGCTGGAACGCCGCCGACCTGGACAACAAGATCCTGCCCGGCGCCGTGCTGGACATCGTCCGGGGCGGAGACCCCGAAGAGGTGTTGGAGGCCGCCAACGAGCAGCTCACCGACATCCTCAACGAGCCGGTCGAGTAACGGCCGCTTCCGTCCTCGCAGAGCCGTGACGGGCGGGCCCGGATCCGAGCCCGCCCGTCACGGGCGACCCCGCCCCGATTGAGAAGACCATGCCGCGAACCGTCGACAAAGCGTCAGCCGCACCGGAAGGTGCCGCGGAGCAGGCCCCACGCTCCAGGTCCCGCCTGATACCCACCCCCTATCTGCTCATCATCCCCTCGGTGATCCTGCTCGCGGTCGTGCTGCTCTGGCCGATCGTGCAGATGGTCTGGTACTCGTTCACCAGCTTCACCACCCGGAACCTGATGCCGAACCAGCCGGGCCCGGAGTGGAACGGCTTCGGCCACTACCAGACGTTGCTCACCGACGGCGACTTCTGGACGATCCTGCGCAACACGGTCGTCGTCTGTGTGCTCATGGTCGGCATCACGATGATCCTGGGCACCCTCATCGGGATCCTGCTGCACAAGCTGCCCAAGTGGTTCTCGGCCATCGTGGCCATCGGCATGATGCTGGCCTGGTCCACCCCGGCGCTGAGCGCCTCCCTGGTCTTCCGCTGGCTCTTCCTGCCCGAACGCGGTCTGGTCAACGTCACCCTCGACCGCCTCCCGAACTGGCTGGTCGGCGACGGATGGCTCCAGTACAACTGGTTCCTCGAGCCCCTGCCCCTGTTCACGATCCTCATCTCGGTGATCGTCTGGCAGTCGTTCCCGTTCGTCGCGGTGTCGGTACTGGCCGGTCTCAAGAGCATCCCGTCGGAGCTGTACGAGGCCGCGCGGATGGACGGCGCGAACGCCTGGAAGGCGTTCTGGAACGTCACCTTCCCCATGCTGCGTCCGCTGTTCGCCCTGCTGCTGGTCCTCCAGATCATCTGGGACCTGCGCGTGTTCACCCAGCTCTACATCCTGGCGAACAGCTTCCAGAACAAGGACGTCTACCTGCTCTCGTACTACATCTACCAGCAGGGATTCACGGCCAGCCCCGCCAACTACGGCATGGGGTCGGCGATCGCCGTGGTCATGACCGTCATGATCCTCGCCGTCACCGCGTACTACCTGCGCATCATGATCCGCCAGGGGGAGACCCGATGAGCGCCGTCGACAAGACCACCCGGACCGCCTCGGCCGCCTCCAAGGGTTCCCAGGGCACCGGGAGGACCTACCGTCGCAGCCCGCTGCGACGTCTGCGCGACCTTCCCCTGTACGTGGCGGGCATCGCCGTCTTCGTCTTCTCGGTCTTCCCCGTCTACTGGATGGTCGCCACGGCCTTCAAGCCGACGGGCGAGATCTTCACCCGCGACCAGAGCCTGATCCCCCAGGCGCCCACCCTCGCCCACTTCGACCGGGTGATCAACGGCCAGTTGATCCCCGGGGTGAACTTCGGAACCTTCCTCACCAACAGCCTGCTGGTGACCCTGGGCGCGGTCGCGATGGGAGCGTTCTTCTCCCTCCTGGCGGCGGTGGCCGTCGCCAGGTTCCGCTTCAAGCTGCGCTCCGCCTTCATCATGCTGCTCATCGTCATCCAGATGGTGCCGATGGAGGCGATGATCATCTCGATCTTCATCAACTTCCGCTCCCTGTCGGAGGCCACCGGAATCCAGCTCCTCGGCAACCTCACCGGCCTGCTGGTGGTGTACACGGCGGTGTCCCTGCCGATCACCATCCTGATGCTGCGGGGGTTCGTCGCCGCCGTTCCCAAGGAGTTGGAGGAGGCGGCCGCCATCGACGGGGCCGGCAGCTGGACGATCTTCTGGCGGATCCTGATGCCGCTGGTCGCGCCGGGCCTGGTGGCCGCGAGCATCTTCGCCTTCATCACGGCCTGGAACGAGTTCATCGTCGCCCTGACCTTCCTGGGGCGGAGCACCGACAACTACACGCTGCCGCTGACCCTGTCCTACTACTTCGGACGCTTCGGCACCGAGTGGGGTCCGATCATGGCCGCGTCGACCCTGTTGACCATCCCCGTGATGATCTTCTTCCTCTTCGTCCAGCGCCGCATGGTCTCCGGTCTGACCATGGGCGCGGTCAAGGGCTGACCCTCGCCTCCCCGGGGCGGCGTGACCGTACCGCCCCGGGCCACCGCCTTCACGCCTACCCCCTTTCCCCGCCACGCGTCTGCTCTGGACCGGGCATCTCCCGCTCACGAACGGAGTCCGTCATGCCGCACGATCCGACATTGGAACGTCTGGCCAACGCCACGCTGCTGGTGCCCTTCGAGTCGCTCCACGCCCCTCGGTGGATCCTGGAGGGGCTGGCGGACGGGATCTCCGGGGTCTGTCTGTTCCACAACAACCTGGAGAGCCCGGAACAGATCACCGCGCTCAACGCCGGCCTGGGCGAGGTCACCGACCACCCGCTGATCTCCCTGGACGAGGAGGGCGGCGACGTCACCCGGATCGGCCAGGCCCGAGGCAGCGGCTATCCGGGCAACGCCGCCCTGGGCCGGGTGGACGACACCGACCTGACCCGGGAGACCTTCCGGGCCCTGGGTCTGGAACTCGCCGACCTGGGATTCAACCTGGACCTGGCGCCGTCGGTGGACGTCAACGTCGCCGACGACAACCCGGTCATCGGTACCCGCTCCTTCGGCTCGGACGCCGAACTGGTGGCCCGCCATTCGGCCGCCTCGGTCCTGGGTCTCCAGGAGGCCGGGGTCGCCGCCTGCGCCAAGCACTTCCCCGGCCACGGCGCCACCTCCCAGGACTCCCACCACACCCTGCCCCGTGTGGAGGCCGACGCCGACCTGCTGCGCCGCCGTGAGCTGCTGCCCTTCCAGGCCGTCATCGACGCCGGGGTCCGGTCGATCCTGACCGCCCACATCGAGATGCCCGGACTGGGCGGCGAGGGCCCCGCCACCCTCACCCGTGCCCTGGTCAACGACCTGCTGCGCAACGAGATGGGCTTCGAGGGCGTCGTGGTCAGCGACGCCATGGACATGCGCGGTGTCAGCGAACGCATCGGCATCCCCGAGGCGAGCGTGCTGGCGGTCGCGGCCGGCTGCGATCTGCTCTGCCTGGGCCGTTTCGTCTACGCCGACCAGGTCGCCGAGGTCCGTTCCGCGCTGGTCCGCGCGGTCCACGAGGGCCGTCTGACCGGAGAGCGTCTGGAGGAGGCCGCCGAGCGCAACGCCCGTCTGCGCTCCTGGGTGGGCCGCTCCTCCGCCGAGCGGACCCGTTCCGAGGCCACCGGGGCGGTCGGCCTGAACGGCGCCCGTCGGGCCGTGCGCGTGGACGGCGAACTGCCCCCGCTGGAGCGCCCGTACGTGGTCGAGGTGGACGCCCCGGCCGGGGTCGCGGTGGGCGACGTCCCCTGGGGTCTGGGGCCCTGGTTCCGCGACACCGTGCGGGTCTCCCCCGAGACCGACGACCCCTCCGCGATCCTGACCGCCGCGGCCGACCACGACCTGATCGTGGTGGTACGGGACGCGCACCGCTACCCGGACGCCCAGGCGTTCGTGAACGGCCTCCTGGCGGCCCGCCCCAAGGCGGTCGTGGTGGAGATGGGCCTGCCCATCTGGCGTCCCGACTGCGGCGCCTACGTGAGCACCTACGGCGCCGCCCACGTGAACGGACTGAGCGCGGCCGAGGTCCTGGGGTCCGCCGCCGCCCTCGAGACCGCCGACTGACCACTCCTCCCCCGCCCCGGCCCGGTCCCTCCCACCACTCCTCGGGACCGGGCCGGCGGCCTTTCTCCAGGGAACACGCCCACGATCGGCGGTGGCGGGAACGAAGGGGAGACATCGCCCATGTCCCCGAAACCCGGTCGGAGAAGTACTCTTGACCTGTAGCACCCCGGCCGTCGACGACACCCGTCGGCGTCCGGTGCCCCATTCGCCCTTCTAACCACGGCATAATCACAGCATGCGCCTTTCAGCCCGGGTCGACTACGCGCTTCGCGCGGCCGCAGAGCTCGCTGTCGCCGGCGACGGTCCGGTGACGGCCGAGCAGCTCGCACGCGCGCAGGCCATCCCCGGAAAATTCCTAGAGAACATCCTCACCCAGCTACGCCGAGCAGGCCTGGTACGCAGCCAACGGGGTCCCGTCGGCGGTTACTGGCTCGCCCGGCCCGCGGGGGAGATCTCCCTCGCCGACATCATCCGAGCGGTCGACGGACCACTCGCCAACGTGCGCGGGGAACGCCCCGAGCACGTCGACTACGACGGGGCCGCCCGCAGCCTGCAACAGGTGTGGATCGCCCTGCGCGCCAGCGAACGGGCCATCCTGGAGGGGGTCAACCTCCAGCACCTGGTCACCAACGAACTCCCCGAACAGGTGCGTTCCCTGGCCGAGGACCCCGAGTCCTGGGTCAACCACACGCATCGCTGAGAGCCCTACCCCGCACCCCCGCATACGACGAAGGAGCAGGCCCACCCCTCGGGGTGGGCCTGCTCCTCGTGGACTTCGTGGGGCCGACGTCCGAACGCGGACGGGGTGTCCTCAGACACCCGCCATGTCGGCGACCTGGGGAACACGGTCGGGAACGGACTCGATGCCGAGGTCCTGCGCCGGGACCGGGTCGCTCGTGACCGGATCGCCCAGCAGCGCGGCCTCTTGGAGCTCGGCCAGCGCGAGCTGGTCGGAGACCTCTCTCAGCACCTGTGAGAGCGGAACCCCGAGGGCCCCGCAGATCGAGGAGAGCAGCTCGGAAGAGGCCTCCTTCTGTCCGCGCTCGACCTCCGACAGGTAGCCGAGGGACACACGGGCGTCGGCCGACACCTCGCGGAGGGTGCGGCCCTGGCGCTGCCGCAGCCGCCTGAGCACGTCACCAAGTAGGTGACGAAGCAGGACCATCATTCGCGCTCCCTCCCACCGGTAGCGACCTTCATATACAACACCGTACCTGCCCCACGCCCGATTCGGGCACCTCTTGTCGTCCTGTTCGCTGGAGGGGGAACCCCACCCGGGGGTGGTTTTGTTCCCATTCCATGGGAGAAGGGGTATCAACCGAAAGGGTCGTTATCGGGCTCTGCTCCTCGCTCCTCACGAACGGTGGTCGTCAGAAGCCTGAGCGCACCTTCGACCGTGTGGTAGCGGATACCCGAACGATCCCCGGTGAAACTGAACCGGGCGACCCGGGTACGGGATCCGGGCCCCGCGACGGCCGCGAAGACCGTCCCCACGGGCCGTCCGTCCTGAGGATCGGGGCCGGCGACCCCGGTGACGGAGATCGCATAGTCCGACTCGACCGCCCGGCGCGCCCCGACCGCCATGTGACGGGCCACGTCGGGGTGGACCGCACCGTGCTCGGCCAACAGCTCCTCGGGGACCCCCAGGAGGGTGGACTTGGCGTCGGTGGCGTAGGTGACGAGTCCGCCCCGGTAGGTGGCCGAGGAGCCGGGCACGGAGGTCATGTGGGCACCGATGAGGCCCCCTGTGAGCGACTCCGCCGTGGCGCATGTGGAGCCGGAGGCGAGGAGGGCCCGATGCGCTTCCAGGGCGGCCTCGGCGGCCGCCCGCTCGATCTCCGTGATCGGGACGGCGCGGTCCCCCTCCTCGTTCATCTCCGGCTCCTTCTAGTCGCTCCGGTTCCCCTTGGCCCGGGCCAGGCGTACGGCGTCCACGACGTAGGTCAGTCCGGTCCACAGGGTGACGGCCAGGGCGGCCGCCATCACGCCGTGGGCCACCCAGACGAACAGGTCCATGAACGGCAGCAGGTGCAGGGGGAACAGATAGATGCTGATCGCGACGATCTGAAGGACGGTCTTGAGCTTGCCGCCCTTGCTCGCCGGGATGACCCCGTAACGCAGGACCGCCAGACGCAGCAGCGTGATCCCCCACTCGCGGACCAGGATGGCGATGGTCACCCACCACCACAGGTCGCCCTGAACGGAGAGCACGATCAGGGCCGCGCCGGTGAGGGCCTTGTCCGCGATCGGGTCGGCGATCTTGCCGAAGTCGGTGACCAGGTTCCGCCGGCGGGCCAGCTCACCGTCGACGCGGTCCGTGATGGCCGCGAGCACGAAGACGCCGAAGGCCGCCAGACGCCACCACGTGCCGTCCAGGAACATGAACCACACGAAGACCGGCACCATGACCAGACGGCTCATCGTGAGGATGTTCGCGATGTTCCACAAGGGAGCCTGGGGGGCGGGCGACGCCGCGGGATCGTGGCTGCTCATCTGTCCCCGGCTTCCCCGTCCTGCTCGGCGACGAGGTCGGCGCCGGCCGCCTGGATCACGGTCGCGCGCACCAGGTCGCCGACGGAGAGCCCCTCGCCGTACAGGATGGTGCTGCCGTCGACCTCGGGGGCCTGGTGCTCGGACCGTCCCTCGTAGACGCCGTCCTCGATGACGGACTCCACCAGGACGGTCACCTCGTCACCGATGCGCTCCTCGGCCCGCTGGGCCATGAGCTCCTCGGCCAGTCGGTTGAGGCGGTCCACGCGTTCCTGGACGACCTCCTCCGGGACCTTGTCGGCATGGCCGGCGGCCTCGGTGCCGTCCTCGTCGGAGTAGCCGAAGACGCCGATGGCGTCCAGGCGGGCCTCGCTCAGGAAGGCCACCAGCTCCTCGAACTCCTCCTCCGTCTCGCCGGGGAAGCCGACGATGAAGTTGGAGCGGGCCCCGGCCTCCGGGGCCTTGGCACGGGCGGTGGCCAGCAGCTCCAGGAAGCGCTCACGGTCACCGAAACGGCGCATACGGCGCAGCAGCGGACCGCTGGCGTGCTGGAAGGAGAGGTCGAAGTAGGGGACCACGCCGGGGGTGCCGGTGAGCACCTCGACCAGCCCCGGACGGACCTCGGCGGGCTGGAGGTAGCTGACGCGCACGCGCTCCAGCCCCTCGACAGCGGCCAGCCTCGGCAGCAGCTTCTCCAGAGCGCGCAGGTCGCCCAGGTCCTTGCCGTAGGAGGTGGAGTTCTCGCTGACCAGGAAGACCTCGCGGACGCCCTCGCTCGCCAGCCACTCGGCCTCACGGACGATCTCGTCCATCTGGCGGGAGATGTAGGCGCCGCGGAAGGCCGGGATGGCGCAGAAGGTGCACCTTCTGTCACAGCCGGAGGCGATCTTGAGGTTGGCGACCGGGCCGCCGGTGAGCCGGCGGCGCGGGATCGAGGTGCGGTAGGGCAGCTCGGTGCCCTCCGCCCCCTCGGAGTCGGCGAAGGAGGCGTGGCCGGGAACGTGGACCTGGGAGGCGTCGCGCTCGGCCGGACTGATCGGCAGGAGGGTGCGACGGTCGCGAGGGTCGTGCGGGACCAGGGAACGTCCGGCGACGACGTCGTCGAGACGATCGGTGATCGCCGCGTAGTCGTCGAAGCCGATCACCTGGGCCTCGGGGAGGGCGTCGGCCAGTTCGGAGCCGTAACGTTCGGCCATGCACCCGGCGGCGACCACCTTGCCACCCGACGAGGCCGCCTCCAGCAGGGTCTCGATCGAGTCCTGCTTGGCGGCCTCGATGAATCCGCAGGTGTTGACGACGGTCACGTCGGCCTCGGTGTCGTCGTCGACGAGGTCCCAGCCGCCGGCGGCAAGGCGTCCGGCGAGCTCTTCGGAGTCGACCTCGTTACGCGCACACCCCAGGGTGACGAGTGAGACAGTACGGCGCGATGACATGGCTTCCAAGCGTGTGGGAGAGCTGTGAGCGGCGCGGATGCGCGGCGCGAACGAAGGCCGGAGTACGGTCGGGTTCGCGCGCGACACGGCGTCGATCGGCGCCGCCCGCGGCCACCAACACTACCGTGATCGACTCACCCGCCCGTACCCCGGCCTCGGAACATCGTCGCTCCGCCCGCGGTCGAGGGCCCCGGTCAGTCACCGATGCCCTCGGCGCCGACGGTGAACTCCTTCACCTCGCCCACGCCTCCGCTGGGACCGAGGTCCTCTCCGTCGACCGCCACCGCGACCTCTCCGGCGTTGCCGACCCACAGCTCCAACGGCACCTCGGTGACGTAGTCCCGGGTCTCGCCTTCGAGCAGGAAGCCCGTGAAGAGGTTCTCCCCCTCGGCGTCGGTGACCTTGACCCAGCTGCGACCGGAGCCGTTGAGTTCGACGGTGAACTCCTCGGGTTCCTCCGCCTCCTTGACGCCCTCCTCGCCCTGGGCCTTGCCCACGACGGCGCCCTCCTCGGGAAGGACCACGGAGCCGGCGGCCTCGTCGCCGTCCCGCTCCTTGTCCCGCATCGCGTCGAAGGCCGTGCGGACGGGGCCGCTCTCCTCGTCCTGCCAGGCCCGGACACCGACCACGACGGCGGCGACCAGGATGAGGCCGACCACCGCCCAGGGCCAGTGACGGCGCACTCCCCCGGCGGGGCCGGCACGACCCGCGAGGGCCCCCGCCGGACGCCCGCGAGGCGGACGTCGATCGTCCCCGCGGCCCGGTCCTCGACCGTCCCGCTTTCGGGCGCCCTCGCCCTCACGTGGCCCCGGGACCGCGGCCGCCGCGGCCGGCCGGCGTCTACCGGGTCGGTCCGCGGGCTCGGTCCGTTTCGCCAGCCTCTTGTTGCGTTCGAAGTGGCCCCAGTTCTCGGCCCGCTGCTCGGGGTCGATGTCCTCGTCCCCGATCCGGGCCGGGATCTCGTGGCCGCCCTCCTCGGAACGGCCCCGCCCTCCTCCGCCGCCCGCCGTGGCTCGGGCGGCCTTGGGCGAGGCGGCCGGGTGCCTGGGAGGCGGGACGAAGGTGGGCTTCTCCTTGGAGGCGTGCTCTCGTTCGTACTCCTCCAAGAGCGGCTCGGGGTCGACACCCAGGAACTTGCAGATCCTCCGGATGTGGCCGCGTGCGTAGAAGTCCCCTCCGCAAGGGACGAAGTCCTCGTTCTCTATGGCTCTGAGGACCTGCATCCGAATGCGTGTACGTGTGCTCAGGTGCTCCAAAGAGCACCCCGCCGCGATCCGTGCGGCGGACAGGGTCTGGCCGATCGTCGCCATGCGCACTCCCCCCGCGACTTTCAGTGCCTATGCGACTCCACTCTGCTACCACTACCCGCCCGGTGGGGCGCACCACGCCCTAAGGCACCGCCAAGATCGCACCAAATCGGGCGACACGGACGGGGCGGATCGGGCGGGCGCGCCAGAGGATCAACCCCCTCGGATGTCCGTCAGGACCGCGGCCAGATCGTCGGGCTGCACGAGGACGTCCCGCGCCTTGGAGCCCTCGCTCGGGCCGACGACGTCCCGGCTCTCCATCAGGTCCATGAGTCGACCGGCCTTGGCGAAGCCGACACGGAGCTTGCGCTGGAGCATCGACGTGGATCCGAACTGGGTGGTGACCACCAGCTCGACCGCCTGCAACAGCAGGTCCATGTCGTCGCCGATGTCCTCGTCGATCTCCTTCTTCTTCGCCCCTTCGACCGCGACGTCCTCGCGGTAGCTGGGTTCGGCCTGCTTCTTGCAGTGGTCGACGATCGCGCGGATCTCCTTCTCCCCCACCCACGCGTTCTGGAGCCGGATGGGCTTTCCGGCTCCCATGGGGAGGAAGAGGGCGTCGCCCTTGCCGACCAGTTTCTCCGCCCCGGGCTGGTCGAGGATGACCCGGCTGTCGGCGAGGCTGGAGGTGGCGAAGGCCAGGCGGGAGGGGACGTTGGCCTTGATCAGACCGGTGACCACGTCGACGCTGGGCCGCTGGGTGGCCAGGACCAGGTGGATCCCGGCGGCGCGGGCCAGCTGGGTGATGCGCACGACCGCGTCCTCCACGTCGCGCGGGGCGACCATCATCAGATCGGCGAGCTCGTCGACGATGACCAGGAGGTAGGGGTAGGGCTCGTACTCGCGTTCACTGCCGGGCGGGGCCTTCAGCTCACCGGTGCGCACGGCGGCGTTGAAGTCGTCGACGTGGCGGTACCCGGAGGCGGCCAGGTCGTCGTAACGGCGATCCATCTCCCCCACCACCCATTGGAGGGCCTCCGCGGCCTTCTTGGGGCTGGTGATGATGGGGGTGATCAGATGAGGGATGCCCTCGTACATGGTCAGTTCGACCCGCTTGGGGTCGACCAGGATCATGCGCACCTCGTCGGGGGTGGCGCGCATCATCAGCGAGGTGATGAGCCCGTTGATGCAGGTGGACTTACCGGCGCCGGTGGCGCCCGCGACCAGCACGTGGGGCATCTTGGCCAGGTTGGCCACGACGTTGGTGCCCTCCACGTCCTTGCCCAGCCCGACCAGCATGGGATGGTCGTCGGAGGTGGCGGCCGTGGACCCGAGCACGTCGCCCAGGCTCACTATGTCCTTGTCGGTGTTGGGGATCTCCACACCGATCGCGGACTTGCCGGGGATCGGCGATTGGATGCGCACGTCGGCGCTCTTGACGGCCAGGGAGATGTTCTTCGACAACGCCGTGACCTTCTCGACCTTCACCGCCGGGCCGAGCTCGATCTCGTAGCGGGTGACCGTCGGCCCCCGGGTGAACCCGGTGACCTCGGCGTCGATCTTGAACTGGCCCATCACCCCCGACAGCGCGGAGACGACCTCGTCATTGGCCTTGGTGCGCGGCTTGACCGGCGTGCCCGGCTTGAGCATGGTCGGAAGCGGAAGCTCGTAGTCGCCCTCGACCACCCGTGAGGGCAGGGAGAGCTGCTCGGTGGCGACCGGCGGAGGCGTCGGATCGGGGACCGGCGCCTTGGCCTTGGACTTCTTCTTGGCGGGCTTGGCGGCCGCCTCCTCCTCGTCGGTGAGGGCGGGGGCGATCGGCTCCGGGCCTTCGGGTGCGTCGGAGAGCACCGGGCTGTCGTAGGGGCGCTCGTGGTCGCCGGCGACCGTCTCGGTGTCCTCGGCCCGCTTCTTGGGCCTGCGCTTGCGGGTCGGCTTCTTCTCCGCGTCGGCGCCGAGGATGCCGATCCCCGCGTCCGGCCCGGGGTCGCGCTCCATCAGGGCGGTGAACAGCGTCTGGAGCCGGTCCGGGATGCGTCGGATGGGGGTCGCGGTCACCACCAGGACACCGAAGATCAGCACGAGGGCGAGCAGGAGGCCGGTGAGCCAGGGGGTGACGATGGAGCTGAGCGGACCGGAGGCGACGAAGCCGATGAGTCCGCCCGCGTTCTGGAGCCCCTCGATCCCGTCGGCGGGCTGGGGGATGCCGTGGGCGATGTGGATCAGCCCCAGGAGGCCGAGCATGATCGCGGTGATCCCGATGAAGAGCCGTCCGGCGTCGCCCTCCTTGGCGCTGCCGGGGGTGCGCATCAGCTTCACCGCGATGGGCAGGAACAGCAGCGGCAGGATCGGTGAGAAGGTGCCGAAACCACCGACGACCACCATGCGGGTGGCCTCCAGCAACGGTCCCTCGCTCTGCCACCACACGGCGGCCGCCACGAGGATGCCCAGGGCCAGCAGCACCAGCCCGATCCCGTCGCGCCGCAGGTCGGGGTCGAGGTCGCGGGCGCTGCGCCCGACCGCTCGAGCGGCCCCTCCCACCGTATGGGCGATGAGCTTCCACAGGACCAGCAGGAACTGCCCGAAGAGCGTGACCACGTAGGCGATGGGGCCGTCCGGCATGCGCTTGGCGGCCGCGGGTCTGCGCGCGGTGGTCTTCTTGCGCTTGGAGCCGCCAGAGGAGGCGCGCGTGGCCATTGAGGGGGTCACCTCCACGGGGACCGGGTCGTTCTCGAAGCCCGGACACAGCGTCCCGGCACGGCGGGAAGCCTACTAAGGCGTCCACCCCGAGGCACGAAGGGGGACCGGCGTGTCGTGCGCGGCCACCGGGCACGACGTCGAAGGGGGTCGGACACGTCGAACGGCCCGGGAGCGCCAGGGGCGTTCCGGGCCGTTCGACGTGACGTGTCCCGTCGGGTCAGACCTCGACGAGGACGGGGATGATCATCGGGCGACGACGGTACGTCTCGTTCACCCAACGCCCCGTGCTGCGACGGATCAGCTGCCGGAGCTGGTGCGGGTCGTTGACCCCGTCGGCGGCGGCCCGGTCCAGGGCGTCCTGGAGCTTGTCGATGACGTCGTCGTAGGCGTCGGCGCCGATGCCCGCGCCCCGCGTGTGGATCTCGGGCTCGCCCAGGATCTTGCCGCTGTTGGAGTCCACGGCCACGACCACGGAGATGAAGCCCTCGTCACCGAGGATGCGACGGTCCTTGAGCGCGGCCTCGGTGACGTCGCCGACCGAGGAGCCGTCGACGTACACGTAACCGGCCTGGACCGCGCCGACGATCCTGGCCCGGTTCTTGTACAGGTCGACGACCACGCCGTCCTCGGCGATGACGACCCTGTCGGCCGGGACACCGGTGAGCTTGGCCAGGTCGGCGTGGGCCCGCATGTGGCGCCACTCGCCGTGCACCGGCATGAAGTTGCGCGGACGCACCATGTTGAGCACGTACAGCAGCTCGCCGGCGGAGGCGTGTCCGGACACGTGCACCAGGGCGTTGCCCTTGTGCACGACCTTGGCGCCCCAGCGGGTCAGACCGTTGATCACCCGGTTGACCGAGTTCTCGTTGCCGGGGATGAGCGAGGAGGCCAGCAGGATGGTGTCCCCCTCCTCGATCCGGATCTGGTGGTCTCGGTTGGCCATCCGGCTGAGGGCGGCCATGGGCTCGCCCTGCGAACCGGTGCAGACCAGGACGACCTCGTCGCCGGGCATCTTGTCGAGCTGCTTGACGTCGACGATCGTGTCGCCCGGAATGCTGAGGTAGCCCAGGTCGCGCGCGATGTTCATGTTGCGGACCATGGAGCGGCCCACGAAGGCGATCTTGCGCCCGTGCGCGGTGGCCGCGTCGATGACCTGCTGGACACGGTGCACGTGCGAGGCGAAACAGGCCACGACGATGCGCTTCTCGGCCTGACGGAACACCTTGTCGATGGCCTCGTTCAGGTTCCGCTCGCCGACGACGAAACCGGGCTGCTCGGCGTTGGTGGAGTCCGACAGCAGCAGGTCGACGCCCTCGTCGCCGAACCGGGCGAAGCCGGCCAGGTCGGTGAGGCGGCCGTCCAGCGGAAGCTGGTCCATCTTGAAGTCGCCGGTGTGCAGCACCGTACCGCCGGGGGTGCGGATACCGACCGCCAGCGCGTCCGGGATGGAGTGGTTGACCGCGAAGAACTCCAGGCCGAAGGGGCCGAAGTCCTGCTTCTCCCCCTCCTCGACCTGGACGGTCACCGGCTTGATGCGGTGCTCGCCCAGCTTGGCGCTGATCAGCGCCAGGGTGAGCTTGGAACCGACGATCGGGATGTCGGCGCGCTCACGCAGCAGGAACGGCACACCGCCGATGTGATCCTCGTGCCCGTGGGTGAGCACGATCGCCTCGACGTCGTCCAGGCGGTCCCGGATGTAGTCGAAGTCCGGCAGGATCAGGTCGACGCCGGGCTGCTCCTCCTCGGGGAAGAGCACGCCGCAGTCGACGATGAGCAGCTTGCCGGCGTACTCGAAGACCGTCATGTTCCGGCCGATCTCACCGAGACCGCCCAGCGGGACGACCCTCAGGACGCCCTCGCCCTGGGGCGGGGGCGGGCCGAGCTCGGGGTGCGGGTGACTCATACGGAACCCTCCGTGAGGCGCTCGACGCGGACGGCGCTGGCCGGAACCGCCTGGTGCGGGGCGAGCCCGATCGGGCCCTTGACCCCCGCGGCGGCCAGGTCCTCGCGCAGCAGGGCCTGGAGCTCGGAGGAGGCGTCGGCGAGCGGGGTCCGGACGGGGCCGGAGGGCAGGCCGAAGAGGTTCAGGATCGCCTTGGTGGTGATGACGCCCTGGGTGCGGAACATACCGGTGTAGACCGGGGTGAGGCGGCGGTGGATGGCCAGGGCCTGGCCGACCTCGCCCGCCTCGAACGCGTCGATCATGTCCTTGAGGTCGCTGCCCACGATGTGGCCGACGACGCTGACGAAACCGGCGGCGCCCACCGACAGCAGCGGCAGGTTCAGGATGTCGGTCCCGCAGTAGTAGGCCAGGTCGGTGCGCTCCATCACCCAGGAACTGGCGCCGACGTTGTCCTTCGCGTCCTTGTTGGCGACGATCCGCGGGTGCTCGGCCAGCCGGACCAGCGTCTCGGAGGCGATCGGGGTGCCCGTGCGGTGCGGGATGTCGTAGAGCATCACCGGCAGTTCGGTGGTGTCGGCGATCTCCGTGAAGTGCCTGATCAGGCCTTCCTGGGGAGGCTTGTTGTAGTAGGGCGTGACCGCCAGGAGGCCGTGCGCGCCGGCCTTCTCCGCGGCCTTGGCCAGCTTGACGCTGTGGCGGGTGTCGTTGGTGCCCACGCCCGCGACGATCTGGGCTCGGTCGCCGACGGCCTCGACGACCGTGCGGAGCAGGCGATCCTTCTCCTCGTCGCTGGTCGTGGGCGACTCACCGGTGGTGCCGCTGATGACGAGGCCGTCATTGTGCTGCTCATCCACCAGGTAGGTGGCGAGTCTGGCGGCGCCTTCGTAGTCGAGTTCGCCGTCCTCGAGCATCGGGGTGACCATCGCGGTCAGCATCTTGCCGAACGGGCGGTTCTTGGTGTCAACCATCACGTGTGAAAGGCTCTCGGGCCCGATACCGCGAGGCGCGGGCCCTCGTATGCCCCTCCTCCTCTCCGTGTCCTATCGGAAACAGTCGTTACATGTCCCGTGGCGGGTGCTTTCTCCGTACACGGGTGGGGCGGCGTTGTACGTCCGCCACCGCGATCGGCCCTGTGGGCCGGACGCGGGAAAGTCTGTGTCGCTCCGCTCCTACGAGTGTCGGAGGCGGCGTCCGGTTCGTTCCCCGTCCTCGTCGGTCGAGGTGGGAGAGCGTCACCGGGAGTGTGAACCTACCCGCCCCGGGCCCTCGCCACTCGGACGGGACCCGGGGTCACCACGTTCGGAAGGGGTGGTGTTCGGGGTTGTCGACAGGGTCAGTCGTCCTTCTGGTCCGGCAGGAACATGCTCAGCAGCCAGCTCACGACGGCGACGACGATGGCCCCCCAGAAGGCGGGCCAGAAGCCGTCGATGTGGAAGGGGAGGTCGAACAGCCCGGCGATCCACTCCGTGAGCAGGAACAGCAACGCGTTCACGACCAGGCCGATCAGGCCCAGGGTCAGAGCGTAGAACAGGCAGCCGACCGTTTTGACGATCGGTTTGATGATCGCGTTGACCACACCGAAGATCGCACCGACGACGAGGAAGACGACGATCTGTCCGACGGTGTCGTCGGTCCCGACATCGATGCCGTCGATCAGAAAGACAGCCGCCCAAAGGGCGAGTGCGTTCACGATAACTCTGATAATGAGGCTCACACCGTAGATGTTCCCATGCCGTGGCAAGCTCCGGAAACTCCGGCACCGCCCCGCCCGGACGGGAACCTTCAGAGGAGGCCCTCAGTGTCCAGTGCCCAGTTCGTCCGCCCCGCCCGTGTCGCCGACGTGGACCGGGTGGTGGAGCTCCAGGTGGCGTCGTGGCGGGCGGTGTACTCGGGTCTGTTGCCCGACGAGGTGGCCGAGGAGATGTCCGGCCCCCAGGCCGCGCGGAGTTTCCGTGAGCAGTGGACGGAGGCCCTGGAGTCCCCGCCCACCTCCAGGCATCGACTGGTGGTGGCCACCGACGAGGTGGGCGGCGAGCGGCACGTCGTGGGGTTCGCGGCCTTCGGGCCGGCGGGCGACCCCGACCTGTGGCCGGCCAAGGACGCCGAACTGTTCGCGTTGCACGTGGACCCCGAGCGGGCGCGTGAGGGACACGGTAGCCGGCTGGTGAACGCCTGCGTGGATCACCTGGTGGAGGGCGGTTTCGGCACGGTGCACGTGTGGGTCCCCGAGGAGGAGAACGCCCTGCGGGGGTTCCTGGAGGCGGCGGGCTGGCGGGCGGACGGCGCCCGACGGGAGATCGACATGGGCCGGACCCTGCCCATGGCGCGACTGCACGCGGCGATCTCGGAGTAGCCGGTCTCGGGCGAGGGCGGTCAGGCACTACCGTGGGGTGGTTGTTGTGGCGCGCCCTCGCGCGCCCCGTATCGAACTGGAGGACCGGCGCGTGGCCACGGTCAGTGAATGGGTCTCGGGGTTGCGCCCCCGTACGCTTCCGAACTCGATCGTCCCGGTGGCGGTGGGAACCGCCCTGGCCTTCGCGCTGGACGGGTTCGTGTGGTGGAAGGCCCTGCTCGCGCTCGTGGTGTCGATGGCCCTCCAGGTGGGGGTCAACTTCGCCAACGACTACAGCGACGGCGTCAAGGGCACCGACACCGAGGAGCGGACCGGCCCGACCCGGTTGACCGCCTCCGGCGCGGCGCGGCCCGGCCAGGTGTTGGGCGCGGCGCTGGGGAGTTTCGCCTTCGCCGGTGTCGTGGGGCTGGTCCTGGTGGCGACCACCTCATGGTGGCTGCTCCTGGTGGGCGTGGCGGCGATCGCGGCCGGGTGGTACTACACCGGCGGTCGTACCCCCTACGGCTACCGCGGTCTGGGCGAGATCTCGGTCTTCGTGTTCTTCGGTGTCGTGGCCGTGGTGGGCACCGTGTTCGTCCAGTTGGAGTCGGCGCCGTGGCAGGCCTGGGTGGCCTCGGTCCCGGTCGGGCTGCTCTCCTGCTCGGTGCTGGTCATCAACAACCTGCGCGACATCCCCACCGACCGGGAGACCGGGAAGATCACCCTGGCCGTGCGGTTGGGCGAGACGGGGACCCGCCGTATGTTCGCGACGATGATCGTCGCCTCGTACGTGTTCGCGCTCGCGCTGCTCCCCGTCTCCTGGTGGGTGCCCGCGGTCCTGCTGTCGGCGCCCCTGGCCGTACCGCCGCTGCGCCGTGTCCTCGGTGGTCAGGTGGGGCGCGACCTGGTGCTGGGGTTGGGCGAGACGGGCCGGCTCCAGATGGCGTTCGGGCTCCTGTTCTCCATCGCCCTGGCCCTGGGCTGACGAAGGGCACGTCGCGGCGGGGCCGGAGGTACGTCCATGACACCCTGGCCCCGTTCGCCACGTTCGCCGACCTTCGAAGGAGCGATGGCCATGGAGCGTTCCGCCCGAGAGCGCGACGACGAGAGGTTCTTCGCCTCCCTGCCCGCCACCCGGGGCGCGGCGGGCGCGCTCATCCGCTCCCCCGAGGGGGACGTGCTGTTGGTCCGCCGTGCCTATGAGAGCGACGCCCTTTGGGGGATCCCCGGCGGGATCGTCGAGGCGGAGGAGTCGCCCCTGTCCGCCTGTAGACGGGAGATCGCCGAGGAGTTGGGCGTGACGGCGACCGTCCGCGGTCCGTTGGTCGTGGACTGGGTGCCCGCCCGGTATCCGCGCACCGCCGCCCTCCAGTGGCTGTTCCGCGTCGAGGTGCCCTCGGAGGACCGGTTCTCCCTCCAGCCGGAGGAGCTGTCCGGATGGGAGTGGGTCCGCCCCGGGAGGATCCCGGAGTACCTGCCCGAGGGCACGGCCCGTCGCATGCTCGCCGCCGTCGCGGTGGACGACCATGGGGGCGGCCCGGTCTACTTGGAGGACGGGAGGACCGTCCTGCCCGACCACCGTCCCGCCGGCGGGGAGGGTTCCCCGCGCGGGTGAGGCCACCGGGGCGCCGCCGTGCCCCGGAAGGGAGCGAAGACCGTGCCGAGCGACCACAGCGACCCCCGATCCCCCGCCCACGACCCCCGTTCATGGGACGAACGCGCCTCCGCGCAGGCGCACGCCTTCGACCTCATCGGGGAGCGCTACGACGAGGTGTTCCCCGACAAGAAGGGGCAGGAGGAGCACGTCCGACGCCTGTTGGAGACGTTGCCCGCAGGCTCGCGCGTGCTCGACCTGGGTTCGGGCACCGGTCTGCCCACGGCCCGCCGGCTGGTCGACGCCGGTATGAGGGTGACCGGCTTCGAGATCTCCGAACGGATGCTCGAACTGGCCCGCCGCAACGTGCCCGAAGCGGAGTTCCACCGCACGGACATCGTCGATCTGGATCCGGACGGGACGTCCTATGACGCGGTGGTGGCCTTCTTCTCCCTGCTGTGCCTGCCCAGGGCTCGGATCCCCGAGGCCCTGGCCCGTGTGCGGGAGGCCCTGGTGCCCGGCGGGACCCTGTGTCTGTCGATGGTCGAGACGGACCTGGACGACGCGCCGATCCCGTTCCTGGGGGCGAGTCTCCGGGTGTCGGGCTATCCCCGCGAGGAGCTGCGGCGCGTGGTGGAGGCCGCGGGCCTGGCCGTCGAGGGCGAGCGCGCGGTCGTCTACGAGCCCGAGGGCGGGGACGCGCCCCCGGAGACCCAGGTCTTCCTCACCTGCCGCCGGAAGGGGTGAGACGGCTCGGCCCCCGGTACGCGTGTACCGGGGGCCGACGTACCGTCACGGGAGCGGACGGATCTCGATCTAGTCGAGACCGAGCAACGGCTCCAGGCCCAGGGTGAGGTCCTCGGACAGATCGGCGACCTTGCGCACGCCCAACAGCACCCCCGGCATGAAGGAGGTGCGGTTCATCGAGTCGTGGCGGAGCTTGAGGGTCTCGCCGTCGGTACCGAACACGACCTCCTGGTGGGCGATCAGCCCCTGGATCCGAAGGGCGTGCACACGGACCCCCTCGACGTCGGCGCCACGGGCGCCGGGGATCTCGGAGGTGGTGGCGTCGGGCATCGGCGCGGTGCCGGCCTCGCGGCGCGCCTCGGCGACCAGCTCGGCGGTGCGGTAGGCCGTACCGCTGGGAGCGTCGGCCTTGTTCGGGTGGTGCAGCTCGATGATCTCGGTGGAGTCGAAGTAGGGCGCGGCCTTCTTCGCGAAGTGCATCATCAGCACCGCCGCGATACCGAAGTTCGGCGCGACGAGCACCTTCGCCCCGGGGCGGGCCTCCTGCATGCGGCGCACCCGGGCCAGTTTCTCCTCGTCGAAGCCGCTGGTCCCGACCACGGCGTGGATCCCGTTGGCGATCAGCCACTCCAGGTTGTCCATCACCACGTCGGGATGCGTGAAGTCGACGACGTAGTCGGCCCCCAGTACCGCGTCACGGTCGTCGGCGCTGTCCACGCCCGCGACCAGTTCCATGTCGTCGGCGGCCCGAACCGCCTTGACGACCTCTGACCCCATGCGCCCATCGGCGCCGAAAACTCCTACCTTGAACACGGCACGAGCGTACCGGAGTCGACGACGACGTTCGGCGTGGTGCGACCTGGTCCGGCCCTCGCTCCGTGCGACTCTGACGCCATGTCACAGGAGCACTCCGATCGGTCCCGGCAACGTCTGGGCTCCCTCTTGAACGGTCTGAGGGCCGCCGTGCTGGGGGCCAACGACGGCATCATCTCCACCGCCGGCCTGGTGGTGGGTGTGGCGGGTGCCACCCCGCACCGGGAGGCGCTCCTGGTGGCCGGGGTCGCCGGCACCCTGGCCGGGGCGCTGTCCATGGCGGCGGGCGAATACGTCTCGGTCAGCACCCAGCGCGACACCGAGCGCGCCGCCATCGCCCGGGAGCGTCGTGAACTCTCCGACGACCCCGAGGGCGAACTGGAGGAGCTGGCCGAGATGTACCGGAGCCGGGGGCTGAGCGATCGGCTCTCCCGCGAGGTCGCCCGAGAGCTCACCGAGCACGACGCCCTGAGGGCGCACGTGGAGGTCGAACTCGGGCTCGACGGCTATCGGGCGAACCCGTGGCAGGCCGCCTTCGCCAGCATGTTCTCCTTCCTCCTCGGAGCCCTGATCCCGTTGGCGGCGATCCTGCTCGGCCCGGAGGCCTGGCGACTGCCCGTGACGGTGGTGGCGGTGCTCGTGGCCACCGGCCTGCTGGGCGCTGTCAGCGCCTGGACCGGCGGGGCTCCGGCCCCGCGGGCGGCGATCCGGTGCGTGGTCGGCGGCTCCTTCGCCATGGCGGTGACCTACCTGACGGGGACCCTCCTGGGGGCCGCCGCCGGTATGTGACCGGTCAGCGCACGGTGGCCAGGCCGAGCGCGAAGTCGCCGTTCGGGTCGGTCCACCAGTGGGCGAGGTCGAACCCGGCCGTGTCGAGTTCGGCGGACAGGCCCTCGCGGCGGAACTTCGCGGAGATCTCCGTGCGCATCTCCTCGCCCTCCGCGAAGTCCACCTCCAGGTCGAGGTCCCGTATGTGGGCGCGCAGGCGCCGTCGGGCCCGCAGCCGCATCTCGATCCACTCGTTCTCGGGGTCCCACAGGGCCACGTGGTCGAAGTCGTCCGGATCGAGGTCGCCGCCCAGCCGGTGGTCGATCACCGACAGCACGTTCCGGTTGAAGGCGGCGGTCACGCCCTGGGAGTCGTCGTAGGCGGCGACCAGACGTTCGGGGTCCTTGACCAGGTCGGCTCCGAGGAGGAGTGAGTCGCCGGGGGCGAGGGTGGCGTGGATGTCGCGGAGGAAGAGGGCCCGGGCGGCCGGTTCCTGGTTCCCGATCGTGGATCCGAGGACGGCCAGGAGCCGGCGTTCCCCCTCCCCTCCGACCGGGAGCAGCCCGAGGTGGTGTTCGAAGTCCCCGACGACGGCGTGGACGTCCAGCCCCGGATAGTCGTCGGCGACCGGTCGGGCCGAGGAGGCGAGAAAATCGCCGCTGACGTCCACCGGCACGAAACTCTCCAGGGTTCCATGGCGACTCATGGCGTCGAGGAGGAGGCGGGTCTTGACCCCGGAACCGGAGCCGAGCTCGATGAGGGCGGCGGCGTCGGCGGCCTCGGCGATCTCGTCGGAGCGATGTTCGAGGATGGCCCGCTCGGCCCGGGTCGGATAGTACTCGGGAAGCCCGGTGATCTCCTCGAACAGGACGCTGCCGCGTTCGTCGTAGAACCACTTGGGGGGCAGGCTCTTGGGGCTGGAGGTGAGCCCCTCCGCGACGTCGGCGCGCAGCGTCTTGTCCAGTTCGTCGGCGGTCAGATTACGGTCGATCCGGAACATGGTGCCTCCTGTGTCCCTGGGAGTTGTACCCGGTACGGGGCGTGGCCATGGGAAGGGTGTGGTGCTCTGAGGTCAGCCGAGTGGCCGGATCTCGGTGCGCTCGTGGTCGGCGACGACCACCGAGTCCTCGGGGATCCGGTGCCAATCCGGCCCGTCGTCGAAGGGCTCCGAGGTGAGGAGGACCCCCTCCCCCGGTCGTCGTGACGTGAACAGGGTGTCCCCCGCCGTCGTCCCGACGATCGCCTCCCCGTCCGAGGCCAGCAGGTTGTAGCGCCCCTCGGAGTGCTCCCGGGCGCGTCGGACCGTCTCGGCCAGAGCGCCCACCAGGTCTCCGGAGGAACGCCACGAACGGACGGTGTGCGCGAACAGAGGCGCGGAGTCCACGGGCGCGCGTGCGTCCAGGGCGCCCGGGGGCGCGGGATGTCCGAGCCCGGCGTGGAGCGCCTCGTCGTCCTTCGCGGCCCCGTTGTGACTGAACAGCAGACGGTCGGCGCGGAAGGGTTGGGCCCCGGACTCCTCCGACCCGAACCCGACAGTGGCGTCGCGTACGGCCGCGACCACGCACCCGGAGACGATGGCCCGGGCCGCGTCCGCGAAGGAGGCGTCCCCCCAGATCGGCATGGCCCGGCGATAGCGCAGCGGTTCCGGAGCCCGCGGGCCGACCGCCTCGGGGTACCAGCCCACGCCGAACCCGTCGGCGTTCACGGTCCCGTACCGCTGGTGGCGCGGGGCCCAGGACTGGACGTGCAGCGAGTGGGGCGCCGCGTACAGCAGAGCGCGCAGGGAACGCGGCGGCCCCAGATAGGCGAGATGGCGGCACATCAGTCGCGGTCCACATCACGTGCGCAGCGGAACCCGCTGAAGATCTGCCGTCGGATCGGATGATCCCAGTTGCGGAAGGTGGAGCGCACCGCGGTGGGGTGGGTCGCCCAGGAGCCGCCCCGCAGCACCTTGTAGCCCTCGTCGAAGAAGACCTCCGAGTACTCGCGGTAGGGGAAGGCCCGGAAACCCGGATACCCGTGGAAGGTGGTGGAGGTCCACTCCCACACGTCGCCGATCATCTGACGCACCCCCAGCGGCGAGGCGCCGTCGGGATGGGCCCCCACCGGCGCGGGGCCCAGACGGCGTTGGCCGAGGTTGGCGTGGCGCGGTTCCGGTTCCTCGTCACCCCAGGGGAAACGGTGGGACCGTCCGGTGACCGGGTCGTGGCGCGCGGCCTTCTCCCACTCGGCCTCCGTGGGCAGTCTCTTGCCGGCCCAACGCGCGTAGGCCGACGCCTCGTGGAAACTCACGTGTTGGACGGGCTCGTTCGGCGGCACGTCCTCATGACGCCCGAACCGGCGTCGGGTCCAACGGCCGGCCTCCAGGGTCCAGAAGGCCGGAGCGACGGCGCCGCGCGCGGTACGCCACTCCCACCCGGCAGGACTCCACCACCGGGGGTCCCGATAGCCGCCGTCGTCGATGAACGCCTGGTAGGCGGCGTTGCTCACCGGGGCGGCGTCGATCAGGTAGGCGGGCAGGTCGACCGTACGGGCCGGACGCTCGTTGTCGAAGGACCAGGGGTCGTCGTCGGTGCCGAGGGTGAAGGGGCCGGCGGGGACGAGCACCTCCTCGGCCTCGGGCGGGATCACCGGCCCGATCTCGGTGGAGCCCTCCAACAGGGCGGGTGCGCCTCGACGCAGCTGGTGTGTGGCGAGCATCGTCTCGTCGTGCATGTGCTCGTGCTGGATCACCATGTGGAAGACGAAACCCGCGTCCAGCAACGAGCGATCCCCGCCGGCCGGGTCCGGCGGCCGGGCGGACAGGTCGGCGCCCTCCAACGTGTCCAGGACCTCCCGACGCACCCGCTCGTTGTACTCGCGTGCCTCGTCGGGCCGCAGCAGAGGAAGGGCGACCCGGTCCGCGCGCGGGTTCTCGAAGGCGTCGTAGAGGCCGTCGATGTCGGGGCGCAGCGCCTCACGACCACCGGCGGCCCGCAACAGCCACTGCTCCTCGTAGTTGCCGATGTGCGCCAGGTCCCAGACCAGCGGCGACATCAGCGGAGAGTGCTGGGCGAGCAGGTCCTCCTCGTCCAGGCTCTCCAGGGTCAGTCCGTTACTGCGCCGCCTGCTCCGATCGAGTTCGGCGGCGATCCGTTCCTTGACACGTTCCCTCTCCACGCTCATGGCGTGCCTCCACGATCCTCGACCCGCTCCCGACCGCCGAGGTCGGTCGCGACGAACACGGTGTCCTCGGTGGGACGCGGGGCCGGAACGACACTGTCGGCGGGGCAGAGCCCGCGACGGACGTACCGTTCGGCGTAGGCGTCCACGAGACCGGCGAGCCCGGCCGCCCCCATCCGAGGCAGGGCGTCGACCGCCGCGTCGAAACAGGCCCGCGCGCACGCGGCGATCTCGGGGTCGGCGGGGCCCAGCCGGGCCGAGCGCAGCCACAGGCCCGGGGAGGGGGCCGTGTCCCCGCACAGACGCGCGGTGGCCTCCTCCGCGACGGCGCGGGCCCGCGGATCGTCGGCCAGGGCGGCGGCGAGCGCCATCGGCACCGGCCACCAGCGCGGGGGGACCGCGTCGATCATCCGCAGCTCCCACCAGCCGCGAGGGCGCAGGGGCGGGAACAGCGTGCTCAGGTGGAATTCGAGGTCGGCGGTGGTGACGGGGCGCGGCCCTCGACCCTCGACCCACTCGGCCAGGGTGATCCCCGGGTCGGCGATCCAGGATCCCCCTCCTCCGGGGAACTCGGGAACGGCCATCACCTGGGCGGCCAGGGCGTACTCGGCCCAGGCCGTGGCGGGGTCGGGCCCGGTCCCGGGTTCGAGGACCGGTCGGGTACGGCCGGAGTCGGTGGCGGCCCAGATCGCCCACCGTGTGGACTTCCAGCCGGTGGGACGGCCGCGCCAGACGGTCGAGTTGGCGAAGGAGGCCACCAGGACGGGGCCCAGGCGGTGCAGGAGACTCCAGCGTTCACGGGCGTCGTCGAGGTCGGCGCCGGTGTCCAGGCAGACCTGGAGCGAGGCGGTGCTGCACATCATGGTGCGACCACTGGGCTGACGGTGCTCGGTGAAGAAGCGCTCCATCGCCGTGTAGCGGGGCAGTCGGAGCTGACGTACCGGAGGTCGAACGGGGTCCAGGGCGGTCTCCGCCAAGGCCAGTCCGTCCTCGGCGAGGGCCTTGCCGACGTGGCGCAGGTCGGTCTCCAGGGCCTCGTGGGTCCGGGCCGGTCCCGGAAGCGCCACCGAGCTGAGCTCGATCTGGCCGCCGGGTTCGAAGGTGATCCGGCTTCCGGCGGGTGGAGGCCCGCAGGCCTCCAGCAGCGCCGAGAGGCGTTCGATGGTGACGGGTGCGGTGGGGCTCGCGAGGTCGGTGACGAGCCATTCGGTCTCGGCCCCGACCTTCCCCGGAGGTCCGGTCTTGAAGCAGACCCCGTTGATGTACTCGTGAACGTCTTCCGTGGTCATGTACGCCATGGGCTGACTCCCTCGGGATGACACCTCCAAGGTCCTGCCCCTCCGTTCGTGAAGACGAACGTGTGCGATCACCCCAAAATCCCCACGCTCCGTGAAGAAGCGGACCGGCGGAGTATCTCCGTGGGAACGGGATACCCGCCGGCCTTTCGGTTCTCCCCGAATCCGGCGGAACGGACCGCTCGACCGGCCACTCATGTGATTCCGGTCACATATTCAGAAAACCGCGCACCCGATCCTCCACGGTGGAGCGTTCTTCCTGGTCAAGGCGGATGTCGAAGATCTCGTGCAGCACCTTCCCCACCTCGCTCACGGGCAACTCCCGCACCTCACGTTCCAAGGTGGCCCCGGACGGGTCCGCCCGGTCCGCGCCGACCCAATCGATCGTCAGGGTCGTGTTCGTCAGCGCGTACCGGGTCCCACCGACCGTCCGGGCGACCATCAGCCGGTTACCGAAGGGAGAGCGGGGGTCGGTGATGAGGTAGTGATTGAAGATGACGTAGTCCTGTGGCAGATTCGCCGCCATGGAGAAGGAGTACAGGTTCTGCCACTCCTCACCGTCGAACGAACGCAGCAACCACTCCTCCGCGCCCACCTCGGTGATCAGATCCAGCCGCAGGTCCCAACCGTCCTGGGAGACCTGGTACCCGTCCACCAGAGGAAGCGGCTCCAACAGCCCTCCGCCGAAACCGACGTCCAGCAGCCACGACCCACCGTCCAGGTCGACCCGTAGCAGGGCGTGCGTGGAAGGACGGGGCCGCCCCTCCGCGCCCACCAGCACCCGCGCGGTGAGCGCGGTCACCGTGAACCCGAGCCGGTCCAGCACCGCGGCCAACAAGAGACCGTGCTCATAGCAGTATCCGCCACGGTGATGCCGGACCATCTTGTCCGTCAGCGACGGGACGTCCAGCGGGACGGGACGGTCCAGCAGGAGATGGATGTTCTCGAAGGGGATCGTCGCCAGGTGGGCACGGTGCACGGCGACGAGGGTGTCCAGGGTCGGGGGCGGCGGGCCCTCGCCCGACAGGCCGACCCGTTCCAGGTAAGCGCCCAGATCCAGCTCTCCGCCACGCCAGAAGTCGCGGTCGGTGAACACCGGCAGGGGTCTTGGAGCGATGCCCGGTGTGGTCGGCGACTTCGTGTTCTCGGCACTCTCGTAGATCGTCATGACCGCACCAACGGTGCCCGAGATGTCGCTGTTCCACCTTCGTGGGGGTCTCCTCCGGCCGGAATAAACCGGAGGGAACGGGTGTGGAAGCGCGCGTTCCGGAGACGTCCACGGTCAAGGCACCGGCGCCCGACTCAAGAGGACATGGGGCCCTCCACCGTCCGCGGGCTCTCGGGCCCGCCGACGCGGGCCGCCCAGTGGCAGGCCGTCCGATGGCCCGGCCCGCCCGCCAACACCTCGGGGTCCACGCTCGTGCACATGTCCGCCACACCGGCCCTCGCGGCCTCGCCCGAGGCCAGGACCGGGCAGCGGGGATGGAAGCGACACCCCGTGGGCACCCGCTTGGGGTCCGGCGGCTCGCCGCCGAGCACCACGGGCCCCTCCTCCACCCCGGAGTCCGGGAGCACCGACAGCAGGGCACGCGTATAGGGGTGCTCGGGGGCGGACAGCACCTCCTCCACCGTGCCGACCTCAACCACCCGCCCCAGGTACATCACCGCGACACGGTCGGCGATGTTCCACGCCAGGCCGAGGTCGTGCGTGGCGACCAGGGCGGACAGGCCGAGGTTCTCCCGCAACTCCAACATCAGCCGCAGGATCTCTCCCCGCACCGAGGCGTCCAGCGAGGCCACCGGTTCGTCCGCCACCAGCACCTCGGGGTCCAGGATCAGGGCTCCGGCGATCACCACGCGTTGGCGCTGGCCGCCGGAGAGCTCGTGCGGGTAGCGGGACAGGAACCTCTCCGGAGGCCGCAGACCCGCCCGGGACAGGGCCCGGGCCACGCGTTCGTACTCGTCGACGGTGGTGCCCTCGTGGATGCGCAGCCCCTCGACGACCGACTCGTAGACGGTGCGACGCGGGTTGAGCGAACCCATCGGGTCCTGTTGGACGAGCTGGACCCGACGCCGATAGTCGCGCAGGTCCCGGGAGCGGTGGCTCAGCGGGGCGCCTTCGAACAGCACCCGCCCGCCGGTGGGCCGCTCCAGCCCGAGCAGGGTGCGGGCCAGGGTGGTCTTGCCGCAGCCGGACTCTCCGACCAGGGCGACGATCTCGCCGGCCGCCACGTCCAGGTCGACCCCGTCCACGGCCCGTGCGGTCCCCCGTCCTCCACCCGGGCCCACTCCGGAGGAGAAGGCCACCTCGACGGCCTCGGCCCTCAGGATCGGCGTCTCGCCCGTGTCGGTGCCGACGGCGGCGGTCAGGGGGTCGGTCTCGGCGCTCAACGGCTCGTCTCCTCTGTACTCGTCTCCCCCGGGGTCGACGCTCCCTCGATCCCGTCACGACCGGAGCCGACGTGCACACAGGCGGCGTGCCGCTCCGAGCGCCCGCTCTCGTCTGGGCGGACCGGCCACAGCGGGGGGTCGACGGTGGCGCACACGGTCTCGGCCACGGCGCAGCGCGGACGGAAGGCGCACCCCGAGGGCGGGTCGGCGGGATCGGGCGGGTCTCCGGGAAGTCCGCGCGGGGCCAGCCGCGAGGCGGGGTCGCCGATCTTGGGGAAGGCGGCGCTGAGCGCGCTCGCGTAGGGGTGGGCGGGGTCGTGCACGACCTGGTGGGCGGGCCCCTCCTCCACGATCCGTCCGGCGTACATGACCGCGACCCTCTTGCAGGTGGCCGAGAGCACGGACAGGTCGTGGCTGATCATCAGCATGCCGATGCCGTTCTCCTCCACCAGGCGTTCCAGCAGGGCGAGGATCTGCGCCTGGATCATCACGTCCAGGGCGGTGGTGGCCTCGTCCGCGATGATCAGACGCGGCTCGCAGGCCAGGGCCATGGCGATCATCACGCGTTGGCGCTGACCGCCGGAGAGACGGTGGGGGTGGTCCTGGGCGCGGGAGGCGGGCAGTCCGACCTGTTCGAGGAGCTCGGCCACGCGTTCCTCGACCCGCTTGGCGGGCACGGTCCCGTGGACGAGGAGGGGCTCGGCGATCTGATCGCCGATCCGTCTGACCGGGTTCAGGGAATGCATGGCCCCTTGGAAGACCACGGAGGCGCCGACCCAGCGGACGGCGCGCAGACGCCCCCACTTCATGGTGAGGACGTCCTCGCCCTCCAAGAGGATCCGTCCGGTGACCCGGGTCCCGGCGGGGAGCAGTCGCAGCAGGGCCAGGGCCACGGTGGACTTGCCGCTGCCGGACTCCCCGGCCACTCCGAGGGTGTCGCCCGGCTCCAGGGACAGGTCGACGCCGCGAACGGCGGGGACGTCGCCGGCGCCGCTCGTATAGGTGACGTTCAGGTCTCGGACATCGAGGAGTCCGCTCAACTCCGCCCCCTCAGTCGTGGGTTGATGACGGCCTCGACCGCGCGCCCGCACAGGGTGAAGGAGAGCGCGACCACGGCGATGGCGAGGCCGGGCGGGACGATGTACCACCAGATGCCGGCGCTGATCGCGCCCGAGGTCCGGGCCGCCTGGAGAAGGGCGCCCCAGGAGATGGTGGTGGGATCGCCCATGCCCAGGAACGCGAGGGTGGACTCGGCGATGATGGAGGTGGCCACCAACAGGGTGGTCTGGGCGAGGACGACGGGCATCACGTTGGGCAGGACGTGCCAGCCCATGACGTGGGCGTGGCCGCCGCCGAGGGCGCGGGCCCTCTCCACGTAAGGGCGGGCCTCCACGGCCAGGGTCTGGGCCCGGACCAGACGCGCGGTGGCCGGCCAGACCGTGAGGCCGATCGCGAGGATGATGGTGCCGGTGCCGCGCGGCAGGACGGCGGCCAGGGCCACCGCCAGCACCAGGGTCGGCAGGACCAGGAACCAGTCGGTGACGCGCATGATGATCGAGGCGACGACGCGCCCGCCGGTGCCTCCGGAGGAACCGAAGTGTCCGGCGGTGATCCCCGCCAGGGTGCCCAGGGACACCGAGACGAACGTGGCCAGCAGGCCGACGGTCAACGAGACCCGTGCTCCCCAGATGATGAGGTCCAGGACGGAACGACCGAAGTTGTCGGTACCGAGCGGGTGGTCGCCGCCGGGGGGCTGGAAGGGATCGCCCGGGGCTCCGGTGACCGTCAGGTGGGTCTGGTCGATGAACAGGGGCGCGGTCAGCGCCAGGGCTCCGATGACGAGCAGCGAGACCAGACCGAACATCCCGGCCCGGTTGCGCGCGTACTCACGGGCGAAGCGGAGCAGGGCCTCTCGGCGTCGACGCCGGGCCAGGGACCGGGGCGACCGACCCGCGGTCGGTTCCGGTCCGGTGGGCGGTTCGGGGCGTGGTCCGGGGACGGATCCTGTGGGCGCGCTCATGGGCGCACCCGGGGGTCGAGCAGCGGGTACACCAGGTCGGCCAAGAGGTTCATGAGGATCACCGAGGCCGCGAAGACCACGAACAGGCCCTGGACGAGGCCGATGTCGGGGACCTGTAGGCCGGAGTAGAAGAGCTGTCCGAGACCGGGCCAGGAGAAGACCGTCTCCACGAGGATGACCCCGGACACGACCTGTCCGAGGTTGAGGAAGATCAGGGTGACCGTCGGCAACAGGGCGTTGGGGACGGCGTGCCTGCGGCGGACCAGGGCGTCGCGCAGGCCTTTGGCCCGGGCGGTGGTCAGGTAGTCGGCCCCCTTCTCGTCCATCAGGGAGGAGCGCATGATCATCAGGTACTGGGCGTAGATGACGGCCACCATGGTGACGATCGGCAGCACCATGTGCTGCGCGGTGCTCAGCGCCCTCTCCACCGGGCCGGTGAGGGTGGGGTCGACCATGCCGCCGGTCGGGAACAGGCCGGGCATGAACCCTCGTCCCGAGGCCAGCAGGACGATGAGCAGCAGGCCGAGCCAGAAGGTGGGCACCGACCAGAAGAACAGGGCGACGGCGGTGTTGATCCGGTCGCCTCGTCCCCCCGGTCGCCATCCGGCTCGGGTGCCCAGGAACAGGCCGAGGAGCGCGGCGATGATCGTGCCCGTGCCGGCGAGCAGCAGGGTCGGTCCCAGACGCTCCAGGATGAGGTCGGCGACCGGTTCGCGGTACTGGAACGAGACGCCCAGGTCGAAGTGGAGCAGACCCTTGGCGTAGTCGAGGAACTGGAGCCACAGGGGTTGGTCGAGGCCGAACTGGCGGCGCAGCTCCTCGCGCTGTTCCGCGGTGACCTCGCGTCCTTCGGTCATGGCGCGGACGGGGTCGCCGGGCAGGATCCTGAAGAGGAAGAACCCGGCGACGATCACCGCGAACAGGGACACGATGGCGGTCAGGAGCCGGCCGAGCACGTAGACGGCCACGCTCGCGGCCCGTCCCGGTCCTCGGGGCCCCGCCGGGGCGGGGGCGTCGTCCGCCCCCGCCCCGGTCGGTCCGTCCGCCGCTGTGGGCGTGGTCGTCACTCGCGGTCCTCCATGGTGGAGCGTCGGCGGAAGAAGAGGAAGGCCCCGGCGACCACCAGGACGAGGGCTCCGACCCCGATGCCGATGACCGCCCCGGTGGACGGCCCCCCGGTCGGGGAGCCGGAGGTCTCGGCGGGCTGCGCCGACCACCAGGCCCAGTAGCCGTCCTGGCCCCAGATGTTGCCGCCCTCGGCCGGTTCGAGCTGGAGATCCTCGATCTGGTCGGTCCGGTAGGCCTCCAGGATGTTCGGGTAGGTCAGGACGTTGACCACGGCCTCCCGGTAGAGGACCTCCTGGAGCCGGTGGATCAGTTCGGCCCGCTTCTCGGGGTCGTACTCGGCCAGCTGCGCCTCGTAGAGCTCGTCGTACTCCTCGTCGCAGAAGTAGGCGTCGCCCTGCATGGTGCCGGGTTCGGTGGGCAGCGCTCCGCACGTGTGGATGCTGAGCACGTAGTCGGGGTCGGGGTTGACCGTCCACCCGGTGAAGATGAGGTCGTACTCGGCGTCGTAGAGGGCGTCGCTGAGGATGCCCGGGTCGACGGTCCTGTTGTCGATCTCGATGCCGACGTCGGCGAGCCGTTCGGCGATGACCAGCCCGGCCTGGACGTTGTCCGGGCGGTCGGAGTGGACGAACATGCGCAGCTCGAGACGGTCGCCGTCGGGCGAGACGCGTACGCCGTCGTCGCCCCGTTCGTAGCCCGCCTCGTCGAGCATCTCGTTGGCGGCGTCGGGGTCGAAGTCGAGGATCGCCTCCTCTCCTTCGGGGGACCAGTGGAAGTCGGAGTAGCGCGGCGGAATGTAGCCGCCGGCCGCGACGGCCTGGCCGTTGGAGCCCTGGCGGACGATCTCCTCGTTGTCGATGGCCTTGACGATGGCCTGGCGCAGGGTCAGGTCCTCGAGCGCGGGATGTCCGTCGCCGAACTCCTCGCCGTCCTGGGTGACGGCCCCGGGGTTGATGGTGAAGGCCTGGAAGCGCTTGCCGTCGGCGATGTTGACGGCGATGTCCTCGACCGATTCCAGGGAGGTGATCTGGGCGTCGGTGAGCTCGTAGACGAAGGAGACCTCGCCGCTTCGGAGCGCCTCCACGGCGGCGTCCTTCTCCGAGTAGTAGCGGAAGTACAGCTCGTCGAAGCCCGGGGCGCCGCGCCAGTGGTCGGGGTTGGCCCGCAACATGATGTGCTCGCCCCGCGAGTGCTCGGTGAGGACGAAGGGGCCGCTGCCGACCGTGGGCAGGTCGTCGCCGGTGTACTCGGAGAAGGCGTCGCCCTCCTCCTCCAGGATCGGTTCCCAGACGTGGCGGGGGACGATCGGCACGTTGAGCGCGGTCATCGTGGCCTGGGGCTCGTCCAGTTCGATGACGACCGTGCGGTCGTCCTCGGCGGTGACCTTCTCGAACCCGGAGACGTAGTTGCCGGAGGCGATGGCGGCGGCGTCGTTCTCCATGATGGTGGTGAACGTCCACGCCACGTCGTCGGCGGTGAGCTGCTCGCCGTCGCTGAAGTAGACGTCGTCCCGAAGGTCGAAGGTCCAGGTCAGGCCGTCTTCGGAGGTCTCCCAGCCCTCGGCGAGGGAGGGCGCGGGCCCGTTGGTCTCCGGGTCGATGGTGACGAGCCGGTCGTAGACGTGCCGGAGGATGTTGGTGGTGACCGCCAACTGCGCGGTGAAGGGGTTGAACGAGTCGACCTGTTGCGCGATGGCGACGGTGAGCCTGCTGCCATCGCCCTCCTGGGCCGCGGCGGGGACCGCGGACAGTCCGCCGATGAGAACCAGCGCGGCGGTGGAGGCCGCCGTCCGTCGGAGAAGGGTGCCGGTGGGAGGATCATGATGGTTCATAACGGCCCCTGTCAGGATTCGTGGGGTGGTGGCCTGGCCACCTGGGGGTTGTTGGTTGTTTACCAACTGGGTGTGATGAGCGTCAATGATCTTCGAGGTGAGGCGTGATATCGCAACACATTCGACTCCGGACCTGGTAATACGGTCGTTTTGTGGTGGTTGAGTGTCGAATGTTCATCTGACCGAAACCGCCCTCCGGTTCGCGGTGATCGACCGACTCCGCTACGGTTCCCGCCATGATGGGGCACTCTCACGCACTCAGCGGCGTGGTCGGTTGGATGGCGGTCGTACCGTTCGTCCAAGGCAGCGAATTCCTCGGGCTCAGCTTCGAACTCGGGCCCGGCGAGATCGTCGCCGGCTCATTGGTGTGCGCGGGTGCCGCCCTCCTCCCCGATCTGGACCACAAGAGCGCGACGGTCACCAAGACCTACGGAAAGGTCACCGAGACCCTCGGCGGCATTCTGAACTGGGCCTTCGGCGGGCACCGCATGGGAACGCACTCGTTCTTCTTCGCCGCCCTCATGGGGACCATCGTGACGCTCCTGGCCCTGTGGTCGGAGCTCGCCGTGCAGATCTTCGTCTTCCTGCTCATCGGCATCGCCCTCCAAGGGCTGGGTTTCGGCCTGGACAAGAACCGGGCCGCCTCGGGGGTCATCAACGCCCTGGGCACGGCGGCGATCACGCTCGGACTCTACGCCGCCGGCCTGAACTACACCTGGTTGGGCGTGGCCGTCGCCTTCGGCGTGATCCTGCACTTCTTCGGCGACATGATCACCAAGATGGGCGTGCCGATCTTCTGGCCCTTCTGGAAGAAGCGCATCGGCCAGAACCAGGGCTTCGTCACCAACGGCCCCGTGGAGCAGAAGGTGGTCACCCCCCTGCTCACCGTCGGCGTCATCGTGGGCTCGATCTACCTCTTCGACTGGCCCACCCTGCTCCCCGACCACTGACCCGGCGCCGGGCCGAGCCCTCAGGGGTTCCGTCCTCCGACGGGGAGCGGATCCTAGGCTGTCGCCTGTGACTCGAACCTCGGAAGCCCTCACGCCGGAACTGCACGCCTACATCGTCGCCCACACCGAGCCGGTGGACCCCGTCCTGGCCGACCTGGCCGAGGAGACCGCCCGTCTCTTCCCGGATCGGAAAGGGATGCAGATCGGCCCCGAACAAGGGGTCTTCAGCACCCTGCTCACCCGGATCTCCGGAGCCCGGAACGCGGTGGAGATCGGGACCTTCACCGGGTACTCGTCCATCTGCTTCGCCCGGGGGCTCCCCGAGGACGGCACACTCCTGACCCTGGACGTCAGCGAGGAGTGGACCTCGGTGGCCCGCCGTTACTGGGAGCGCGCCGGGGTCGACGGGAAGATCGAACTGCGGCTCGGTCCGGCCCTGGACTCGCTCCGCGCTCTGCCCGACGACACCCGCTTCGACCTGGCCTTCGTGGACGCGGACAAGACCGGGTACGTGGACTACTGGGAGGAACTGGTGCCCCGGATCCGTCCGGGCGGCCTGATCCTGGCCGACAACACCCTCTCCCACGGGCGTGTGGTCGACCCCGAGGAGACCTCCCCCGCCGTCCAGGGCATCCGCGACTTCAACGAACGGCTCGTCTCCGACGACCGGGTCGAACAGGTCCTGCTCCCGATCGGCGACGGACTGACCCTGGCCCGTAAACGCTGACCCCCGTCGTCCACAGGTAGGCCGGTTCTCCCGGCGGGGGCGGCCCCGACTCCGATAATGTCCGGTTCCATGCGCCTGCTGCACTCATCGGACTGGCATCTGGGTCGTTCCTTCCACCGGGAGAACCTCATCGACGCCCAGGCCGCCTTCCTGGACCACCTCGTCGACACCATCCACGAAGAGCGCGTCGACGTGGTGGTGGTCTCCGGAGACCTCTACGACCGGGCCCTGCCACCGGTGGACGCCGTGCGCCTGTTCGACCGTGCCCTGGGCAGGATCCGCGACACCGGGGCCCGGGCGGTGCTGATCAGCGGCAACCACGACTCCATGACGCGCATGGCCTTCGCCACGGACCTGATCGACTCCTCCGGCGTCCACCTGCGCAGCTCCCTGGACGGGGTCGGGACCCCCGTCCTCATCGAGGACGAGCACGGCCCGGTCGCCTTCTACGGCATCCCCTACCTGGAACCGGAGATCGCCCGTCACCACTGGAACCTGACCGAGCGCGGCCATCCGGCCGCCATCGGCCACGCCATGGATCTGATCCGGGCCGACCTCGCCGAACGCCCGGGCGTCCGTTCCGTGGTGCTCTCGCACGCCTTCGTCACCGGCGGAGAGGGCTCCGACAGCGAACGCGACATCTCCGTCGGCGGTGCCTCGCACGTTCCGGCCTCGATCTACGACGGTGTGGACTACGTGGCCCTGGGCCACCTGCACGGACGTCAGACCATCACCCCCACGGTCCGGTACCCGGGCAGCCCGCTGGCCTACTCCTTCTCCGAGGAGCACCACCGCAAGGGCTGCTGGCTGGTGGACCTGGACGCCGACGGCTTCGCGGGGGCCGGGTTCGTCGACGCGCCCGTGCCGCGACCCCTCGCCCGGATCCGCGGCCGTATCGAGGACCTGCTCTCCGGAGAGGAGTGGGAGCGTTACGTCGACCACTGGCTCCAGATCACCCTCACCGACCACCGTCGCCCCGCCCGCCCCATGGAACGGCTGCGCGAACGCTTCCCGTACGCCCTGCTGTTGGAGTTCGCCCCCGAGGGCGGACCCACCGAGTACCGTCCCGTCACCGCGGCCGTCGCCGAACGCCCCGAACGCGACGTGGTCGCCGACTTCGTCGAATGGGCCCGCGGCGCCCCGCCGACCCCCGAGGAGCGCGCGCTCGTCGACCGGGCCGTCGAGGAGGTCCGTCTCCAGGAAGGCACCCGCTGATGCGTCTGCACACCCTCACCGTGACCGCCTTCGGTCCCTTCGCCGGGACCGAGAGGGTCGACTTCGACCGTCTGGGGCGGGGCGGGCTCTTCCTCATCCACGGCCCCACCGGCGCCGGCAAGACCTCCGTGCTGGACGCGGTCTGCTTCGCCCTGTACGGCGGTGTCCCCGGCGCCCGCAACAAGGACCGCTCCCCCAAGAGCGACCACTCCCCGCCCGATCTGGAACCGGAGGTGACCCTGGAGTTCACCGTCCGGGGACGCCGGATCAGGATCATCCGCAAACCCCGTTGGGAGCGACCCAAGAAGCGGGGCGTGGGCACCGTCTCCCAGAATCAGAAGGTCGTCGTCTCCGAGCTGGTGGAGGGGGCCTGGCAGGGGGTCACCACCCGGCCGGACGAGGCCGGACAGTTCGTCGGAGACCTGCTGGGGCTCACCCTCACCCAGTTCTGCCAGATCGTCATGCTGCCCCAGGGGGACTTCGCCCAGTTCCTGCGGGCCCGCTCCGACGACCGCCGCAAGTCCCTGGAACGGATCTTCAACACGAGGGTCTTCCGGGACGTGGAGGAGTGGTTGGGCGGCCACACCCGAAAGCTCGAACGCGAGGTGCGTTCCGCCGAGGAACGGGTGCGCGAGGTCGCCGGGCGCATCGCCGAGGTGTGCGGCTCCACCGCGCCGAACGACCCCGAGGAGCTCACCGCCTGGGCCGCCGAGCTGGCGGTGGTGACCGCCGCGACCGCGCGCGACGCCGAGGCGATCACGGAGGCGGCCGCTCTGGAGCGAGGACGGGCGCGGGAGGCGTTGTCCGCCGGTCGGACCCTGCGGGATCGTCGCGACCGCCTGGCCGCGGCCCGCGAGCGGGTCGCCCTGCTGGAGGAGCACCGACCCTGGCGGGCCGAGGCCGAGGAACGGTTGATCTCGGCCGAACGCACCGACGCGGTCACGCCGTTCCTGCGCGCCCGGGACCAGCGGCGCACCGAACTGGAGAAGGCGGAGATGACCGCCGTCGACCGGCTGTCCCTGGTCGGCGGATGGTCCGGTGTCGACACGACCGGGATGGTCGACGCCGAACCCCTGCGCGCCGCCGAACGGATCCGACACGACGAGCTGGCCCGGCTGGACCTCCTGCGCGAGGACGCCGAGCGTCGTCGCTCCCTGCACCGCGAACTCACCGGGCTGGATCGTGAACTGACCACGCTGCGCGCCGAGGCGGCCCGGACCCGTGAACGGGGCCTGACCCTGCCCGCCCGGGTGGAGACGATCACCGGCGAGCTGGAGCGCGCCCGGGAGCGGGCCGTGCTGCTGGACTCGGCACGGCTCGCCCTGGAGGCCGCCGAACGCCGCGGGAACGCCGTCGTGGAGGTCGAACGGCTCGACGACGAGGTGGCGCGGGCCGAGGAACGCCGCAGGGTCGCGGTCGACGCGGCGCAGGAGGCCCGGGACCGGGCCCAGGACCTGCGCGAACGCCGGATCGGGCACATGGCGGCGGAGCTCGCGTCCGGGTTGACCGAAGGCTCGCCCTGCGCGGTGTGCGGTGCGACCGCGCACCCTTCCCCCGCCCTCCCCAGCGAGGAGGGGCTGGTCTCGGCCGAGGAGGAACGGCGGGCCCAGGCCGGCGCCGAGTCCGCCGCGACCCGACGCGCCGAGGCCGAGAACGACCTGGTGTCGTTGCGCGAGCGGCGCTCGGCGGCCCTCGAACGGACGGAGGGGCGCGACGCCGCCGCGGCCGCCGAGGAGGTGGACACCGCCGGACGCGCCCTCGTCGACGCCCGCGAGGCGGTCGCCGAGGTGCGGCGGCACGAGGAGGAGCTGTCGCAGGCCCGGACCGAACTGGAGCGGGTCCGCTCACGCGAGGGCGAACTGGATCGGCGGGAGAGCGAACTGCTCGCCCGGCGGGAGAGCGCCACCGCCGAACACGAACGGTTGACCGCCCTGCTGGACCGGGCCCGAGGTCGGGACGCGGGGCTGGACGAACGGGTCGCCAGGGTCACCGGTGAGGCGGAGCTGCTGCGCGAGGCGGCCGAGGCGGTGGACCGACGGGCTCGGGCCGCCGAGGAACTGCGTTCCGCCGAGGTCGAGGTGACCGAGGCGATGGCGGAGGCCTCGTTCGCCGATGAGACCGAGGTGCGCTCGGCCGTGTTGGAGGAGTCCGAGCGGCGAGGGCTGCGAGCCCGGGTCCGTGACTTCGACGACCAGTGGGCGGCGGCCCGGGCCCGCCTGTCGGACCCCGAACTGATGGCAGCCGAGGCGGAGGAGGCGCCGGACCTGGTCTACCTGGAGACCGCGGCGGTCGCGGCCGAACGGGCCGCCGACCGCACGGTGGCCTGGCGGGGTGGGCTCGTCGACCGGGCCCGCAGGGCGGCGGAGCTGAGAATCGCCCTGGCCGACCGGTTGTCCGGTTCCGAACCCGTCCTGCGCCGCTACGCGGTGGCCCAGGGTCTGAGCACTCTGGCCGCCGGGACCTCCCCGGACAACACCGACAGCGTGCGTCTGTCCGCCTACGTGCTCGCGGCGCGCCTGGAACAGGTGGTGGCGGCCGCCAACGATCGTCTGGCGACGATGTCGGACGGCCGTTACGAACTGAGATACACGGTGGACAAGGCCGCCGGAGACGGACGCGCCCGTTCGGCGGGCGGGCTCGGTATGCGGGTGGTCGACTCCTGGACCGGGGCCGAACGCGATCCGGCGACCCTCTCGGGCGGTGAGACCTTCTTCAGTTCTCTGGCCCTGGCCCTGGGGCTCGGGGACGTGGCCACCGCCGAGGCCGGTGGGACGGAGATCGACACCCTCTTCGTGGACGAGGGGTTCGGGACCCTGGACGAGGACACCCTGGAGGAGGTCCTGGACGTGCTGGACCGGTTGCGCGATGGCGGCCGCGCCGTGGGTGTGGTGAGTCACGTCGCGGATCTGCGTCAGCGGGTGACCACCCGGTTGACCGTGCGCAAGAGCTCCTCCGGCTCCCGGGTCGAGCACCACGGCTGACCCCGGGTCGGGGCACCCGCGCGGCGGTGGGACAATGACCAGCGTGAATTCGCTGGTCAACATCGCCGTGTTCGGAATCGGGGGCGCCGTCCTGGTGGCGGCCCTGATCGGTCTGCTCCTCGTGCTCTCCGGGAGTTCCCGGGGGCTGCCACCCCGGGTCCTCACCGGCTTCGGGGTCGTGTCGATCGTGCTCTGGGTGGTGCTCCCGGCGTTGGCCGCGCTGAACGCGATGTCCGCCGGGTTCGGCTTCTGGGTGGGTTTCGGCACCGCGAGCGTCGTGGCCATGGTGATGTACGCGGTGAACGCCGCGATGCTGCCGATGGTGGCCCGTCGTCAGGCGCTGGTGAGCGGGCGTTCCTCGCTCGCCGGGATCAAGCCCACCCCGTCGGTGCTGTCGGGCGGCCTGTTCGTCTGCCTGGCCATGTCGCTCCTGGTGACCGGGGTCATGGCCTTCCTCACCTGAGCCGTCTTCGACGCCGACCACGTTCGTTCGTGGAGCGGCGCCTCTCCACGTGACGATGCCGGGGTCCCTCCGTGAGGGGCCCCGGCATCGTCGTCACGGATGCGCGGATCCGATCGGGTCAGGCCTGTCCCTCTCGGGAGCGGCGGTCCAGTTCGGCCAGGTAGTCGTTGTAGGCGTCCATGTCGGCGTCGTCGGAGCCGCCGCGACGGCTGTGCCGTTCCCGTCGGCGTTCCTGACGTTCGTCGTCACGGGACCACTGCCAGACCAGCGCCAACAGCACCATGACCGTGGGGATCTCGCCCAGGGCCCAGGCCACACCGCCGCCCGCGTACTGGTCCGCGCCCTGGTCGGCCATCCACGGGATCGTGAACTGGCCGTAGAACTCCATCGCCATCGGCGCGGACTGTTCCATGATCGCGATGCCGAAGAAGGCGTGGAAGCCCATGGCGACCAGCAGCAGCAGGATGCGCAGCAGGAACGGGATCTTCCTCGGCGACGGGTCGATGCCGACGATCACCCAGTAGAAGAGGAAGCCCGAGAGCAGGAAGTGCACCCCCATGAACAGGTGACCGAGGTGGTCGTTCATCAGGGTGGGGAACAACGGTGTGAAGTAGAGGGCGTAGGGGCTGAGCACGAAGATCGGCGCGGCCACCGCGGGGTGGGTGACGACCTTCGAGTAGCGGCTGTTGAGGAAGGCGTTGAGCCACTCCCTCGGTCCCCGGTCGCCGCGGCGTTCGGCCGGGCGCAGCGCGCGCAGGGCCAGGGTGGCCGGGGCGCCCAGGACCAGCAGGATCGGGATGACCATGGCCAGCACCATGTGCTGGATCATGTGCATCGAGAACATGATCATCGCGTAGGTCGCGAACCCGCTGAGCTGGACCGCGACGACGCACAGCAGACCGAGCAGGAAGGCGACGGTGCGGCCGACCGGCCAGCTGTCGCCCCGCTTGACCAGACGCGCGACCCCGCCCAGGTACAGGCCTCCGGCGATGACCACGAACATGATGAAGAACAGGTCAGGGCGCCAGAGGGTGAGCAGGTTCTGGAAGGTCATCTCGGGCGGGATCGGGAAGCCGAGGATGGCCGCCGCCGGGTCGACGGTGCTCTCCAGCGGCGGAGGCGGCGCGGTGCGGGCCAGGCCCGCGGAGACGCCCATCACCGCCGCCATGACGAGGATCTCGGCCCCGGCCAGACGCAGGAAGTTCCAGCGGCGGAAGGCGTGGCCGGCCTTCCCCACGGGAGCCTGCTCGATGCGGACCACCGTGGCCTTGCGGTGGGCGTAGCCGAAGGCACCGAGGACCGCGAAGAGGACGACCTTGACGATGATGATGCGCCCGTACTCGGTGCCGAACAGGTCGTCGAGGGAGTAGAGGCGGGCCAGGGCGCTGGCGACGCCGCTGATCGCGACGCCGACGTAGGCCCACAGCGCCATACGGCTGAAGCGGTGCGCCGCGGCCCCGGGGGCCTCTCCCTCGGGGCGCAGGGCGTGGTAGGTGACCGCGGCCAGGCCGCCCACCCACACGCTGATCGAGATCACGTGGAGGGCGAGGCCGGTGACGGCCAGCTCGTGCGCTCCGGAGGAGGCCGAGTGACCGGTCAGCGCGGGCGGGGTGATCGCGACCAGGGCGGCGATGAGCAGCCACATGCCACCGGTGGCGCCGGTGGTCGTGCGGCCGAACAGGGCGATCCCCGTCGTGAGGAGGATGACGAACATCAGCGCGATGCCGCCGGAGACCGAGCCCGCGTAGGAGGTGACCTCGTCGACGGTCACGGTCCCCATCGGCGCGGCCAGGAACTCCGAGGCCTGGAAGTACAGGGTGGCGACCGTCGCCAGGGCCCAGGCCAGGGCGGCCCAGGTGGCGGCGCGGACGTATCCGATGGCCTGGTCCGACAGCCTCCCCTTGAAGGAGGGGAGGAGCAGGATCGCCATGAGGAGGAGGCCGATGGTCAGTACGGCCGAGACGTCCATGATGGTCTTGGCGATGGGCATGCCCCAGCGCACGGCCTCACCGGCGTCGGGAAGTCCTGGGATGACCTGGGCGAAGACCGAGCCGCCCAGAACGAGGGTGGCGCCCAGGGCGAGGGCGCACACCAACGCGGCGATCATGGCGAAGAGCGGGACGATGCCGGTGCCCGGGGCCGGGTCCGAGTCGGTTCGAGGTTCCTTGAGAGGGGATGTGTCGTTCTGTGCGGGAGGAGCCACGTGCCACTCCGTCGTCGAGTGCGGTCAACTGGTAGGTCAGCGCCCTTGGCCGTGATGGCCACCGCACTTCTTTCAACGGGAATCCGGCAGGGGCCGTGCACGGAGGAACACCTCGACCAAGGTTAGACCGTTTACTACACAGTGTCGGACTTGGTCCCTCCCGACCATCCCCCCGTACGCGAAAACCGCCGCCGTCCCCGTCGTTCCGCCCCTCCGGAAGTGCTCCACGCGATACGCTCGTCCCTCTGCGCGTCCCCTCATCAGTACGAACGCGGACAGGCGCACGTGAAGGGGGAGCGATGCCCGAATTCGACACCGTCATCCGTTCGACGCGCGTGGTGGTCCCCGAAGGGATCAGAGCGGCCGACGTCGTGGTCCGCGAGGGCCGGATCGAGGCGGTGCTCCCGTACCGCTCCCGGTCCGACGAGGGCGCCCCCGCCACGGACGGCGGCCCTCCGCCTCCGGTCGTCGACCTCGTCGATCGCGCCCTGTTGCCCGGTGCCGTCGACCTCGGGACCGGGGTGCACGTTCCGGGGCGCGACCTGGGCGAGTGCTACCGGAGCGCCGCGGCCGAGGCCCTGCGCGGCGGTGTCACCTGCCTGGTGGTCTCGCCCGCCCCGGCTCGACCGGCCATCACCTGCGCGGACTCTCTCCAGGTACACCAGAGCGCGGCGGCGGGCGTGCCTGTGCACGTGGTCTTCCTCGGCGGGGTGACGCCGGGTACGAGCCCGCTGGACCTGGCCGACCTCCAGGCCGGTGGGGCGGTCGCCTTCCAGGCCTCGCTCTCCGACGGGGGCGCGCCGGACATGGCGGCGTTGGGCGACGCCCGACTGCGCAAGGCCATGGCCGAGATCACCACTCTGGACTCCCTGCTGATGGTGCACGCCGAGGACGCGTCCGAGCTCGGCACCCCCGCGGTCTCGGCCGGTCGACGTCCGCCCCGGGCCGAACGTCGGGGGCTGGAACGGGTGATCGCCGCCGCCCGGGTGGTGGGGACCCGGACCCATGTCGGTCCGTTCACCGCGGCCGAGTGCGCGGCCCTGTTGTCGGCGGCCGGGGCCGCCGGGGTGGAATTGGGCGCGCACACCTGTCCGCACTACCTGTGTCTGCCGGAGGATCTGCCCGGGCCCGGGTCCCCGGTCCACGCCTGCCGACCGCCGCTGCGTTCGGACGCCAACCGCAAGGCACTGTGGAGCGCCCTCCTGGAGGAGGGGTCGTCGATCCGTACGGTCGGGTCGGGTCACCTGCCCGCGATCGGTCTGCGTACCCTGGAGTGGAGCCTCTCGGCCCTGTGGACGGCCGCGCGCAGGCGCGGGCTGTCCCTGGATGACCTGGCACGATGGACGGCGCGGGGTCCCGCCGATCTCCTGCGGCTGAACCGGGGGAGGATCGCGCCCGGTTTCGAGGCCGATCTGGTCGCCTTCGACGACGGGGCCGTGACACCGGTCCCCTCGACCGATCCCGGCCCCTACGCGGGGATGGATCTGGTGGGCCGTGTCGAGCGCGTGTGGGTCGGCGGTCGGAGCGCTCAGACGTAGCCCCGTGTCACACCCCACACACTCGGCTTACACACTGTCAATATGCGGGCTCAGACCTATGCACATTGATGGTGGTGTTCGGGCACCCACGCAGGTCACAGTGGGAGGTATCGATGGCGATACCAGTGGGAGGAACCGTGCGCATCGGCGTGCCCCGTGAGATCAAGAACCACGAGTACCGAGTGGCCATCACCCCGGCGGGTGTCCACGAGCTGACCCGCCGAGGGCACGAGGTCTTCGTCGAACGCGACGCGGGCCTGGGGTCCTCCATCACCGACGAGGAGTACCGGGGCGCGGGCGCCACCGTCCTGGACGAGGCCGACGACGTGTGGGCCGCCGGAGACCTGATCCTCAAGGTCAAGGAGCCCATCCCCTCCGAGTACCACCGGATGCGCGAGGGCCAGACCCTCTTCACCTACCTGCACCTGGCCGCTTCGTTGGAGTGCACCGAGGCCCTGCTGGACCGCAAGGTCACCGGTATCGCCTACGAGACCGTCCAGCTCCCCGACGGCTCCCTCCCCCTGCTCGCCCCCATGTCCGAGGTGGCCGGACGGCTGGCGCCCCAGGTCGGCGCGGCCACGCTCCAGCGCCCCAACGGTGGACGCGGGGTCCTGATGGGCGGGGTCCCCGGGGTGCGCCCGGCGAACGTCACGGTGGTCGGCGCCGGGGTCTCCGGGTTGAGCGCCACCCGGATCGCCGTGGGGTTGGGCGCCGACGTCACGGTGCTGGACCTGAACGTCGACAAGCTCCGTCACGTGGACAACCTGTACCGGGGCCGGGTCAAGACCGTGGTGTCCAACGCCTTCGAGCTGGAGAGCTCCGTCCTGGATTCGGACATGGTGATCGGCGCCGTGCTCGTGCCCGGGGCCAAGGCCCCCACGTTGATCTCCAACGAGCTGGTCTCCCGGATGCGCCCGGGGGCCGTGCTGGTGGACATCGCGATCGACCAGGGCGGTTGTTTCGAGGACTCGCGCCCCACCACGCACGACGACCCCACCTTCTCGGTGCACGACACGGTGTTCTACTGCGTCGCCAACATGCCCGGGGCGGTGCCCAACACCTCCACGCACGCCCTGACCAAGGACACACTGCGCTACGCGGTGGCCCTGGCCGACAAGGGGTGGCGTCGGGCCCTGCGCGAGGACGACGCCCTCGCCGGCGGTCTGAACACCTACGCGGGCGACGTGGTCTACGCCCCGGTCGCCGACGCCCATGACCTCAAGTACCGGGAGCCGTCCGAGGCCCTGGCCCTCTGACCTCTCCGGGCCCGATCCGCCCGTCCTCCGTCTCCGAGGGTCCGTCCGCCGCCGGCGGGCGGACCCTTCGTCCTGTTCCTCGGCCCGCCCCACCTGGGCACCCGGCATCATCGGGTATCGCCCACGGGGTGGTCGGGCAGGTCGGGCGGGGGTACCGTCGAAAGCGGGTCCCACTCCACGTCGGACCCGTGCTCGTGGCCGAACAGAGGTGGGGACCGTAGTGACACACGCCGGAGCGGTGACCGTGACCCGGATCGTCGAACTCGAACTGGTACGGCTGCGGCCGTCACCGGTGGGGCGAGGCGCGGACGGTTCGGTCCCGGTCCTGGTCAGGGTGTCCGACGGCGTCTTCGACGGCTGGGGCGAGGTCCCCGGGGCCACACCCGGACAGTGGGAGGCGCTCACCCGCGACTTCGGACCCGCGTTGGTGGATCATCCATGGCGGCGGCCGACCGAGGCGGCCGAGGCCTTCGCCGATCTGCCCTGGGATCCCGCCCTGGTGGGGGCGTTGGACACCGCCTGCTGGGATCTGTGGAGTCGTCAGCGCTCCACCCCCCTGGCCCACGCCCTGGGCGGGTCGCGCACGGCCCTGACCGCCGGGGTCACCCTGCCGCGCCAGGTCTCCCTGGAGTCGGCCGTCACCGAGGTGAACCGCCAGGTCGGCGCCGGTTTCCGCCGGATCAGGCTGGAGATCGAGCCGGGGTGGGACGTCGAGGTGGTCCGCGCGGTCCAGGCCACTTTCCCCTTCTTGGTGCTCCAGGTGGACGCGGGCGGACGATATTCCGATTCCGAGTCCGACATGGACGCGCTCCGGTCCCTCGATTCCCTGGGATTGTTGGCCATCGAGGACCCCTTCGACCCCGAGGATCTGGCCGCCTACGGGCGGTTCGCGGCCGAGGCGCGTACGTCGGTGGCCCTGTACCGCCCGCTCTCCTCGTTGGGAGACCTGGTCGAGGCGATCCGGGCCGAGGCCGGTGACGTGGTCCACGTCGACCCGTCCCGCTTGGGCGGGTTGACGGCCGCCCGACGCGCGGTGGACCTGGCGGTGGACGCGGGCCGGAAGGTCTGGTGCGGGTCCTCGGCCCGTACCGGTGTGGGCCGCGCCGCGACGGTGGCCCTGGCCTCGCTGACCGGTGTGAGCCTGCCCGTGGAGATGCCCCGTGCCGGCCTCCGGGGGCGCGACCTGGTGCTCCCGCCCGTGCGGGCGCACGACGGCGTGGTTCCGGTGCCGTTGACCGAGAGCGGGTCCGGGCACGCCCCCGACCCGGATCTGCTGCCCGGATGGACGGCGCGATCCGTGATCCTGGGTTCTCGTGGCACCGACGCCTCCGACCGGCCCACCCGCGGCGGCTGAGGGATCCCGCGCCTTCACGGCCCGGACCCCGTCGGATAGGGTGGCGCGCACCACAGGGCCCCGCGACCGGGCCCGCCCCCGAGTGGAGCGTGGAGGCGCGATGCGCGTGTTCGCCGACATCGACGAGGTCGTCGCCGCCCAGGGCGAACATCTCGGCCGTACCGACTGGCTCACCATCGACCAGACGCGTATCGACCGATTCGCCGACGCGACGGAGGACCACCAGTGGATCCACCTCGACGCCGAACGCGCGGCCGAGGGCCCCTTCGGCGCCACCATCGCGCACGGATTCCTGTCCCTGTCGCTGCTGCCGTACTTCGCCCGGAACCTGTTCACGCTCGTCGAGAAGCCGGCCATGTCCATCAACTACGGGCTGAACCGGGTGCGTTTCCTTCGTCCCGTGACCGTGGGCTCGCGTGTACGCGACTCCGTGGACCTGAGGGAGGTGACCCGGACCGACAAGGGATATCTGGTCACCACCGGGCACACCGTGGAGATCGAGGGCTCCGACCGTCCCGCGCTGGTCGCGGAGAGTCTGGCGCTCTGGGTCCGAAAGTCCTCCGCGGAGCGTGAGGGCTCTTCCTCCTGAACGCATCGGTCCCCGGGTCGGAGGGGACTCCGACCCGGGGACCGTGGACCTCGTGGTTCAGCGGGCGATGCGGCGCAGGATCCGACGGGTGAGCCCGGGCGTGAACCAACGGAGCTTGCGTTCGGCGCGTTCGGCCCGACGGCGCATCCGGTCGCCCCGCACCGTGGCCTGTTCCAGCCGGGCCCGCAGCCGTTCCACCGACTCCTCCGGTTCCTCCGAGGAGCCCTTGACACCCTCCAACTCGGCCTCTTCCGGGCCCGAGGCGACGACGATGTCGGTGGCGGGGGTCCAGTGGATCCCGTACACCTCCTCCACCAGCCGGTCCAGCTTCTCGCCCTCGGCCTCCGGGGCCAGGTGACGCGCCCTTTCGAAGGCCGCCACACGTTCGAGACGCAGCACGCCCTCCTTCGCCCTGAGCGCGCCGGGCAGCGGAGCGCACAGGAGGCCCGCCCCGGAGGAGTCGCACGCCCGGATCAGCTCGGCCAGGGCATCGGACGAGGTGGGCGGGCCCGCCTCCATGTACAGACGGAAGGGCACGCGCGGGTCGGTCTCCGGGGGCTCCTCGACGAACCGGACCCTCGGGTCGCCCCGGAAGGTCTCGTGGATCAGCCTCAGGTCCAGGGACTCCTCCTGAAGAGGAGAGCGCCGTCCGTCGTGCAGTCGCGACCACGGCCCGACCATCCACAGGCGCAGGTCCGGGGTGGAACCGCCGAGCAGGGCCGAGGCGGTGGTGTCGACCTCCTCCAGGGTCCGCTCGGCCACGTCCAGCACGACGTCGACCAGCGGGACCTCCCACTGGCGGTCGGGGCGTTTACGGCGCAGGTGGAAGTCGGGCACCCGGTTGGAGACGTAGGGGCTCCGGTAGCGGGTGCCCGCGTTCCTCTGTTCCTGCATCTGTGAGCGGCCCAGGTGCCAACTGCTCGTGTCCTCGTCCGGGACGAACACCGCGCCCCGTTGGGCGAGACGGTGACCGAACTCGCTGTCGCCGCCCAGCACCAGCTCGGGAGCCATGCCCCCGGCCGCGTCGAACAGCGAACGGTGCAACGAACCGGTCGCGCCGACGTAGACCTTGAACCCCTCGTGGCCGGCAGAGCGCAGCCGGTCGGTACGGGCGATGAACCTCTCGACCCAGTGCGGGTCGGCGGAGTCGCGGTCGAAGAGACGATCCGCCCGCCCCGCCGCGACCTCCTCGTACACGTATTCCGGTACGAGGGCGGACGGGTCGAAGTCGACGAACAGCTTGTGTCCCATGACGACGGTGTAATCGGCCTGATGGTGCCAGCGCATCTGGGACTCCACATGCTCCCGATACACCAACATGTCGGCGTCCAAACGCAACACCACCTGACCCGACGACACCCCCACACCCGTATTCACCGCATGAGCCGAACCCCAACCACCCTCGGCCGACACCACCAACCGCGTATTCTCCGGCCGCACACGAGGCAACACCAACGGCTCGGGACTCCCATCGTCCACCACGACCACCTCCATGAGATGAGCCGGATAACTCTGAGCCGCCAACGAGGCCAACACCAACGCCAACTTCTCCGAACCACCATGAGCCGGAACCACCACACTCACCGACAACGACGGCTCCCACCCACCCAACGGGGGTACGGGCAGCGCGGTGTAGTCGTTGCGATGGACGATCGGTTGGCGAAGCGGGCCGGACTGTTCCGGGATCGATGCGGTCTGCACTGTGTTCTCCGCGCCCTTGCGGGTGGAGGTGTTGTCGGCGGTGGTCAACGGTGTCCTCCCGTGGTGGTCGTCGACGGCCTGCCCTCGCGGGCGGACGGCACGGAGAGCGTCGTCTCGGGCACGGTCTCCGAGCCCAGCGGGCGGGGTTCGCCCTCCAACAGGGCGCTGGGACGCCAACCGGACCACTGCCTGCTGTTACGTCGCAGGAAGTACCCCATGTCGGCCCCCCAGGTGTGCCCCTCCCCCGCCCGGCGCAGCAGGTATCCCAGGCCGTGGGTGCGGTAGATCCGCCCTCCGTGACGGCGGACGGCCAAGAGCAGTTGGCTGTCGATCGCCCGGGGCAGCGGGCGGAACCCTCCGACGTCGGTGAGCACCGATCGATCGATGACGATCGTGCTGCCCACCACGTCCGGTGACGGCTTCTCCGTCTGGTAGCTGCGCCACACCGTCAGGTCCAGTTCCTGGAGGTAGACCAGGTCCTGGGTGATCCCGACGACGTCGGCCCCGGAGTAGGTCCGCGCCATGAGCATGTCGGCCAGGTGGTCGGGGCCGTACCAGTCGTCGTCGTCCCACTTGGCGATGACGGTCCCGCTCGCGCGGTCGGCCGCGTCGTTGAGGACGGCGCCGAACACCTGGTCCCCGGGGGCCTCGTGCACGGTGATCGGGATCCCCGACGCGGAGAACTCCCGTACCGCCGACCGCACTTCGGGCAGGTCGGCCGAGAAGCCGTGCAGGGCCAGCACCAGTTCGAAGCGGACATCGCGCTGGCGGACCACCTGGGCGAGGGCGAAGCCGACGAGTTCCGGCCGGCGGGTGCACAGCATGACCGTGACCAGGGGCTCGGGAGGCGTCGGAACGCCCACGCCGGCGGCCAGGGCGGACCAGCGGGCGGCGCGCCCGTGGGTCCCCAGGGCGGCACGACGCAGTCGAACGCTGTGCTCCTCCCGGGTGAGAGGGTCGGCGAGGCCCCGCTCCTCGACCGAGGTGAGCAGGTCGATCAGGGGGCGCCCCAGCGATGACGCCCAGGGCGGGACGGGGTCGGAGACCAACGGCACGCCCGCGGCCGCCAACGAGGCCACGGCCCGCACCATGGAGACCGGTCCCACCTGCCCGGACCAGTTCACGCGGACGCCGCGCAGGTAGCGGACCCGGCCGACGTCCAGGTCGGTCACGGTGCCGTGTTCGGGGACGGTGAACAGGACCTTGCGTCCCTCGGACAGGGCCGTACGATCCCCGTGGTCTCCGAGGTCGCCCATGGGACCGCCGGCCTTCTTGGTGAAGCCGATGGGGTTGACGAAGCGTTCGTCGATGGGCGGGATCGTGTGCGTGTCGAAGGAACCCGTCCGGTGCGGCTCCTCGCCCGCCTCGGTGATCGTGATCCGGGGCCGCGAGGTGGTGGGGACGTCCAGATGGGGGACGACCGGGTCCTCCCAGGCCGGCAGGGTCCCCTCGTCGGTGCGCAGGACCAGGTCGGCCACGGGCGAGACCCGACGCAACGGGACGGGGCCGGTGGCGGTCACCCCGGTGGAGGCGATGTCGCCGGGACGCCACAGGCACCCCTCCCGCCCGTGGACGGCGGCGAGAGGGAGGACACGACGGCCGCGACGTCCTCCCCTGGTGCCGTGGACGACGCAGTCGAGGGCCAGGGCGGTCTCGACGGAGTTGGGGAAGAAGAGTTCGCAGACCCAGCCTCTGCGGCCGAGCCGACGTACCCGCGCTTCGAGGAGGTCGTTCCACTCATCGATGCCGGGCGGGGTCGGCAGAAGGGGCCCTTGGTGGCCCGGGGTGTCGGCCACCGCCGCGAGCAGGTGCACGGTGGGAGGGAGCGCGGTGGCGACCGTCAGGACACGGCCCAGGTCGGTGAGGCTGGCGGCCACGACCGCGACCAGGCCCACGGCCTCGGGTTCCCCCTCGCCGCCCACCCCGGGTATCTCGATCGGGTCGCCCGGGCGGTGGGCGTCCAGGTCGACGAGCAGGTCGCCGGAGCGCAACCGGATCGAAGCGAGTTCACGCCTGGCCGTCGTCGGGTCCCCGGTATGACACAGGACCGCGGGTTCGGCACCGCGTGTACGTAGGGCCTGACGGACGACGGAGGTGATCATCGGGCAACCTCGGGCGTGTAGGCGAGACTGTGGTCACCCGTCGAGACGGGTCAAACACAGAGTGCCACAATGATCACGGTTGGTGACTTTTACGAAGGGGTGTGTCGTCCTCGCCCTTTCACGAGGACGGGCCGCGGAGCGGTCGCCCCACGGCCCGTCACCCCGTCGTTCAGCGGGCGATCCGGCGCAGGACCCTGCGCCCCAGGCCCGGGGTGAACCAACGGAGCTTGCGTTCGGCCCTCTGGGCACGGGCACGCATACGGTCGGCCTCGACCAGGGCCTTGTCCAGCCTCTGCTGGAGTACCTCGGGCCGCGCCGTCGGGGTCTCCTCACCCTCGTCGACCGCCAGGAAGCGCTCCCCCGGGATCCAGTGGGTGCCGTGCGTCTCCTCCACGACCCGGTCCAGGTCGGCGCCCTCGGCCTCGGGCTCCAGGTGACGGGCTCGGGCGTAGGCGGAGCCGCGCTCCAGACGCAACAGCCCGTCCCCCGCACGGGTGGCGCCGGGCAGCGGGGCGCACAGGAGGCCCGCCCCCTCCTTGTCGATCTCCTTGACCAGGTCGGCCACGGCCGTGGGTCCGAGAGCGGGCCCGCCCCCGAGGAACAGACGGAAGGGCACGCGCGGGTCGGTCTCCGGGGGCTCCTCGACGAACCGGACCCTCGGGTCGCCCCGGAAGGTCTCGTGGATCAGTCGGGGGTCGAGGAGCTCGTCGTCCAAGGGCCTGCGGCGCTCGTCGTTCAGCCGTGACCAGGGACCCAGGAGCCACAGGCGCAGGTCCGGGGTGGAACCGTCCAGCAGTGCGGAGACCGTGGTGTCGACCTCCTCGAGGGTCCGTTCCGCGGTGTCGACGACGACGTCGACCAGCGGGACCTCCCACTGGCGGTCGGGGCGCTTGCGGCGCAGGTGGAAGTCGGGCACCCGGTTGGAGACGTAGGGGCTCCGGTAGCGGGTGCCGGCGTCGCGTCGGGTCTGCATCTGTGAGCGGCCCAGGTGCCAACTGCTCGTGTCCAGGTCCGGGACGAACACCGCGCCCTGCTGCGCCACACGGTAGGCGAACTCGGTGTCGCCGCCCAGCACCAGCTCGGGAGCCATGCCCCCGGCCGCGTCGAACAGCGAACGGTGCAACGAACCGGTCGCGCCGATGAACACCTTGTAGGAGAGTCGACCGGCGGTCCTCAGCCGATCGTGCTGACCGATCAGACGTTCCACCCAGTGCGGGTCGGCCGAATCGCGGTCGAAGAGACGATCCGCCCGCCCCGCCGCGACCTCGTCGCGCACGTACTCGGGGGTCATCGCCGCGGGATCGAAGTCGACGAACAGTTTGTGCCCGAGGGCCACTCCATAGTCGATGAGGTGATGCCAGCGCATCTGGGACTCCACATGCTCCCGATACACCAACATGTCGGCGTCCAAACGCAACACCACCTGACCCGACGACACCCCCACACCCGTATTCACCGCATGAGCCGAACCCCAACCACCCTCGGCCGACACCACCAACCGCGTATTCTCCGGCCGCACACGAGGCAACACCAACGGCTCGGGACTCCCATCGTCCACCACGACCACCTCCATGAGATGAGCCGGATAACTCTGAGCCGCCAACGAGGCCAACACCAACGCCAACTTCTCCGAACCACCATGAGCCGGAACCACCACACTCACCGACAACGACGGCTCCCACCCACCCAACGGGGGCGGAGAGAGCACCGCGTGGTCGTTGCGGCGCACCCTCGGCTGCGCGCTCATGTCCACCGCGCCCCGGGGCAGGGGCGACCCCGGCGAGGTCGTCCCGGCCACGGCGGGGGCGGTGTGCTCTTCGGTACTGGTCATGCTGATCCCCCCGGGTACGTCGCGGTCACGACCGGCTCTCCACCGTCGACGGGGCGCCCCAACGGGACGGGTTCGCCCTCCAGGAGGGAGCTGGGTCGCCAGCCGGACCACTGTCGTGCGTAGTTGTGCAGGAAGTAGGCCATGTCCTCGGACCAGGTGTGTCCGCCGCCCGTGCGACGCAACACGTACCCCAGCCCGTGGGTGCGGTGGACGCGCCCCCCGCCCCGGGACACGGCGATGAGCAGTTGGGTGTCGATGGCGCGCGGCAGCGGACGGAAACCTCCGGTCTCCTCCAGCACCACGCGGTCGGTGAGGATCGTGCCCCCGGCGATGAAGCGGGTGGCGGTCTCGGACTCGCGGCTGCGCCAGACCATCAGATCCACCTCTTGGAGGTAGACGAAGTCCTGACCGGTGCCGACCAGCTCGGCCCCCGAGTAGGTCCGGGCCAGCACCAGGTCGGCCAGGTGCTCGGGGCCGTACCAGTCGTCGTCGTCCCATTTGGCGATGAGGTCGCCGGAGGCGCGGGCGACGGAATCGTTGAGCACCGAACCGAAGATCCGCTCCGCGGAGGCCTCGTGGACGACGATCGGCAGGCCGGTCTCCCGGTAGGCGTCGATCGCGGACGCCACCTCGGGCAGATCCGCCGGGAAGCCGTGCAGGGTGAGGACGGTCTCCAACGCGACCCCGCGCTGGCGGGCGATCTGGGCCAGCGCGAAACCGACCATGTCGGGCCGCCTCGTGCACAGGATGACCGACACCCGGGGTTCGGGCGGGAGCGGGATCCCGGTCTCCGCGGCCAGACCCCGCCAACGCGAACGCAGGCCGTGCGTGCGCAGGGCCGCGCGACGCAGACGGACGCTGTGCTCCTCTCGGGCCAATCGGTCGGTGAGGTCGGCCTCGGTCGCGCCCTCGATGGCGTCGATCAGCGTCGTCCCCAACCCGGCGGCCCAGCCGGGGACCGGTTCGGCCACCAGCGGGACCCCTCCGGCCGCCAGGGAGGCCACGGCGCGCACAGCCGCGGTCGGGCCGGTGTGACCGGTCCAGTCGATCCGGACCCCGCGCAGATGGCGGATGCCGGCGAGGTCCACGTCGGTGACGGTGCCGTCGGCGGCCACCTCGATCAGGTCCTTCTTCCCGTCGCGGACGACCGCCCGGTCGCCGTTCAGGGTGAGGTGGCCCAAGGGGCCCTTCTCCGCCTTGCCGAACCCGGTGGGGTTGACCGTGGTCTCGTCGATGGGGGCGATCAGGGATACGGGGTCGGCGGCGGCCGAGACGGTGAGCCCCGCGGCTCGCTCTCGCCCGTGTTCTCCGGCCAGCCCCTCCCAGGAGTCGGTCCCGGTGGTGGCCCGGTCCAGGACCGGGACCTTCTCATCGGCCCAGTCCACGGCCGCGGCTCCATCGCCCACCCGCAGCGCCAGGTCGGCGACGGGGGTGACCCGACGCAGCGGGACCGGTCCGCCCTGCTCGACCCCGTGGGCGCCGGTGTCCCCGGGGCGCCAGAGCGAGGCCTCGGCCCCGTTGAGCGCGGCCAAGGGGGCCACGGAGGGGCCTCGACGGCGGCCTCGGGTGCCGTGCAGGACCGCGTCCAGGACCGGGGCCGACTCGACGGGGTTGGGGAAGAAGAACTCGCAGACCCAGCCGCGCCGGTCCACCCGGCGTACCCGCAGCTCCTGGAGGTCGCGCCACTGGCCCATGCCCGGCCCCGCCGGGACCGGCGGGTCCTGGTGCCCGGGGGTGTCCAGGAGGGCGACGACGACCTGGACGGCCTTGGGCAGGTGGACGGCGGCGGTCAGGGCGCGGTGGAGGTCGGTGGGGGTGGCGGCGACCAGTGCCACCAGGCCGGCGACGGGCTCCCGTTCATCGTCCGTCGCCCCCTCCACTCCGATAGGGATCGGCTCGCCCAGGGGGTGGGCTCCCAGGTCCACGGTCCGGTCCCCGGCGTTCCGGGGGAGGCCGGACAGTTCCCGAAGGGTGCCGGCTCCGCTGTGGCAGAGCACGGCCGGTTCGTCTCCACGGGCACGCAGGGCGTGCCGGAGGACGGTGGTGATCATCGAGTGGCCCTCTCGGTTCGGCTGGGGGACGCCTCGGTCGGTTCGGTCAGCGGACGTTTCGGGTGAAGACGTGCGCGCCCTTCTCGGTGGGCTCCTCGGTCCTGACCAGATCGGGGTGGGCCGCGAGCCAGCGCTCACCGAGAGAGCGCTCGTCGGGGCGGGCGGCGTCGTCGAGGACGAAGACGGCGTGGTCCTCGCAGGCGGGCAGCAGGACGGGGACCGCCGGGTGACGGGCCTCGACCCCGGTGGCCTGCGGCGGACCGTCCACGAAGACCAGACCGATGCCCTTGAGGTCGACCAGCGCCTCGGTGTCGTACCAGGGCACATCGGCGGAGACCCCGTCCGCGTATTCGGCGGGCACCGGGGCGAGGGGGGCGTGCCGGATCTCGACCACGTCCTCCAGGGAGTGGGCGGCGACGAGGTCGCGGCTCAGCTCCGCGTAGCGGGCGTCGTGCTCGATGGCGACGAGCCTGCCGGTCCCCGCCTTGCGCAGGGCGTAGCCGATCCACACGCTGGAGGCCCCGCTTCCGCACTCCACCACCAGCGCGGGGCGGTCCCGCTCGATGATCCGGACCAGGAGTCGCAGGACGTCCGGGGATGCGGCCCAGCCGCGCAGCGGCGGCATGAAGGGGGCCACGTCCAGGTGACCGCGCAGTTCGGACCAGGCGACCTGCTGTTCGTAGTCGTCGCGGCCCTGGCGGGTTCCGGCGCGGACGACGGTCTGGACCGCCTTGGGCAGGGCGTTGCCTCGCAGGTCGGCCACCTCGCCTCGGACCTCGTCGAGGGCGCGGGCCAGCTCCAGTCGGTCCCGGCCCAAGAGCTCGGTGACCGTGCGGGTCTGGGTCCGTACGGAGGTGGACAGTTCCCGCACCGAACGCCGTGTCAGCCACAGGGCCGCGCCGAGCGCGCACACCAGGGCTCCCAGGAGCAGGACGGCGGTACCGACGACCACCTCGCCCCACGTGATCAGACCGAATCCGCCGAGAACGATGGGGGTCGCGAACACGGCCAGGCCGGCCGGAGCGACCAGGGGCAGAAGGCGGCGGATCCTGCGCCTGAGGGAATTCATGGGGGTTACCTCCGCGGAAGGGGAGCGGCGACCTGCGCACGGCGATCTCGTGCCCTTTTCGAGAAAAACGCCACCGAGAAAGACACCGTGCGCTTTCGACATTAACCTCTCGAAAAGGTGACCGGGGGCGACATGTGCCGTTTCGAAACCCACGTGAGCGACAATTCCCCCAGCGTTCACCACCCCCTCATCCGGGGCTCACGGCAGAGTGGCCGAAACGTCTCCGGACCCCCTTTCCGGGGGTCCGGGGCGTACGGCCCGGGTCACCAACCCGTGGCCTCCAACAGGGCCTTCTCCACCATGGGGGTGAGCGTCCGGGCGTAGGTGGCGGTGATGTGCGAGTGGTCCCAGTACACCAACACGTTGCCGACCACGGCGTCGCAGGAACCGCCCGGGCACACGTACTCGGTCAGGTCCATCGGTTCGACGTTGGGCGGCAGCTCCTCGAGGGTGGCCGGGTCCACGGCCGCGAGGCTGCGCGAGGCCGGGCTGGTGCACTCGGCCGGGTCTCCGGCCTCCACGCACTCCCCTCCCCTATAGGGCAGTCGGGGCAGATCCCGCAGGCCGACCACGTCGATCCCCAGGTCGTTCAGGTGCCACCACAGGTCGGTGTAGCCGTCCTCCACCGCCTCGCCGTCGACGAAGGCCCGGGTGGAGGAGAGCAGCACCGCGTCGGGGTTCAGCTCCTCCAACTCGGCCAGCGCCTTCTCCTTCCAGACCTCGCACTCCTCGAACAGGGCCCCGTCCCTGGTCGAGGGCGCCAGACCGAACGGACAACCGCTCTTGGTGAAGGACACCAGACGCCAGCCGTACTTCTCGGCGACCGCCTCCACCGCCGGGTACCAGTGGGCGGTGCGCGAGGCGCCCACCAGGGCGAGCGTGTGTTCGGCGTCGGCGGGACCGCGGTCGCACACGACCAGCTCCTCCGAGGCCAGGTTCACGTGGCAGCCCTCCTGATGGTGGGAGGACAGGTCCATCTTGGAGTCCTCGGGGTCCGGACGCACCGGGACGTCCGGGAGCGAGTCGAGCAGAGACGGATCCGCGACCACGGCGGCACCCGGGTAACTCTCGGGGGAGGCGATCTCGTGAGCCCTGCGCTCCCGTTCCTGTTCCAGACGCTCCGTCCACACCAGCGAGAGCACCAGGACCGGGACGAGGAAGAGGGCGGCGACCACGGTCGGGCCCACCGGGCTCCGACGGTCGGCCGACCTCGTGAACGGTTCGAGGCCGCGCTCGACCAGGCGATGCGTCATCCAGGCCAGCAGGATCGACGCGCCCAGGATCGCGGCGCCGCCCCAGGGGGTGGCGAGCCGGCGCCCGGTGACCTCCAGATAACAGACGAGGAGGGGCCAGTGCCACAGGTAGATCGTGTAGGAGAGCCGGCCCAGCGCCATCAGGGGCGGCCAGGTCAGCAACCGGTCCACCCCTCGAGGGCTCCCGGTCGTCCCGGCCAGGACGATGAGCAGCGCGGCGAGGGTCGGCCACAGGGCGATGTACCCGGGGAAGAGCGTGGAGACCTGCACGAGCATGCCGCAGGAGACCAGGGCGACCAGACCGACCCAGCCCAGGACCACACGGACCCGGGTGGGCATCCGTACCCGGGTGATGGCCAGGGCGAGGATCCCGCCCAGCGCCAACTCCCACAGCCGGGCTCCGGTGTCGAAGTAGGCCCAGGCCTGATCACGGCCGGTGATGTACACCGAGTAGGTCAGAGAGACCACGAACACCGCGACGATCAGGGCCAGGACCGTGGGACGCAGCGGTAGCCGCGAGCGGGAGGCCAGGATCGCCGCCAGGGTGATCAGCACCGGCCAGATCAGGTAGAACTGCCCCTGGATGGACAGCGACCAGAAGTGCTGGAGAGGGCTGACCGCGGCCTCGCGGGCCAGGTAGTCGACCGCGTCCCGGGCCAGGGTCCAGTTCTCGTGGTAGAGGGCCGAGGCGCGTACCTCGGCGAGCACGTCCGCCCATCGGGAACGGGGCAGCCACAGGTACATGGCGCCCATGGTGGCGAGCAGGACCACGGCGACCGGCGGGGCCAGGCGACCGATCAGTCGGGCCCAGAAGGCGCCGAAGTGGATCCGTCCGTCGCGTTCGACCGCGCGCACCAGGGAACCGGTGATGAGGAAACCGGTGAGCAGCAGGAACACGTCCACGCCGCCGGAGACCCGACCGAACCAGATGTGATAGGCGGCGACCAGAAGTACCGCCAGGGCGCGCAGACCCTCGATCTCGGGTCGATGGCCGCCTCCGGTCATGGTCGAAGACACGGCGCGTACGTCGGAGGGGGCGCTGCGCGGGGACGAGGGGACGGGGACCCCGGTGGTGGTGTCACTCATGTTCGGAGGCGGCCTCGGGAGCTGGGGAAGGATGATTCACCGAACGGGCGTGCGGGTCCCGCCATTCGAATTCGGCGCTGAATTCTCCCCGTTCCCGATGCCACCTCGGTGAATGACGATGGAACGCGCGGACAACTCTCCCCCTTGACCCCTTCGGAGCACGGGGGATGTGTCGGCCAGGGTAACCACGGGGGTCCGGCGCCTTTCCGTAAAGGAAACCCCGGGGAGGTTCGCGGAGAAAACGGACCCCTGCGCGGCGGTGCCTCTCGGTCGGCGCGCGAGGGCGAGGGCCGGGGCGGCGGACCTCCGGATCGGGCTCCGCCGCCGGATTTTATTCCCGTCCCCCGGTGTCGACAGCCTGACATCGGGGGTCCGGCGTCTCGGCTGATAGCTTGCTGAGTAGCGATCACATCGCTGGTAAGCCCGACGAATCGCGTCTTTGGAAAGGTGCGTCAGAGATGTCTGCGCCGTACTCGCTTCCCGAACTGCCCTACGACTACGCGGCCCTGGAGCCGTGGATCTCCGGTCAGATCATGGAGCTGCACCACGACAAGCACCACGCCACCTACGTCGCCGGTGCCAACAGCACCCTGGAGCAGATGGCGGAGGCCCGCGAAGCCGGTGACTTCGGCACCGTGAACCAGCTCCAGAAGAACCTCGCGTTCCACCTGGGCGGCCACGTCAACCACTCCGTGTTCTGGAAGAACCTGTCCCCGGAGGGTGGCGACAAGCCCGAGGGCGAACTGGGCGCCGCCATCGACGACCAGTTCGGTTCCTTCGACGCCTTCCGCGCGCACTTCAACGCCGCGGCCACCGGCATCCAGGGTTCCGGTTGGGCGATCCTGGCCTGGGACGCCCTCGGTCAGCGCCTGATCATCGAGCAGCTCTACGACCAGCAGGCCAACATCGCCATCGGCACGCAGCCGCTGCTCATGCTGGACATGTGGGAGCACGCCTTCTACCTCCAGTACAAGAACGTCAAGGGCGAGTACGTGAAGGCGTTCTGGAACGTGGTCAACTGGGCCGACGTCCAGGAGCGCTTCGCCGAGGCCCGCAAGACCAAGCTGGGCTAGGTTCCGTCGGGGCCGTCGACCTTGAGCCGGGTCGGGGGTCTCTCGAAGAACGTTCGAGGGCGGCACCCGACGGGTGCCGCCCTCGCGTGTTCCGCCCCTCGGGGCCGGGGGCGCTCAGCCTTGGACGTCGGGGGCCATGGGCGCGCCCATCGCGTGGTAGCCGCCGTCCACGTGCATGACCGTACCGGTGACGGCCCGGGCGGCCGGAGACATCAGGAACAGGGCGGGGCCGGCGACCACGGAGGCGTCCTTGGTGTCCCAGCCCAGCGGGGAGTTGTCGCCCCAGGAGTCGGCGATCTGCGAGAAGCCCGGGATGGAACCGCCCGCCAGGGACTTGATCGGACCGGCGGAGATCGTGTTGACCCGGATCCCCTCCGGCCCCAGGTCGCGCGCCAGGTAGCGGGCGGAGTTCTCCAGGACGGCCTTGGCCGAGCCCATCCAGTCGTAGACCGGCCAGGCGACGCTGGCGTCGAAGGTCAGCGAGACGACGCCGGCCCCCTCGGGCGCCTTGGCCAGCAGGTCGCGCATACCGACGGTGAGGGCGGCCAGCGAGTAACCGGAGACGTGGATCGCCTTGGCCACGTCCTCCCAGCCGGTGTTGAGGAAGTTGCCGCCCAGAGCCGATTCGGGGGCGTAGGCGATGGCGTGCAGCAGCCCGTCCACGTGGTCCCAGTGCTCACGGACCGCCTCGACCGTGGCGTCGATCTGCTCGGGGTCGGTGACGTCCATCGGCAGGACGGCCACGGGTTCCCTCGGCAGTCGCTTGGCGATGCGTTCGCAGATGGAGAAGGCGCGGCCCGGAGGGTTGGTCAGAATGACGTCGTGTCCCTGACGCATGGCCTCCTCGGCGATCGCGTAGGCGATGGAGGACTGGGTCGTGATGCCGGTGATGAGCAGGTTCAAGGGGTCCCCTGGGTGGCGGTTCGGTCGCTGCTGCTGGAAACGTATCGGCGCGACGACCGATCGTCAGCCGTGGAAGCCGACAAAGATTCGCGCCCGGGCTTTGGCGCGTCCTCGCACGCCCCACCCGCCCCGGGACCCCGGCCATGGTGACACTCCGTACAACCGAGCCAGGGATCGGCCCCGATTCTTTGTGGTCTTCCACTGGTGACTGCGCGGGCTCGAGGCGGCAGAGTCATGGACATGCCTCCCTGGCACATGAGGGCCGGGGCGACCCAGCGGGCTTGGCCGCCGCTGGGTCGCCCCCTCACTCCCTCTTCTCCCCCGGCCTCGCGTCCGCCCCGGTAGGGGTGGAATCGGGCGTCAACTCCGCGAATCCACCCCGGGTAACCTGACTGCTGGACCAGACACCCGAGTACGCGGGAGGCGGTAACGGCCGTGTCAGCACGCGACGGTGAACCCGACGTGCCCGAAGAGACCCCCCGCCCCGACGACGACTCCCCCGCCGAGGACCCGGCCACCGCCGGGTCCGCCGATGAGGAGACCGCGTCCGAGGGCGCCGAAGGCGAGGGGGAGGTCGCGCGGCCCCGACGCCGGCGGGCCCGGATCGCCCTGGTCGTGGCCGCCGCCCTCGCCCTGATCATGGTCGCGGTGGTGGCCGTGCCCACCACCCGTAACGGCCTGCTCGATCTGTGGTGCGACGTCACCGGCGGGGTCTGCCCCGGCGAGCCCCTTCCTCCGATCACCGAGGACGAGGAGGTCGACTGGCGGGTACGGGTGGAACCGGAGGAGGCCGTCCTGTGGGGCAACTACGTCGCCCTGGGCGACTCCTACTCCTCCGGGGACGGCGCGGGCGACTACGATCCCCTCACCGCCGAGCCCGGTGAGTGCTGGCGTTCGGAGAACGCCTACCCCAGGCTGATCGAGGAGGAGTTCCCCTTCGAGGGCTCGCTGGCCTTCTACGCGTGCAGCAGCCACCGGGGCTCGCAGATGCTCGAGCAGCTCGGCACTCCCGAGTCGCAACTCGAACGCGTCACCGAGCACACCTCGTTGGTGACCCTCGGCATCGGTGGGAACGACCTGGGGTTCATCCCGGTCCTGCGTACCTGCATCATGCGTATGCCGCTCCTGGAGCGGACGGCCTGCACCGACCAGGAGTCGGAGGTCGACGAGCGCATGGACCGCTTCGAGAAGACCCTCACCGAGGTCCTCGGAGAGATCCGTGACCGTGCTCCGGACGCGCGTGTGCTGGTCCTGGGCTACCCGAGGCTGTTCCCCGAGGATCCTCCCGGCATGTACTACACCCTCTCCGCCAACGACCAACTGTGGCTGAACGGGCTCGCCGAACGGTTCAACGACCGGATCCGGGACACCGTCTACCGGGCCGACGGCGAGGTGTACGGGGCCCGTCAGGTCGGCAGCGTCGAGTTCGTGAACGTCTTCAGCTCGTTGAGCGGCCACGAGGTCAGCGAGGACGACGCCTGGTTGAACGGCATCGTCCTGGGACAGATCGGCGAGGGGTTGAAGGTGGACCGGGCGAGCTTCCATCCCACCGCGCAGGGGCAGCGGTCGATCGCCGAACGGGTCCGCCTCCAGATCGCGGAGGGGCCGGAACGGGTCCTGTACCAGTCCAAGGAGCGGTTGGAGAAGGTCGACCCGGACGTGCTCACCAGGGAGCTCGGCGGCCCCTTGGACCCGGTCCACCCCGAGGACGGGGACGAGGGGGACGGCGACGAGGTCGCCGACGAGGCCTCTCGGGAACCGGCGGCGGATTCCTGAGACCCCTCCTTCGCACACGACGGCGCCCCGGTCCGTTCTCCGGACCGGGGCGCCGGTGTTCGCGCGAGGGGTCTAGGCCTTCTCGGCCTTGAGCTCCTGGATGACCTCGGCGAAGCGGTCCAGGCCCCAGTGGAGGTCCTCCTCCTCGATCACCAGGGGCGGCGACATGCGCACGGTCGAGCCGTGGGTGTCCTTGACCAGGACCCCGTGCTCGGCGAGCCGCTTGCACAGCTCCTTGCCGGAGGCCAGGGCCGGGTCGACGTCCACGCCGGCCCACAGGCCGATGCTGCGGGCCGAGACCACACCGTCGCCGACGAACTCCTTGAGTCGTCGATCGAGAACGTCGCCCAGGCGGCGGGCGTTCTCCACGTAGGGGCCCTCGGTCAGCATCCGGACGACCGTGGAACCCACCGCGCCCGCCAGCGGGTTGCCGCCGAAGGTGCTGCCGTGCTGGCCCGGCTGGATGACCCCGAGCACGTCCTCGTCGGCCACCATCGCCGACACCGGGAGGATGCCGCCGCCCAGTGCCTTGCCGAACAGATAGGCGTCGGGGACCACTCCGGTGTGCTCACAGGCCCGGATGGTGCCGGTGCGACCCAGCCCCGCCTGGACCTCGTCGGCGATGAAGAGCACGCGGTTGTCGTCACAGATCTCGCGGACCCTGGGCAGATAGTCGTTCGGCGGCACGATCACGCCCGCCTCGCCCTGCACCGGCTCGATCAGCACCGCGACGGTGGTGTCGTCGATGGCCTCCTCGATCGCCGCCGCGTCCCCGTAGGGCACGGAGCGGAACCCCGGCGTGTAGGGGCCGAAGCCCGTCTTGGCCTCGGGGTCGGAGGAGAAGGAGATGATCGTGGTGGTGCGGCCGTGGAAGTTGGCGCCGGCCACGACGATGGTCGCCTGATTCTCGGGGACGCCCTTGACCTCGTAGCCCCACTTACGGGCCACCTTGATCCCGGTCTCCACCGCCTCGGCGCCGGTGTTCATCGGCAGGACCTTCTCCTTGCCGACCATGTCGGCCAGAGAGCTCACCCACGGACCGAAACGGTCGTTGTAGAAGGCCCGGCTGGTCAACGTCACCCGATCGAGCTGGGCGTGCGCCGCCGCCATCAGTTCGGGGTTGTGGTGACCGAAGTTCATGGCCGAGTAGCCGGCCAGACAGTCGAGGTACCTCTTTCCCTCCACGTCGGTCACCCAGGCACCACGGCCTTCGGCGATCACGACGGGCAGGGGTGCGTAGTTGTGCGCCGACCTCGCCTGGGCGAGTTCGATGTGGTCAGCGCTGGAGAGTCCCTCTCCGACGGGGTTTCCGGCGGAGTCCTGCTGTCCCGGATTGTGGGAGGTCATCTAAGCCGCTCCGATCACCATTGACCGATGTCAGACAGTAGATACCCACCGTGAGGCCCGGTAGCGCCCCGCCGGCGGGATCTCCAAGAGTTGAGCAGATGATCCGGTGAGCACACAAGAGGTGGCCGACATCACCGACCGCGGGGAGGGCCCGAAACCCGGGGGTCGTCGTCACCGGTACGCCCTCTGAGCGGGACTCTTCCGGGCTCGGCCACGAAAGGGTGACGGAGCACGGTTACGCAGGTGACGCGGTCCACACGGCTTTCCACGATCAGGTCCGTCCGCGAGGGGTACGGTCGCCGTACAGTCACAGCCGCCGCGAGCGCCTTCGCCGGGGACGGCCGTCACGCGACGTCAGGGAGGATCAGCCGTGCCACACGCGTCCCCGGACACACCCTTCTCCCTCGCCGGTCTGATGGCGGAGGTGAGTCGGGCCGTGCCGGAGCGGATCGCGATCATCGCGGGTCCCCGACGGCTCACCTACCGCGCCCTGCACGATCGCTCCACCCGCCTGGCCCGCCACCTGGTGACGGCCGGTGTGCGCCCCGGTGAGAACGTGGCGATCCTGGCCTTCAACCGGGCCGAGTGGGTCGAGTCCTTCCTCGGGATCCTGCGCGCGGGCGCGGTCCCGGTCAACGTGAACTACCGGTACGTGGCGGGCGAGCTCCGGCACGTGCTCGCCGACTCCCACGCGGTGGCCCTGATCGCCGAGGACTCCCTGGCCACGACGGTCACCTCCGTCCTCCCCGACCTCCCCCGGCTCCGGCACGTCCTTCTGTTGGAGGACGGCACGGAACGCGACGCCGCGCTGAACGGTGTGGACTACGAGGAGGCGTTGGCCGCCCAGGGCTCCGGGGACTCCTCTAAGCCCGAGCTCCCCGTGACCAGCGGCGAGGACCACTACCTGCTCTACACCGGAGGCACCACCGGCTACCCCAAGGGGGTGCTGTGGCGCCAGGCGGACATCTTCCGCGCCGCCGTGGAACGTCGTGCCCCGGGTTCCCCCCGGTCCCGCACCCCCGAGGACGTGGCCGCCCGCGCCGTACGCTGTTTCCCGCAGCGGATGCTGGTGCTGGGCCCGCTCATGCACGCCGCCGGTCAGTGGAACGCCCTGAGCATGCTGTTGTGCGGCAAACGCGTGGTGCTCTCCACCGACCGCAGCTTCCGCCCCGACCGGATCCTGGAGTTGGCGCACCGCGAGGGCGTCCACGCCGTTCAGCTCGTGGGCGACGCGATGGCCCGCCCGCTGGCCCGGCACCTGCTCACCGAGCCCGGCCTGTGTCCGGAGTTGACCTCGGTGCGTTCCGGCGGCACCCCGCTCACCCCCTCCGTACAGGCCCTGTGGCGGGCCTGGCGGGAGGACGTGGTCCTGGCCGACTCCTATGGCGGTTCGGAGACCGGTGTATGCGGCTCGGCGACCGCCCCCGACACCGCGGCCACGGTCGCCGACGCCACCGACCGGCGCAGCTTCACCATGGGCGGCAGCATCGAGGTGCTCGACGAGACTCTGCGACCGCTGCCGCCGGGATCTCCCGAGGTCGGCAGGATCGCGCGGACCGGTCGGATCCCGATGGGCTACTACAACGACCCCATCGCCACCGCCCGCACCTTCCCCACGGACCCCGAAGGCCGGCGCTGGGCGCTGTCCGGCGACTACGGGACCCGGGCCTCCGATGGATCGATCGTCCTCCTGGGCCGGGGAAGCGTGGTCATCAACACCGCCGGGGAGAAGGTCTACCCCGAGGAGGTGGAGGCGGTGATCAAGTCGCACCCCTTCGTGGACGACGTGATCGTGGTGCCCGCGCCGGACGAGACGTTGGGCCAGCGGGTGACGGCCCTGGTCTCCTCCACCGCCGAGGGCGCTCTGGACGAGAGGGCGCTGCGCGCCTACTGCCGTGGGCGTCTGGCGGGGTTCAAGGTGCCCCGGACCGTGCACTTCGTGGACCGGGTGCGGCGTACCGCGGTCGGCAAACAGGACTACCGGTGGGCGGCCTCCGTGGTCGACCGCTCTCCCTCCTCCGCCGTGCGAACCCTGACCGGGCCCTCCGGACTCTGATCCTCGGGATCCTTCCCGGCCCCGGGCCGGGAAGCTTCTCGGGAGGACTCGAGTTCACTCTCTTCCCATCCGCATCGGTTTCGGCTGTCGATCTCAGAGTTATTTCATCAGCCGGAACCGGGAATCCGGACGGCCGAGACGCTTCTGTCCCCTTCGGGCGACGCTAGAATGACGACGCCCGGCCCCGGGGCCCCAGCGCCCTTCCCCTCGTGCGGCCGGGGCGATGAACCTCGGCGCGGATCCAGGGATCGGACCCTCCCGGTCTCCCTCGTGGGCCGCGCCACCAGTACCCCTTTTGCTCCGCCGGCCTACCGTGGACACGGGACCGGCGGCACCACCAGGACGGAGGACGGCGCCCCCTTCCCGGTCGTCCCGGGGCAAGCGCCCGACAACATGGCCAACTCAGTAGGCTCCTACATCTTCAACGCGGTGCGCGGCGGAGCCGTGGGCACCTCCGAGGCTCTGCCCGGCATCAGCGGCGGCACCGTCGCCCTGATCGTCGGTCTCTACGACAAGCTGATCGGCGGCGCGGGCCACGTGGTCAGCGGGATCAAGCGTTACGTCACCGACGTGCCCCGCGGCCGCGGCAAGGACCGGGCCATGGAGCAGTTCCGACTGGTCGACTGGGCCGTGCTGATCCCCGCCCTCATCGGTATGGCGGTCGCGCTGATCCTGGCCGCGGTGCTCATCGCCCCGCTGGTCGAGAGCCACACCCAGTACGCCTACGCCCTCTTCTTCGGCCTGGTCCTGGCCTGCCTGTGGATCCCCTACACCGGGGCGGGCAAGACCTGGAAGGCCTGGCACTACCTGCTCGCGCTGGTCTGCGCGATCCTCTCGTTCCTCATCATGGGCCTGCCGGGCGCCAACCTGCCCACGCACCCGGTCGTGGTCTTCTTCGCCGCCGCGGTGGCCATCTGCGCCCTGGTCCTGCCCGGCATGTCCGGCTCGTTCATCCTGCTGGCCCTCGGTCTGTACGAGCCCACCATGGCCGCCCTGCGCGCCGCGGACCTGCCCTACATCAGCGTCTTCGTGCTCGGCATGATCACCGGCCTGGCGTTGTTCGTGAAGGTCCTCCAGTTCCTGCTGGAGAACCACCACCACATCACCCTGGTGGTGCTGACCGGGCTCATGGCCGGTTCTCTGCGCGCCCTGTGGCCTTGGCAGAGCGAGGACCGCGAGATCCTGCCGATGACGGACATCCCCATCACGGTGACCTTCATGGTGGTCGGCTTCCTCGTGGTCACGGCCTCGATCGTCTGGGAGCAGCGTAAGAAGGCCCAGGCCGAGAACCCCCGACGGTACGAGGACATGCCCGTCCACTAGAGTCGGACACAAGCCCACAAAACACATATCGGGGCGGGGCCGGACACCTTCACGGGGTCCGGCCCCGCGAGGCGCGGGGTGCCGGAATCTCCTCCACCGGCTGAGAGCACACCCGTCGAACCTGCCCTAGTTCGTACTAGCGAAGGAACGCCCATGAGTGCGTACAACGTCGTGTCCATCGCCGGTAGCGACCCCAGCGGGGGCGCCGGTATCCAGGCGGACCTGAAGTCGTTCTCCGCCCACGGGGTCTTCGGGATGAGCGTGGTGACCGCGCTGACCGCCCAGTCCACGCGCGGGGTCACCGGGGTCCACGGGGTGCCGGCCTCGTTCGTCACCGACCAGATGGACACGCTGTTCCAGGACGCGACCGTGCACGCGGTCAAGGTGGGCATGCTGTCCACCGCCGAGGTCACCGAGGCCGTCGCGGCCGCGATCGACCGCTACCGGTTGCCGAACGTGGTGGTGGATCCGGTGATGGTGGCCAAGAGCGGCGACCGTCTACTGGAGAGCTCCGCGATGGAGGCGCTCCGCCGGGAGCTGCTCCCCCGCGCGGACCTGATCACCCCGAACCTGCCCGAGGCCGCCGACCTCCTCGGCGAGGACGAGGCCACCGATCTGGCGACGATGTACTCCCAGGCGGAGCGGCTGCTGAAGCTGGGCCCGCGCCGGGTCCTGCTCAAGGGCGGACACCTTCCCGGCGAGGAGTGCGTGGACCTGTTGGTGGACGGCGTCTCCGACCCCCTGGAGCTGCGGGCCGACCGGGTCCCGACCCGGAACACCCACGGCACCGGCTGCACCCTCTCCTCGTCGATCGCCGCGCTGCTGCCCCAGAGGCCGGACATGGCCGCCGCGGTCACCGACGCCAAGACCTGGCTCACCCGGGCCCTGCTCCACGCGGAGGAGATCGACGCGGGCGGCGGGCAGGGGCCCGTGCACCACTTCCACGCCTGGTGGTAGCAGCGGCGTCCCCGGACCCGTTGACCTGCGGTGTCGTGATCAGCCGGAGTCGTCGGCGCACACAGGGCGCACACTGTGGAGATTCCCGAGCCCGCTGGCGACCGCTTCGCGGGTCCGGTCCTCACTGTCTGGCCACAGCCCGGCGTAGACGTCCAGCGTGATGGCGGCCGAGCTGTGGCCCATGCGCGTCTGCACGGTCTTGACCGACTCGCCGTAGCGGATCAGCAGGGAGGCGTAGAAGCGCCGTACCGAGTGCAGGCCGGAACGCTTCGGCATCCCCGCTTTGGCCATCGCCGGGGTGAGGACCCTGTTCCACTCCCAGCGGCGGACGGGACCACCGTTCGGCAGGGTGAAGAGCAGGTGTGCTGTCCGCCGCCGCGGCTTGTGGGGGTCGGTCCGGTCCTCGATCTCCACCGGCCCGGCCGGGAAGGAGTCGAGGTGGACGAGCATCATGTCCGCGGTTTCCCGCGTCAGCGGGATGTCTCGGTAGCTGGCCGGGCTCTTCGGCTGTGCCAGGTAGGCGACGTTGTCCACCGGGGTGACCAGTTGCTGTTCCACGCGCAGCACCAGGTGCTCGACGTCCAGGTGGTGAAGCTCCAGCCCGAAGAGTTCCCCTTGCCGGAGGCCACTGCCAGCGGCCAAGAGCACGACGGCCTTGAACCGTTCGGGAACGCCGTCCACGACCTCGCGCAGGGTCTCCATCGGCATGACGGGCTCAGCCGTCTTCCGCTTTTCCGGAAGGCGGATGCCCCGGCAGGGGGTCTTGGTCAGTAGGTCGTCACGCACGGCGGCCTCGAAGACACCCCGCAGGGTGGCGTAGATGCTCTCCACCGTGGCCGGGGCCAGTGACTTGCCGAGCCGGGTCACCCAGCGCTGCACGTCCGAGGGAAGGATGCTGGACAGCCCGCGGTGCCCGAACTCCGGGTAGATGTGGTTCTCCAGTTCCCCGAGGATGCGGGAGGCCGTCAGCGGCCGGTGGAGAACGTCCTCACGCCATCGGTCCGCGAACTCCCGCAAGGTGACCTTGCCCGCCGCAGGGTCCACATAGGTTCCTCGCAGGAGTTCGCCTTCCACCCTCTTCAGGTGGCGTTCGGCCTCGGGCTTGGTCTTGAACTTCGGGGACTTCTGCTGTCCTCTGTCGTCCCGGTAGCGGGCAGCCCAGCGCTTGCCGCGGCCGTAGGAGGCGGACTTCTCACGTCGAAGCGAGCCGTCCGGGAGCTTGACGGTCTTGTGCCAGGTGTCGACTACAGGCATTGGTGCACCTCAGTCCTGGTCCAGGACCCAGGCGCGGACCTCGGTCGGTTCGTAGCGGACGTGGCGGCCGACGCGGTGAGATGGCGGTCCGGTGCGCAGGTATCGCCACTGGTAGAGGGTCTTGGCCGGGACGCCGAGGTAAGCCGCGGTTTCGTCCAGGGTCCACAGCCGTTCGAGGGTCTTCACCTGTCCACCTCCGCGTCTTCAGTGGACCGGCCCATCCCGGCGACCAAGGACGCCAGCGCCCACTCTCCCGGGGTGAGGCCCTGTCCGAGGTAGTGCCAGTTGCCCAGGGTCAGCGTGGAGTCCTCTTCGTCCTGGGCCAGGAGCGGGGTGAAGGTCTCGGTGTCCCAGGGGCGCCCGGCGGCGTAGTCGGCCCGTACCTGACGCAGCGCACCGAGGGTGGTGGAGTAGCGGCGCGACTTGGTGGAGAAGTGACCGCGGAACCCGAGCATGTGCGCCCACTGGCGCAGCTTGAGGTCTTCGAGCTGGGGGTACAGGCGCGTGTTGCCCAGACGCCAGCAGGTGTAGATGAGCTTGCCCGCGTGCGCGCGCACCTGGGTCATATCCACGTGGTCGATGTCGTGGATACGCCGGTCCAGGGTGCCGGTGTCCTCAGCGGCCTTGGTGGCGTACTTGGCGATGTACCCGGCCACGGCCGTGTCCGTCAACGCCCGGTCGGGGCCGAAGTCCTCGATGGGGCGCACGTCCACCTGCTCACCCCACTCCAGGGTCCAGGTGCGGCCGTTAATCTCGGGGGAGGTGAGCGAGACCGCACGAGCGGCCGAGTCCACGGCCGCGGTGAGCATGTCCATGCTGGCCCACACCGGAGGCGGCGGCCAGCCGGTGGGGTCCTTGGTGTAGCCGTCCAGCCGGATCACGGCGTGGAAGTGCACCGCGCCCCGGGACTGGAACTCGGCGACCTTGGCGTAGGAGATGCGTACCCGCTTGGCGAAGGCCGTACGCGAGAGCCCAGCGGCCGAGGCGAGGTGGTTGCGCAGGTACAGGGTGAAGCGCCGCCACAGCTCCCCGGCGTGGGCGTGCCAGAGCACGTGACCGATGTAGTCGTAGGCGGCCGGGTCGAGCGGCTGTCCGATGCGGGGGTCGTCGGCGCGGTGGTGGGTGAAGCAGGCCGCGCCGGTGCGGCGAGGGTGGCACACCCGAGTGCGGCCGTCCTTGCCGGGGCCGCGGTGGACCGCGCCGAAGGAGGGAGCTGTCAGGGTGACGAAGGCCCGGGGGTGCACGCCGACCGAGGTGGGCACGCCCTTGTCCCCACCGACGATTCCGGCCTTGACCAGGTGGTAGGTGTCAGCCCGGTACTCCTCCGAGCAGGAGGGGCAGCGCGAAGCCCGCCGGTTCTTGCACCGCATGAGCAGTTCGTTGCCGGGTTCGGTGGCGGTGGAGTAGCGCGAGAGCAGTTCCCCGGTGGAGGCGTCCACACGGGTGGTCTCACCGGTCAGGCGCACGGGGCAGGCGCAGCCGCGCAGGGCACGGGCGCGGGTGATCCACCGGTCCAGGTGGTTCTCGTCCAGGGCGGTGATGCGGGCCAGGGCGGGGCCCAGGAGTCCGCCGACGTGTTCGGGTTCGGGCATGGCGAAGAGGCCTTTCGTGGATAGGTGAGGCCCCGGCGCGGCTGGTGTTGTGGAAGCAGGGCCGTCGCCGGGGCCAGGAGAAGGAGTTACAGGCGTGCGCGGGTCATGAGCGGCCCCGCCAGTTCTTGAGGGTGCGGCGCTCGTCCAGGAAGACGGTGGTGGACTGCGCCGGTACCCAGGTGTTGGAGCAGTCCCCGCACGAGGAGCCCAGGTGTTCGCCGTCGCGGGTGTGGTCCTTGACGTTGCTGCTCTGGCAGCGCGGGCACCTCACCGGGCGTCCTGGGGGCTGCTGGTGGCGATGAGCGCGGAGGCGAACAGGGCCGCGTGGTGCATGGCCTGATCCACGTGCGGAGCACCCCCGGCCTCATAGAAGCCCTTGGAGCCGGTACGGGTCATCCACCAGCGCACCGGCCAGCGGCGATCGATCACCGAGTGCGTCACCCAGGACACCGCGACCCCGGCGGCGAGCCGGGCCGGGGAGAGCCGCAGCCCCAAGGCGCGGGAGGTGAGGCCGATGGCGGCGAGCTGAGCCAGGTGGTAGCTGGCCACGTGCGCCTGGTTCGCGGTCCAGGACTCCATCTTGTGCTGGGCCTGGTGGTCGTTTTGGAGCAGGTAGTCACCCACGTGGTGCGCGGCCGTCATCGCGGCGAACACGGCGGGGAAGGCGTTGGATGTCATAGGCTGGTCGAGCCCCTTTCGTTCCTTGCATTCGCGTGTTGGGTTCGTTGGGTAGGTGAACCGGGGTGCGGCGGGTGTGTGGAAGCAGCGCCGCACCCCGGACTTGGTCTCAGGCACTGGGGCACTGGTTCGGGTGGTAGTCGGACGTGCCGTCGCGATAGACCAGGTCACCGCAGTTGCTACAGATTTCCAGCCGTCCCATGAAGAGCCTCCTGTTCGTTTCAGACGGACCCGGTTGGTCCCCACACCGCCCCGTAGGGCGGCATGGCCATCAACCGGATGGCCGGGCGGGTTCTAGGCCGACTTGGGGCAGCTGTAGCAGCGCTCCGGAACGGTGCCGAGGGGGCCGCTGTAGCTGACCGGGTGTCCGCAGTGGCGGCAGGTCTCGGTGTGCCTCATCGGGTCGGCCTCCCCACGGTCAGCTTGGTGTCGTCGTTGCCCTTGACGGGCTTCTCCCAGCAGTTCACGGTGATCTCCTTCGTTCGGTCTCGCGTGTTGGGTTGGTTGGTCAGGCGAAGCGGGTGGCGGGTCGGCGGGTGTGTGGAAGCAGGCCGCCCACCGGATCAGGTCGGGGTGTGGCCCAGGCCGGAGCAGTCAGCGCAGGTGTGGCCCTCGCTGGTGATGCCGTGGCCGTAGCAGGACGAGCACAGGTGGCTGTCGATCACAGCGCCACCCTCCCGGTTCCCTTGCAGGTGGGGCAGGTGCTGTACTTGCGCACCAGGAACCCGAGCTTCTGAAGCAGCACACGGCCGGTGCCGGAGCACTCCAGGCACATCACGGTCTTGGTCTTCATGGCGTTGGCCTTTCAGGTCGTGCCGGTTCCGTTGCAGTTCGCGCAGTCCCCGGTGCGGCTGACGCCGGTTCCCGCGCAGGTGTGGCATTGCATCGCTTCGCTGCCTCTCAGGTGGTGATCTGTTCGCGCAGGGTCGCGGCCACCGTTTCGGAGACCCCCAGGCGGGAGCGCAGCGCGGTCACGGTGATCTCACGGCCGTGGGTGACGCGGTAGTCCTGCGCCAGTTGGGCGGCGTAGGAGGCCAGCGGGTGACCCTGTTCCACGGCGGCCGGGGCCGGTTGCGGGACCGGAGCCACCGGGGCCGGCGGGGGTTCGGGCGCGGGAGCCGGGGCGGGTTCGGTGTGCTGCCAGTGCACCTCGGTGACCCGGAACTCCTCACGCTCGGAGGAAGCCGGTTCAGCAGACGCAGGCTCTGGCGGCTCCGGGGCCGAGTGGGCGGCGCGGCGTTCCAGCATCGAGACCGCGACCAGGAACGCGGCGGCCGGAACGGCGGCCATGATCCAGCCCCACACCGTGGGTTGGGCCGTGGCCAGGTTCGCGGCCAAGGTCAGCACCACCGCGCCGACCAGGACCACGGTCGGCCAGGTCACCCCGTCCTTGACGCCCCGGGCAGCGTCACGCTGGCGTTCCCGGGCGGCCATGACGCAGGTCAAGTCGATGGAGACCGCCACGGCCCAGGCCATCCACCCGTGCTGTCCGGACTTCTCGGCCAAGTCGCGGATATGGGTGAAGGAGCCCGCGGCTGCGATTCCGGCCAGGACCAGGATCGGAGCCCAGTCCGCCGACAGCGACGCCAAACGCTTCACCGTTCACCACCCCCTCTCGATCTCGCGGTAGTGGTCCTCACACACCCACTCGTTCGTGCTGGTGGTCTTGGTGTACGCGGGGTTGCAGCACCGCGAGCACCAGTAGGAGAGGCCCATCAGGACAGCTCCTCTTCCAACCGGTCCCAGTCCACGGCGTCCACCGGCACGAGGTCTTCGGTCGTGCGGGCCTCACCCGCGACGAGCAGGTCCCAGGCCGGAGCCATGTGGGCGAACTCGGCGGAGGCCTCTTCGGCCATCTGTTCCGTGGTCAGGTCCGACCGGCCCCGGTACCAGCGCCCGTCCGCTCCCACGGTCACGGCGACCCCAGGCATCTCGGCGGGGATCTTCAGCGCGGCCGACAGCGAGTCCGGGGCCAGGTCACCGAGCGCCATCTTGGCGGTCTCGCCGTCGTTGACCCGGTGGCAGATCCGGCCGGTGATCTGAGCGCGCAGCGCCGTCACACCCGGGCCGAGATCGGAGCCGACCCGCTGTCCGGCCACGACCAGGTACAGACCGAACGCGCGGCCGAGCTGGGCGTTGCGCAGCAGCAGAGTCGAGGTGCGCGCGATCTCGTCCTTCTCGGACTTGTCCGTCATCAGGTAGAGTTCCGCGACCTCATCGACCACGGTCACCACCGGCGTGGGCCTCACCTGTTCGGGGAGCTGCCAGATGTTGCGCACCCCCGCCTCACGGCACAGCGTCATGCGGTCGGTGAGCATGGTCATCAGGTCATCGAGCAGCCCCGCGCACTCGGTGCGGGTCGTGGCCAGCTTGGACATGCGCCGGGCGTAGGGGGTCAGCTCCACCCCGCCCTTGAGGTCCAGCCCGGCCAGCGCCACCGGCTGCGGTGCGAGTTGGTACACCAGGGCGTTGATGTCGGTGGACTTGCCCGACTGGGTGGCGCCCATGATCAGCCAGTGCGGCACCGCGCGGAAGTCGATGATCCACGGGTCACCGGTCTCCAGCGTGCCCATGCGGACCTTGAGCAGCTCCCAATCCGCGGCGAGCGGTCCGGCGTTGGTCACCGTGCCCAGCGGGTCACGTCGGGAAGCGGCCAGCTCCACCCATCCGGGGCCGGAGGTGCGCAGCCGCACCGAGTCCACCCGCCAGGCGTGCGCGAGCCGGGTCAGGGCCTGGGCGTAGTCGTCAGGGGTCTGCCCGTCGTGCAGCCGGGCGCGGACCCGGAACCCGTAGGGGGTGGGGCGGAACCGGTACAGGCGAGGCTTCTTCTCCACGCTCACCCGCTGGATACCGCCCTTGACCTTGGTCTTGCGGCGGGTGTGCGACAGGCCGCATCCCTGCGCCACGTGCTCCCAGGTCAGGTGGACCCGCAGCGCGGAGCCGACCAGGCCGGGGCCATAGGACCAAGTGGTGGGCGACCAGTGGTGCCAGGCGGCGGCCGAGAGCGGCACCGCGGCGGCGGCCGGAGGCACCGCCCACAAAATCTCGGGGAACATCAACCTTCTCCTCTCAGGGGGTTTCGCCCTTGCCGTGGCAGGTCGGGCACAGGGTGAGGTGGTAACCGGGCATGTGCCGGACCTCCCCGGTGCCCGCACACACCGAGCAGGCGGGCATTACTCGGCGGCCCTGCGCAGGTCCAGGGGCGCGATCGAGGAGGCCGAGAACGCCACGCCGTGGCGGCCGTTGGTCTCCCAGGGGATCGCGGTCAGGCCCTGCACGGTCAGCGGGGTGCCCAGACGGGCGGTGATGGCGTTGGTGGCCGGAAAGCTGACCAGCAGCGTCTCGGCGTCGTTGTCCTCCACCTGGGCGAGCACCTTGAGCTGCCACATCGGGGAGCCGTCGGCGTTGTACTTGATCTCGCCGGTCTGGCGGTCCTTGACCTTGGGGCGCGGGGAACCAGCAGCGATGAAGACCATCTGGGACGTGTCCACAGGGATGCTTCGCACGGAATCTCTCCTAGCGGTTAGGCGTTAGGTAGCTCGAAGGCTGACCGCTTGCGGCAGTCGACCTAACACGAACCTAACACATAGCGGTTAGGCGTCAAGAAGTATTGAGAAGCTACCTACCAGTAACTTTTCAGCGAACCGCTAGCCTTTAGGTGACCGATGGAGGAAGAGCTACATGCTGGAGAAGCCGAAGTCGCGCTACGAGCAGGTCGCCGAGCGCCTTCGTAACGACATCAAGCAAGGCAAGTACCCGCCGGGCGAGAAGCTGCCAAGCCAGACACAGTTGGCTCGCAAGTACGGTCTGGCGCAGACTTCCATCGGTCGTGCGATCGCACGGCTCAAGAACGAAGGCCTAGTCCGAGTTGAGGACGGTAAGGGCGCCACGGTTCTCGAAGTACCTACCGTCAAGCGTGTCCGGCGAACCCCTTACGAGGGGAAGGGCGGCAGCTTCGCCCAGGCGATGCGCGAGGCCGGTCTCGAACCGCACACACCCTTGGCTGCCAAGCCGGAAGTAGTCACCCCGTCGGCCGAGGTGGCGACCTACCTACAGATGGGTGAAGGACAGGTGATCCGGCGCGAGCGGCACATGTTCGGATCGGGCCATCCGATGCAGATCGCTATATCCCACATCCCGCTCAGTGCCGCCGGTTCTCTGGACATCACCGGCACTGACACCAACCCCACAGGGATGTATGAGCGGTTGGCCCAGCGCGGCCACAAGGTGACGCGCTTCCAAGAGCGTATTGAAGTTCGCCGCCCCACCGAGAAAGAAACGACGTTCTTCGGCATCACTGAGAGCACCAGCGTCCTTGAAGTCGTGCGCACCGCCTACGACCAGGATGAGAAGCCAGTGGACGTGACGTTCAACGTCTTCCCCGCCACCCAGTGGGCCCTGACCTACGAGTGGAACGCCCATGAGTGAACTACCGCGCCACTCGGTCAGCGTGACAGGTGTGGTCTTCAATGACGATGGCCAAGTCCTCGCGATCCAGCGCCAGGATGACGACCGTTGGGTTCCACCTGGGGGCGTTCTGGAGCTGCACGAGGATCCTCGGGAAGGAGTCGTGCGCGAGGTCTTCGAGGAGACCGGCGTGAAGGTGAGGCCGGGCAACCTCATCGGGGTCTACAAGAACATGCCGCTCGGTGTGGTGAGCATGGCGATCTCCTGTGAGGTCGAAAGCGGGGATCCGAGGCCATCGGATGAAGCCGTGATCGCACGGTGGATCTCCGTTGAGGAGGCACGGGAGCGGATGCCGGAAGCGAGGCTGATTCGTGTCTTGGACGCCCTGCGGGATGACGGCCCGTTCATCCGCTGCCACGACGGTACGAATCTGGTGTGAACCAGAGAAGGAGCCCGGAGGACCTTGGAGTCTTCCGGGTTTCTTCATGCCCGAACCCGGGTGATGAGAAGTTTCCTTACGTCTTCAAGCCCGCACCTGCGGTGCGGGGCAGCCTTCGGCTGAACTGGGCGGTCGGGTGCGGGACGCGGCCAGGAGGGCAAATGGCCGAGCGCGTTGCTGGCGGCTGCGGCCCCGCGGTCGCCACGGCGAGAACACTGCCTCCGGCGGGGACTCCGGGCTCCAGGAAGCGGGGGTGGCTGCGCACGGTGCAGGTCTGCTGTGGTGGTGCGCCCCTCTCCCCTTTCACCCGTCGTCCAGTCAAGGACCTACCACACCACCCAGGGGCCACAAGGTCGTTCGGACAGTGGGGCGCTCCACCTTGTGGCCCCTGGGTGGCGCGGTTGCGCTGCGCGTGGACGAAGGGTGACGGGAAGAGGGGCGGGGCGGGAGCGTGGTGGGGGAAGGGGAGGCAGGGGGTGGGCCTGGTTCCTTTGCTGATTCGACCCGGACGGGTCGAAGCGCGAAGCGGATGAGGCAGGCCGGGCCGGGGATGATGGGGCGAACGCGGGAGTCAGGACGCGGGGGCCGGCGGGGTGTTTCAGGGGACGAGCGCGAGGACCAGGGCGTGAGGCACGCGGGTGTCGCGGGGCATGAACCACCGGGGATTCTCTCCGGCGGATCAGTGCGAGCGTTTTGATGTACCGAGCAACCAAGAGTGCGCAAGCGCGGTTGCTGGACACCCTGACGGGTGTCCGGCGGTAGGCGCGCCGCGTCCGCGCTCGCCTGCGTCCCGCGCGGCGCGTCCTCGCGCGCCCCGCCGTGCCCAAGAGGTCGGGCACGGCGTTCGTCCCAGGGGGTCGAACCAAGGGCAGCAAAAGTCCAGGGACCAAGGGGTGGACTGGACCGACAAGGCGGCAAGGCCGGGGCGTGCGGGTTCCAGAGAACCAGGCCAGGGCAGCGGGTGACGGGCGTAGGACACCAGGAAGCAGGGCCTCAGGGGAGCGCAGAAGGCAGAGAAGAGGGGAAGGGCGGAGATTGAAAGAGAGGTGGGCTAGCGCTCACGAGTACAAGGTGCCTGGCGTAAAGAGGCCACTCTTCTTTGTCGAGAGATCCTCGCTTCTAGCTGCATAGCACTCACGTAGTCGCATGGACACTTTATGGTGACTTTCTTCTCGTTTGGGCATATAGCATTACATCTGCTGGGCTTCTCGTCCCCCTGGGTGTACAATCCCCGTGTGAATTGGATAGAGTTCTCTTCTTCCGTTATTGGCTACCTGATTTCATGGCCGGTCGTAGTATTCTTTATCTTCATGATATTCCGCAAGCCAATATCTGAGCTTATTGCGAATGTCAAATTCATCAAGAGTCCCATTGGGGATGCTGAATTTGGCCAAGGAGTCAAGGAGCTTGAGGAGCAGCAGCAAGCACTCTCATCCTTGCCTCAGGAGAAGCATGAGCCGGAGCAGTCTTACCCTCCTGCCAATCTCTATGAAGAAGTTGCCCCAATAGCGGAGCACTCTCCTTCGGCGGCGGTAATTGAGTCCTGGAGGCGCATTGAGCAGGCCCTAGTGGATTTGTGCAAAGCCAGGGGAGTGGAAGTCGAAAACCCAAGGCGCACCGTTGACATATTGCGGCAGTTGGGTGTAGACAATATATTCACCTATGAGCTTTCTAGGCATCTTGATAGTTTGCGCAGGACGAGAAATAGCATCGCACACGGCAGGGAGGAGCCCACAGTGGGCGAGGCCATGGCCTATGCTGATGTCGCGAGTTCTGCCTATGCAGAGATTAAGAACTTGAGTATTGCCTAAGGTCAATTATTTGAGATTGGCGTAGGCCAGGGTTTCTTTTTCCTGCTCTCACGCTCCGGCCACCACCCTGCGGCGGCGCACATCGGGCGCACACGGGGACGGGCAGAGCCGAGAAACAGCGAGAACCGGCGAGCAGGCGAAAGCCCAGCTCACCGGTTCAACGAACCGAAGGCCCCAGGTAGGCCACTCCCCTGGTTCACTTCCACGCCTGGTGGTAGACGACCGCCGATGACGGCGGAGGGGGCCGGCTCCACATGGAGCCGGCCCCCTCCGCGTCCTCTCATCGTGTCGGGAGGCGTCCTAGCTTCGGACGTCCTCCATGACCGCGTCGGGGTCCCGCCAGTTCGGGTGACCGAAGAACTTCTTGGTCTCGGCGACGATGACCGGGGAGAGCAGGAGCAGACCCACGAGGTTCGGCAACGCCATCAGACCGTTGGCGATGTCGCTGAACAGCCAGACGGCGTCGAGACTGGCGACGGAACCGACGTAGATGATGGCGATGAACACGAGCCGGTAGGGCAGCACGAACTTACGGCCGCCGAGGAACTCCACGCAGCGCTCACCGTAGTAGGCCCAGCCCAGCAGGGTGCTGAAGGCGAACACGCCGACGGAGATCGCGACGATGTAGGTACCGGCCGCGCCGAGGGCGGGGTCGATGACGCTCAGGCCCTCGGACATGGCCCGAGAGGTGAGCAGCGAGCCGTCACCCGCGTTGTCCGTCTGCCACACACCGGTGACGATGATGACCATGCAGGTCATGCTCACCACGATGATGGTGTCGATGAAGGTCTGGGTCATGGAGACCATGGCCTGACGGACCGGCTGGGTGGTCTTGGCCGCGGCCGCGGCGATACCGCCGGTGCCCAGCCCGGACTCGTTGGAGAAGATGCCGCGGGCGAAGCCCATCTGGATGGCGAGCATGATGCCGGCGCCCGCGAAGCCGCCGGTGGCGGCGGTCCCGGTGAAGGCGTCGGAGAAGACCAGCTGGAGCGCGGGCAGCAGGGCGGCCCAGTTCACCGCGAGCACGAGCAGGCAGATGCCCACGTAGCCGATGATCATGATCGGCACGAGCGCGGAGGCGACCCGACCGATGCTCTTGATCCCGCCGAGGATGACGGAACCGGCGATGATCATGAGGAGCAGACCGACGAGCCAGGCCGGCAGCGGGGTCACGCTGGTGACCTGCTGGGTCAGGGTGTTGGCCTGGGTACCGTTGCCGATGCCGAAGGCGGCGATGGCGCCGAAGACCGCGAACGCCACCCCGAGGGTGGTGCCGAGGCCGCCCTTGATGCCGTACTTGAGGTAGTACATCGGACCGCCGCTCTGTTCGCCCTTGGCGTCGGCGCGACGGTACTTCACCCCCAGGAGGGCCTCGCTGTACTTGGTCGCCATCCCGAAGATGCCGATGACCCACATCCAGAACAGGGACCCCGGGCCGCCGATACCGATGGCCAACGCCGCGCCCGCGATGTTGCCGACGCCGACGGTGGCGGCCAGGGCGGTGCTCAGGGCCTGGTAGTGCGAGATGTCGCCCTCGACGGACGCGTCCTCCTTGCGGCGGACGAAGGCCAACCACATCGCGTGCGGGAGGCGGATGAGCTGGATGAGTCCCAGCCGGACGGTGAGGAAGACACCGACCCCCAGCAGCAGCGGGATGAGGACGAAGGGTCCCCAGATGATGCCGCTGACGAGATCGGCCATCTCAAGGAGTTGGTCCACAGGGGAGCTCCCTTTCGGTGAGTGTGCGGGGTCGAGAGGACCGGCGACGAAGCGGGGGAACCGACGCTCTCGTGGTCACGTCGGCACTGGCGAGCGCTGCGCGATATCGGCACAGAATGGCACCGACGCGTAACGAACACGTCACATGTGTTCCACATGAACGTTTCGTCGCGTCGATCCCGGCTCCCGCCATCTTGTCCCGTTCAGTCCTTTCCGCCCTCGACCTGCTCCAACGCCAGACGTGTGAGCGCGTCCGCGGCGACCTCGGGGTCGACACCTCGACCTACGGCCACACCGAGCAGGTAGGTCGTGAGCGGCGCGGCCGGGCGTGCCACGGAGTGCGCCGCGTCCCGCGCGAGGTCGAGGACACGGTCGACGTCGGCCTTGTGGAGCGGCTCGCCTCCGGCCGCGCCGAGTTCCTCGCGTACCAGTTCCGTCCATTCCTGGAGGGTCACCGATCAACTCCCTAGAGCGTTCTTTTGACTACATAAAGTGATGATAGCGATGTGCGGGGTCATACGGAGGACGACCGCCCGTACCGGCCACGTCACCCCCTGCTCGTCGAACCCACGCCCCGCCTTCGGACCGGGTTCGTCCGGGAAGCGTCCCCGGTTCACCCGCCGAGCCTAGCGTCGTGGACAGCGAGAACCCGGCGTTGGGAGCCCGTTCGCATGTCCCCCACCACCCCGCTCACCGTCCTCCCCCCGACCACCGATCACGGCCGTCCCCTGAGGGTGGCCATCGTGACCGAATCCTTCCTCCCCCAGGTCAACGGGGTCACCAACTCCGTGTGCCGTGTGGCCGAGCATCTGTCCGCCCGAGGCCACCGGGCCGTCATCCTGGCGCCCGGCCGCGGACCGTCCTCGTACGCGGGTCTCCCCGTCGTGCGTATGCCCGCCGTCCCCCTGCCCGTCTACCGCGACTTCGCGGTCGGGCTGCCCTTCCTCCGCACGATGACCGCGGCCCTGCGCTCCTTCGGCCCCGACGTGGTGCACCTGGCCTCCCCCACCGTCTTCGGCGCCACCGCCGTGGAGGTGGCCCGCCGCTGGGCGCTGCCGACCGTCGGCGTCTTCCAGACCGACCTGGCCGGTTTCGCCGGCCGCTACGGGCTGCCCTGGACCGGCGGCCTCTGGTCGTTGTTGCACAGGACCCACTCTGCGGTGGACCGCACCCTGGTCCCCTCCTCCGCCACGATGGAGGCCCTCTCCGCGCGTTCCTTCCCCCGGCTGGCACTGTGGCGACGCGGGGTGGACACCGTGCGCTTCTCCCCCGGTCACCGTTCCGAGGAATTGCGCCGCAGGCTCTCCCCGGACGGACGGACGCTCGTGGGATACGTCGGTCGTCTGTCCAAGGACAAACGGGTGGAGCTGCTCGCCCACGTCGCCCGACTGCGCGGTATCCGCCTGGTCGTGGTCGGGGAGGGCCCCGACCTCCCCCGGCTGCGCCGTCTCCTGCCGGACGCGGTGTTCACCGGACGACGCACCGGAGACGACCTCTCGCGTCTGTACGCGGCCCTGGACGTGTTCGTGCACACCGGGGCCGACGAGACGTTCTGCCAGACGGTCCAGGAGGCCCTGGCCTCAGGGGTGCCCGTGGTCGCCCCGGCCACCGGCGGACCACTGGATCTGGTGACCGACGGGCTCAACGGGCTGTTGTACGCGCCCGACTCGGTACGGGAGTTGAGGGTGGCGGTGGGCCGGCTGGCGCACAACCGGGCGGTGCGGGCGTCCATGGCCGCCGCGGCACGTCCCTCGGTCGCCCACCGGACATGGGAGGCGATCAACGAGGAGCTGATCGAGCACTACAGGTCGGTGATCGCCCCCAGCCGTGAACTGGCCGGAGAGCCGCTCCCCTCGCGCAGGGAGCCCTGACCGCTCGAGAACGACGAAACGGGCCCCTCCCCGGGAGAGATATGGGGAGGGACCCGTTCGGGGTTGCCGCCGCGCCCCCTTAAAACGCGGCGGCACATCCACGAACCGGTCGGAGACCGACCGGATCGCTTCAGGCCCGGGCCACCTCGCGGCGGACCGGGATGACGGTGGAGGCGTGCTTCGGGCTCTCGGAGAGCACCGAGTCGAGCACCTCGGACAGGCGGGTCAGGTGGGCGCGGACCCACGGCAGGGCCAGCGGGTCACGCGCGGACAGGGCCGCGTAACGACGCTCCTCGGACTCGCCGTAGAGAAGGCTGGTGGCGACCCGCATGCGCAGGGCGTCGGTGCTCTCTCCGAACTCGACCGCGGGCAGGACGCCCATGCCGTACCGCTCCAGCAGCAGGCCTGTGAGCCCGGGGCCGGTGGTCACGCCGTGCAGCTCCGCGAGACGCTCGCGGAGAGGCTCGAAGTCCGGGTAGAGGTAGAAGGCGGCGGTCGGCGCGGCGACCGTGGCACCGGCCCGGGTGAAGACGTCGGTGACGGCGCGGGCCACGATGCCGTGCAGGCGGCGGCTGCGGTCGATGTGGTCGACGAGTTCGTCCGGCTCGGTGAAGGCGTACGACGCGGCCTCCTGGACGGGGGCCGCGGGGCTCGACCAGATCTCGCTGGCCACCCCGAGCAGGCCCCCGCGCAGACGGTGGCCGATCTCGGAGTCCGGCAGGCGCAGGACGCCGATCCGCCAGCCGCCCAGGGCCAGGTTCTTGCTCAGGCCGCTGGAGATGACGGTGCGCTCGGGCGCGTACTCCGCGGGGCTGTGCACGACGACGCGGTCCTCGCCCTCGGGGCCGAGGTGGACCAGGTCGCGGTAGATCTCGTCGGAGATGATGACGAGATCGAGTTCGCGGGCGACCTCGGCGAGGCGGCGGACGGTCTCGGCCGAGGCGACGGTGCCGGTCGGGTTGTCCGGGACGGTGACGACGACGGCGTTGACCGTACGTCCCTGCTCACGGGCGTCGGTGACGGCGGCGTGCAGGAGGTCGGGCTGGGGTACGCCGCCCTGGCCGGTGGCGGTCGGGACCATGATGGGGCGCTGTCCCACCAGGCGGCTCTGCGCGGCGTAGCTGACCCAACTGGGCGCGGCGATGGCGGTGTCCCCACCGATCTCCAGCAGGAGGCTGTAGAGCAGGGGCTTGCTTCCGGGACCGGCGATGACCATGCCGGGGTCGGTCGGCAGTCCCCGACGTTCCCAGTAACCGGCGGCGGCCTCGCGCAGGGCGGCCGATCCGGCGACGGGACCGTAGGCGTTGGCCCCGTTTCCGGCGGAGAGGCGGTCCCGCATGACCGGGTGCACCGGCAACCCGGCCTCCCCGAAGCCGAGCGGCAGAACACGCACCCCCTGGCGGCGCTTGTCGTTGAGAGCTTCGTTGACGGCGAGGGTGGCGGACACAGTGACGGTCATGGACGACTCATCTCCGACTGATCGATTAAGGCGCTGAGCCCCTGTTCGAACCGGTGATCCGCTGGGCGGACGACCTTTGACCCTCACCCTCCCCCGGAATCGCCATCAGTACAAGCGAGTCTTTTCGATGCTGAGCATAAGATGTCCTTATGCTCGATCTCCGTCGTCTCCAATTGCTCCGTGAGTTCAGCGTTCGAGGCACCATCGTCGCGACCGCGAACGCCCTCGGATACACGCCTTCGGCCGTCTCCCAGCAGTTGGCCACGCTCGAACGGGAGACGGGGGTCGCGCTCTTGGACCGCTCTCCGAGAGGGGCCGAACTGACCGACGCCGGGCGGTTGCTGGTCACCCAGGCGGAGGAGATTCTGGCCCTGGTGGAGGCGACCGAGTCCGTCCTCGCCGAACAGGCGGACATCGCTCTGGGGGTGGTGACCGTCACCGCCTTCCCGACCGCCGCGGTGGCCTTCGCCCCCCGGTTGGCTCCCCCGCTCCGGCGACACGAGGGCATGCAGCTCATCCTGCGTCAGACCCTTCTGGCCACCGGCACCCAGAAGGTGCGTTCACGCGAGGTCGACATCGCGATCATCGACGATTGGACCGGGCAGGACCCGGGGCGAGGGCCCGACAGCGGGCTGCGCCACGTCCACCTGTTGCGGGATCCGATGGTGCTGGCGGTCCCGGAGGACCACAGGCTGGCCGACCCGGACGTGCCCTTGGTACTGGACCGACTGTTGGGGGAATCGTGGATCGTGGCCCCGGCGGGAGAGCGTTCCCGATACGGCACGGACTCCCTGTTCTCCGAGGTCGGCGGCCTGCCCGCTGCCACATGGGAGTTCGAGGGGCTGGGCACGATCCTGAGCCTGGTCTCGAACGGGATCGGTATCGCCGCGGTCCCGGCGTTGGCGATGGTGGGCGCGCCGGCGGGGCTGGTCTACCGTCGGTTGCCCTCGCCTCCGGTCCGGCACCTGTACGCGGTGCTGCGACCGGCCTCCCTACGTCGCCCCTCGGTTCGGGTGACCCTGGAGGCGCTCAGGCAGGCGGCGCGGGACGTGGAGGGGGAGATCGACCCTCTGCCCTCCGGAGAGGAGCTCCCCTACTGAGGGGCAGGGCGCACGACATCGAACGCGACGCGTCTCGGAGGACGTGTCACGTTCGACGATCGGGTTCGGGGACGGGCGCCGAGCGCGGCGCCCTCATCCCTCGCCTCCCCGTTTGCGCGCCTTGTCGATCTTCTTGCGAAGTCGGCGACAGACGTGGCGGGCCCGATCCCGATCGTCACGGGCGTTCCACCAACGCGCGTAGACTTCCAGTCTTCGTTTGCGCAGGGACTCCAGTTCAGCCTCCATCCGGCTCACCCGATGTTCCAGGTCGATGCGTTCGCGCTCGAACGACGACATGTCACGCTCGTGGGAACCCGCCTCGCGTTCGGCGCTGTGCAGCCGCTCGTCGAGACCCTCCGTCGCGTTCACGCCCGCGGCGCTCCGGCCGAGGCCTACCTGTCCACTGATGCCTTCGAACCACACAACCTGTGTGTTTCCCGATGTGCCCCAAGATCACCGATGGCTACGCAAAGAATACGGAAAGTGGCCTAAGGTGTGTTTGTCCACTTTCTGAGGAATCCACCGCTTTCAGGCGACCAGAGAACGGTGTGAGGACGCCCTGAGCGTCCCCCGCCCCATCAGACCCTCGTAGACCCGCTCGAAGCGTTCGAGAGAGCGCCGGTGATCGTGGCCCAAGGCCATCTCCCGACTGGCCGCCCCGAACCTCGCCCGCTCCGGGCCGAGCACCGTGACCAGCCGTTCCGCCAACAGAGCGTCGTCGCCCGGCGGGAAGAGGAAGCCGTTGCGCCCCTCCTCCACCAGGTGCGGCAACGCCATCGCGTCGGCGGCCACCACCGGCAGCCCCGTCGACATCGCCTCCAACGTGGCGATGCTCTGCAGTTCGGCCACCCCCGCGATCGCGAACGCGTCCGCCGCCGCGTACACCAACGGCAGATCCTCGTCGGGGACGAAGCCCAGGAAGAACACCCTGTCACCCACACCGAGACCGGCCGCGAGCGCGCGCAGCTCCTCCTCGCACTGCCCCGTCCCCGCCAGGACCAACTGCGCGTCCCGCTCCGGAACGATCCTCGCCAACGCGCGGACCGTGTCGCCGATCCGCTTCTCCTCGTCCAGCCGGCCGACGAAGACCACCGTGTCACGGTCGGGAAGACCGAAACGGAGCCGCGCCCGAGCACGGTCGCGGGGTCGGGGATGGAAACGTTCCAGGTCGATCCCGCACGAGATCGCCTCGACCTCCCGCGCGTATCCCTTCTCCCTCAGGAGTTCGGCGGCGCGCGGGGTCGGCGTGGTCACGTGGTCGGCCTCGGCCGCCACCCGGACCATGTCCCGCCAGGCCGCCGCGCCCGCGACCCGTTGCATCGGCCGCGGCACCCGGGCGTGCGCGTACAGGTTGTCCGGCATGAAGTGGTTGGTCAGCAGGACCGGGATCCCCACCGCGCGGGCCCGACGCAGCGCCGAACGGCTGAGCGTGAAATGGCTCTGGGTGTGGACGACGTCGGGGTCCAGCCGACCGAGGAGACGGGCGATGTGACCGCCCATGCCCAACGGCAGGGCCGCTCTCATGTGCTGTTGGAAGGGGATCGGGGCCGAACGCAGCCGGTGCTCGGTGACCGCCCCGTTCACCGTCACGTAGGGGTCCCCCTCGTCCGAGGGGCAGAGTACGTGGACGTGGTGCCCGCGCTCGGCCAGCCCCTCGGCGAGACGATGGGTGAAGTACCCGGCGCCGTTGACGTCGGGCGGGTAGGTGTCCGAGGCGATGAGCACGTTCAGAGGACGGACGGACTGGGCCATGACGGGCACTCCTTCGTACGACGTGGTCCTGACGTTCGGTCGGGGGTCACCGCGGTCGGTGCCGCCTGGTGACGGTGGTGGTCGCGCGCCCCGGTGCCTCCGGGTTGCGATGTCGGGAACGGGCCAGGCTCACCGTCCCCAGGATCGCCGTGAGCGCGAAGATCCCGGCTCCCACCTGGGCTGCGAGCGTTCCGGGCACCCCTTCTCCGAGCAGGAGGGCCCCGATCCCCACCCCGACCACCGGGTCGGCGATGAGCAGGGTCGCGTAGGCGGCGGCGAAGTGGCCGGTCCGGTAGGCGTTCTGTAGGAGCAGGGCCCCGAAGACCGCGGTCACCACGGCCATCAGGGTGAGCCAGTCGAACAGCCGCAGCGGATCGGTCACGGCCCCGGCGGTGATCACCCGGGCCAGGCCCGAGGTCGTTCCGAGCGCGGCGCCACCCGCCAGGGCCAGGGCGAGCGCCCGAGCCCCGCTGGGCATCCAACGGGCGGTGAGGTAGACGATCGCCCCGAAGGCGATGATGGTGCCGGCCAGCGCCAGACCGGTCCCCGTCGACATGACGGGGGGCCGGGAGCTGTGCGGGAACAGCGACAGCACACCGGCCAGGCCGATCATCACCGCCACGCCCGCGACGATCTGCGAGACGCGGACACGCTGACGGTTGAAGAACGCCGACAGCACGATGGCGAACAGCAGGCCGGTGACCCCGATGGGCTGGATGATGGTGAGCGGGGCTCCACTGAGCGCCACCAGGTGCAGAGAGGCGCCCAGCGCGGCGGCCCCGGTCCCCACGAGCCAGCGCGGTTGGCGCAACAGGTGGAGGAGGAAACCCGCGCGGGCCACCTGTTCCCCCGGAGCCCGGACGGCGTCGCGTTCCTGGAGGGCCGAACCCAACGCCAGACTGAAGGCGCCCACCATGGCGATGAGCACGGACCACACCATCAGCGCCACCGTCCCGCCCCGCTCGGAACGGTCTCCCGCGTTCCCCGCATCCCCGGTACCCCCACCACTCGGTCGCGCCCGTGTCCGACAGAAGAACGGGTATGGCCAGAACAGTACGGTCGGGGCCGTGAGCAGGCGATAACGTCAGCCCCCGTCTCCTCGGTCGTGTCACCCCCACCTCGGAGAGAGGGGTAGACCCGACCACCGGGCGAGGGCGTTCGGCGCGCGATCGCGTTTCGGCGACGCCGACATCGGTCCTCTGTCCCTACGTCTCCCGCAAAAGCCGGTGCGTTAAGAGCCTTTCGGGGTCAAAAGTAGGTATTGGGTAGCCCTAAAAAAGGGACCCTCACGACCGTTAGACGGTGGGGCTGTGCCTCGTTCGGCGAGCGTGACACTATGTCCGGTATTGGTCTAGACCGGATAGGAGCAGTACTCCATGTCTGACAACCCCCGCACCTCACCCATGTCCCTGGTCCCTCTCCCCCGCGAGATCAGGACGGAAGGAGAGGAGGGGCTGGTGCTCACCGCCACCACCCGTCTCTCGGCCGACAACGAGGCCAAGGGCACCCTCTCCTGGCTCCGGCGCGAGCTCGGCGCCGCGACCGGTCTGCCCCTGAACGTCGGCGATGAGGAGGACGCCCGGATCCGGTTGAGCGTCGATCCGACCGCGGGCCTCGGCCGTGAGGGCTACCGTCTGATCGTCGACGGGGAGGGCGCCATCATCGTCGGCAACGACCCCGCCGGTGTCTTCTACGGAGCCCAGACCCTGCGCCAGCTCCTCCCCGTCGACGCCTACCGTGACGCGCCCTTGGGCGAGGAGACCGTCTGGCGACTCCCCGCGGTGCACATCACCGACGCCCCCCGATTCCGATGGCGCGGGGCCATGCTGGACATCGCCCGGCACTTCCAGCCCAAGCGCGAGATCCTGCGCTTCATCGACCTGCTGGCCTTGCACAAGCTCAACGTGCTGCACCTGCACCTGACCGACGACCAGGGATGGCGGATCGAGATCCGTCGCTACCCCCGCCTGACCGAGGTGGGCTCCTGGCGGACCGAGAGCCAGGTCGGCACCTCCAAGCCCCCCGTGTTCGACGGTCGACCGCACGGCGGTTTCCTCACCCAGGACGACATCCGCGAGATCGTGGCCTACGCCGACGCCCGCCACGTCACGGTCGTCCCGGAGATCGACGTGCCCGGGCACTCCCAGGCCGCCATCCACGCCTACCCCGAGCTGGGCGAGGTCGGAGAGATCCCGGTCGGCACGCAGTGGGGCATCTTCGAGGAGGTGCTGGCGGTCACCGACAACGTGCTGGAGTTCTACAAGAACGTCTTCGACGAGCTCATCGAGCTGTTCCCCAGCACCTACGTGCACGTGGGCGGGGACGAGTGCCCCAAGACCCAGTGGAAGAACAGCGAGTCGGCGCAGAAGAGGATCCGGGACGAGGGCCTCGCCGACGAGGACGAGCTCCAGAGCTGGTTCATCCGACAGTTGGACGACCACCTGACCGCCCGGGGCCGGCGTCTGCTCGGCTGGGACGAGATCCTCGAGGGCGGTCTGGCCCCGGGCGCCACGGTGATGTCCTGGCGGGGCGAGGAGGGCGGGATCGACGCCGCGCGCGCCGGCCACGACGTGATCATGGCCCCCACCGCCACCTCCTACCTGGACTACAAGCAGTCCGAGAGCCCCGACGAGCCCGTCCCCGTGGGCACCCTCCTTCGGGTGGAGGACGTGTACGACTCCGGGATCGTCCCGTCCGGTCTCACCGAGGAGGAGACCGAGCACGTGCTGGGCGCCCAGATGAACCTGTGGAGCGAGCACGTCGACAACGCGCGCCGGCTCGACTACATGGTCTTCCCGCGGCTGACCGCCTTCTCGGAGAAGGTGTGGTCCTCCCACGAACGCGACTACGCCGCCTTCGAACCGCGTCTTCGGGAACACCTGCGCCGCCTGGACGCGGCGGGGGTGGAGTACCGCCCCTTGGACGGTCCTCGTCCCTGGCACACCCGTCCCGGTGTGTACGGCTGGGGCTACTCCCCCGACGGTGAGGCGCCCGAGCAGGGCCACGACCGGGCCTGAGCCCGCGCGGGGGCGGTGCGAGCGCACCGCCCCCGTCTTCGGCCGCGGGAGGCTCAGAAGTAGGTGGCGATGACGTCGACCACCCGGTCCTCGTCATCGACGACCGGGATGATCCGCCAACGGTCGAAGGCCGTGCACGGGTGGGAGATCCCGAAGGAGACCAGATCCCCCGGGCGCAGGGCGGTACCGGAGGACACCTCGAGGTAGGCGTGGTGGTCGTTGAGCCCCACCACCTCGATCCCCTCCGCCGGCACGGTCTCCCCGTCCACGCGGCGTACCACCCGGGGGATCGGATACCCCTGGTCGTGGTTGGCCTCGCGGCGGCCCATCCCGGCGATCGCCAGGCCCTCCTCCGGGACCGAGGTGATCTGCGCCCACAGTTCGAGGGCGCCGGCGAGGGCCTCCGGACCCTCGGGAAGACGGTTGTAGGGGGTCGTGCGCCGGTAGAGCCCGTCGTCGTGGGCGACGTAGGCGCCACTGCGCAGGATCGGGACCACGTCCTCGCGGCCGCCCAGGGCGTCGGCGACCAGGTCGAACCAGGCGCTGCCGCCGACGGAGAGCACCGGCCGTTCCAGACCGTGCTCCCCGGCCAGGGCCGACGCGTCTTCGAGGAGATCGTCCAGGAATCCCCGCACGCCCTCGGCGTCGCCGAGCTGTCCCTCGTAGCCCGCGACCCCGGCGAGCTCCAGTCCCGGCGCGTTCACGACCTCGCGGGCGATCGACAGTACGCCCTCGCGTGTCCGTCGCCCCGTACGGCCGCCGGGGGTCCCCCGTTCGACCAGCACCCGGAGCGGGCGGCCGTTCTCGCGCGTGACTCCGCCGGGCGCCGAGGCCTCCGAGGCGATCGCGACGCCCTCCGAGGAGTCGACGTAGAAGAGGAACTCGAAGTCGGGATCGGCGTCGAGCTCGGCGACCGCCCAGCTCAAGGCCTTGGGGTCGAGCAGCTCGTTGGCGACCAGGATCCGACTCACCCCGAAGCCGCGGAAGGCCAGTGCCTGGCCCGCGGTGGCCGCGGTGATCCCCCAGGCCCCCGCCTCGATCTGACGCCGGGTGATGACCGGCGACATCGCGGTCTTGCCGTGCGGGGCGAACAGCAGACCGCGCTCCCGGGAGAAGTCGGAGAGCGCGGAGAGGTTGCGGTCCAGGTCCGAGGCGCGCAACACCATGAGCGGCCAGGTGAACGGCCCGGTGAACAGATGATCCCGACGAGAGGCGAACTCGTCGAGGGTGATGGGATCCCTCGGCCACCACAGGCCCTTGGTGTGCCGGTCGATGTACTCCTCGGGGACGGACAGCCGGTCGCTCACGTGGTCTCCGCTTCCTGGCCGGCCCGGTTCCGGAAGGTGCCGTTCGGGCTCCTCCGGAACCGGGTGCTGAGGTTCGTTCCGGCACCGATCATCGCACCGACGTCGAGAGCCGTCGGAGACCGGGGCCACCGGATCGATCCTCGCCCCACGACCGGGGCGGAAGGAGCGGCTAGTCCTCGTCCTGCCCCTGATCGTCGTCGTTCTCGTCCTGGCCCTGGTCGTCCTCCGTCGACCGCTCACGCTCGGCGAGGAACTCGTCGATGACGTCCCGGCCCACGGCGGGGAAGTCGGTGATGAACCCGTCGACCCCGGTCTCCAGGGTCCGGCGCATCTGCTCGGGGTCGTTGATCGTGTACGGCATGATCTCCAGGCCCGCCTCGTGGACGGCGGACACGTAGTCGGCGTCGACGTCCTTGTAGGAGGGGTTGATCATGCGGGCCCAGGAGTGCTCCTCGATCCGGTCCACGGGGACCAGGCCGAGCAGACCGTGCGGAACGGAGGGCAGCAGCTCCTGCGACAGCTCGGTGGACTCCCAGTCGAAGCTCTGCACCACGAGGCGGTGCGGCTCGTCGGGCGAGTCGGGCATCAGCCAGTAGGGGCTCCGCGCCAGTTCGTCCGCGATCCGCTTCTCGATCCCGGGGTAGAGCTCGGGGGCCTTGATCTCCAGGAGCAGGTTCATCTCGTGTTCCTGGAGGCGGTCCAGGACCTCGCGCAGGTCGGGGACCGGTTCGCCCGTGTACTCGGGCCCGAAGGAACTTCCGGCGTCGAGGCGGCGGATCTCCTCCATCGTGAAGTCGCCGACGTCGTAGGGCGCCCGGCCGGGGAAGACCTCGGCGACGTCGGTGGTGCGTTCGAGCGTGGTGTCGTGCATGATGACGAGCTCGTCGTCCGCGGTGAGCTGGACGTCGACCTCGACGGTCTCCGCGCCGAGCCGGTCGGCCTCGTCGATGGCCGCGAGGGTGTTCTCGGGCGCGGTGCCCGAGGCCCCCCGGTGGGCGACGGCGATGATCGGGCGGGACGAGGGCTCGGAGTCGAGTCCGACGCGCTGCGCCCCGGGGCCGGCCGAACCGGTGGTGGTCGGTGTGGTCGTCTCACGTTCCTGCGGAGCGAGAGCGGACGTGGTCGCGAGAGCGGGGCTCGCGAGAACGGACAACGAGAGTGTTGTGACTCCGACGATGAAACCGATGCTCTGGTGCACCGGGCCTCCCATATTCGCGTGGACTGGCCGACTGCACCCTTCAGGGTGAGCGCGCCCGGTGACCTGTCGGTGACCGTGCGCGGAGCAGTCGGTGATCCGCCGCCCATCTTCTGGTGGCCGAAACCACCATGACCGACGAATCTCACCCTATGTATGCCTTTGGCTACTTCATGTCCGATTTTTGACTACAAGCCCTTCGATAAACACGGAGGGTCTTGAAAAAATCACTAGCAGTAGTCGATGGGAAGGAACACGCATGCGCAAGCACCACAAGAGGTGGGTCGCGCTCCTCGGCGCCGCCGCGATCTCGACCTCGGGTCTGGTCGGCCTCGCCGGAACGGCGGCGGCGGACGACAGGGACGCCCAGGCGTTCGCCTGGCCGATGATCGAACAGGGGACGTCCTCGTACAGCATCGACGGGTACGAGATCGGCTACCTTCCCCCGGAACTGGGCGACTACGGCATCAACGCCACGTCCACGACGGACCGTCACGGGGACCGGGAGTCACGTGTCTCGTGGGTCCGAGGCCCCGACCAGCTCTACGCCCGGGTCGGGATCCTGCGCTCCGAACGCGTCCAGGACCTGGAGGACCTCCGGGAGAGCCGCTACAGCCACCTGTCCAAGGACTCGTTGGAGGCGCTCCCCGAGAGCGAGACGTTCCCGAGCGGGGCCTATCTGTCCGAGGGGACCGGCGACCTCTTCTGGGTCGAGGAGCCGGGCATCGCCGTCACCACGCATCTGCGCCCCGAACTGTGGGATCGGGCCGAACTGCTGCGGATGGCCGAGGCGGTCGCCCCGTTGGACGACGGCGCCGCGATCGAGAACGTCCCCGCGACGACCGAGGAACCCGCGGCCGAGACCGTCACCGTGGAACCCGTGACCGAGGAGGCCGCCGCGGAGGCCGTGTCCGAGGAGGTGTCGGTGGAGGAGACCCCCGCCGAGGAGGCCGCCGCTCAGGAGACCCCGGCCGGGCCCGCCTCCGGTCAGGGGGAGGTCGAGACCTCCGCCGAGGAGGGCACCGCCGCCGAGGAGGCGGTGAAGGAGGAGGCCCCCGCCGAGCAGGCCCCCGCCGAGGAGACCGCCGTCGAGGAGGGCCAGGCCGAGGCACCCACCGAGGAGGTCGCCGAAGAGGCGCCCGCACAGGAGGGGGCCACCGAGGTGGCGGCCCCCGAGGCCCCGGCCGAGGAGAGCGTCTCCGAGGGCGTCGGGCTCCCCGAAGGCGTCACCTCGCGTGAGGTGAAGACCTGTCTGATCGAACGCTTCGTCGACCTCGACACCGGGGAGAGCCGACTCGACCGGTCTCGGATGACCCCCACCGCCGAGCGGTACCTCGACGAGGCGTTGGCCGCGAAGCCCTTGGACGACACCGGCCGCGACCGTCTGCTCGCCACCGTCTGGTACTACGGCGACGAGGGCGACAAGGTCGCGGCGACCGACGATTGCGCCCAGCGGTTCTCGCTTCGGGACGAGGAGGTCGAGGGCGTGCTCGGCCAGGTCTCCGACCTGATCGCCGGGATGGTCCGCGACGCGGAGGAGGTGGCCTTCGGTTCGGAGGAGACCACCGAGGAGGCCCCGGCCGAGGCGCCCGTCGAGGAGGTCGCCCCCGAAGCGACGGACACCGCCGATGGCGCCGAGGGCACGACCCGGGAGAGCGCGGAGCAGGAGAGCCCCGAGCTCGTCATCGACCCGATCGGCGCGGCCGAGTGGAACGAACTCCTGGACTCACTGCCCTGGAGCCTTCCGAGTACGACCCGCTAGGACGGAGGGAGCGATCTCCCGTCCGATCGATCGGCCCGGGGTCGGCGCGTACCCGCCGGCCCCGGGTTCTCTTCGTCCACTCCCCACCCCTCTCCCCCCAGAACCTCCCATTCGCCCTCAATTCACCAGAACTCATGCTGTACCGTCACCCTCGTCCGATCGGCACGCCCCGCCCCGATGGTCCGGCCATCCCCCATCCCACAGGAGGACGAGTCCATGTCCGGTTTCACCACACGACCCCAACTCCGCGGCGACTTCGGCATGATCGCCTCCACCCACTGGCTGGCCAGCGCCACCGGCATGTCCGTCCTCGAACGCGGCGGCAACGCCTTCGACGCGGCCGTCGCCGCGGGCTTCACCCTCCAGATCGTCGAACCCCACCTGAACGGCCCGGGCGGTGAGGTCCCGATCATCTTCCAGGCGGCCGGCCGTGCCCCCCGCGTGCTCTGCGGCCAGGGCGTCTCCCCCGCCGCCGCGACCATCGAGGCCTTCGCCGGCCGGGACCGCATCCCCGGCAGCGGTGTTCTGGCCGCCACCGTCCCCGGCTCCTTCGACGCCTGGATGCTCCTGCTCCGCGACCACGGCACCATGAGCGTCCGCCAGGTCCTCGACCACGCCATCGGCCTGGCCGAGCGCGGCTACCCCGTCCTCCCCCGGATCGCCGCGGCGATCGAGAACCTCCGCCCGGTCTTCTCCGAACACTGGACCGGATCCGCCTCCGTCTACCTGCCGCACGGCGTCCTCCCCACCGCCGGATCCCGCCTGAACAACCCCCTGCTCGCCGCCACCTACCGGCGGATCGTCGCCGAGGCCGAGGCCGCCGGCGGCGACCGCGAGGCACAGATCGACGCGGCCCGCCGCGCCTGGTCCCAGGGGTTCGTGGCCGAGGCCGTCGGCGCCTTCCTCGCCAAGCCCGTCGTCAACGGCCGCGGAGAACCCGAACGGGCCCTGCTGACCGCGGCGGACATCGCCGACTGGAGCGCGTCCTACGAGGCCCCGGCCTCCGTGACCTACGGCCACCACACCGTGCACAAGACCGGCCCTTGGGGTCAGGGCCCCACGATGCTCCAGCAGCTCCGCATGGCCGAGGTCCTCGGCCTCGGATCCGACGTACGCGAGGGGGTCGGTGTCGACTTCGTGCACGGGGTCACCGAGGTCGCCAAGCTCGCCTTCGCCGACCGTGAGGGCTGGTACGGCGACCCCGACTTCGTCGACGTCCCGATCGACGGGCTGTTGAGCTCCGGGTACGCCGAGGAGCGCGCCCGTCTGGTCGACCGGGAACGCAGCCTTCTCGACCCGCGTGCGGGCTCCCCCGACGGCCGTCCGCCCTTCGACGCGCCGCTTTACCTGGCCGACGAGACCCCCGGGGACCGCACCACCGGTGAGCCCACCGTGCGCAACGCGGCCATCGGCTCGCCCACCGACCACCGCGGCGACACCTGCCACGTGGACGTCGTGGACGCCGACGGCAACATGGTGTCGGCGACCCCGAGCGGCGGCTGGCTCAGCAGCTCCCCGGTCATCCCCGAGCTCGGCTTCCCGCTCGGTACCCGCGCCCAGATGTTCTGGCTGGACCCGGCCTCGCCCAACTCCCTCGCCCCGAGGAAGCGGCCTCGGACCACCCTGTCGCCCACCCTGGTCACGCGCGAGGACGGTCAGGCGGTCCTGGCCATCGGCACTCCCGGCGGCGACCAGCAGGACCAGTGGACGACCACCGCGCTGCTGCGCGTGCTCAACGGGGTGGACGACCTCCAGGAGGTCCTGGACACCCCGATGTTCCACACCAACGCCTTCGCCAGCTCCTTCCACCCGCGCGAGACGATCCCCGGGGACCTGACCGTCGAGCCCGGCATCGGCGAGGAGAACATCGAGGAGCTCCGTCGACGCGGCCACCGCGTCCAGGTCGCCGCCCCCTGGTCCCTGGGTCGTCTGGCCGCCGTGGCCCGCGACCCCGAGACCGGTGAACTGCGCGCCGCCGCCGACGCGCGCGTGATGCAGGGGTACGCCGCCGGACGGTGAGGCCATGAGGCCCGGTGCTCCCCCGCCGGGCCTCTCCCGGCGTCTCGCCGAGGACCGCGTTCCACGTCGGTCGTGCCCGGGAGGAACGGTGCTTTGGGGTGACTTGAGGCGCCGTGCGCGCCTTGGTCGGACCTCTTGCCAAATCGTCCGGTCACTGCTTACCTAGACCCTGTGCCAAGGCGCCCCCGGCGATCGCCGATCGTGGTGCGCCCTCACAACTCCATACCACCAACACAGGGTTGACGACCGCTGTCTCCCCCTCCCTCAGCGGTGACCCTGTCTCCCCTCCTGACCGAGGCCTGCCTTCCCCTCCCGGCGGTTGTTCGGACAAGGAGAAGACGGGCCGCGGTGCCACCGGAAGGTGACACCGCGGCCCGTCTCCGTTCCACCCGGTCAGGTCTGGACGCGCACCGCGCCCGCGTAGTTCTCGGTCCGGACCGGGGTGACCCGGACGTCCAGGCCGGTCCTCGGGGCCTCCAGCATCTGGCCGTCGCCGAGGTAGATGGCCACGTGCGAGATGTAGTCGGGCGCCGTCGGGTCCGAGCGCCAGAAGATGAGGTCTCCCCGCCGAAGGTCGTCCCACTCCACCCGGGGGCCCGCGTTCCACTGGTCGTGGGTGACCCGCGGAATGCTCACGCCCGCCTCGGCGAAGGCCCACTGGAGCAGCCCCGAGCAGTCGAAGCCCACGTTCGGGGTGGTGCCGCCCCACACGTAGGGCACGCCCAGCTGGCTCTCCGCCTTGGCGATGACCTGCTCGATCACGCTGGGCGGTACGACGTCGCCGTCCTCCAGCGGCTCGGGGGCGTCCGCCACGAGCTGGAGCTGGGTGTCCTCTCCGAGGGCCTCGCCCAAGGCCTCGTGCAGTTCCCACAGGTCGGCGTCGGGCGCCGAGATGATCAGGGCGTTGCCCTCGGGCATACCGAGCTCGCGTGCGCGCTCGCGGGAGACCAGCGCGTCGATCCCGGCGATACCCGAGGTGGCGTGGGTCCACACCTCCATGGGCACCCGACCGTGGGCCCCTGCGAGGGTGACGTCCCCGCCGACCTCGAGCTCGCGCTCGGTGCCCGCGTCCTTGGACAGGGCGATGTGGCCTTCGGCGACGCCCTGCCAGACCTCGTCGGACTCGGCCGAGGGACGAGGTGCGTGGTTGCGGAAGGTGGAGGGGTTCACCCCCAGCACGGAGGTGGTCTCCCCGTCGAGGGCGACGCGGGCCGCGTCGACGGTCAGGACGTTCTCCACCCCGGAGACCCGACGGACCTCGTCGACCGCCTCACGGGGCAGGGGTGCGTCGGAGACCGCGAAGTACTCGACGGAACGGGCCTCCTTATAGGGGGCCACGTAGGTGTCGCCGCGAAGTTCGTCGACGTCGGCGACGTCCGGCGACTCACTCGCCTCGGCGGCGATCCGGGGCTGGGAGCCACTCGGCACGCCATCGTCGAGAGAGGTCTGGTGGGACGGTGGGGGCCTGTCGTCGATCACGGGTTCGGCCAGGGCCGGGGATGCCCCGAAGGCCGTGAAGGCGACCGCCAAGGCGGCCGTGGTGCCCGCACACGTTCTGAGACGGTTCCGCACGGGGGTCGATCACCCTTTCTGCGACCGCGGCGCGCGGGGGAAGCGCTGCGGCACACGGCCCTCGGTTGAAGTGTTCGCGTCCCAGAATGAGCGCACCCGGCCCCGTTTTCAAGAATCCCACGCCGTCCGATATCGGACGTCTACCTTTCGTCCAGGTGACGGATGGGAGAACGCATCGGGCTCTCGCCTCCGATCAGGTCTTCGCGTAACAGTCGGTGACCGAGATGTCGAGGGGGAAGCGCACCGGGGTGTCACCGAAGAGGGTCGTACGGGTGAGGGTCTCGGCCCGATGGATCGCCCGGACCGTCTCCTCCGCCAGTTCCTCGGGAACGTGGAGGACGACCTCGTCGTGAACGAAGAAGACGATCCCGCAGCCCTCGGGCATCGATGGCGACTCCTGACGTAGTGAGGCCAGCAGCACCAGGGCCCACTCCGCCGCGGTGGCCTGGACGACGAAGTTCCGGGTGAAGCGGCCGTGGGCGCGACGTCGCCGCTCTCCGTCCGCGCGCGCGATCGTGGCCGTCCAATCGCTCGGCGCGGGGGAGGTCCGTCCGAGCCAGGAACGGACGATGCCGCCGCCCTCTCCGGTCCGGGCCGCGGCGTCCACGTAGCCCAGGGCCCTCGGGTACAGACGCCGCATCGTGGCCAGCAACGGCGCGGCGTCGCCCGAGGTCTGTCCGTACATGGCGGAGAGCATCCCGATCTTCGCGCGTTCCCGGTCGTCCCCCACGTGCGCGGCCAGGCGGGCGTACAGGTCCTCCTCCGCCGCGGCCTCCGCCAGGGCGCGGTCCCCCGAGACGGCCGCGAGGACCCTCGGTTCGAGCTGCCCGGCGTCGGCGCGGATCAGGAGCCGTCCCGGGTCCGCCCGGACCGCGCCCCGAACCGCTTTGGGGATCTGTAGGGCTCCGCCGCCCCGGGTGGCCCAACGTCCCGAGACGACACCGCCCACGACGTAGTCGGGACGGAACCGGCCCGTTCTCGGCCCGTCGGGGTGTTCGGGGTCGCGCCTCTCCTCGACCCAGGTCTCCAGCCAGCTCCACCCGTTGGCCGAATGGAGTCGGGCGAGTTCCTTGTACCTCAGCAGGAGTGGGACGACGGGGTGATCGATCCGCTCCAGCACCCAGGATCGGGTGGACTCGACCGGGTGCCCCACCCAGGCCATGGCCCTCAGCACCTGGGCCGGCGAGTCGGGGTTGACCTCGTGCCCCACCACCTCGCCGATCCGAGCGGCCAGTTCGGCCAGGACACGGGGACGCTGCCCGGCGGGAGGCCGGGGGCCGAGGATCTCGGTGAGGATCCGGTCGTGGACGTCGGGTCGCCAGGGAAGGCCGTCGTGACTCATCTCCACCGCCGCCAGCGCCCCGGCCGACTCGACCGCGACGAGGAGCGAGAACCGAGCTGGGGCGGGCGATTCCGCCACACGCTCGCGTTGCCCACGATGGACCTCGATGAGCGCGTCGAGCCGGTCCGTGCCGGGCGGCAGGGTGGAACGGTCGGCCTCGAACAGGGTCGGCTGGGCCGTCGTCCCCTCTCCCGACCGTCGCACGGGATCGTCGGGGACGGCGAGGTCATGGGCCCGGGCCCAGGCCGCGCCCAGCGAGCGCGGTTCGCCGTGCCGGGCCGCGTGCCCGAGCAGGAGGGCCTCGGTGAGCTCGACGTCGTGGCAACGGCGCACCCGTACCCCGGCCCGGACCAGCTCCGGGTAGACGTCCTCGGCGGCCGCCCAGATCCAGCGCGGCGGTTCCCCCGCCTCTCCCTCGATCCGGCCGACCTCGGCCGCCAGGTCGTCCACGTGACGGGCCGGGCCGACCGGCGCACCGCCGTCGAGCTCCCTCAGCCGGCCTCCACCCTCCCCGTCGGGGACCACCGCGATACGCATACCGCCAGTCTCCTCCTCGGGTACGACGAACGGGAGGAGACCCGCGACGAACATCGCCCCCTGGTCACGCGGCCACGCGAGGCGACCGTCCCACCCGGAGGGCTCTCTCCGGGCGGGGCGGCGGTCGATCAGCGTCCGGGGCGCACGACGTTGGAGAGCGCCTCGCCCTTCGCCCACCGGGCCAGCTGCTCGTCCATGAAGGCGCGGGCCCGCGGGTAGAAGGCCGCCGAACCGCCCGCCACGTGCGGGGTGAAGTACACGCCGGGCGCCTCCCAGAGCGGGTGTTCGACCGGCAGCGGTTCGGGATCGGTGACGTCCAGCGCCGCACGGATCCGCCCGTTCTCGGCGATCAGGGCCTCGGTGTCCAGAACGGGGCCGCGCCCGACGTTGACGACCAGGGCGTCGTCGCGCAACAGGGAGAACTCGCGCCGACCGAACAGGCCGCGGGTGGCCTCGGTGAGCGGGGTGACCAGGACGACCACGTCGACCTCCGGCAACAGCGCGTGCAATTCGTCCACGCCGTGCACGTCCTCGTCCGGCCGTGCCCGCCCGGCGACCCGGACCACCTCGGTCTCGAACGGCAGCAGGCGCCGTTCGATCGCCCGGCCGATGCTGCCGTATCCGACGATCATCACCCGGGAGTCGGCCAGGGAACGCTGCGGACTCGGGGTCCACCGACGTTCGCGCTGGTCGATCGCCCACCGCGGCAGTTCACGCTGCGCGGCGAGGATGAGAGCGAGCGTGTGCTCGGCGGTACTGGCGTCGTGCAGCCCCCGCCCGTTGCACAGGGTGACGTGGTCGGGCACCAGGTCGAGCACCTGCTCGTACCCGGCCGAGACCAACTGGAGGACGCGCAGTTCCGGCATTCGGCCGATGATGTCCAGCCGTTCGTCCACTCCTTGGGTGGAGGGGACGTAGGGCACCTGGTAGAAGGTGACGTCCTCCAGTTCGGCCGGAGCCGGCCCTCCGGCGTACAGGTCGACGTGGAGCGAGTCGGGAGCGTTGTCCCTGTTCTGTTCCCACTGCACCAGTGCTCGGCCGCCCATGACGTGCGTCCTCCCTCGGTATTGGTCCGTGTCACGCGACACCCTAGACGCTCACCTCGGCGCCGACCTCGACCGGGAGGGTTCCGAGGCCGGTCAGACCCCGTGGACCCGGCCGGAGACCGCTCCGAACCGGGCCAGTTCGTAACAGGCGACGGCCGCGGCGGCCGTCACGTTGAGGGAGTCCACGTCGCGGTCGGCCATCGGGATGTGCACACGTGAGGTCGCCCGCTCCAGCCAGCGCGCGGACAGCCCGTCGCCCTCGGTCCCCAGCAGCAGGCCCACCTTGGCGTCGGGGGCCAGTCGCCCCATCGCCTCCGCCAGGGGCAGGGAGCCCTCGCCCGGTGTGAGGGCCATCAGGTCGAAACCGGCCTCGCTCAGGGTGTCCAGTCCGCCGTACCAGTCGCCGAGCCGGGTGTAGGGGAGGGTGAAGACCGACCCCATGGAGACCTTCACCGAGCGCCGGTAGAGCGGATCGGCGCAGCGCGGGGCCAGGATCACCGCGTCCACGCCCAGCCCGGCGGCGCTGCGGAAGATCGCGCCCACGTTGGTGTGGTCGACCAGGTCCTCCAGCACCACGATCGCGCGCGCCCCTTCCAACACCTCGTCGAGAGAGGGCAGGGGCTTGCGGTGGTAGGCGGCCAGGGCACCGCGGTGCAGGTCGAAGCCGACCAGGCGTTCGGCGGTCTCCTCGGAGACCACGTACAGCGGTGCCTCGGTGGCGGCGACCACGTCGTCCAGGGCCTCGGCCCGACGTTCGGTGAGCAGGAAGCTGCGCGGAACGTAGCCGGCGGTGGCCGCGCGGCGGATCACCTTGTCGCCCTCGGCCATGAACAGGCCGTGTTCGGCCTCCAGGTGGCGGCGCAGATTGACGTCGCGCAGACGGGTGTAGTCGGCCAGACGGGGGTCGGCGGGGTCACTGACCCTGATGACGTTCATGGTCGTCGATTATCCCGACCCGCTCGCCCCCGCCGCACGTCGGCGGCCCCTACTCGTTCTCGAACCGGTCGGTGACGGAGGTCAGACGCTGCCAACGGGCCTCTTCGCAGGAGCCTCGACGCGAGAGGGTGGTGTCGATCTCGCGGCCCTCCCACGTGCCCTCGATGACGGCCTGTTGGGGGCCGTACACCTTGTCGGTGCACACGGTGCCGTCCCGGACCTCGGAGAACAGGGTGTCGGCTCCGGGGTCGTCCTCGGGGTCGATCTCCTCCTCGTCCTCGGGCGGGACCGAGGCGGTGGGATCCCCCGCCGTGCCCTCCGCGGCCTCGGCCAACGCGGCGCAGGCCTGCGGATCCCCCTCCGGATCCCCCTCGCACTCCAGGGTCTGGACCCAGGCGTGGTGTCGGTCGATCACCTGAACACGCAACGAACCGACCGGAGCCCTGGTCTCGGGCTCCTCGGCGCTCGGCTCGATGACACTGCCGAGCACCTCGGGGCTGGAGGCGTTGGCCGCCTCCACGTCCTGGGGCGGCAGCATCGACGGGCCGACGAACACGGCGTAGGTCACCGCGCCGAGGCAGCAGGCTCCGGCCAGCAGAGCGGTTCCGGGCCCGCCTCGGCCGCGTCGATCACTGTGCGAATGGGACATGCCAAAACCCTCGGGGGTCGGTTGGTCGCGAGGGTTCCGTGGAGGGCACCCCCGCCACTGCGGGGCATCCGCAAAGCGGACGTCAAGTATCGGTCAAACGCTGACCGGGGGCCAATGGTATCCGTGAGCGGGGACCGCCATCCGACATACGCCGTAACAAAGCGGTCACCGGACGCCTACGGGGGCGGCGATGTGAGCGGTACCACCCGTCCCCTTCCACTCTCCCATTACCAACAAGTAAGGTCCGGTGGAGGAATCGGTCGTTCGTGATGATCGTTCGTCTTCACACCTTGTGGGACGCCGCTCATGGGACGACGGTTCGTTCCCTTCCTTCCGCGGGTGCCGGGCGCCGCGACCCGCGGCCACCCCTTGAACCCGGCCCGAAACCCCCGCCCGGGGCCGGAATCGTCACACCCGGAGTGCCCGTGTCCACTGGACGTCATCGTCTCGCCTCACCGGCCGCCGCCACCACGCGCAAGGCGGTGCGGTCGCCCCTGGGAATCACCGCGATCGTCGTCGCCCTCATCGCCACGGCGGCGATCGCCGTGCCGGCCGGTCTGAACGCGCTCGGCTGTGGAGAGACCCGCTACCTGCGCGTGTCCACCACCCAGAGCGTCGCCCCCGTCCTTCGGGAGGCCGCGACCGAGTTCAACTCCGACGACCCCTCCTACGGCGGCACCTGCGTGTACGCACAGGTCGACGAGATAGCCCCGCACCGGATCATGGACTCCCTGTCCGGGAACCGGCCGGGCGACTCGACCATCACCCCGCACGTGTGGGTCCCCGAGTCCTCCGCCTGGGTGGAGCTGGCCCGGGTCTCGTCGGGCGGAGCGCACGGCATCGAGACCGATCCGCCCTCGCTGGCCTCCTCCCCCGTCGTCCTGGCCGCTCCGCCCGACGCCGAGGGCATGCCCGCCCAGGACGACGCCGACTGGACCCTGCTCCTTCCCGGTGAACGCGACCCCGACCGTCCCGTCGTGATGGTCGACCCCAACCGCGGCGCCGACGGCATGACCGTCATGCAGGCCGTGCGCGCACACCTGGGCACCGGCGACGACGCCGACACCGCCATGACCGACTTCGTACGCGACGTCCAACTCGACTCGACCTTCGGAGAGATCGACCTGACGTCCGTCTTCACCGGATCGGCGGCCGCCCGGGATCGCACCGCCCCCGTCATCGCCGTCCCCGAGCAGGCGGTGGTCTCCTACAACCTGCGTCGCGCCGATTCGGCCCCCGAACTCCAGGCGTACTACATCGGCGACGGGACGGTCTCGCTCGACTACCCGTACGTGACCACCACCGACGACTCCGCCCTCGGTTCGGCCGCCGCCGACCTGTACGAGGTCGTGCGCGGCGACGAGTACCGGGACCGGTTGCGCGAACTCGGCTTCCGAGACCCCGGTGGCGAGGCGTCGTCACTGTTGGCCTCCCAGCCCGGAGTCATCGCCGCGGCGCCGCCCACCCACGAGGACCTGACCGGGGACGCGCTCCTGGCCTCGATCACCGACTGGAACCGGCTGTCGATGCCCAGCCGCACCCTGGTGCTGGCCGACGCCTCCGCCGGCATGGCCGAGAACCTCGACGGGGGGCTCCCCCGCATCGAGATCGCCAAGCGGGCCGCGCTCCTGGGCCTGTCCCTGTTCCCCGACGAGACCGACATGGGCCTGTGGCTGATGGCGGAGGGCTATGGACCGAGCGGACGGGACAAGGCCGCGGACATGCACCCGCTGGGTGCGGCGGACGACGGGGACGTCACCCGCCGTCGGGAGATGGTGGACGTCGCCGAGAACCTGGAGGTCGAGGGCGGCGGCTCCCGTCTGTACGACAACATCCTGGCCGCCTACGACGAGGTGCAGGCCGGATACCAGGAGGACAAGATCAACAGCGTCATCCTGTTGACCGCCGGCCAGGACGAGGGCTCCAGCGAGATCTCCCACGAGGAGCTGGTCGCCGCCCTCCAGGACCGCTTCGACCCCCGCAGGCCGGTCACGATGTTCATCATCGGGTTCGGAGACGGGGCCGAGGAGCGGGAACTGGCCGCGATCGCCCGGGCCACCAGCGGTTCGTCGTTCGTCACCGACGACCCCGACGAGATCGGCGACTTCTTCCTGAGCTCGATCTCCCGGCGCCTGTGCGTGCCCGACTGCGACAACTGAGCCCTACCCCTCCCCCTGTACCCGCTCACCCCCTTGTACGACCCCGTGCGTACACCACCCAGTGAGGAAAGCTGTGGGACGTCACCGCGGAAAGCACACAGAAGAACCCGCCGAACGAGGCCGCCGACGAGGCCGCGGCGGCGCGATCGCCGCTCTGGCCGCCGCGTCGGCGATCGTGATCGTCATCGCCGCCGCGGGCGTGTACATGTTCGGTAAGGGCGACGGCTGCGGCGGTTCCGACCTGACCCTGGACATCGCGGTCAGCCCCGAACTGGGGCCGGCCCTGGGCGACGTGGCCGACGACTTCAACGCCGAGGAGCACACCGTCGACGGCGACTGCGTACGCGCCTCGGTACGGGAGATCGACTCGGCCAACGTCGCCTTCGGCATCACCGGGGCGGGCGCCACCATGGGCGAGACCGAGTCCGACGTGTGGATCCCGGACTCCTCGATGTGGACCCGTATCGTCCAAGGGCAGGCCGGGGACGCCGTCGTCACCGAGACCGGCACCTCCGTCGCCCGCACGCCCCTGGTCGTCGCCGAGCGCGCCGACCTCGCCGAGGCCGACGACGCCCCCACCACCTGGATGGACGTCGTCCCCACGGACGCCCCCGGCGAGGAGGACGGGCGCACGGTCCGCGTGGTCGACCCGGCCCGCAGCTCCAGCGGTCTGGGCACCCTCCACCTGCTGCACGGGGCCCTCGAGGGGACCGGCTCCGACGCCGACACCTTCAACGCGAGCATGACCGCCGCCCTCCAGTCGTTGCACAGAGGGGCCTCCGCCGACGAGGAGGCCGCCTTCCTCGCCCTGAGCGGCGGCGGCGAGTCCGCCTCTCCCGTGATGGTGATGTCCGAACAGGCCGTGTGGCGCTACAACTCCGTCCACGGCGACGCGCCCGCGCGCGCCGGTTACCCGGACGAGGGCACCTACTACCTCGACTATCCGTACATCGTGCGCAGCGAGGACAGCGCGATCACCCGCGCCGCCGAGATGTTCCGGACGGCGGTGCGTTCCGAGTCGGCCGCGGACCGTCTACTGGCCGAGGGCTTCCGCGGCCCCGAAGGGGAGAGGGACCCCTCCGTCCTGACCGAGGAGGCCGGGTTCCTCCCCGAACCGCGTGATGAACTCTCCTCCCCGTCGGAGAGCTCCATCGAAGACCTGATCCGTTCCTGGAACCAGCTCAAGATGGACTCCCGGGTCCTGACCATCGTCGACATCTCCGGGTCGATGCTGGCCGAGGTCCCCGGAACGGGGCTGACCCGGATGCAGGTGGCCGGCGCCGCCTCCGCCGAGGGGCTCCAGATGTTCTCCGACAGTTCCGAGTTGGGCCTGTGGGAGTTCTCCACCAACGTCAACGGCGACCTCCACCACCAGGAGATCGCCCCGGTCCGTGAGCTCCAGGCGACCGACGGATCGGGGAACGAGCATCGTGACGTGCTGGCCTCCGCGCTCCAGAACCTGGAACCGCTGCCCCAGGGCGACACCGCGCTGTACGAGACCTACCTGGCCGCCTATCAGGAGATGTCCCGTACCTACCGGCCGGATCGCACCAACGTGATCCTGATGCTCACGGACGGGGACGACGACAACCCCGGTGGGATGGAGCTGGACGAACTGCTCTCCCAACTCGACTCCCTCTCCAGCCCCTCACGGCCCATCCCCATCATCACGATCGCCTTCGGTCCGGACGTACGGAACCTGGAACCCCTCCAGGAGATCGCCGCCTCCACGGGAGGCGCCGCCTACATGACCGAGGACCCCACCGAGATCGGCGACATCTTCCTCCAGGCGTTCTCGTTGCGGATCGCCGACACCGAGGACGACCGGGACTGACCCACGCGCCTCCTCCCCGGGCCGGGACGCGGACACCACCGCGTTCCGGCCCTTCTCCGTTCCCCGCGAAGGCCGACCGTGACTCTCGGGTGCGTGGGGCGGAACAGAAGGTGACATGAACCTCACCAACGCACCAAAGGCTCTGGACTTCTCCCCCGGGGGTGGCGTACCACGGGAGGGAACCGCGATCCGGGCCCCTTCAGCGCTCCCGCCCCGGATCCCCCGCCTCGAAACCGGTGTGACCGGATGGGAGAGTGCCATGGCCAAGGTGTGGATGCCCGGTGCCGAGAGGATCGACGGCGGGACCTCCCGAACCGCCGCGGGGGCCGGTGCCCCCCGTGCCGTCTGGACGGTGACCGGATCCGATCCGAGGACCCGATCGGCACGCGAGGAGGCACTCAGACTGATCCGCGAAGGCCGGACCACCCACCTGGTGTGGAACCCGGTGAGCGGAGAGATCGTCCAGCTCCTGGCCGCCACCCGACGCGGCGCTCTCCCCTTGGGCGGCACCCCGCTGGAACGGCGCCTCCTCGACCACGGGGACGAGGGACGTGTGTGCCTCGTGGTGGCCGTGGTGGCCACCGAGCCGGAACCGTTCACCGACGGTCCCATGGTCGGCCTGGACCCTCTCCTGGCATGGCTGGACTCCTGGGGGGTCTCCAGACACTGGCCCGCCGGAGCCCCCGGACGGCGGAACGGACGGCGCCCCACACGCCAGGAGACCACCCGGGCCTGGTCCCGAGGCGGCCACTTCGGCCATGACCAGGTCCCGGGATCGGTCTCCACCGCACCGGGACACATCAGTCCGGAGCGCGTGGCCACGGGGGAACGGGTGATCGCGCGGGTCCCCGAGAGCTCTCCGGCCTCCGGAGAGCATCCGGAGCACAACTCCCTGTTACAGGACGGACACGAAAAGAGAGACGTGGACCTCTCGAACCACCGTCGGCTCAGCGAATCGGATACCACTGGTTAAGTGCGGTACCGAAACCCCTTAGTCTGTCGGCCATGGGTGGATCTATCGAGCCGGGTTGGTATGCGGACCCGCAGGGCGACGCGCAAACACTCAGATGGTGGAACGGTGAGGAGTGGACGCGGCATACCCGTTCACTGAGCGAGCTCCAAGGCGGGGCCGAAGACCCCGAGGACGAGCTCCCGACCACCGACCTGAGCGGTCGGGGCGGAGGCGCTCTCTCCGGCGAGGACGAACTCCCCACCGCCGACCTGAGCGCTCACAAGGGAGGCACGGCCCCCGACGACGATGACGAGGGAACGGTCCGGCTGGGCCCCTCCGCCCCCGGGGCCCCGAGCGCCCCAGAGGACGAGCACGGCACCATCCGCATCGACCCCTCCCGACAGAACGACCCCTCCCTTCGGCGATCCCCCACGTCCCCCGCCCCCGCCCCGGTGGAGGACGAGCCGAGCACCATGCGCATCAGCCCCTCCTCGTGGGGGTCCGACCCCGATGACGAAGAACCGACCGCCGACCTGAGCGGCGCCGGCGCGACCATCCGGGTCGACCCCTCCGACCTGCCCGGCCGAGCCGCCCCGGCCCCCTCCCCCTCGACGGACGACGACGAGGAGCCCACCGCGGACCTGAGCGGCGCGATCGGGGACACCCCCCGCACCGCCGTCTTCAACCCGGACCGGATCGGCGACGCCCCGCGTACCGCCGTCTTCGAGCCCGGCCCCGCCGAACAGTCGCCCGGCGGCACCGCGATCTTCGACCCGAACCAGATCGGGGAGACCCCCCGCACCGCCGTCTTCGACCCGAACGCGGGCGCGAACACCGGCGCCCCCTCCCCCGGAGGCACCGCGATCTTCGACCCCTCCGACCCGATGTTCTCGGGCGGCGCGGCCGAGGGCTCCGACGCGGAGGACCAGAAGGGCGGCAAGTTCAACAAGTTCCTCGGCAACCTCAAGGAGGGCTGGGCGGACCTTTCCGAGGAGCGCAAGGAACAGCGGCGCCAGGCCGAGGCCGAGGCCGCGAAGAAGCGCGAAGAGGAACGGGTCCGCAAGGAGGCCGAGGCGGCCGAGCAGGCCGAAGAGGCCCGAAAGCGCGCGGAGGAGGAACGCGAGCGGGCCGAGGAGGCGCGCAAGAACGCTCCCGAACAGCCGAGCGCCCCGGAGGGCTCCGCCGGTTCCCCGCCCGCGGCGTGGACCCCGCAGAACCCGGGTCAGGCCGGCGGACCGCAGCCGGCCTCCGGTCCGCAGCCGGGCCAGGCCCCCGCCTTCGGTCAGCGACCGCCGTCGGAACCGCAGCAGGCACCGGTCTTCGGGCAGCAGCCCCCGTCCGGCCCCCAGCAGGCGCCCTCCCCAGGCCAGCAGCCACCTTCGGGACCGCAACAGGCGCCCTCCTTCGGGCACCGGCCCCCCGCGCCCCCTCAGCAACCCCCGGTGGCCCCTCACCAGCCTCCATCCGGCCCCCAGCAGGCGCCCGTCTACGGTCAGCGTCCTCCGGCGGGCCCGCCTCCCGGCTACCCGCCGCGGGGTTTCGCCCCCCAGGGGCAGCCCCCGCATCAGCAGTTCGGCGCTCCGCCGCCCCAACAGTTCGGTCCGCCTCCCGGCCGGCCTCCGGGCCCGCCGCAGGGCCCGCCTCCGGGTTTCGGCCCGGGGCAGCCCCACATGGGAGGCCCCCCGCACGGAGGCCCGGGGCACCCTCAGGGCCCGATGGGCGGCCCCCATGGCGGTCCGCCGCCCGGCGGCCCCCAGTGGGGCGGCCCGGCGGGACCCCATGGTCACCCCTACGGTCCTCCCCAGCAGCAGCCGCCGAAAAAAAAGAAGCGCGGATGCGGATGCGGGTGCTTCACCCTCATCCTGATCGTGCTGATCCTCGGGCTGCTGGGCTACCTCCAGCTCTCGGGGACGTGGGACTGGATGTACGACATCTTCGCCGTCCACATCTGATGGTCCGGCGGTGACGCTCCGACGAAGGGGGTGGTGGGCCTCGATGGCCCGCCGCCCCCTTCGTCGTCCGTTCCGAGATCCGAAACGCCTAAGCTGACCCGTATGAACGACAACTTGGTGTGGATCGACTGCGAGATGACGGGCCTCGACTTCGAGAACGACGCGTTGATCGAGGTGGCCTGTCTGATCACCGACAGCGAACTCAACATCCTCGACGAGGGTGTCGACGTCGTGATCAAGCCTCCGCAGGACGCTCTGGACCGGATGGGCGACTTCGTCCGGGACATGCACACCACCTCCGGGCTGCTCGCCGAGCTGGACGACGGCGTCACCCTCCAGGAGGCCGAGGACATCGTCCTGGAGCACATCCGCCGCTATGTGTCCGAGCCCGGCAAGGCGCCCCTGTGCGGCAACTCCATCGCCACCGACCGCACCTTCCTCGCCCGCGACATGAAGCGGATCGACTCCCACCTCCATTACCGGATGATCGACGTCTCCTCCATCAAGGAGCTGCTGCGCCGCTGGCACCCGCGCGTCTACTACGCGAGCCCGGAGAAGAAGGGCGGCCACCGCGCCCTGGCCGACATCACCGAGAGCATCCAGGAGCTGCGCTACTTCCGCGCCGCCGCCTTCGTGCCCGAACCCGGGCCCGACTCGGCCACCGCCCGCGCGATCGCCGCCGAGATCGTCGAGGGCGGCACCGGCATGAAGGCGCGTGACGTGGCTCTCGCCGAATCCGCCCCCGAAAAATGATCGAAGCACTCCTCGGAGTCCGCTAAGCTTTCATACGTACGCAGGGCCGAGAGGCCCGGCGGACATGGTGGGTGTAGCTCAGCCGGTAGAGCACTTGGTTGTGGTCCAAGAAGTCGCGGGTTCAAGTCCCGTCACTCACCCCAGAGGCTCAAGCCCCTGACCAGCGGAAACGCAAAGTGGTCAGGGGCTTTTGCGTTGCCGGGGGTGCACCGGCGGCCCCGTCCATGCCGGGCGGGGCCCGGCCTGAACCGTGTGCAGGGCAGTCCCACTGCGCCGGTGGCCGAGGACGGCGCGGTGGGACCACATACGCCTGGAGCGTCACCGGTGCCCGTGTCCGTCCGACGCGGCGTACGGGGAGGGCCCACGTTCACACTGCTCGGGGCGGGTGCCGCGTAGGGTCGGTCGCACACGGTCCGGAGGATGCGAGTCCCCGGCGAGGAGGCTCCGACATGTGATTCGAGAAGTCCGTCGAGATCCAGGCGCCCCGGCAGCGCGTCGACGCCCTCGGCGGGAACCGCTCGCGCCTGACTCTGGACCTGGCGACGCGCGGGCTGATGGTGTCGATCGTCAGGGTGTTCTTCCGCAAGGCCACCTGGACCAGCAGGCCGAGGACCTCAAACGCGCCGCCGAGAGCACCCCCTGAGACCAGGACCACGGAAACGGTGCGTGGTGTGAGTGGACGCCCACCGCCCGGAAGAAGCGCCGTGAAGTCCCGTGATCCACTTGATCGGCAAGCTCCACCGACCGTCTACGGAACACAGGCACCGACCACTCCCCGCCACCGGCGCCGAGCACACGGGGACGCTGCTCGGCGATCACGCGCACCCGCCCCCGCCCCTCGCTCGCCCATTCGAATCGGCTCGAATCATCTGCGCTGACACTTCCTCCCGAGAAAGAACGGGAAAGTCAGGACCGTTTTCCCTGGGCACGGAACGTCTCCAGGCTGATGCATACTCCTTCTTGCCCTCCCCTGCGCCGAACCCTGGAAAGGGAGCCGTGAACTCTCCGAGCGCACGCCCAGACCCGGCACCGTATTTGATCACCGCGATCAAGAACGAGATCAAGGCGGTCTTGTCCGACACGAAGGCAGGACCGAACAGCGTTTCCCTGAAGAAGGGGAAGAGAGTACGGACAGGAGGCGGCTCCACCCCTCACGAATACATGTTCTCCTGCGAGCGGTGGCGGCAGGATTTCGATTCCGGCGAGCTGCTCGTACGCCTCTCACATTCCCGGGATGACTGGCGGCAGGCCACGGCGCGACGCCACCCCAACGGGAAGATCCACGTCACCACCGAGGCCGACCTGGGAAGTGCTCCGGGCAACGCCCGACTCCGGGAGGACGAGACCCGGTCGCTCCGATCCCTGCTGACCCGTATCGAGGACCGGGGGCAACGCTCCAGCCCCGTCAACACGATCACCGCGGGATGGATCGTGGGACAGGAATCCCAACAGGTACGATACCTGCGGCACCCCGAAAAATACATTGCCGAATACGCCGACCTGGCACTGAACGACCAGCAGCGGCTGGGCGTGGAGCAGGCTCTCGAAAGCGACATCACTTTCATCTGGGGTCCCCCTGGGACCGGAAAACCCAGGTGATCTCGCATATCGTGGAAGGCGCCTACCGGATCGGCGAGCGGGTACTGTTCCTCGCGCCGACCAAGGCCGCCGTCGACCAGGCCCTGGAACGCATCTGCGAACTCCTGGAGGGGGAACAGAATTTCGATCGCGGTCTGGTACAGCGGGCCGGGGACATCGAGGTCGCGTCTCTCCGTGAGCGCTTCGGCTCGGTCATCGACGCGCAGATGATCTCCGGACGCCTGGGCGAAGAATTGGGCGAGCGAACACGCGAGCTGGAGGAAAGCCTCGAACTCGCCCGAGAACAGCAGACCGCCTACGAGCGACTGGCGCGGATCGACTCGGAAACGGCCGCTGCACGCGCGGCGGAGGGGACCGCCACCGCAGCAGCTTCCGCCGCTCAGGCGGACGTCAGCCGGCTCGATGGGGGCCTCGCCCAGGTGAATGAAGCCATCCGCGTGCTCGGTACCCCTTCGGGCATCTTCGCCCGCCGCAAGGCGACTCGGCTCTCCCTTCTCACAGAGCAGCAGCAGAGGCTGCAACACGGGCTGCGCGACGCCCGGATGCGTCGAGACACCGCGACCGCCAAGCACGAACAGGCCGCCGCCCGATTCCGGACCGCACACCAGGAGCTGGGGACGGCTTTGGAGTCGGTTCGGGGATACCCCTCCCGTCCGGCCATCGACGAACGGATCCGCACCCCCGAGGCGGAACTCGAACACATCCATAAAGAGCGGGCCCGCATCGTCGAATCTATCCGTGCGAGGTGCCGGGTCATGGGCACGACCCTGGCCAAGGCGCTCCAGTCCAAGCCCCTCATGGACCAGGTGGACACGGTGATCATCGATGAGGCCGGCATGGTCGACCTGCCCTCCGCCTGGTGCGCGGCCGGGCTGGCGGGCAAGCGGGTCGTGGTGGCGGGTGACTTCCGGCAGCTGTCCGCGATCACCAAGGGAAAGGGCTCCCACAAGCTGAACGCCGACGAGAAGCGGCACGCAGCGCAGTGGATGGACCTGGATGCCTTCCACGCCGCGGGACTGATCGACGCGGCCGGCACGGTCACCGACGACCCCCGCCTCGTCAGTCTCGGCGTCCAGTACCGCATGCGCCCGGGCATCTGCTCGATCGTCAACGAGGTCGCCTACCCCGACGCCCCGCTCACCACCGGCCGCGGAGACGACTCGCGGCTGCCGCACTCCCCCTTCTTGGAGGGCTCGGTGGTCCTGGTGGACACCTCCTCCCGACGCGTTCCCCTCCAGGGCTGGGACAAACACCAGTCGAACCAGGTCCACGAGGCCGTCATCCACGAGCTCGTCCGCAACCCCCAGTACGACTCGGTCCTGCCCGCGCGCAAGAGCCACGAGCCGGGCTCCCCCGCCGAGCTGGTCGCGGTGATTTCCCCGTACCGCAAGCAGGTCACCCACCTGCGGAGCAGCCTGAAGTATCGCTTCGGAGAGAAGTACGAGGGGCTGGCCGACACGGTACACCGGTTCCAGGGCAGCCAGCGGCCCCTCGTCATCCTGGACACCGTGGCGGGGGCGGGGAAGAAGCCCGGTCACTTCTACGAGGGCGTCGGCCTGTCCTCGGACACCACCCGCCTCCTCAACGTCGCCCTGAGCCGGGCCCAGGACCACCTGGTGGTCGTGGCCGACGTGGCCTACCTGCGGGAGCGGATGCGCCCCGACAGCGAGACCGTGCGCATGCTCGCCGCCCTGGAGAGGACAGCGCAGCGGATCCCGGTCGACGACCTCATCCCGATCCGCAGCGCCGGCGACCTGGGCGGGCTGACCGAGGAGGAGCTCGGCCGACCGGCGTTCTTCCCCACCGACGAGGTCTACAAGGCCGTGGAATGGGACATTCTCCACGCTTCGAAGAGCATCGAGATCTACAGCCCTTTCCTCAAGGTCAAGCCGGTGGCGGACTGGCTCAAGCACCTGTCCCCGCGTCTGGCGCAGGGCATCAGGGTCATCGTGCACACCCGCCCCCCCGGGCGATTCCAGCCAGGACGAGGGCGACCGCCAGGACCGCCTGATCCGTGAACTCCACGAGGCCGGCTGCGAGATCTCGCTGCGTCCTCGGATGCACGAGAAGGTGGTGATCCTCGACGGCTCGGTCCTGTGGCACGGATCGCTCAACCTGCTCGCCAGCACCGGCCCCACGGACCTGATGATGCGCCTGACCGACCCCGGCGCGTGCACCCGTGTCCGGCAGATCGTCGACACCGCCCAGCAGGACAAACCCCTCCGCCAGCGAGACCCCTGGCAGCCGCCCGCCGATGCCGGGGAAGCCACGTACGGCCCCGTCCCCGAGGTCGGCAAGGTGGTGAACGGCCGCCTGTACCTCAACGTGCCCAAGGTCGAGAAGGAGATCGCCAAGCGCGAGGTCAAGGCCCGCTGGAACCCGCAGGCGAAGCTCTGGTGGGTCGACCCCGCCCCCCGCGACAAGCTCACCCGCTGGCTGTGACCCCGCCCGTCGGGACCCGCCCAGGTCCCGACGGCCTTTCGCCGCCCCCGCTCACACCCGCTCCGGTGTCCCCGTCCGCCCCTGTATCGTGCCCGCTGACCGAAGGAGGAGCGGCTCCCTTCGGCACGGGATACGACAAGAAGGAACGAAGCAACGGGCGAAGCCAACGCCGACCCCACGGCTTCCCCCACCGGAACACCGGAACGCTTCGCCCACCCCTCACTGGAAACCCCCTTTCATGGTCGACCACACTCCTTACGTCGGGCGGGTGTACACCGCCCTGTCCGCATCGATCTGTTTGCGTTCCCTGGAGACAGGGACCACGAACGCCGGAAGGTGGGCTCGTGCCCTCCTGCGGCCTCCCTATCCGCGCGGTATCAGCGGCGGGTCCATCGATTGGGCCGAGAACACGGGCTGGTCGCTGTTCCTGATCTCCCGCGACGGCGAGAAGCAGCGGTTCTGGTCGGTTCGGAGCCCGGTCCCCGGGGTGTCCGAGGCTGCCCGCTGGGCCGTCCAGGTGATCACGGACTTCGGGCAGGGGAACGACGAACTCCTCTTCTCCTTCGCGGACCTGTACACGGATACCGAAAGGATCCTCCGGCCTACTCCTCGGGAGACCGTGGACAAGGAGCTCGCCGCGTATGCCGATCCTGCCCGGCGTTATGGCGGTTTCCTCGCGAACGGCCACGTACCCAAGGCGACGGCCGAAGAGCCCGCGAGCCGGCTCGCCGTTCTCAGTCTCACAGCGGTGATGCACGACTACCTCATCCGCACCAGGGTCAGAAGCGGGCAGTTCGCCGTACCCGGCGCGCACGAAAAGTGGAAGCGCGGCACCTACCTGTGCCTCTTCATCGACGAACGCGCGGGCCAGGAGGCGCGTGCCGTCGCGGGTTTGGGGCTGGTGGCACCGGTGGGAAAGTCCGGCTCCTTCGAACGCAAGGTCGACGTCTCCCACTTCGCCCGTCTGGCCATGCCTGTCCCGCTGCATCTCTTCGAAGATCTGGGCAAGCGCCCGATGGAGGCGTTCGAACGCAACCGCGGCCTACCTCCGGCGACCGGGCGGGAGATTCTGGCGAGGCTGGAAGAAATCTCCCCTGAAGCCGCCGAGACGGTTCGCGAGCTCCAAGAGCAGATGGCCGGGCAGGAACCCGAGATCCAGGACCGCCCGGTCCGACCCCTCGAACGCGATGCGGTCGGTGTGCTCTTCGAAGCCTTCGATATCGATCGGCAGCACCTGATGAGCTGGCGCCCCACCAAGGCCACCGACCCGTTCCTCACGGGGCTCGCGGGAAACCTGAAGGAGGGACGGTTCAATCCCCAGGAGAAGTGGCAGGTCGACTCCGACGCGTTCACCATGCCGGGCTGGGAGTCCCGCAACACCGAGCACATCGCCTGGCGGGAGTTCAGGAACAAGTACGGCAACAGGTCACTGCTGGTGGCCAATGTCGATCGCACCCCCGCGGAGACCAAGACCGGGGTCGACCTGATCTACTACAACCCCCACGGCGGGAATTTCGTCATGCTCCAGTACAAGACCTTCCAGGAAACGCAGGAGGGCCTGTACAGCAGCGTCGATGACCGCTTCCTCAAACAGCTCAAGCGCATGCGCGAAGTGGACGAGGACTTCCGGGACACCACGCCGCGGAGCCTTGACATCCGCCTCGTCGACACGCCGTGCTTCGTGAAGCTGTGCGCTCCCCAAACCCGCATGCCGTCCACTCCGGATCTCGTGGCGGGCATGTACTTCACCCGTGAGCACTTCGAGATCGTCCATGAGCACGCAGAAGACCTGGGCCATAAGACGGGCAAGCGCATCCGGCAGAAGTCGATCCCGCGGTACCTGAACGGCACGGATTTCATATCGCTGCTCTCCAACGGTTGGATCGGCAGCCGGGGCACGGGAACGGACCGGCTGTACGAACAGCTCGATGTGTCCATGGCGGAGGGCAGGTCGGTGGTGCTGGGCACGCACCTGGACGGACTTCCGCTGATGAACCACAGTTCCGGGCGGTGGCAGGAGGCCTTCTGACGCCGCGGTCCGTGTCTCCTCCCCGTCCAGGATGCGCCGGGCTCGTCGTAGTGCACGACATGTCCGCGCGATGGCCCACCGGTCGGCCTCGCAGCGGGGCGCCGGACCATAGGACGACGGTCACTGAGGGATTCACCAAACGACCGTTTCAGGATACGAGTCTTTGATAACGTTGCTTATCAATCTAAAAAGAGAATTTAGATGACCTCTCTGGCTACCTTGATGGTCATCGCGTTTCCCTGGCGTCCCGGGGCTCCCGTAGAACCCCCTGGCTTCGGAAACGCGACCGTCCCATCCTCTTCGCGCCCGTCCACACGGGTCGCGCACTTCCCTTAGTACTGCAACGACAGGTTGTTGCCTGTGCGTCTGTGATAGTGGCTCACCCGGGCACGCTGCTGGGACCGGCGTCTGAAGTGCGACCATTCCAGGACGTGCTCGACCGGGTGAGAAATCTGCGCCGCTACTCGGTTGAACAAACGGCGGATTTCGTTGACGCTCAGGGGGATCAGACACACGCTCGAGGCGTGTTCTGATCCCCCTTTTGAACGCCCTGGCGAAGCCGCACCAGGAACGCCAACGCGGCCATGGACAAGGTGATGTGCCGGTACCAGGCCCGATACCCCCGCACCTGGTAGTGGTCCAGCCCTGTCTCGTTCTTCGCGGCCTGGAAACACTCCTCGACCGCCCACCGGGATGCGGCCACCCGCGCCAGTTCCACCAGCGTCGTGTTCTCATCGGCAAAACAGATGTAATAGGCCAACTCTTCGGGGTCGGTGATGCTCCTGCGGGCGAGGAGCCAGTGCCCTTTGCCCGGCTCCCTCCAGGGGCGGATATCGGCCCGGGCCCAGTCATAGACGCGCGGTCCGTGAGCCCCGTCTGCGCAGCTCAGGCGTTCCCACGCCTGTTCGGGCAGATCGGCGATCAAACGGTGGGCGCGCTCTTGGCCCAGGTCCATCGTGATGACCGTCTGGGATTTGGGTACTGCGACCACGTGATGGATGTCGTGTTCTTCCATCCACAACCGCAGGCGGCTCACCTGCCCGTAGGCTTCATCCGCAGTCACCC